>MDLA01000075.1 GCA_001730015.1 Chromatiales bacterium (ex Bugula neritina AB1) | reverse complement strand
TCACCTCAATCGATCGAAATATCTGACTCAAAACCTCACGCCCTCGCTACGACCCTCATTCTCACACAAGCTCCCAGGGTGCCGTACCGATCATTACTGAATATCACTTATAGTGACCCGCTCAATCCAGTAAAAACTCCGTGCAGCACTTTTAACACAGTTTTGTCAATTACTAATCTTGAAATTATTTGCAATACCGGAGTTTACCGTGAGTCAGTGTATGGTAATTAGTCTGAGTCTAAATGCCTCAAGCGATAACTTTGGCTACTTTCACCGGTTTGTTGGTATTTTCGGTGAGCGGTAACTGTAATGCGCTGCATGGAATGCAGCCGGCTTTTGGATCGGTGTTGTCACCGGAATCGTTGTCGTAACATGTTTTTGCCAGTTCTTCTTTTGACATGCGATCGCAGTCGTCGGCGCGAACGGCGCTTGTGGCAATAGCTGCGCTGCCCGCCAGTAAAAACGCACTGCCAGATCGAATAAAACGGCGTCTGCTCAGACGGTCCCGAACCAGAAGGCTATCGCTGTTATTGTTACTCACAATATTCCCCTTTGCGATCATTTCGAAAATTACGCTATCAAGCAGTCACAGTGCTGTCAAGTGGTTTGCGAACGTCCGTTAGAACTGCCGTGATGCACCGGCTCGCTGTAGAAGAACTGTACCTGGATGGATTACGCTACTGAGGTAGCTGAAAACCCGGCTTTTCAATAGCGACTATATTTTCGCGCAGGAGTTGAGCTGTAAGTGCAAATTTTTGTTTGTTGTCTGTTAGTGGCAGCTTATCAAGCTGTACGCGCTGCTGCTTTACGATTAACTCAACTGCATGGCTCATGGGCTCCTCGAACTCCAGTATTTGACCGAAAGCGCGTAGTCGAAGTGTTGGCCCGTTATGTTCAACTCCGAGTAAAGCTTCATTGCGAAGCCGGATAACCGTGCTCAATGTGAGATCTTCATTACCTGAACCGTTTTTCAGGAGGCCGGCGATGTCGGGCTTTGTTTCCAGCGATATATGATCGCGTAGTTTGGCAATTGCTATGTCCAGGTTGTCTGCGGTAAGCAGTGTGCTTATCACGGCATCTGATGCTTGCTGGAATTCCGCTCTGCCGCTGTGCTGCTGCCACGGTATTGGTGGTACGGATTGCCGGTACCGGATATCTTTCTCAGCGGCAACCTGAAGGGTTTCCTGCAGCAATTGCAACAAAGTTATTGAATAGACTCCCAGCGTGATGTGCAGTGAGGTGTTGTCATGTGCTATTGCATCGTGTAACACGCCGCGCGGAATATAGAGCGTGTCTCCGGGTGTTAAGCAGATGCTCTCGTTTTTGTCTCCGACAACTGTGTTATTTTTGTCGAAGCGGTGGCTGTTCAGCGGAAGGTCTATACCTCCGTTATAGAAATTAAATGTTTTACTGCCGCTGACCTGCAGAATGAACACGTCGTGGGAGTCATAGTGCGGATTAAAACCTTGCCGGGCAGGAGGGGAGAGATAGACATTGGTCTGGCACTGTAGTTGAAATGCTGCCTGCATCCGGCGGGTAAAATTGGCCAGCTGCGGTAAATAGTCCTGTGCCTGTGAAAGTACAATAGTAGCGCCCTGGTGGTGGCGCTGTATCAGGCGGAGCGGGTTTATAGTGTTGTCCGGCTCGACGTATTCCTCTGTTGATACCGGGTCGCTGGACTGGGTGAGCTGGATATTCGGGAAAGTGTGTTCGCCGCTGCTCAGCAGCTGATCAATCTGTTCGACCGACAACAAGCGGGCAAAAAACGCTTCATCCGTGCGACTGATATGGAGAGGCATTTTTTCCCAGTATCGGGAGAAAAAATCGTCAGCTGACACCGGTGTAAGCAGGCTCTCGAAGCCAGGCTGGCCTGGGGGTTTGCTGGTCACAATCGGAGCTCCTGTTGACGGGAATTGATGTTCAGGGTGGCACATTGCGGCCCAGTGTCAAACAGGTTTGGCCATATATTGCCTGCCGGAAAGCGTCACGCTGAACAATACGGTCAGTGCCGTGAGCGCTGCCAGCATCCAGACAGTGGCAGTAAGGCTGTAGATATCGGCGATGATACCCAGGGTTGCCGGGCCGATTGCTGAAGCGCCAGCCGCGAGTGTATAGATAACGGCATAGCCTCGGGCTGTTTTATCTTCTTCTACCTGCTCGGCTACAGCGCCGTAACAAATGGTGGAAGATCCCTGCACGAAAATACCCACCAGAGGCAGAATAATAAAAACGGCTTGCAGCGGCAGAAATATAATTGCGATGATGCCGACGATTGACACGACCTGGATCAGGTTGAATGATGCGCGATCACCCAGCCGGCTGGCAAGAAAACCACCGGCAAGTTTACCTGCAGTGCCGCCGATCAGAGTGAGTACCACTCCGCCTGCCGCGTGGCTGGCACTGGCACCTTTTTCAATGAGCACGAATGCGATAAACGTAAAAAAGCCCGATTGCACCATACTATCCAGCAGCACCATCGTACCGAGCGCACTGAAGCGAGTCGGGTGACGAATGCCCCATGTGCCTTTACCGGCAGATTCTCTTTTGGTCGGGCGACTGTTAGTGTGAGTGTCGGGTAGCAACTGCCAAACGACAATGGCAAAAACACAGGCTGAAATTGCCAGTGGCAGGACCACGCTATTCCAGGCCAGTCCGATGCCCATCAGCAAGCTGAAAGAGCCTGTATAGAGCAGTTTGCCGACATCGCCGAAGGCATTATAGGTTCCGAGTGTCTTGCGCCTGAGCCCTCCCTGAAAATTATTTACAATGAGTGCGGACGATAAAGAGTGTTGAAACGCCGCACCGCAGCCGGTTATCAGAAAGAAGAAGCAGACTGTAGCAAAGTAGCCTGACTGGGACACTCCGATATAGCCGATTCCAGCGCAGAGTAAGCCGAATATAAGCAGTTTCTTTTCGCCGAATTTTTCTGCCAGAAACCCGGATGGAATTTCCAGCACCGATGTGGCGATGTTGTTCGCTGCCTTTAAAATGCCGACCTGGCTGTAGCTGAGCCCCAGGCTTTGCGCCAGCACAGGTAGCAGCACGAACTGAATAGCGACGAGCCCGTCCTGAATGGCGTGCGCCCCGCAGGTTGCAAGCAGTGCTTTCAGCCGGACTGAATTGGAGTCTTGGTTAATAGTAGCGGTCTCATTTAGTTTTTTACGTTATGGGCTGGCCTGCATTATTCATGAGGATTCGTCACTCAGCGGAAATAGCGCTAAAGAGGTTGTATTATCGAGTGAGAAATGTGGCCTGCTGCGTGACGGGCCTGATCATACGAGATGTGACGCGATATTTTCGTCTGATGGCGAATAGACACATTGCAGTTTTCAAAACACAGTTTTCCCATTCCTATTCATACCCATGTATACAGACATTTTCCTTTTTTTCTTGCCGCCTTGTGAATAAGGCGATCCGGGTTAGACGCCGGTTCTTCCAGTCTAGTGCAGGGTAAATACCTGCCTGCCCTGTTGCCATACTCGCTGAATTTCTAGAGCATCGCTTACATGCACCAGATCGGCAGAGGCCCCTTTATGTAAATACCCCAACGTGTTGCTGGCCCTGATGCACTGTGACGGATAAGCAGAGGCCATGCGAAATGCTTCAAGCGCTTCGACTCCAACGCTGTCGACGAGGAAGCGGATTGCTGAAATCATGTCGAGATCGGCACCGGCAAGTGTGCCGTCGGCGAGGGTAAGCCTGCCGTCGCTTCGTGTGATCTTTCGACCATTGAGCTCGAACGATTTAAGATCAGTGCCAATGGTAGACATGGCATCGGTCACCAGAAAAATTTTGCCGCTGCCTTGCTTGGCAGCCAGTGCAATTGCAATAGCCGTTTTATCGACATGAAAGCCATCTGCAATCAGGCCAGCGTATGTGGTGTCGCTGGCGAGTGTAGCGCCGACCAGCCCCGGCTCCCGATGATTGAGCGGGCTCATGGCGTTGAACAGGTGGGTAACGCAGCTTGCTCCTGTTTCAAAGGCGGCTGTTGCGTTGCTGTTGCTGGTGTTTGTGTGCCCGAGGCTGACAATCACTCCGGCGCTCGCTAGTGTAGAAATTTGCTCGTTGGTGATTGATTCAGGAGCCACAGTGACCAGCAGGGTTGGCAAGGCGTTTTTAGCTGCTATTAGCCGCTGCAGGTCGTCTGTTGCCATTGGCCTGATCAGCGCGGAGTCATGTGCACCTTTTCTGGTTACGTCCAGGTGAGGGCCTTCCAGATGCAGACCGATGAAGCCAGGTACTTTCGCTCGGTGCGCGGCAATTCCTGCATTTATCGCGGCATCAGTCACCTGTGGGGTGTCGGTAATGAGGGTTGGCAGCAGTGCAGTGGTGCCGAAGGGTAAGTGTGCGCTGCAAATGCGTTTGATGCCTTCTACTGTGGGTTCCTCATTGAGTAGGATGCCGCCGCCGCCATTCACTTGCAGGTCGACAAAACCCGGTACCAGTATGCCGCCGCTCAGTTCAATTGACTGCGCGCTGTCTGGTGTGTCTTGTTCATCGACAATTGCGACAATCTGTTCGTCACGCACAATCAGCGCTGACCGTTGATGGAGAATCTGGCCGTCGAAGATATCGCTGCCGGTAAAGCTCTGAGTCATAGTCATTGATGTAGTGACATTTGGTTTGGTGTTAATACTAGCCATGCGCGAGGTCCAGAGTATGCAATGTGTGCCTTGTACAGCCATTGATGACTGGATGGATACGCTACGCGGAGGAGGGTAATTTTACCACTAATGGCTCCTACTTTAGTGGGAAGACGCGAGCGGAGCGGGTTTCTATAATTTGTTCCGTACTTGCAGTTGCTTGCTTTGATCCGGTGTAACGGGTTGTTGTTCACCCGCGAACGCATTGATACACAGAAACCGGTTCAAGTGAAAATTGCAATATTGAACAAGGCGCTGCGAATGTCAGGATTTACCAGTGCTTAGCGCTTCACAAATAATAATACGGATAGACAAGATAATGGAATTTACCGGTCTGTTGAGCCATGAGCAGTTTCTTTACGATATGATCGGGTTACTTGGTGTGCTTTGTTATGTCTGTAGCTACGGCGCGCTGCAGTTAGGGCGAATTGATGGCAATTCACTACAATACTGTATTGCAAATGGCTGTGCGGCAACGCTGGTTTTAATCAGTCTCTGCAACGATTTCAATCTTGCTTCGGCGATAATTCAGGTCGTCTGGATAACCGTAAGCCTGGTGGGTGGGTACCGCTATCTGCGCGGACGCCGGTTTCGCAGCACTGCGATCTGAGCCCCCGGGATTTGAAAGTCCAGGGGCTTGATAAACGAATTTGACTCCACCCGTACAGCTCGATTGTAACGTGTCTTTGGAGTAGAGCGTTATTTGGTTAGGGTGACTCCGAAGGCGTTAATGCCTGTCAGTGGCATACCGGCAAGTAGTTCTATCGTTTCACCTTGCCGGAATACCTTGATGCCGTAGGATTCATCGGAGTGCAGCTCGAGAGTAGAGGACCTGACCAGTTCAAAATCGTGGGGTGTGGCGCACACCAGCCCATTGATCTCAAGAATCAGGTCTCCACCCAGCAGAAAGGGACTGCCGGCGATTTCTGCTGGAACAATACCAGGCATTAACCCGGCTTTGCCAACAACGGAATCGGCGTTCACGCGTTGCACCAGCAGACCTGCTTTCGGGAAATTCAAAATACGTGCGAGATCGTCGGTGAGCATGATGCCTTCAAAGCCAGCAAGCACACCAGAGCTGGTGAGCAGCGCTTCTTTGGCAGAATTGATTGCGGTTGCAAAGCCGATACCGTCAAAGCCTCCGCTTTTGCTCAGAATAAAGCTCACGATGCCGATCACTTCGCCCCGGGTATTGAACATCGGCCCGCCGGAGTTGCCCGTGTTTATAGCGGTGTCGGTTTGCAGGAATTCTATCGGTGCGCCGCCAGCCATCAGCCCTCGATTCATTCGACCGGATAAATGGCCGACACTCAACGTCTGCGATATTCCGAACGGCGAGCCAATAATAAAAACCTGGCTGCCAATGCGTGTCTGTTCGGAATCGGCAAGAGTGGCAATCCTCGGAGACGGGTGCGGGCGTTCCAGCTGCAGCAGAGCGACATCGCTGTCCTTCAGTGAAGAGACAACGCTTGCTTTGATGAGCTCGCCATCGTTGAACTGCACCTCGATAACCTGCGCGCCGTCGACTACGTGTGCCGCCGTCATTATTTGATCAGATTTGATCAGAACCCCTGAGCCCAGGCCTTTCTGGGTGCGACGAGACTGGCCTTGTATAGTAACGCTAACGGTGTTTACCGTAACGACCGAATCCGAATGAGCTTCATAGAGCTCAGCGAAATCAGCTGGTTGTCTGGAGTGCGCCGTACTGCTGAGCGTAAGAAATAATAGTAAAGCAATAAATTGACGCATTGGATGCTCCTTGAACCCGGTAGTGATGTGTTCGTATGGTGATGGAAATTTGGACCACTGGCAATTTGCCGAGTTCCGGCGGTGGCTGTGTACATCCACCGGTTATTATAAATCTACGATAACTCAGTGAGTATTGTCTCTTAGTGTTTGCTCTATTACTGTGTCCAGGAGCATTATTGCATCGTCTATTTCCGCTTTTGAAGCGTTCAGCGCGGGCATTAGGCGAATTGAGGCTGGCCTCGGCGCATTGATTATTAAACCCAGTTCAAACGCAAGTGTCTGTACATCGGTCGCACAAGGTGCGGGTAGATCAAAGCCCTGCAGCAGTCCGCGTCCGCGCACATTGAGCAGGCCGTGCTTTGTCGCAATAGTAAGGAGCTTGTCTTTCAGGTGTCGACCGCAGTCTGTTACTGATGCAAGAAACCCGGCAGACGACACTGTCTCAACTACAGCAAGACCCGCGGCAGTCATGAGTGGATTGCCGTTGTACGTGCCGCCCTGGTTTCCGTATTCAAAGCAGCATGCACGCTCGGCGGCCAGTGTTGCAGAGAGCGGAACGCCACCGCCCAGGCCTTTTCCGAGGGTGAGGATATCAGGGGTGATTCCACAGTGTTCGAAAGCGTAGAAGGTGCCCGTACGGCCGACTCCTGTTTGTACCTCGTCAAGTATTAATAGCAGATTGTGTTCGTCGGCGAGCTGGCGCAGAGAATAGAGGTAGTTGTCGTCAGGTACTATAACGCCTGCCTCTCCTTGTATCGGTTCGATCATTAACGCGACTGTGTTACTGGTAATCGCCGAGCGCATGGCATCAGTATCAGCAAACGGTACTTTACTGAAACCGGGTAGTATTGGCGGAAATAGTTCATCCCATCCGGGTTTGCCGCTGGCGCACATGGCCGCTATTGTGCGGCCGTGAAACGCATTGAAGGTGGTTATAATTTCGTATGCGCCGTGCTTGTTCAGCTGCCCCCATTTTCTTGCAAGTTTTATAGCAACTTCATTGGCCTCTGATCCGGAGTTGGAGAAATGCACCTGCTGCAAGCCGCTTGAGTTGGCAAGCTTACTCGCGAGGCCAAGCTGCGGTGCATTATGCAACGCAGGGCTGGGGGTAATTAGTGTTTTACTTTGTGTGCACAGGGCGTTGCTTATTTGCAGCGGGCAATGCCCTAATGAATTGACTGCCCAGCCCTGGATAAAATCGAGGTAGCGCTTTCCGTTTTCGTCCCATAGCCATGAGCCCTGGCCGCGTACCATGGTGATTGGTGGCCGAGCGGTAATTGCCATAAGGGCATTGGAGGTCGAGGAGGTATTGGTCATTGGTCGGTTCCTTTTAGAAAGACTTGGAAAGACGACCATTTAGATTTTAAGCCGCCTTGTGGGAGGGCGGCTGTTGTCGATTGTCAGGTAACGGGCGACAGCACCACCGGAATTTTGGTGCTGCGGCGACGCTGTGTATTGAGGATGATGTTCGACATAGATTTAGTTTTATCGATAAATGAAATCGTGTCAAGCCATTTTGTTGACTGGTAGAACTGGTGGTTACTATTGTCTACTATATTTTTTATCTCAATAAATTGCGGTTGGCAGCAATGGCAGTGCCGTTGTTAAAGGAGATGCAGGAGAAAGCCAGTCCAAAAATGAACGATCTGCTGTGGACGGGATATTCTGGCTGGCCTTTGAGATAACATCAGATAAGTGTGATTAATTGTTCGCCTAAATTTATCGCACTTTCTGAATCAAAACCTCATATCCATGCTACGACCACAATTCTCGGACAGCCACCTAGGAGCCTGTCCGAGAACTAGAAAAATGGAATTATACATACCAGATATAGAGATAAGTAAGATCACAATCGCTACATATGGTATGTCGTTTTGTAAAATTCCAGTTCTCGGACAGCCACCTAGAATCCTGTCTGGGAATTGGGTTCTTATTTTGTATATCATTATATATTATTAATTTGCTGGCTCACAAATCGGTTCGGGAATATATATTTTTAAGTTATTGTTTTGATTTGATATTCGTGCATAAGCCGGTATTATTACCACAATAACACTTTATCTTTGGCTGCACTGCGACTGCGGAGCTTATAACACGACACTGAAGGGACGGTTACCAGGTGTGATTCAGGAGGTGGAAAGTGGAATTTGAATAACCTGTTGTGTTCGGGAGAGTTTTATCGAAGCAACGCGAACCTTAATCCACGCCCTTTCGGGAATTTGCTATTTGACAATCTCTTGAACCTGTTTTGGGATCTTCACAAATCTACTTCCGGGAACCCCACTTTGCCGATACAGGCTTGTCGGTTTGAGGTTCGCCTCGCTACAACGTTTCTAAACCCGGGTTGACCCGTTATTGATCAGGCGGGCCGCTCTACATAGATCAGTTCTCCGGCGCCAAAATATTCACCACCGCCGAGTCGCCCGAGGGGATCTGCATCTATCGCATTGATGCACATGCGTCCCTTGGCATCTTTGCCGGTTATTGCGTCATCGACATAGAGATGTTTCAGGTGAGCGAACACGATGGATTGATCTTTGATCATGTGCATGGAATCGTATTCACAGGCGTAGGCGATTCTGCAGTCTTTAAGGCGTGGCAGGCTGCTGCCAGGCATTTCAGCGAGTTCCAGATCAAGCATGGTTATCTCGGATTCATTGCGTGGCATGGTGGCGGAAGATTTAGTCATCGCTTCAGCCATTTCCCGGTGCGCAATGTGAACTATAAAATGCTTGCGCTCTTCTATATTTACCCGCGTATCTTTAATTGAGCCGTCGGGGGCCAGACCAATCGAGATCATGATCATCGGTGGATCACTGGCGAGACCGTTGAAATAGGAGAATGGCGCTAGATTGTGGCTTTTGTCGTCGTTCTCGGTTAGAACCCAGGCGACTGGTCTGGGTATAACCGTCTGCGTCATCAGTGCGTAGGCCTGAATAGGTGCCAGGGTGGACATATCGATATGCATAGCGATCCGTAGTGTGTGTCTATAAAAATACGTGTAGAGCAAATACCTGTGTGTTGGCGGTATCTATAAGCCAGCAGTCAGGAATACTTGGCCAGAAGTGCTTCTTCAAAGTTAGTGAAAAATTTCTTTGCCAGGCGCTTGGAGGTGCCTTCTACCAGACGACTACCAATTTGTGCCAGTTTTCCACCGATATCGATATTGACTTCGTAGTTCAGCAGGGTGCTGCTATCCTGTTCGGTTAGAACAACTCTGGCACCACCTTTGGCAAATCCTGCCACACCGGCATCACCGCTGCCGGTGAGATCAAATTGCTCCGGGCCGGCGCTCGGGTCTATCTCCACGTTGCTGCTGAAGCTTGCTTTTACCGGGCCGAACTTCACCACTACCGTGGCTTCCATTTCTGTGTCGCTGTGTTTAATCAGTTCTTCACAGCCGGGAATACTGGCTTTTAGAATTTCCGGATCATTAAGGGCCTGGAATACGGTGTTGCGGTCGAGAGGTACCAGTACTTCGTCTTGTAAAATCATTGTCGGTTATTCTTCCGGGTCGGTGAAATCTGTATTGTAACGTTGGAATTGTAAGTTGGTGATTGTAACTCAGGTGGCTGTCCGGGAATGCGAGTAGTGGCGAGTATGTGAGATATTGAGTCGGGGTCACGCAGAGGTGGGCAGCTTGCGTCGGCGGAGTTGAATAATCTCTGCCAGAATAGATAAAGCGATCTCCTGTGGGGTTACGCCACCGATATCAAGGCCGGCCGGCCCTTTTATATGCTGCAGTGAATTATCCGACAGACCTTGTGTTTTGAGTTTTTCCTTTAAAAATAACAACTTCCGGCGGCTGCCGACAAAGCCTATATATCGTGATTGCAGTGCCAGCACGGCGAGTAAGGCGTCAACATCGCCGCTGCCCTGAGTGGCGACTACCGTATAACGATGGGGGTGATCCTTCGGGATTTCGCTCGCCTGTGTGTAGTGGTTCTTAACTAGTTCCGCCGGGTAGTCGGGTAGATTAGTATCGATCACAGAGACATTGAAGCCGAATGAACCACCGAGCCTCACGAGCATGGCGGCAACCGGGCTTGCACCCAGTACGAGTAAGTCAGGGCTTGATAGCACGGGCTCGACAAAAATCTCCATTGATCCCTTGCTCGGGCACAGGTTGCTGGCAATCGTCACACCATCGCGTTCTTCGCCGGCGTGCAGGCCTCGCTCTTTGAGTATTTCTTCGGGCTGTATAGAAACGAAACGCGGCTCACCATCGGCAATAGATTTTTTTGCTGCAGTAATTACCGCGTGTCGCGCGCAACCGCCACCGATCCAGCCTTCCAGTATTTCTCCGCTGGCATTGATAATGGCCTTGGCGCCGGGCTTTGCTGCGGTCACTGATATGGTGCGTACGACTGTTGCAACGGCGAATTCATCGCCACCGGATTTCAGCAAGTGCACCAGATCGGTCATATCGGCACTCGGGTAGTTGTCGTGGCCGGAGTCAGACATGAGTGGAAAATGGCATGGCACAATAGAGTTTTGGTACGGAGATGAGTCGCATCATAGGTGAATGTGCGGTAATTTACAGGCGTTCAAGGTGAGGCTCCAGTGCCGCCAGACTTTCAAGCGTATTGGCGGCAGCGAACAGATCGAGCCAGGGCAGGGCGGCTGCCATGCCACGTGCAACGGGCTCGTAGTCTTTCCAGCCCTTTAGCGGGTTGAGCCAAATGATTCGGCATCCGCGTTTTTTTAGTCGTGCCAGAGCGCTTGCGATTACCTCTGGTGGATCGGTGTCGTAGCCGTCTGAGAAGATAATCACCACGCTTCTCGCAGAAACGGTACGGGCCGCGTAGTGTTGATTGAAGCGCTGCAGGTTGGTGCCTATTTTTGTCCCACCGCCGAAGCCCTGTGCCATCAGTGACAGCCGGTTCACTGCTCTTAAAGAATCGTGATCGCGTAGTGCATCGCTCACGCGCACAAGCTTTGTATGAAACAGATAGGCATCGGTGCGCTGATCATTACCGACCAGCCCTTTTAGAAAAGATAGAAAAACCCGTGCGTAGATGGTCATTGAGCCGGATACATCGAGCAGGGCCACTATATTAACCGGTCGATCAGGTTTATTCCGTTTGAATAGTTCTAAAGGTTCGCCGCCATGGCTGACACTGTTGCGCATTATACGACGCAAGTCGAGGAGAGAACCACGATTTGCTGCACGCCGGCGTCGTGAGCGTCTGTCACGCATGGCGGCGGCTAATCGGGTGGCCAGCTGCCCGGCACGCTGCAATGACTCCGGCGTCATCAGTTCTCTGAGATCAATTTTTTCAAGATTGGTAGTTGTTGATGCGATTAGTTTTCCGTCGCCCGTGTGTGCAGATTCATGCTCGTGTTCGCCGCTGTTTTCTGCTTCGTCTGATTCACCGCTGGACGCCGCCTGTCGGGTGCTGTCAACGCCAGGCTGAAAGGTACTCTGCGACGGCTTGCGTGCAGGTGTGTGTGATTCAGCTATGGCCTGTTTTTCACGCCCGCGGTTGTACCAGTAGGCTTTAAAGAGTTCGTCAAATTGATCGAATTCGTCCGCACGGCTGCTGCAGATCGCTTTGCATGCCAGTCTGACATCGTTACGATTATTTATGTTTATCAGTGACAGCGCTTCGAGTGCGCTGGTTGTTTCAGCTACACCTATTGCCAGCCCGTTAGAGCGCAAGTGTTCTATGAATCCTGAGAAACGTTCACTGACGCCGCTCGCTGAGGTTGGAAAGCGAGTGGTTCTCATTGAACGACTTTGCCTGCCAGCCGCTGTGTGACTTCGGTTGTAATAGAGGCTTTGTCTGATTGTGTTTTCAACAGACAAATTAGTGTGGCCTGTAATTCTATAGGATCATCCGACAAGTTTGCGACACCGAGGCCTGCAACGGCGGCTGCCCAGTCAAGCATTTCAGCAACGCCCGGGTTTTTGTCGAGCTCTTCCTTTCTAAGTGCCTGTACAAATCCTACAATCTGTTCGGCCAGAGTGGCATCGATGCCTGGTAGCCGTTTATTTAGTATAGCCAGTTCGGTTACAGCATCCGGATATTCTACATAGGTATAGAAGCATCGCCTGCGCAATGCATCTGATAAATCACGGCTGCCGTTGGATGTCAGGATTACATGCGGTTTTGATACGGCTTCTATGGTGCCTAGCTCCGGGATAGATACCTGAAAATCCGAGAGAATCTCGAGTAAATAGGCTTCGAATTCTTCATCGGCGCGATCGATCTCATCGATTAGCAATACCGGGGGCTGTGGTTGTGTTATAGCCTCCAGTAACGGTCGTTTCAGTAGGAAGCGGTCTGAGAATATCTGCTCTTCGACTTGCTCGGTGGATAGATCCTTGTCGGCAGACGCCCGTACGCTGAGCAGCTGCCGCTGGTAGTTCCATTCATAGATAGCCGTGCTGGCATCGAGCCCTTCATAGCATTGCAGGCGAATCAGTCGGGTGCTATAGAGCTGTGCCAGCATTTTTGCGACTTCGGTCTTACCCACCCCGGCTGCACCCTCAAGCAGTAAGGGGCGTTCCAGCCTGACCGATAAATGCAGCGCCATCGCCAACTCGTCGGAGGCGATGTAGCCGATCTCTGCCAGGCTGGACTGCAGTGACTTCCAGGTCATGGCGGGTTACTGCATGTAAGCCCTGTGGCCGTTAGTCGGTCAACCATGCAAGCCCAGATCGTTGGCGGTTTTCCAGATACGCCAGTGATCGTGAGGCATGTGCGTATGAGTTAAACCAAATGCTTTGAAGGCATCGTTGATGGCGTTGGAAAACGCGGGTACGCCGCCGACATTCGGGCTTTCACCTACACCCTTGGCGCCAATGGGGTGGTGCGGGCTGGGTGTTTCGGTGAAGTCGGTTTCGTAGTTCGGTGTCTCCCAGCTGGTGGGGATGAAAAAGTCCATCAGCGAGCCGGTTTTGACATTGCCGAGCTCGTCGTAGGCAATTTCCTGCCCCAGCGCAATTGCCAGCGCCTCGGTCAGACCGCCATGCACCTGCCCTTCTATGATCATCGGGTTGATGCGCGTGCCGCAGTCGTCGAGTGCAAAGAATTTGCGGATTTCGGCAACACCGGTATCGACGTCTATATCCATCACGCAGATATAGGCACCGAAGGGGTAGGTCATGTTGGGCGGGTCGTAGTAGCTGACCGCTTCAAGGCCCGGCTCTACCCCTGGAATTGCCTGAGTGTAGGAAGCAAAGGCGACTTCTTTCATGGTTTTGAAACGTTCCGGTGCACCTTTCACCACGAAGCGGTCTACTTCCCACTCGACATCGTTGTCGTGCACCTCCAGCAGGTAAGCTGCAATCATCTGAGCTTTAGCACGTATTTTGCGACCGGCCATGGCGGTTGCAGCACCTGCCACCGGCGTTGAGCGCGATCCGTAGGTGCCGAGTCCATAAGGAGCGGTGTCGGTATCGCCTTCTTCTATGGTTATGTCGTCGGCGGAAATTCCTATTTCCGTGGCGAGAATCTGTGCGAATGTTGTCGCGTGCCCCTGACCCTGAGAAATAGTACCGAGCCGTGCTATAGCTGAGCCGGTAGGGTGTATGCGGATCTCGCAGCTGTCAAACATGCCCATACCGAGGATGTCGCAATTTTTAACTGGCCCGGCGCCGACAATCTCGGTGAAATGACACAGGCCTATACCCATTAGCTTACGTGTTTCGCCTGCGTTGAATTTTTCAACCTGGGCTGCCTGCTCTGCGCGCAATCCTTTGTAGTCGACTGCATCCAGCGCTTTGTTCCAGGCCGTGTGGTAGTCGCCTGAATCGTATTCCCAGCCCAGTGCCGACTGGTAGGGGAATTGATCTTTTTTTATGAAATTGATACTGCGTAATTCTGCAGCATCCATATTCAGTTTGATTGCCAGCACTTCGATCATGCGTTCTATAAAATAGGCCGCTTCGGTTACGCGGAATGAGCATCGGTAGGCAACACCACCGGGGGCCTTGTTGGTGTAGATTCCGTCAACAGCCAGATAGGCTGTTGGAATGTCATATGAGCCTGTGCAGATATTCATGAAGCCTGCGGGGTATTTTGTCGGGTCGGCGCAGGCATCAAAAGCACCGTGGTCGGCTGTGGTGTGGCACCATAAGCCTAGAATTTTTCCCTCGGCCGTTGCAGCGATTTTGCCCTGCATCCAGTAGTCGCGGGCGAACGCTGTGGCGCTGAGGTTTTCCATGCGATCTTCAACCCATTTAACCGGCTTGCCAGTGACAATTGACGCAACGATCGCACAGACGTAGCCGGGATAAACCCCAACCTTGTTGCCGAAGCCGCCGCCGATATCGGGCGATACCACACGAATATTGTGCTCGGCAATACCAGATAACAGCGACGCGACCGTTCGCACGACATGCGGTGCCTGGAAGGTGCCCCAGAGTGTCAGTTTGCCGTTGACTTTATCCATCGAGGCAACCGCGCCACAGGTTTCAAGCGGGCAGGGGTGGGTGCGGTGGTAATACACCATTTCCTCTGCAACAACCGGTGCACTTTCGAGTATTGATTCAGTGGCTTCTTTTTCACCTTGCTCCCAGGTGAATATATGGTTTGGGTGACGCCGTGGCCCGTGTGCGCCTTCGGTGGCGTCGGCGATATCTTCGCGCAGTACCGGCGCGTCCGGCAGTTCTGCCTTGAACGGATCGACCAGTACCGGTAGTTCTTCGTATTCGACAGTGACGAGATCAACTGCGTCAGCTGCGATGTAGCGATCTTCCGCTACCACAAAGGCGACTTCCTGACCCTGGAACAGCACTTTGCCGTCGGCCAGAACCATTTGCTTGTCGCCCGCGAGTGTCGGCATCCAGTGCAGACTCAGCGGTTCCAGATCTTTTGCAGTGAGTACAGCGATAACGCCGGGCAGGGCCATTGCCGCCGAGGTATCTATAGATTTTACGCGCGCATGTGCGTACTGCGAGCGGACAAAATCACCAAACAACATGTCGGGCATTTTCAGGTCGTCGATATAATTGCCCTTACCCTGAGTAAATCTCGCATCTTCAACCCGTTTGCGCGAGGTGCCCAGACCTTTTAATGCAGCCTGGCGTTCTTCCATAGTTTTGGCTTCCACACTCATGCGACTGCCTCCGATTGGTTAAGCTCTGCGGCCGCGGCCATAATTGATTTGACGATGTTCTGATAGCCGGTGCAGCGGCACAGGTTCCCGGCAATTCCAAAGCGCACTTCTTCTTCCGTGGGGTTCGGGTTTTCTTCCAGTAGACGGTGCGCCCGTGTGATCATTCCAGGTGTACAAAAACCGCATTGCAAACCGTGGTGCTCCTTGAATTTTTCTTGCAGTACGTGCAGTTTGTCGGGGTTGCCCAGGCCTTCGATGGTGGTGATCTCCGAGCCCTGAGCCTGAATCGCAAACAGGGTGCACGACTTTACCGAGCGCCCGTCTATTTCAACGGTGCAGGCGCCGCAGTGGGAGGTTTCACAGCCGATATGCGGGCCGGTGATCTCCAGTTGCTCGCGCAATACATGAATGAGCAGTTCTCTGGGTTCTGCCTGAGTTTCAACGGTTTGTCCGTTGACGTTTAACGTAATCGTTTTTTTAGTCATGGTGTCTGGTTCTGCTGTTTGGATCTGGTTTGGTGGTGGCAGGCCTTGTTTACAGGCTTTTAGGCGCGAGACCAGGCCAGATCGAGGGAACGTTTCAGAATGATTGCAGCGGCGTGCTTTTTGAATTCGGCCGGGCCGCGATTATCATCTACCGGTTCTATGGAGCCGAGGCAGGACTGAACGGCAGCGGTGATGCTGGTGTCGCTGATGCCGGACTGCATTAAATCTGCTGAGGCATCGGCACAGAATACCGGTGTGTCAGCAAGGTTGGTGAGCGCGATTGAGGCATGTGCGCAGGAGCCGTCATCGGCACGGGTTAAGAGGACAGCTGCTGCGGCTGTGGCGTAGTCGCCGATTTTGCGTTTCTGCTTCTCGTAGGCGTATCCGCCGCTGCAGACCGGGAACGAGATCTCGGTGAGTATTTCATGATCATCGCGCGCGGTGAAATAGGCGGCTTCGTAAAAATCGCGGGCCTTGACTTCGCGCTGGCCATCGGGGCCCAGCAGGGTGTAAGAGGCATCGAGGCATTGCATTAGTGCAGGCATATCGTTGCCTGGGTCGCCATTGGCAACGTTACCGCCAATGGTGCCCTGGTAGCGGACCTGGGGATCAGCAATCTGAAGCGAAGTTTCTTTGACGATTGGAGCGGCGAGTTTCAACTCGGCGTTGTTGATTAATTCAGCCTGTGTGGTCATTGCGCCAATACGGACCACGCCGTTACTCACGCTGATATGCTTGAGATCGTCGATCGATTTCAGATCGACGAGGTGCTCCGGCATCGCCAGCCGTAGTTTCATCATCGGGATAAGGCTATGGCCGCCCGCTATTACCCGGGCATCTTCACCGAGATCACTGAGCAGGCCGACGGCGGCGTTCAGCGAATCGGGCTGATGGTATTCAAAGCGTCCTGGTATCATTTAATTTCCCCCGTGTGTTCTGGATTGTTGGAACAACACGGGGGAGATTACCAGAGATCGGGGAGCGGTGAGATCATAAGTGCCCGAACAGCAAGCCAGCCTGAGCTACGCAGGATAAGTGCCCTGCGTTTTTGCTGATTTGATTGGAAAATTTAGTGCGCTTAACTACAACGGCTCGCCGTTCTGGTCGACAGCGTTCAGGCGTAATCCATCCGGTCCGCCGCCGGCTGCTGGAATCCAGGGTGCCAGGCACTCTCTATTTTGTGTGCACGGGTCGGTGAGGGTCTGAAGGAATTCGACTATCTGATCGATTTCATTGTTATTAAGATCTATACCGTTGATTGAATCATTTCGGGGTACGGTGTCCAGTGCTGCCTGGGCGAGTGCAGTATTGCTGCGCGCGTTGGGGAACAATGCATCGCAGTTCTGCGGGTTATCCTGCGCGGTAATAATGCGGCACCAGTTGTTGTTGTCGAAAAAACCGAGTGCATTGCGTGGTCGATTGTAATGGCTTACTACCTGTCTCAGGCTTTGGTAAGCGCCTGAGTGACCGTAAGGGGCGGTTATCGCAATGTTTAATAGGGAAGGGGTTCTGAATTTATAGCGGTCGAATTGATTGCCTGTCTCGCGGGCAAGTCCGAAGTCATCGTCGCCGTTCTCCCCGTCGCCTTTACCGGGGCCGATTTGCGGGAATGCAACCACGTGATGTTTTTCATCGGAAAAAAGATCACCCTGATGGCAGCGGGAGCAATCGCCGCCGCCGTTTTCTTTTGCGGTGAAAAATAGAATCGCCCCGCGCTTGGCGTTGTTGCTGATTGCGCTGGCATTGCCGTCGATGTAGCTTTTCCAAGGGTTAGCGATAAAAGTCTGTGACGATTCATAGGCAGATATTGCTTTGGCTATATTGTTATAGCTGACCAGGGTCTCGGCCGGTTCACTGCTGCCGAATGCGGTTTGAAATTCAACTTCCCAATCGTTGATATCAAGCTCCGTCTGAGCGTTGAATCCGCCATCGTATCCGCCGATTCGTGCAGCCAGATGATTGCGTACCGTTGCGTTGCTGCCGTTCGACTCAAAGCGATGGGTGCGCATTTCTTCAGCTGAGGTAACCGGGAACCTTGCTTGTGCGGCCAGCAGGGAGTCGCCGGCCTGAGTATCTGCGGTGCCGAAGGCAACGTCCGGGGTGCGTATACCGCTGTCGAGTTGTGCCACTCTCGAATCCCAGAACAGACTGCTTCGGTATAAACCGGAATTGAAAGTCGTGGGTGCGTTTCGCGGAATCGGAAAAGTGCCTGAAATATTCAACCGACCGGGGCCGAGAAGGTCTGTTTCAAGGGCTTCGACACCTACTCCCAGGCTGAGTCGGTCGGCCCCGCCGAGCGACGGGTGATGGCAGCTGACGCAAGCTGTGTCCATTTCACCTCCGAGACCGCGGGAGTAAAACAGCTTCATGCCCAATTGCGAGAGCGGGTCGTCGATCGATGGCAGAGCTAAACCAGTGGTCGGGTCACCTGTGATGTTCTGGTCG
Organism: Chromatiales bacterium (ex Bugula neritina AB1); assembly: GCA_001730015.1. GTDB lineage: Bacteria > Pseudomonadota > Gammaproteobacteria > Granulosicoccales > Granulosicoccaceae. Next base: position 37,341 of record MDLA01000075.1, on the reverse strand, counting down.
TTGAGCAGTAACTGTAATTGCTGATCCAGATTGTTGTTTTGCTGTGGGTTTCCCCGATTATCGGCGCCACCGGGGCGGGGGTCTGGTGGCGGGTTCTGGCCGTTGTTCTGGCCGTTGTTCTGGCCGTTGTTCTGGCCGTTGATCGGGACGGTGGCTGGTGTTGAATTGATTGCCAGTAGTGCATTTTGTACTGCTGGAGTATTGATCACATCTTCGATCTGATCGCCGGCGTCGCAAGCGGCCAGCACCGCAGTAAAAAGTAGAATGGTACTTTTTTGAATAGTCACGTTGAGTCTCGATTCTGGTGTTATAGAGATCACAACGCGGGAGGTGACATTCGGTTGACAAGCCGGAAGAAAAATAGTGAAAAATGAGAACAGTCAGCATTCGCGGCCTTATAATGAGGCTTTCTTACAACAGCGGACTTTAACTACATGTCAGAAAGAGCAATTGCACTGATCACCGGTGGCGCACAGGGTATTGGATATGCCTGTGCTGAGGCGATAGCGGAAAGCGGGGCGAGAATTATCCTTGCCGACATCAATGCAGACGGTGTTGCCGCCGCGGCTGAGAAACTCGGGGGCGATACATTGGGTATAGCCTGCGATATGGCTGACCCGGAACAGATCTCAGCGTTGTTTGACAAAATAGAAGCGGATGCAGGTGTGGTAAACACGCTGGTAAACAATGCAGGGATCGCCGCACCCTGTGATTTTCTCGAGGTCAGTCTAGAACAGTTCAAGTCGGTGATCGATGTTAATCTGATCGGTACTTTTTTCGCTCTTCAGCGTGCTGCGAAAAGCATGGTTGCCGCACAGATCGAAGGTAGCGTAGTGAATATGTCGTCTATAAATGCAGTGGTCGCTATCCCTGCAATAGCGGCGTATTGCGCATCGAAAGGGGGTGTGATGCAGCTGACTAAATCAAGTTCTCTTGCACTGGCTCCACATGGTATTCGAGTGAATGCCGTAGGCCCGGGCTCGATAGATACGGCAATGATGGCCGGAGTTAATGCGAACCCCGATGCCATGAAAATGGTTATGTCCCGCACACCGATGAAGCGCGTTGGAGGGCCGCGTGAGATTGGTGACGTTGTCGCTTTTCTGGTTAGCGATAAAGCCAGTTATATAACCGGCGAAACAATCTATGTTGATGGCGGGCGCCTGGGTATGAACTACGTTTGCTGATCAGAGGACAGCGGTGCGGAGGACGGAGGACACAAGCGTAGAGGACGGTGATTTCTTGTACCGTTATGATTTGGTTCCTGGTGGTGGGTCGAAGGCGGTGACCGGTGGTAGATCGCCGGTCCATTTTTCTATAGCGACCAGTGCGCTGTGAGAGGCCGGGCCCTGAGACAAACGCGAGCTGCGCCGGTCGTGTGTGAGTACGTTGGGGTTGCCATGTTTTTCCAGAGGTTGTGCTGTTTTTTCAGCAGGTGATTCGCAATGTAGATGAGGGTCGTACCAGGCGCCGGTCCATAGAAAGACTACATCCTTACGAACCCGGTCGGTTACTTTTGCACCTGCCAGGCACGCGCCTCTGTCGTTATAGACTCTTACCACATCGCCTGTTTCTATACCGGCCTGTGCGGCGTTTTCGGGGTGAATTAAAATTGGCTCGCGGCCCTGTATTTTTCGACTTTTGCTGAAACCCCCGGAATCCCACTGGCTGTGCAGTCTGGTTTCGGGCTGCCCCGATATTAAATGCAGAGGCCAGCGCTTCGCTTTTTCAGATCCCAGCCATTCTTCAGGCGGAAGCCAGGTGGCCTGGCCGGGGCAGTCGGAGTAGTTATAGCTTGCTATTTTTTCAGAAAACAATTCGATTCGGCCGCTGGCGGTTGGCAGTGGGCTTGCCTCTGGATCACTACGGAAATCCGATAGAAAAGTCTGCTGCGGGGAAGGGTCGTCGAATTCAATGATGTCTCCTTGTAGAAACTGGCTCCACGAGGGCAGAGTGACGTTATGATTTGCTGCAACGGTTTGCATATCAGTCCATAGATGATTCAGCCATTGGTCAGTGGTTCGGTTTGCAGTAAATTTTTCAGTAATATCGAGACGGTGTGCGAGTGCGCTGTAGATGTCGTACTCATCCATTGCGTCGCCCACCGGTTCTATCGCGCGTGGCATGGGAATGAGTGCGGTATCCTGGCTGCCGGCGCCGAAGTCGTTACGCTCAAGTGCTGAGGTAGCGGGTAGAACTATATCGGCATGGCGTGCCGTGGCGGTCCAGTTAATCTCGTTGACGATAATAGTCTCGGGAGTCTGAAATGCCGCAACCAGGCGATTTAGATCCTGATGATGATGAAAGGGATTACCACCGACCCACCACATGAGTCGGGCGTTCGGGTATGTGCGCTGTTCACCGTTGTATTCATAGAGCTGCCCCGGATTCAGCAACATATCGGCTACGGCGGCAACCGGAATGAAATCGTCAACAGGGTTCCGGCCCTGATCCAGGGTGGGCCAGCGCATCGGACGGTCACTGGTTCCGATAGCGGCATCTGCACCATAGCCGATGCCATAACCACAGCCAGGCTTGCCGATCTGCCCCAGCATTGCAGCTAGTGTTACTGTCATCCACAGCGGTTGCTCGCCGGATTCGGCGCGTTGCAGGCCAACTGCTGTAGTGACTAGTGTCCGGCTTGCCGCCATACGTCGCGCCAGTGAGCGCAATGTATCTGCAGCTATGCCGGACTGCCGGCTGGCCCATTCTGCATTTTTTATTATGCCGTCCTGCTCCCCGAGCAGGTAGCTCTGTACTTTATCGAAGCCTTTGGTATGTGAGTTGAGGAACTGCTGATCGTGCAGGTTTTCATCGATCAGGGTGTGTGCCAGTCCCATCATGATTGCGGTGTCTGAGCCCGGTATGGGGGCTATCCAGGTTGCGTTGAGTGCTGTTAATGCGTCGTCTTTGAGTGGGCTCAAATTGATAAATTCTACACCTGCGTCAGCACAGGCTAGAAGATCATCACGCAGCTTGTGCTTTGCCAGGCCGCCGCCGCCGACCTGTGCGCTGCGTATGGCAACGCCGCCAAACATGACAACAAGCTCGGCCTCATCTGCAACGACGGTCCAGCGAGTTGCCTCTTTTACATGTGATCTAAAGTTGCCAACGATATAGGGCATCAGTACGAGGGCGGCGTTGTAACTGTAGTTGCCTTCACTGCGTACAAATCCGCCGAGGCAATTCAGAAAACGTTTAAGCTGGCTTTGCGCATGGTGAAACCGACCGGCACTGGCCCAGCCGTAGGAGCCGGCAAAAATGGCGTTGTTACCGTGAGTATTGATAGTACTTTTGAGTTTCTCTGTGATCAGGTCCAGTGCGGTATCCCACGAGACTTCAACAAACGGTTCACTACCGCGCGCTTTGAGGTGTGGAGAATGACTGTTTTCAAGATAGCTTTGCCGGACAGCCGGTGTACGCACACGGGCCGATCCATTGACCCCCTCTACATAGTTGTTGTTAATGGAAGACGGGTCTGTGTCGTCCTTGTGGCCGGTTACCGATTGCACAACACCATCAGCGGTGGTGACCACACCAGCGCCCCAGTGGCTTGAGGTGAGCTGTTTCTTGATTGTTTTACTGTTTGTCATAAGTGGAAAATTGCGTGTATAAAGAGTTCGTTGAGTCTTTAGAATAAGGGGCACTGATGATTGAACGTAAGCGTGGTGTTTATACCGGACGTAACAAGTCTACAGCCTATAAGGATCTGGTGTGGACGGTTGCAACGTCAGGTGATGATACTCTGGATATAGCGGCTCAAACGATGGCTTCGCTCGAAACGATTGAGCAGAATCTACTGGAGCTCGGATCGAGCAAGCATCGTATACTGTCGGCACAGGTTTTTCTCACCGATCTTGCGAATAAAGCAGTAATGGATAAGTACTGGTGTGCGTGGCTGGGAGACGATCCGCAGCACTGGCCGCAGAGGGCCTGTGTTGGTGTCGATCTGGCGGGCAACACGTTAATCGAAATCACTGTAGTGGCAGCGAGGGATTAGCAGCCATAAATGTACTGCGTTTGGCGTGTGATTTACAGTTAAGCTATTGATTGCGTTTGGTTCTTAAAGCGTTGGCTGTGTGTTAAAATCCGCTGGCTGCACGCCGGCGATGCATCGGGTTCAAAATTGTCGAGACATCTGGTACCGGGTGGTCTGGATTGAAATGAGTTGCATTCCTTTTACTTTTACTATTGATCACAGACAGAACACACTATGACTCCAGGACTAGAGCAAGGCATCGTTGAGCAAAGTGCTTATCAAAGAAACGTGGAGCACCTTCATTCGAATGGTGTAACGTTGCCGCGAATTGCCGAGCTGGCAGATCCCCGGGCGGCTATTGCAGAAAAGATAAGTGATATCGCTGATGCGAACCCCGATGAAGCGGATGCCCGCAATCTGTTCAGGGTGCACTGGCATAATGGCGAAGACCGCAGATCACTGGCATCAGTACCTGCGCACTTAGTACTGCCTGAATCGCTGACCGGTGTTCCCGCGAAAATCGTCATTGCGTTGGGTAACCGGTTTCCGATGATCAACACGCATAAGGTGCTGGCCGCTTATGGCTGCCTGATACCCCGGTTGATGTCAGGTTCTTTCGATGCCACCCGCCACCGCGCGGTCTGGCCCTCGACCGGCAATTATTGCCGTGGTGGTGTGGCGATTGCCAATCTGCTGGGGTGCAGATCAGTTGCTGTGCTGCCGGAGGGAATGAGTCAGGAGCGTTTTAACTGGCTTGAGAAATGGGTGGCTGATCCGGCAGATATCTATCGGACACCGGGGACAGAAAGTAACGTAAAGGAGATTTACGATGCCTGTCATTTGCTTGAAAAGGACCCGCAGAATTTAATTCTTAATCAGTTTGCCGAGTACGGGAATTACATAATTCACCGGGCAGTTACAGGGCCGGCAATGGAGCGCATCTATAATCATGTAAACCACGATAATACGCTTTCAGCCCGTGCCTATATAACGGCCAGTGGGTCGGCAGGTACTCTGGCTGCTGGCGATTACCTGAAGGCGGAACTCGGAACACAAACCGGGGTTATCGAGGCACTGGAGTGTCCTACCATGCTCTATAACGGCTATGGTGAACACAATATTCAGGGTATCGGTGACAAGCATGTGCCGCTGATTCACAATGTGATGGCTACAGATTTTGTTATCGGTGTCTCTGACCGCGGCAGTAATGCATTAAATCTGTTATTTAATACATCGGTTGGGCAGCAGTATCTCGCACAGCATAAGGGGATTTCTGCTGATCTGCTAGGCAGCCTCGGAAATCTGGGTTTATCTTCGATTGCAAACGTACTCGGAGCAATAAAGTATGCCCGCTATATGGGGCTGGGTTCAAATGATGTGGTAATGACCGTAGCAACAGACGGTGCCGATATGTACGCTACAGAGTTAACAGGGGAGGAGAAAAATCAATTTAACGGTGAATTCTCACAACTGCATGCCGCAGAGGTATTTGGTCGCTATATGCTAGGGGCTGGTATAGACCATACTTTAGAGCTTTCTCGCCTTGACCGCGAACGGGTTTTTAACCTGGGTTATTACACCTGGGTAGAGCAGCAGGGTATCAGTACTGAAGATTTTGATCGGCGTCGGGATCCGGCATTCTGGAACGGGCTCATGGATTTTGTTCCTGTGTGGGATGCAATGATCGATAAATTCAACGGCGGTTCCTGAGAGTTTATTAATCCTTTAGTAGATCCTGGTGTTGCATAAAATTCCGGCCAAGAACCGCTGCTCTGCTTTTATAGCAGCGCGGCTGAGGTTGCCTCTATTTCGGCGGCAGTCGCAAGCTCACCAGATCGGTGCCGACGATTACATTGCCGAGAAAGCCTCCATTTATTGCTGCCAGCTTGTAGTCTGCTTCCGTCAGGCCGCCACCTGGAATTTTATACGGGCCTTGTCTGGCAGCGCCCATGGGCGGGATCAGATGAGTGAGCACTAAATAATCTGAGCCGGTACGATTTGCCATTGCGCCAAGATCAGTTACTGTGCTTTGTCGAAAATAGATCGGAGGTGGAAACCCGCTGTCTTTGTCCGGACCCATCACCGGGTGTATTGTCGAGTGGACAATGACATCAGCACCCATTGCCAGTTTCTCCACATGAGCCGAGGTTGAGCTTTCTCTCGGTGGTTTGGGATTATCGTTGCCGGCGTCACCGCCGATCACGACTGATCCGGCTGGTGTATCAACGCGATACGAAGCATGGCCTGGAATGTGGCGGGAGCCAACGGCACTGACACTTACCTCGCCACTCGACCATACTTCCGCTGGATTTTCCGCGGGCTTGAACGACAGCACATTAAGTAGATCTGCGGGCCCGCCCGGTAAGCGTTTTTTATTTTCCAGAAGGCGCTGTGCTATTTCCCCGGAGTTTATTAACGGGTCGCCAATGTGCTCGGCGAATTTACGGCAACTTAGCACGTGCCCTGCCGGGGATCGGGCGTCATCGCTGCACACCAGATCGACTTTGGGGCCGGCTGATGCAAAATGCCAGCGCAGCTGCATGATATCCGGCAGACCTTCGGTGTGGTCTGAATGCATGTGCGTTAGAAAAACAGCATCGAGTTTTCCGACGGGTGTTTGCGCCATAGACAAACGCTGGGTTGTGCCTCTGCCGGTGTCGAATTGCAGGGACACAGCACTGCAATTGTTTTCATCATCGCCATATTGAACCAGGGTTCCGGAACCGGCTTGCCCTTGGAACACGGGTGGGCCACCCTGTGTGCCGGTCAATGTGATTTTAATGCATGGTGAAGCGTGTAATTGTAAGGTGGATAAAGCCAGCACCGCAGCAGCAGTCATGGGTAAAAACCGCATTGATAATTTCCTCCGGTGTTCAGGGCAGATTGCAGCAACTGAGATTTCATGTAAAACCCGTTACGGAAATCTAGAATAACACGGGTTAGTAGGAGGCTTCGCAAATTTCCAGCAGCTCGGTGTATATGCCGGGGCAGGCAGTAATTACCCGGCTGCCTGCGGTGAGCATCTCTTGCATGTCGAAGGCTGCCGTTATTCCGCCTGCTTCGCTGATCATCAGTAAAGAGGCTAAGCAGTCCCAGGCATTCATGTGCGGTTCGCAATAGCCGGTTAAGCGACCACTGGCAACATAGCTCAGCATCAGGGCCCCTGATGCGTTGCGATAGAAAACTCCGCCGGCATTGAGTAATCGACCCAGTGCGGCAATAGTCAGTTCAGGTTCGACCCGGGTTGAATGTCCTACGCCGACTGAACCGTTGGCGAGGCTTGTGGAGGTGGCTACGCGAACCGGTTTGCCGTTGAGTGTGGTGCCCTTGCCTTTTACCGCAACGAAAGTTTCATCGGCAATTGCATCTCGGACAATGCCGATCAGTGTTTCGCAATCTTTTACGCAGCTTGCCACCACGCACCAGCCGGGTATGCCGTTAATGAAATTAGCAGTACCATCGATTGGATCGATAAGCCAGGTATACCCTGATTCTGACTCAATATTGCCGTGTTCCTCGCCAATAATTCCGTCGTCCGGGAAGGCGTGGAGCAATGCAGTGCGGATCTGGGTTTCTACGGCCTTGTCGGCATTAGAGACGAAGTCCTGCACTCCCTTTTCTTCTATTTCGAGACTGTCGATATCCCGAAAGTAGTCGTGTGCAGTGGTGGCCGCAGCCAGAACAATGCGCAGGCCTTCGTGTTGTCTTTGAGTTAGCTCAATACTCATATTCTGGCTACTTTCCTTTTTCATCTATGAAAGTTCGGACCTGCTATCTGGTCTGGGCTTCTGCAGCCTGCGGGTTAGCATGTGCAATGGTGTGTGGACGATTCCGGGTGTGTAATTCTGCGGGTTGCCTGTTGTCACCTGAATGAGCATACTGGAGCGGTATTACACGTAATTGATAATACGCCAACTGGAGGCATCTATGTTACAGATTCGACCGACCGTTATCTCTTCACTTGTTGTGTCAAGTGCGTTGCTGCTGGGGTCATTTGCCAGCACGGCACTCGCGGGCCCCACCGCCTGGACGCAGGTGAAAAACAATAACCACATTATAGAAAAGCAGAAAGCCGGTGCGCTTGATCCGGCAGCGCCCGGTGAGGTCACGATAGATTTCTACGGACACGCGGCTTTCAAAATGACGTCACCCGGCGGGCTTACAATGTTGTTTGATCCGTGGCGTAATGATCCTTCGGGCGCGTGGGGGATGTGGTTTCCAGAGGAGTTTCCAGAGATTGAGGTCGATGCCATTTTATCTACGCACGCCCACTTTGATCACGATGCAACGGAAAGGCCTAATGGTCAGATGATCCTTGATCGAATGTCCGGCCAGTATCAGTTCTGCGATGTGAAAATTACCGGTCTTGCCGACAAGCATACCTGCGAGGCACCGGGGTGGTATAAATGGACTGATGCGATGGCAGAGTTCGGGCAGCCGCAGTGTGAACCGGACAACTACCATCACCTGGATAATAATATATACCTGCTTGAAACCGGTGGTATGCGTATTGTGGTTTGGGGAGATAACCGTGATAACCCGAATGACCATGTCTGGGCTGCGCTGACCGACATTGATGTACTGGTTCTGCCTATAGATGGTTCAGAGCATATTTTAAGCTACGAACAGGCCAATGCCATCATAGATCGAATCGAGCCGCACGCCATAATTCCGGAGCACTATCTAACCAAAGGTGCGTCAATTACACTGACTACGCTGGGTACTGCTGAAGAATTGACAAAGCAGCAGCCGAACCATACGATGCTAGATTCAACAACTCTAAAACTCACACCGGAAAGTGTAGAGAAAATGGACCGGCAGGTGCTGTATTCCGTGCCAACCACCTGAAGGAGTGGAGCGCCTTTCGTTGTCCACAGCGAGCGCTATGCCGTGGCGTCTGATTCTAGCGGGTTGCATAGGCATGTTTGCGGCGACCGCAACCGGTAGCACCAGAGCACCGTTCCTGCCTGATATGGCAGCTGATCTGAATGTTTCGCTGCCGGCGGTAGCCAATTTGTTCGGCGTCACCGCAGCCTCGTGGGGGATATCATCCTATCTGGCTGGCTTTGCGTCTGATCGACTGGGCCGAAAGGTATTTCTACTGGGGGCTCCGGCCTGTATAGCGTTTGCGATGTTTGCGATCTCGCGGGTGCCATCGTACCCGGTGCTTGTCGCCATAGTTGTATTCGCGGGTGTCTGTTGTGGTGCTTTTACTGCAACAATTCTTGCGGAAGTATCGCTGCGTACGCATAGCTCCCATCATGGCCGGGCGTTCGGGTATGTTATGAGTGGTCAGTCGCTGACCTTGCTTTTCGGCATTCCCGTTGCGGCCTGGCTGGGCGCCAGTGTCGGCTGGCGTGGTACGCATGTGGTCCTTAGTACTCTGGCATTGTTTGCCTTCAGTTGTATGGTGATTGGTGTGCGCTCGACTGATAGTGCATTGTACGCGGGAAAGCTGCGCTCGGGTGGCGGTATCAGGTTGCGTGAGGCGATGACCGGCCCCGTTATCCGTTTGTTTATTTCGCTTATAGCAGAGCGAATTGCATTCGGGCTGGCGGCTTTCTATTATGCCGCTTATCTTCGGGTTGCCTACGATTTACCGATCGATAAAGTCGCACTGCCGCTGGTTGTTTTTGCTCTGGGCAATATTCTGGGTACTTTTGTCGGCGGGCAGGTTGCTGACCGGTTTCCTTATCGGCGCATCAGTTTTGCTGTTGCCCTTGCCATAGCGGGCTGTATTGCCATACCTTGGTTCCTGTGGCAGCCGGGTGTGATAATCACCGTTACACTCGGCGTATTGTTTGCGTTTTTTGATGCGATTTCACGCCCGCCATTGCTCGCTGCACTGGCCGAGGTGCCGCCCGATGTCCGCGGTGTAATAATGGGGATGAACAGCTCCATCGCGAGTATCGGATGGCTGATTGCAGCACTTGTCGGAGGCTGGTTCTATGCAGGAGTAGGATTTTCGGGTTTTAGTCCGTTGATGTCTGCAATGTGCTTTGTCGGTGCGTTGGTGGTAGTGCCCGACAGCCGGGTCAGGCAGCGTTTCACGCGCTGAGAAATATTTCTAGAATGCGCTGAATGAATAGTGTGCCCGGGTGTTTCGTTACAGTAAAACGGGTTTGCGACAGATAGGGTGGAGCTGTAAAAGAATGCCCGCTTAATAATCTATCGGTCGTTTGTTAAAACTATTGAGATTGAATTCACTGCGCCGGATTCCGGTTATCTGATTCCTGTAGTCCGGGAGTTAGGAGGGTGATGAGCCTGTGGGAGCCAGGCCTTCGACAATCACTGCTATCAGTTGACTTGAGTGCGTGCAGTTTAGTTTGTTACCGGAGCGGGCTGAGTAGTGTATTGGAGCGAGGGCGTTTGGCGAATCCATTGGTATGGAAAAATCTCAAAAATTATTTTTTTCTTGTTAATTGATGTGATGCTGACCGTTTAACGTGTTGAGTTAAAGTAGAGTGTAAGGTTGGGGTCTAAGGACATCTGCGTTAGCGTCGTTAGGATCAGTGCGGCGCGGGTAATTAAATTCGTGCCGGCAGCTACAAAAAATAATGGAAAATAAAAAATAAAGGAATACCAATGCCTCAAACGATAAATACCAATGTGCCGTCGCTTACGGCTCAAAGAAATCTTAATAGTACGCAAAATGATATGCAAACGGCGTTGCAGCGATTGTCGTCTGGATTACGTATAAACAGTGCCAGAGATGATGCCGCCGGCCTTGCGATTGCCGAACGCATGAATGGTCAGGTTCGCGGAATGAATGTGGCAGTTCGCAATGCGAACGATGCTATATCGATGGCTCAGGTTGCTGAAGGGGGACTCAACGAAATCGGCAATATGTTGCAACGGATGCGCGAGCTTGCTGTGCAGTCTGCGAACGGAACCAATAGTACGGGTGACCGTGCGAACCTCGATGCGGAGTTTCAGGCATTGAATACAGATATTTCCCGGGTTTCAGAAGTCACCAAGTTTAATGGTCTGTCTGTTATCGGTACTGCTGCTGCCACTTTCGTGTTTCAGGTAGGCGCTAACAGTGGTGAGACACTGGGTGTTTCTACTACCGCTATGGACGCTACAAGCCTGTCGGTTAATACACTCAACATCACTGATGCTACCAATTCGTCTGCTGCTATTGTTGGTTTGGATACGGCTATTGATCAGGTGACCACAGAGCGCGCTAATCTCGGTGCTGCGCAGAGTCAGTTCAGTAGTGCGATCAATAATCTCCAGGTTGGTATGGAGAACCAGGCTGCTGCCCGTGGCCGGATCGTCGATGCAGACTTTGCTGTTGAAACCGCGAACATGACTCGTTCGCAGATTCTGCAGCAAGCGGGTACCGCGATGGTTTCGCAAGCGAATTCTGCGCCGCAGAGTGTGCTGAGTTTACTGGGATAACAGGGATAACAGGGATAACAGGGATAACAGGGAGTTGAGTATGCAGAGTACCAACGCTCCGATTGGTGCTCTGCTTAATTACAACATTAATTTCCGTGTTCTAGTGGTTTATTGGGGTGAACGACTAAAGCAATGCTACGATGTTGGCTCAACCGGAGTAACAGCCTGTGTCGGAAAGAAAACGCATTGCCCTGCTGATCGATTGTGACAACGTCAGCCATAACGCCATCGAGGGTGTCCTCGAGGAGTTAGCAAAATACGGGATGGTCACTGTGCGGCACGCGCACGGCGACTGGAATCATAAATCGCTGGCCGGCTGGATTGATCGCCTGCACCCCTATGCCATTCGGCCAATGCAGCAGTTTGCCTATACCAAGGGAAAGAATGCTACCGACTCTGCGATGATTATCGATGCCATGGATCTGCTGTATAGCGGGAATATTGATGCCTTTGCATTGATGACCAGCGACAGCGATTTCACACCGCTGGTCTTGCGTATTCTGGAAAGCGGGTTACCAGTTTATGGTTTTGGTGAGAAAAAGACGCCGCAACCGTTTGTCGATTCCTGTTCCCCTTTTATCTATACCGAAAATCTGGTGGCTGAAAGTGAGGTTGCCTCGAAGAATTCAGAAAAGCCGGTTAAGCGATTGACCAAGGCGTCGTTACGCAAAGACTCTGCTTTATTGCGATTACTCAGGACGGCGGTAGAGCAAACCTCGGGTGATGACGGTTGGGCGCATATGAGTCGGGTTGGAAATTATATTTCTAATAACAGTTCGTTTTCGGCTATCAACTACGGGTACAAAAAGCTTGGCGACCTGATTCGCGCGACAGAGCTGTTTGATTCTGAAATGCGTAACAACGGATCAGCGCTGTATATCAGGGATATGAGGGATAAATCGTAATAGTGCTCCTTTCGGCTTGTTGACACTAGTCCGCATAGATATTCAGATATTTCATGCATATTACGCGCAGACATGAAGCGAGATTTTTATCGTTCGCGACGATGCAGCCGTCAAGGGTGCGTTCAATCAGTTCGGGTAGAGTCAGCCCGAGATCTTCCGCCATCGCCTCGAGTGTGGTCCAGAACGCCCGTTCCAGACGTACCGTGGTTGAATGACCATGAATCCGAAACCCGCGCTTCTCCGGAGTAAACTGGGAAATCTGCTCATTTGAGCAGGCATTGAATATCTGCTGCAAAAAGTCTTTTTCCTCCAGGTAAATGGCCATTGTTGCTTCCGCTGTGGTTTCTCTGTTGGCAATATATACCACCGACGACTCGAATTGCGGGATACAATGGCGGAAAATACCCGCCACGTGCGCCTTCGGAGGAATTGACGTGGAGTTTTTCAAGAAAACACTTGATCCGGTGGTCGCACTTGCTGCAATTGCGGTGCTGGATATTTTTCTGTTTGTGAGCCTTGGAGCGTGGACCGTCGGTGGTGGCGAGACCATGATGACCGGGCTTGCCGCACAAGCAGTACTGGGAGCCGAGACGCTGCAGCGTCTGCCATTCTGGCAACTGGTGTTTCAGCCTGACCCTGCCTACTGGAAAATCTATATCAGCCTGGGCATGCTCTGCGGCGGATTTCTCGGGGCGGTTCTCTCGAAAGAATTCCGTTGGCGAGCCCCGCGCCGGCTGACCGACTGGGCGCTTATTACAGTTGGCGGCCTGCTGATGGGAATTGGAATTCGCCTGGCATTTGTTTGCAATGTTTCGACGTTTTTCGGGCTGACTCCCGAAATGAATCTCGGCGGCTATCTTTCGATTACAGGGATTGTGGCGGGTGCCTGGGTTGGATCGATGATTTATAAACGTATTCTGGAGGGGTAGCCGTGTCTGCCATTGGACAATGCCTGTTGGCTTTTTTCTTCGGTTCGGTGGTCGGTTTGCTGGTGCAGCGTTCGCGTTTTTGCAATACCGCCGCCCTGCGGGATGCCATGTTGTTTAAAAGTTATCGCAACACCAAGGCGCTGCTGGTGGCAATGATTATCCTCACTATTGGATTCACCGGCTTTATCAGCATTGGTGAAGGTAATCCGATGAGTTTTGATGTGGGCCTGAACCAAATTATCGGGCTTTTCCTGTTTGGTATCGGCATGGTGCTGGCGGGAGCCTGCACGGTATCTACCTGGGTGAAGAGCGGAGAGGGGGATGTCGGTGCCATGTGGGCGCTGCTGTTTACCTTTATCGGGATGTTTCTCTATTCGATGCTATGGTCCGCAAACTACTGGCCGCCAGCGCCCGCCAGTATGACCGGAGCACCGAATCTTGAAGCGCTGCAATTCGGCCATGCTAATGCAAAAACTCTGCAGGAGCGTTATGGTATTCCGGCAATTGTGTTTGGTATCGGCCAGGCGCTGGTGCTGCTGGCAATTTATCGGGCAATACTTCGCAAAGAACGTCAGCAACAGAGTTCTGACCAGAAATGAAACATTTGGAATCTGCGCTGGTTGCTGAGTAAAACGAGGAGATAGCAATGGGACTATTCGGTTCACGTAAAAAAGATAATTCAGGCAACCCGAAGGCGGGCGTCGCCACCTTGACCGACGGCACTGAAATCACCGTTTCAGCGCGAGTTGATTGCCTTGGGGATTCCTGCCCGCGGCCGCAGCTGATGACAAAAAAAGCACTCGGTGCGGCTGCTGCCAATGATGTCATAGAGGTGATTGTTGACAACCCGACGTCAATGGAGGCGCTGCCTCCTATGTGTCCGCAGTTGTCATCAACACACCTGGAAACCATTGCCGTCGATCGCGGCTGGCATGTGTACATTCAGAAAAACTGACGGTGGCATAGACTATGGCAGCCCTGTTAAAACTGTATGTGCTTATAGTATCGTTGATCTCGATCGCAGGTCTGGTTTATGTCTATGTAAAACCTCCGCCATCGATGTTGCTGGATCGCGATGGCGTAGCGCATTTTACACCATCAGTAGTTCACATTGAGACAGGTGAGCCGGTAGCTCTGGGTGAACTTATCCGGCATTTTCGGGGAGACTGAATTGGATATGACAACGATTCTGCTGATTGTGATGTTTATAGTTGCGATGGGTGCGCTGTACCTTGCGTTTACCATAGACTAGTTTCCAGGCAGATTATTTAAATGCAAAAACTCTCAAACATTGCTTTCTGCTGTGCAAGTCTTATTGCCGTTATTTCGGTTGTTTGGCTGACGTTCCCTTATGCCGCACGCTCAGCTCAGGAGGTAGAACTGACTGCCACACCGCAAGGTGCCGAGATGTTTGACGACATTGATCTCGGCGATTTCGGCCTGGTTCCCGTGCTGGATCTGATGCAGTTCTATGTCGACAGCCCGCCGCTCGAGAGTAATAGCAGCGCCAAAAAAGTTCGCTTCCAGGGTTGTTAGCTAATGAACGGCGGCAGACCCGGTCTGGTTTTTCTGCTGTTGTTGCTGCAAGCCGTGTTTAGTGTTCGTGCATCAGCACTGCCGGTGCTGCAGAAAGTAGCGGCTATTGCAGATGCGGGTCATTACGATGTAATTATAGATACCCGCACTTTGGCCAGTTGCCGTAAATCGACATTAAAAACCGCGAGATGCCTGCCGGTTGAAGACATACTGGCACCGAATGGCCGGCTCGCCAACTGGTCAGGCATTATGTGGTTGCTGGGTAGCGCAGGCCTGACCGGAACCGAGACGATACTGGTTACAGGTCAACGCTCTGACCGTCGCGATTTTATTGCCGGCTTGCTGGTACTGGCAGGGCAGCAGCGCGTCACAATTGTGCAAACGCCGCTGTCTGAATTAATTAGCGACGGCGTCCGTGGCAGCGTTCGCTCAACAACACGCAGCAGCATCTATACGGCCCGAATGCGCAGCGAGCTTATTGTATTGCGTAACGAACTAGTCGAGTCAGCAGACGGGCAGCTGGTGCTGCTGGATGGCCGTACTGAATCTGAGTACTACGGTGCGCAGATAAAAGCTGCTCGCGGCGGGCATATTCCCGGGGCGATTCATAAGCCGCTATCTGAAGCTGGCAGTTCTGCATCAATCTATAGATCTCTGGATCCAGTGGTTTATGCCCATGATCCCTATAGTTCTCTGGCCTATTTTACCGCTTTGCAGGTAGCCGGGGTAGTGTCCCGGGTTTATCTCGCGGGTTGGGTAGAGTGGGCAGCGAATGGACTGTTGCCGGTCGATAGTGTCAGCTACCCTGGTAGAACGAGTCCCGCAAATGCGATGGCTGCACGGTCAGCTGAGGTTGCAGCGGGTGCATCAACGGGTGCATCAGATAGTCGCAGTCGCGACTATCTGCTTTTTGCAGCGATTGCTGTGGCTTTGTTCGCAGCTGGATTTGTCGGTGGTCGAAAATACACAGCGAGGTCGGGTAGTGGATCTGTTAATTACCGTTACTAAAGCGCAGAGTGCTCAGATAGTTGCTCCACTGCTGCAAGCCTGCGTTCGTCGCGGATGCGACTGGCATGTTTTTCTTACCCACCATGGTGTGCAGGTGTTGCAGCAGAACGAAATTATAGAGATTATGAGTGAATACAGAGAAAGAGTTGTTGCCTGCCACGATTCATGGCATCGCTTTGGCGAGGAAGGTGAGTGCCCAGTGACTGTTGGCAGTCAGACCAATCACTCAGAGATGGCTGCTCGTGCCGGGCGCCTGGTGAGTTTGTGAGAAACGAGATGAGTTTGTGAGAAACGACGTGAGTCTGCCGGATGTCTCTGGCAAGATGAATGAATCGACTGCAATTTGCAGGCGTATACTGGTTCTGGCACGTAATGAGCCCGAAGAGGCTATGCGTGTTGCTGCCGGATTAACGATTATAGGCCATGAGTTAGAATTGGTTTTTATGCATCGTCCGCTAACGGAAGATGAGGCAGAAAGTGAACATGCCGAGTTATTGGAACTGTGTGAAATTGTGCCAAAAACTACGGTGGAAGGTATGCGGGAGCATTTTACTTTGCTGGATTCTCAAGCGCTAGCCGCGCTGATCAGTGAGTCCGAAAGGGTGATCAGCCTGTGAACTCTGATACAGATATAGAAAGTTCATTTGTGGTGCTGGATACCGGTTTGTTCAACGACACACAAACACTAAGCGCCGCGGTGCAGTTGCTCGATATACCGCCAACACACACCCGCACCCTGGTGCCGGATAAAATGACTGATGGAGACTGGGATGATATTTTAAGCCTGGTACTATCTACCAAGCGTGTCATTACCTTGTGATTGCATTGGCCAGCCGTACTATGCGTCAGGCCGCTGGTATTGACACACTATTTTCGCTACAGGAGGATCTATGAAAACACTTGCTGCAATTGCACTATCTGCAACACTTGGTGCCCTATCAATGACCGTTCAGGCGGCCGAGCCATTGGTGGATGTGGAATGGGTTAAGGCAAATACCGGTAAGCCCGGAGTAGTAATTCTTGATGTTCGAGGGAAGCTTGCTGGTAAATCTAAAACCGATTATCTACGCGCTCACATTCCCGGTGCGGTCTATACCGCCTATCTTAAAGATGGCTGGCGTGCCAAAGATGCCTCTGGAACTCCAGGCATGCTGGCCCCCATAGATCAACTTGAAAAGCTCATTGGTGGTCTAGGAATTGACAATGAAACTCATGTAGTGGTTGTTCCGAATGGTGGTAAGGCGTTGGACGTTGGCACAGCGACAAGAATCTACTGGACTTTTAAGGTGCTTGGACACGATAACGTCTCGCTACTGGACGGTGGCATGGTGGCTTATACCAAAGAGATTGATGAGAAAACCAAAAAGCCGCTAAATCCGCTGGAAAAGGGTGCGGTACAGCCTGAGGCAAAAACGTTCAAAGCGAGTCTGCGGGAAGAAATGCTGGTAACAAAGCAAGACGTAGTAGATGCACAGCAGAGTGGTGTAGCCATCGTCGATCATCGGCCGCATAACCAATACCTCGGAATAAACCAGCATCGGGCAGCCAAGCGGGCGGGTACTATTCCCGGCGCTTCGAATCTGCCGGAGAACTGGTTGACTCAAAACGGGGGCGGTTCTTTCCGTTCGAAGAACTCACTTGAAAAATTGTATGCTGCGGCTAATGTATCGACTAGTGATGAACAGATAAATTTCTGTAATTCCGGTCACTGGGCTTCACTGGGCTGGTTTGCATCACATGAGCTGCTTGGTAACAAAAACGCAAAGATGTACGACGGTTCAATGCTTGAATGGTCTGCTGATGCCGCGCTGCCGATGGAAGTGAAAGTCGATCTGGAGTAAACGCCCGAAAAGTAGTGTGAGGCTGGGGCTGGTTGTGCTGATCTGGCTGGTCAGTACAATAAGCCCTGCTGTCGCCGCACAAGGCGAACATGGCAGGCGCGCAGGTGCTGAGCTGCAGGTGCTTGCAGGCGACATCCGCACGTTATTGCGAGAAGAGGCCCGGGCGGATAAAAACGCCGTGGTGTTGAAAGGGCTGGTGGACAGAATCCGGGGCGGACTATCGGCAGCCGATATATTACTCCGCTTGGCTGATCAGGAAGCTGACCGAGCTCCGGTGAGTTATATAGAGCCACTGCAAAAAGCCCATGAATATGCAGATCAGCAGCACTGGAACCATTTACTCGCCCTGCTGGCAAGTCTGAGTAAGCAATTTCCATTGCGGCAGCCGTTTTTTCCTGATTCTGCTGAATTGCGCGAATCAGCGCATAAGCTGCATATTTCATATTGCGCTGGATGCCACGATACACCGGCACAGGGTGTCGAGCGCCCGGCTTATAATTTACACCAGCAAGCGAGTTCAATAACTGTGATAGAGTTTTATGCGCGTATGCTGGTGGGTGTACGTGGTGACCGGGTGACGGGCATAGATAACCCCTTGTCTGATGCTGATATTGCCGGACTGATCTATTTTTATAGATCCGAAGAAGCTGCTATTGATAAAAATTAATAGCAGCTTATCTATCTACCGTTGGTAAGTGATATTTCCTCCACAGATGGTGACAGCGGCTTTTGCCGTGTGTAGTTCTTCGGGGGGCATAGCTTCAAGGTTGTGATCCATCACCACGATGTCGGCCATCATACCCGTTTTAAGTTTACCTTTACGGTTCTCGTTGAATTCAACCCATGCATTGTCGCGAGTATAGGAAGCCAGAGCCTGCCGCAGGTTTTGGCGCTGATCGGGCCATTCGGGTGGCAGCGCGGTTCCGGCAACAGCTCCCTTGATCGACAGCATGACATCAACGGGCACTACCGGCCAGTCAGTTGAAAAGATTAATTTAGCACCGGATTCGCGAATGGTTTTCCAGGCAAATGCGGTACTGATTTGCGAGTCGTGCAACAGTTCTCCGGCGACATAGGGCGGGAACAGACCGCCAGCGGGCGAGTGCAGCGGCTGCATTGAAGCCACTGCACCCAGTGCGCTGATGCGCGGAATATCGTCCGCATGAATTACTTCTATATGCTCTATCCGGTGTCGGCTATCCCGTGGGCCGTTTGCGTTTACTGCTGCCTGATAGCCGTCCAGGGTCTGGCGTACCGCTGCATCACCTATTGCGTGTACCGCAATCTGCAGGCCTTTGGCGTCAGCTCGGACGCACGCCTCGTTAAATTGCTCCGGGGTAAACAACGCTTCACTACGGGAATTGGTTCCCGGGTATGGCTCCAGCATATAGGCGGTGCGACTGTCGATTACACCATCCATAAACATCTTTACCCGGCCGCTCCATAGGTAATCTGTTGCGTAGCGTTGCCGCATTTGCTCGGCTTCCAGCAGGCGGTCGAGCGGATCGTTGCCCTTTAGATGCATGGGCACTTCGGTACGGCACAGCAGGCTGCGTTCGCTTTCCAGCTCGGCGAGCAATTCCATTTGATAGAAATTCCCATCCATGTTGTGCAGGCCTGTGATGCCATAGGAGGCGCAGTGCCTGAGCCCGCGAGCAATCACTGATTTATCGAGCGTTCTTTCTGCCAGTGTTGCGGCAGTTTCAGGATTTTTGCCGGTGACATAGCCTAATAGATCGCGGCCGCCGAGTGGGGTCAGTGCCATGATCGGGCCGAATGCGCCGGTTTCACGCAGCTCTCCGGTGGCTTTTCCGTCCCCGGCTAACACGACTTCTGATCCGTCCGGCATCGGTGCTCCATGCAACAGGCCGGCTTTCTCCAGCGCTTTGGTATTTGCCCAGACGGTGTGGTGATCTGCCGCCATTGCGGCGAATGGTCTGTCTGGTAGTACGGCATCGAGATCGTGGCGCGTGGTATCGCGGTTTCCGATAACCCGGTAATCAATAGACACACCGAATATTATCGGGTCAT
Organism: Chromatiales bacterium (ex Bugula neritina AB1); assembly: GCA_001730015.1. Lineage (GTDB taxonomy): Bacteria > Pseudomonadota > Gammaproteobacteria > Granulosicoccales > Granulosicoccaceae. The sequence goes on along the minus strand of MDLA01000075.1, from coordinate 17,708 downwards.
CGGGACGTGTTGCGGCATACTCGCGTACCGCATCGGTTAATGCATCGAGTCCGTAAACGCCGGTAAGATTGAGGTAATCGAGTTCGGCCGAGCCACCGAACAAATGCACGTGGCTGTCGATAAAGCCGGGGAGCACAGTTGCCCCCGCGGCATCAATCACATGGGCAGATCCGGCGCTGTCACGAATCTGCCGGGTGCTTCCAACGGCTTCAATCTGGCCATTTGTAATGGCCAGCGCTTCGGCATCAGCTCCGTCGAAAGTGATAAGACGACCATTTAGAATAACGATATCAGCCATGGAAAGCCTCCGACAGTGCTTGCTTCGAAAGAACTATTTTTGCAATTCAGTCCAGATTTTTGTGTAGATTTTCTGCACCTCCGGCGGGCAGATTTCTGCAACATAGCCAGCACCTGCGAGTTCGGCCGGGGTGTTGACTTCAGGAGCTGTGGCCATGTCTGCAGGCATGAATTTTTCTGAGCCGGTGATGCCATTCGCGTAGCGGGCAAACTCGGATATCAGTGCAGCGTTTTCCGGGTCCATGACAAAATTCTGGAATGTTTTAGCAGCCTCTGCGTTTTTAGCATCGGCGAGCACCGCGACGTTATCCATCCAGATTGGAAAGCCTTCCTGCGGGTAGCCGTAGACAATGTCTTCGTTCTGCAGGCGCGCACGGAATGACGCGCCATTCCAGTAGACGCCGGCGGATAAATCGCCTTTGGCAAATTTTTCTACGGTGCCGTAGTCAATTGACAGCCAGTGCTGCTTGGCTTCAACCAGTGAGTCGCGTACTTTTTTTAGAATTGCTTTGTCGCCGGTACACTGCTCGCCGCCGTGGTAGTTTATAGCCAGGCCCATGACGTCACTCATTTCCGGAACAACGTTAATTTTACCTTTCAGTTCATCGGGCGGATCCAGGAAGATTGCCGCGGTGTTCGGGTTGCCACTGTAAACCGAGGTATTGACGATTACCCCGACCGTACCCCACTGCCAGGGCACAGTGTATTTACGGCCCGGGTCAAAAGCAATATCTACCCATTCCGGGTCCATGTTTTTAAAGTTAGGCATTTGATTGGGGTTTGTTTCCATCAGCAAACCTTCATTTACCCAGATAGGAATATAGGTACCCGATGGCACGACGATATCAAAACCGTGACCACCGGCTTTGACCTTCGCCAATGCGGTGTCGTTGGAATCGTAGTCGGTGATGGTCACCTTGATGCCGGTTTCCTCAGTAAATTTTTCGATCAATGCGGGATTGGTGTAGTTACCCCAGTTATAGATGTTCAGCTCTCCTCCGGCTGTCGCCTGTGCTGAGAACGCAACTGCAGTTGCGCAAAAGATACTTTTGAGACTATTACTATTAGCAGCCATGAAGATGCTCCAGTTTATTTGCGAAGTTTCGACAGGAAAAAGAACCCTGCCACTAATAAAACCGAAATGCCAAGCAGCACAGTAGAAATTGCATTGACTTCCGGAGTGACTATGCGACGTAGCTGCCCGAGCATGTAAGTCGGTAGTGTGTCCTGACCTGCGGACTTGACGAACTCGGTAATTACCACGTCATCGAGTGAAATAACAAACGCCAGCATGGCGCCCGCCAGAATACCGGGCCACAGCTGCGGAAAAGTAATGCGCCAGAAGACTCTTGTCGGTTTGCCGTATAAATCAGCCCCGGCTTGTTCAAGACTGAAATCCATGCCCTGCAATCGAGCTCGAATAGGCATATAGGCAAATGGAATACAAAAAGCAGAGTGAGCGATAATGAGGTACCACATACCGGTATAGCCGGTAGCGACTTTAATCATGGCGAAAAACAGCAGTAATGCGACGGCGGTGACGATTTCGGGAACCATAAGCGGCTGGTTGATAATGGCGAAGATCAGTGATGACCCTTTAAACGCGGCTGTACGGGTAGTTGCCAGCGCTGCCATTACCGCTGCGATAGTGGCGATTGCCGAGGCGCAGCAAGCGAGTATCAGTGACCGGATAGCGGCATCCTGAATTGCTTTATTGGCCCACGCAGATTCATACCACTGCAGTGAAAACCCTTCCCATATAGCGATTGATTTGCCGGCGTTGAATGAGTAGGCCACCAGTAAGATGATGGGCAGGTACAATAATATAAAACAGCCGGCGGCAACGGCTGTGAAGCCGGGTTGCCTGCGTATGTTGAAATGGCGGGAACTAGCTGGCATGTGTTATCCCGCCTGGTGTGGCTATTACTTTTATGCAGGCTGGACAGTGTCGTGCTTGCTCAGCCATGGTGTGGCTCTTCCAGCCGCGCTACGCGTACGTAGAGCATGAGTGCAATCATAACAATCGCGAGCAAAGTGATTGATAACGCAGCCCCCAGTGGCCAGTTGCGACCCTGGCCAAACTGCAGTTCGATAAGGTTGCCGAGCATCAGTTGCTTGCCGCCTCCCAGAACACGCGGTGTCACATAGGCTCCGAGGGAGGGTACAAAAACCAGAATTGAACCTGCAATTACACCTGGTTTCACCAGCGGAAATATAACCCGTTTTAATACGCGCAGTCGCGTACCGTACAGATCGTAGGCGGCTTCTACCAGTGTGAAATCCAGCCGTTCCATGGAGGCATAGATGGGTAATACCATAAGCGGCAGGTAGACGTAAACCATGCCGAGCATAATGGAGAATTCGGTAAACAGAATTTGAATTGGCGCATCAATTAATCCGAACTTCAGCAACAGGGTATTAATAACCCCTTCGTTGCGAATGATTTCCATCACTGCAAATGTGCGAATAAGCAGGTTTGTCCAGAATGGAATAATTATTAACAGCATCCATAGATCGCGTGATTTTTCAGCGCGGGTGGCGATAAAATACGCGGTGGGGAAGCCGAGCAGCAGTGCCGCTACTGCTGTCATCAGTGAGAGCTTGACCGAACGCCAGAAGATAGAAACATGCGCGTCGGCGAGTTTTATAGTTTCGTCAAAGAAGTCTCTTTCGGCTACAACATTGAACCAGGCATCAGTAGAGAAAACCCAGTTAACTCCGCCGTAGTCTCCGGCTTCCAGAAACGAATACACCAGAACGATGAGTAACGGGCCGGAGGCGGCAAAGATCAGTATCAGCAGGGCTGGCGATAACAGCAGCCATCGTCGTTGGGAATTTGATGTAGCAGCGACAGTCATTAATCTTTGAGAATCTGTGCTACACCGTGATCAAAATGAATTCCGATCTGGCTTCCGACAACAGCTGACCCGGTGCTCCCCGGATGATTCTGCCTGCGTACAACAAAACGGTTATCGTCGGGTAGTTGTACGTGGTAGTGCGTATCGGTACCTGAATAGATAACATCTGCCAGTGTACCTTGCAGCAGTGCCCCGGGAGACTGGCTCAGTGAGGCGTGTTCAGGGCGGACAGCAATAGTGGCGCTTCCGCTCGGGGTGCTGTTATCGGAGCGTATGGCAGTGGTGGTGGCGCCAGAGCTTAATTGTACAGTGGCATCAGCTCCATTGACGGACAGCACATCAACGGTTAGCAGGTTGGTTTCACCGATGAAATCTGCGACGAATCGCTCGGCGGGGTGATCATAGATTTCGCGAGGCTCGCCAATTTGAAGAATCCGGCCTTCATTCATAACGGCGATCCGGTCTGACATAGTCAGCGCTTCTTCCTGATCGTGGGTAACAAAAACAAAGGTTATACCCGTTTCGGTTTGCAGGCGTTTTAGTTCAATCTGCATTTCTTTACGCAATTTGAAGTCGAGTGCAGAGAGCGGTTCATCGAGCAGCAGTACTTTGGGCTTGGGGGCCAGCGCGCGCGCCAGCGCTACCCGTTGCTGTTGTCCTCCGGATATCTGGCTGGTTTTGCGGTCAGCCATGCGGGTCATTTGCACCAGCGACAGCATTTCGTCGACTGTACTTTTAACCTCGGCTTTGGGTTTGTTGAGCATTTCTAGACCGAAGCTGATATTTTCTGCAACGGTCATGTGCGGGAACAAGGCGTAACTCTGGAATACGGTATTAACGGGGCGGGAGTAGGGCGGCAGCGTTAGCAGGTTTTCCCCCTGCAATCTGATGCTGCCCGCTGTCGGGAATACAAAGCCCGCTATTGCCCGTAGCAGGGTCGTTTTGCCGCAACCGGAGGGCCCCAACAGAGTGAAAAACTCGTTTTCATTTATGGTCAGGGAGACATCACGCAGTGCGGTGAAAGCATCCGGGCCTTTGCCGAATGTCTGCGTAATATGGATGATTTCAATCAAATTGGGCCGTGCTCCAGCGTCTCCTCCCGATGCTGGTCACTTTAAACAGTCCTGTAGATACAATGCAAGAGAAAAAACTGCGCCGTGTCGCGCCGGTGGCAGTTGATGATCAGTCGAAAGGTGTGTCTGTTGGCTGTATCTGCGAGGCGTGGGGTAACGGTATTAGCAATAGCAAGAGCCGCACGGAGCGGGGCACTGGTGGTGGGTGTCAGTGTCTACGGTGCAAAAGAGTAGTTGGCCCGAAGTGTCAGGTAGACGACATCGTTCCTGAATCGACTGGCGGTTAATCTTGTGTAGAGCACCGGTATCTTATCGAGAAATCGATGTTGATTGTATTCGAGCGTCGCACTCAGTGAGAGCTTTTTACCAGTTCGATGAGTTGCCTCTAGAGCGAGCACCTGATTGTTATCGTAGATTGTGCCGCCGTTGGCGACGATGCGGCTGTCGAGATCGTCTCTGAGGTATTGCTGGTAATAGTAGGCAATATGCCCGGACCAGCGTTGGTGGCTGGTGCTGAGACCACCACCGACTCTATAAAACCACGCGTTGTTTTGCAGATCTTTTATCGGCGCAACGCCGAGCTCGCGGCTGATTGTTGCATCGCTCGGGTATTGCCGGTTAAGTGCCGTTACGGTGCCGCATTGGCCAAGTTGATCTATTTCGCCGCCGCTGTTGCCGAAATCAAAGCCGTACTGGCAGCCACTGCTGTCACGGACCAGTCCGGTGATTCCATCGTGGCCGGAACTTATACGTCCCATTCCGGTGAAAAAAGTCAGGCGCGAATGAGTGGATATATCACGGGTCTGGGATACGTTGGTTTGCCACTGCAGATCGGATGGATTATTGATGCGCAGTGATGTAAGCAGATTGTCTTTTATTCGCGTATAGGAATTTTTATTCAGTACGCTGCTTCTGTTAGAACTAATGGTAAAATCCAGCGATGTACGGGTGTGCGGCTGGATAGCCGGCAGCTGATATTCGGCACTGAAGCTCAGTCTGTTGAAGCTGAAGTTATCGCGCAATGATATAAATCGTTGTTGCTGATGTTCACCCGTGAAACGCCAGTCCGGATTGGCCTGCCAGTTGATCGATGTAATCCGGCTTTGGTAGCGAGGTTTTTTTCTGGGAGGGGCGAAACCACCGGTCGGAAGATTGGGCGTATAACTTACTTTGTCTCCGACAGTTGAAAGGCCGAAGCTCAGTTCTGCTCTGGCGGTGGATGCAGTTAGTGGAAAGCCGGGCCAGTCAGTTGCCAGAGCTGCGTGTGATAACACGCAGCTTGCAATTACTGCCATATATTTTAAACCGGGCTTCATTGTGTAACGGCTTAGACTATCGGGTTGTGAAATACCCTTGCAGGCCGGTACCGGTGATGCTCTCGTTGGCGGTCCTGATAGTATACTGTGCTGCTCTGTTGGCGAACCCGGTACCTGAATCAATGCCAAAACCAACGCCGCTGATAATCAGTGTCAGGCTGTAGTTGCCGGCCTCTCTGGTGAAATTATGATAACCACGAAGAGTTAGATCGTTTTCAAGGCTGGTTATAGAAAATTCGAAGTTCCCGTCTTCGTTGGTTGCGAAATAGTCCTCGGCGGCATCAGTTGTGACGTTGGTAATAACACCGAACCGGTCGATAGCCCGGGCGTTTACTACTGTTCCGGTCGGTATGGTTACCTGCACACTGTTGTTGTCACCTGCTGTCATAGAAAGTGTGGCACCTGACACGGTAACGGACATTCTGCGGTTGTCGAGCGGTAACGTGGAGCGAAACTCCAGTGCGACATTGATGATCTGATTTTCCAGAGTTTTTTTGATATCGAAACCGGTGGTTGCAAATTCCACGCGGCGTGCGTCGAAACCACTGTCGACCGTGTAGCCTGTTTCGAACAGTGTGTCGTTCTGAAAATCGTTCAAGGTAAAATGATTTTCAAACTGGTTAAAGTTGCTGAACTGTGAATCGAAAGCTTCCTGACGCAAAGAGCTGGCACTTTTAAATCGTACCAGCGGAGCAGTCTGATCAATGGTAAATGCCTGGGCGGAATTGGCACTTCCCACTTCCACAGCAACATCAATCTGGCTGGTATCAGTTGAACGTTTAATTTCGCTATTGACCCGTTGCAATTCACTGGCTACATCCACCTGGCGTTGCACCGTTAGCGCAAGCCCGGGAGAGGCAACGATGAGTCTTTCGTTCAGTGCGCTAACAATTGTTGCGGTGTCACTGGTGAGGTCAAATGGTGTTCGTGTGGCAAGTACTCTCGATAATTGATCGCTTACCGAGGTATAGTCTTCTGCATTGGCTGCGAAATTATTTATCAGCTGATTGATTTGCGCGTTGACCTTGGCAATATTCAGATTGTTGGCCGGGTTTTTGTTCAGGTCGAGGCCTGGCACATCCAGAGAGACCGCCAGATTGGCGATTGCAGTTTGATAATTCGACGCTTCAAACCGCCCGGTGGTACTGGCCATACTGGTCGCAAGTGTCGATAGCGGCGTAACAAATGGCGAGCCGCCCGGCGCTGTCAGTTCACCGCTGAATGGTATGCCGCCGCTGGTTGCGGATTCGTCGAAGCCCACATCGGATCCACCACGGATGCGAACGATTGTTGTACCTGCCGGGCATTCAAAGCGACCGGCTGCACCGGTGCGGCCGTTTAAAGTTCCGTCGCAAAAGACATCGGCTCCAACCAGATAGCCGTCTATTGCCTGACCACTTTGCGTATTAGCGGTAAGGTTATCAATGGCGGTTGAGCTGTTACCGCAACCGATCAAGCTGGCGATGCTAAGCCCGACGAGCCCTGCCAGGACTGTATTTACATGAATTTTAATCATAGCACGTCTCCTTTGAACCTGCCTTACAGCAAGCTACGGGCCGGAGAACTTATAGAGTGGAATTTTCCAGAACCTTCCGGGTAATCCTTTTTTGAGTTCTACGCGGCGGGAGCCAGATCGAGAATGGTCATTTCGCAGCGGGTTCCCAGTCGCAGGGTCGGCCCCCAGGTGCCAGTCCCGGGAGATACATACAAGTGACAGTTGTCACGCTGATAGTGACCCAGAAATTCTTTAAAGCGGAGCTTTACCAGGTATCCGAATGGCCAGATCTGCCCGCCGTGGGTATGCCCGGCCAGCATCAGGTCTATACCGTGATCGCAGGCGTGTATCCAGCCGTCGGGCTTGTGGTATAGAAGAATCTGGTAGTGAGTGGAATCGGTGCTGATAATCGGTAGTTGCTTTGCGACTTGCTGGCGGTCGTCTGCATCATCAATACCTATGATATTGAGTGACTCAAAATACTGGCTGCTGTCGCGCAGAACCTCTACCCGGTTATGTTCGATAGAACGAATTGCGGCGGGTAAGTCTACGTAGCGTTCGTGATTGCCAATGCACATGTAAACAGGACATTCAAATTCGGCAAGTGGTTGTAGCGTATGCTGATCTACCGAGCTCGAATCGAGGAGATCGCCGGTAATGAAAACGGCTTCCGGTTGATGGGATTTTGCCTGTTCGACAGCTTTTCGTATAAATTTATTGCTGCGGCTGCCTGCGTGGAGATCACTCAGCTGTACAAAGCGGTACTGGCGGTTGAGTTTTGCGCTCGTGATGCTGAGGTTTTTGTTATGGATTCTGGTTGCGGCGAATGCTCCATATACACAAAGGAGAATCCAGATAAGCAGTGCAATAGCACCGACAATACCGGGGGTCAGAAAATACAACAACGGGCTGCATAGAATTACTACGGAAAGTAATATCGTGCCAGCTCCGATCCACTGTTCCGCTGGCCACTTGTGCAGGCCGTTTACCGATTGCATGGCGTGACGCAACCAGAGCGTTACCACTGGTGTTGTGATGGCGCTGTAAAGGATTGCTGAGGGCGTGTGACTGTTCAGGAGCCAGGATAACAATACCGCCAGTGGCATGCAGACTGTTATCCAGGTAATTAAACTGGCAATCGCCAGAAAACGAATTGAGCGCATTGTCTTTGACGCTTTTGTGGCTGATTGACAGGAGTACTGTATCAATCAGCGGCAGGTTGTCCGAATTGAATCGTCCGGGCTACGGTAAACGCGATACTCGGTTCAGGAGTTCTGATCGATACTTCTTGACTGTGAATACGGTGCAGAACAAGTGCCAGAATATTGAAACTGGCGGGTGCTGATTTTCTTCGGCGGTTATCCGATGCGGCCTTTTGTCGCAGAGGGTGGCAGGCGGCCTATCTAACACGCATTATTGACGGGATTGACGGGATCTCACTTGATCTTTGATTCCACAGATAATTTTTTCTCTTGCAAATATCAGTAAGTATTCGACGCGAGAAGAAAATCTGCTGTGAAATTCTCTGGTGTGAATAGATCAGGGCGGCGCGATATCCTCGCCACCCCATGACTAATGCGGGCTAAGTTTCCGCCGAAGAGTTACTTTTTAACCACCGGCGCCTGATCAGTAGTAGCGACACCAGTAGCACTGTGGGATACCCCATAGAGCCGGAACCTGAGAAGTTAAGACTCAGGGAGGTATCTATCGACCATTCATCGTGGTGTCTGCTTTCGAAGGGCAGGTCGTGAAAATAATGTGAGTGTTCCGGCCCGTAGTGACTGAGCAGGGTTAGGGTGTCGGCATCATAGATTTCTATATGATGATCGTAGTAGCCACTGGGGTAGCCGCTGTCGAGTACGGCATCAATGCTATAGCTATCGTCGTGGCTACCTGCATAAATAGAGAAATTTCCGGTGACAGCGTATTCGTTCCAGACGCCACCGTTATGACTTAGATACAGTACGGCGTAGACGGTCGAAAGCGAGAAGTGCGTGTCGACATCCAGGGTTACGTTGAAGCTTGAGTAGTGTCCGTCATGGTCGTTGTCCTGATTGAGATTAAGTGTGGCTTCGCGAACCCAGTAATTATCGTTGTGCGCTGTTATCTGCCGGGCTTTGGGCTGGCTTGCTTTTGCGGAATTGCTGTTACGTGTGTTTGTGGCTTCCAGTGGGGGATAGCTCAGTGTTGTTGCAACACCATTCTCTGTGATAATAGTGCGGCGTTCGAGCGACGGAATGCTTTCAGTGTTCGTCGAGGCAGTGGCTTGAGCTACGCCAGAAGTTAGTGTAATGGCAGCACTGGCCGCCAGTGCCAGTGCTTTGGGCGCGCGCGAACAAGGTGTCTGCTGCGGGAGTTTGCCCGTAGGCTGGTTCGACGCGAGTGCCGGTGATAGTGAGTTGAAAGCCATGGTTATCCTGTACAAATTCAATACGGGTCAGGGACGATAAGGCCACAAGTGGCCTGAATCGTTTCTGAACTCCGCTGCGGGAATCAATTACAGGAGAGAGTTTTCCGCGCCGTTGCGGTCGACGGCAGTATGTCTAGTCGTGGGTGTTTTGCTGGAGATTCCGCTCGAACAAGGCGAAAACCTTTGCCCAGCTGGTTTCGGATGCCAGCGGGTTATAGGCGGCGCGTTCCAGAAAACAGTACCCGTGATCAGCGTTTTCAAAGACGTCGACTTTAAAGCGTGCGCCGCAGGCTTCGAGTGAGTCGAGCAGGGTTTCAACGTATTCCCTTGGTGTATAGGCATCCAGTGCGCCGAAGCCGTAGTACAGTTCGGCTTTTATTGGCTCGAGATTTTTGTGTGGGGAGTCATCGTCCTCGGTAACCAGCCGCGTGCCGTAAAGGGAGGCGGCGCAGGAAATACGATCGGGAAAGCAAGCGGCCGTGGTTGTAACAAATCGGCCGCTCATGCAGAAACCGATAGTGCCGATGTGATCGGCCAGTACTTCGGCGCGGCCGTCGAGAAAGCCGATAATGCCGGCGGTATCCTGATTAATATTTTCGTCTGTCAGACCGCGGTAGGCCGACAGGATGACGCTGGTCATGGCATCGGAGCGGCGTGGTGTATCAAAGCGCAATGTGCCGTAGCGATGATATAAATCGGGTACTATACAGGCATAGCCTTGCTTGGCGATTCGTCTTGCCATATTGTGCAGCTCTTCCCGAATACCGGGAGCATCCATGTAGAAAATAATCGGAGCCCATTTTTGCTGTAAATCCGGCACGACATAAAAACACGGGATAGCACCGTGGCCGCTGCTGACATCAATAAATTGCTCGTGCATGGTTATCTCAAGTATGGTGGTTTAAATGGTGTATTTGCATTCCGGTGTGCCACTCATTGTAAGGTAATCGTTGATGTCAGTGTTACGGGAAATTCAAAGCTGCGGTCTGCTGGAATCGCTGTGTTCCGTTTTGGCTTCAATCTACAGTGGCTCAGAGGTGATTTTATAGCTTCATGAGACTAGTGGCATGGAATATCAGAGCGGGCGGTGGTGTTAGAGCGCAGCGGATTGTTGATCAGCTGATACACTGGAATCCTGATGTGGTTGCCCTTTCGGAATTTCGAGGCACCGAAGCGAGTGTTTCAATTGCCAGTGAGCTGCACAAGGCCGGGTTGTGCTACCAGCGCAGCACGGTCGATCCGCGTGCTCCTGCTGTTAATGCTTTGCTGGTTGCCTCGCGCTATCCGGCACGGGTAGTTTCGCTGCAACGCGCACCTGTCGATCCACGGCGTTGGCTTCATGTGTCGGTGGCGGGGCCGAATCCACTGGCCGTCATGGCGGTGCATATTCCTAATCGTGTGACAGGGCGTAAGTATGCGTTTATGGATTCTATTATTGATATCGCCAGTCACTGGCGCGGCCCACCGGCCATAATTATGGGGGATACAAATTCCGGTCGAATTGATCTCGACGAGGAATCTCCAGCGTTCAATAAAATAGAAGATCACTGGTTACTGCAGATGAATCAATTGCATTGGCGCGATGTATTTCGAATGCTATATCCACAGAAACGTGAATACACCTGGTACTCGCCGAACGGTCGGAACGGGTTTCGACTGGACCAAATGTATATAAGCCCGGCGCTCGTACCACAGGTACGTGCGTTCAGACACCAATGGGGCGGGCATACACCTGACAACTTCATGCAGCGTAGCTCTGCTGAAAATACCGTTCGATCCCCCGCCGGAGTCGGTCGCAGCGCAGAACAGCGCCGCGAGATTCTCAGTGACCACGCAGCGATGATTCTCGACATAGAAGAAACGCAATAGGCTCCCTGCCTGATACCCTGCAGCAATACGGCCCGGTTGCTGTCAACAGGCTCTGATATGCTTGGTAACAGCTCAATGTTCGATGGAAAGGAAATGACACTTAAAACCGTTAATGCCGGTGTGCTCAGAATTGCCTACTACGAATCGGGTCCGGTGAACGGGGAGGTGATTATTCTATTGCACGGCTTTCCCTACGATACCCACGCGTACGATCAGGTGGTTGCCGTTCTCGCTGACTCCGGCTTTCGCTGTATTGTTCCGTATTTACGTGGTTACGGGCCGACAGAGTTTTTATCGGATAAAACAATGCGGTCGGGGCAGCAGGCAGCGCTGGGGGTCGATTTACTGTCGTTAATGGATGCTCTGGATATTTCACAGGCAGTGCTCGGGGGTTACGACTGGGGCGGCAGAGCGGCCTGTATTGTGGCGGCGTTGTGGCCGCACAGAGTTCGTGGCCTGGTGAGCTGTGGTCAGGGTTATAATATACAGAATATTGCATTGGCTGCAGACCCCGCTTCGCCAGAAGAGGAGCACCGTTACTGGTATCAGTATTATTTTCATACGGCTCGCGGGCGCGAAGGATTGCGCCGGAATCGCGGGGCACTGTGTCAGTTTATCTGGACGCTGTGGTCTCCACTATGGAAATTTGATCAGTCTGTGTTTGATCAGAGCGTTACGTCATTCGAGAATCCTGATTTTGTCGATATTGTTATTCATTCCTACCGGCATCGATTTGGCGGTATTGATGGTGATCCGGCACTGGATGAAATAGAATCACAGCTGGCTCGCCAGCCCGGAATATCTGTGCCAGCGGTGGTGTTGCAGGGTGAGGCGGATGCGGTAGACCCGCCGCAGTTTGAAGATGTCGATGTCGCGCGGTTCAGCGGGTTTTATCAGCGTCGAGTGATTCCCGGTGTGGGGCATAATTTCCCACAGGAAGCACCACAGATTTTTGTCGAGGCGTTGCGTGAAGTAGCCGCTCAATAAGCGGTGCCTTCCGGTAGAATCTTCATGCTTTTCTATATAGTAAATAACTCTGGTACATGATTTTATATGTCAAAAATACATATTCAGTTTACTTTGTTTTCTGCATTCTATACACCTTTGATCGTGACTATGGCAGGTGGTTTTCTACGGGATGAAGGACTTGATCACGACTGGTCAGTAGCGGCGCCGGGAACCTCGGCTGTCGAGGCTATAGAAAACGGTACAGCGCAGGTGATACAGTCAGCACCCAGCCAGGGTTTTAACTCGTTGAAGAGCGGAAAATCTCCGGTAGCTGTTCATTTTGCCCAGGTTAACGAAATGGACGGCTTTTTTGTTACTGCGCGCGAGCCTGACAGCAACTTTGACTGGAAAAAACTCGAGGGATCGGAGGTTGTTATGTTTAAGGCGGGGCAACCTAACGCCATGTTCCGATATGCCTGTTATAAAGCGGGTATCGACTACAGCAAGATTATCGCAATTACGCCCGGCGGGGCTGACGCCATTGACCGCGCATTTCGGGAGGGGCAGGGGCAGTACGTTCAGCAGCAGGGACCCTATCCACAGCAATTGGAGCTTGATCAGAGTGGCTCTATTGTAGCGCAGGTCGGCCCGCAAATCGGCCCCAACGCGTTTTCGAGTCTGGCTGCGAGTCGTGAATGGCTTGAAACAGATGAAGCCGCAGCGTTTACCCGTGCTTACTCCAAGGCGCGCATTTTTTTGAATCAGACTACAGCGGCTGAGATTGCGTCTGCTTTGATCGGGTACTTTCCGGAAACTGATCCGAAAGCGCTTGAACGCTGCATCGATACCTATCAGAGATTAGGCTGCTGGACCTCGCACGTGGAAATTACCAGAGCGGCGTTCGATGTTATTCTGGATATTTTCCAGCACACAGGCTCTATAACCGAGCGCTACGCCTATGAGCAGGTTTGTGCAAAGCCACCTGCATAATCGAATTTAAGGCGTGCATCAGTAGTTAACTAGCAGGTTGCAATTCCAGTCTTTGTGCGTTAACCCGCATTATTCATGGGGTGGCGAGGGTATCGCTTAGACCTTAATTACTCACGCCAGGGGATTTCACAGTGGATTTTCTTCTCGCATCGAATACTTACTGATATTTGCAAGAGAAAAAATTCTATGTGGAATCAAAGGTCATATTTGGAATCAAGGTCAGGTGAGATTCCGTCAATGCCGTGAATAATGCAGGTTAATACTGGCAAGAATGCGGGCTCGTCCGGAACTGATTATTTCCGGTTGTCGGGTAGGTCAGAAAATCCCCGCTGGCATTCTTTGTTCAGCTGGACACGAGTTATGCCCATATCGTTCAACATCTCGTCGCTGAGGTTCCGCATTTCCCGTCGTTCAGTATAGACTGTGTACATTTGGACCAGTCGCTTTATGCGGTCGTGCCCGAAAGTCGTTATCGATCGTATGATGTGATCGAGAATCGTACCAGTTTGAGCTGGTAAATGGGTGGATGTATTAATTGATGATGTTGACATTTCAGTTGCTCCATGCGCTTTGTTTCCGTGCAGTTATACTATCGTCGAAATAGCTGCGCTTTGGGAGCGTGCTGATACCGCCTTATTCAGGTAAAAATACCGTTATCAGGGTGTGACCCTTTCAGCGAACAACTTTGACTCAGGCTTTACCCCTCCCGCGTTTTGTGAGTTTCTATTGGTCGGGTGTTGAGTCTGAATCAGACGGTTAGTCAACTTCGGAAACCACAAGGCAGTTGGTCGCGGCGTTGTTTCCGTTGCCACCGCGGCAGATATCGGGCCCCTCGCCGCCATCCATGGTGTCATTGTTGTTGCCGCCGTAAAGCCGGTCTTTATTTGATCCGCCTGCCATATAGTCATTACCGCGGTTACCGTAGAGTGTGTCTGTGCCAGCGTTACCGTAGATCTGATCGTCGCCACTGCCACCTTTGATGATGTCATTTCCATCGTTGCCGCATATGACATCGTTACCGCCACGCCCCCATATTTTGTCATTACCGTCGAGGCCGGCTATGACGTCGTCGCCGCGTGTGCCAAGTAATTTATCAACGCCGTTAGTGCCGACTATTGTGGCGGTCAGACCGTTGCAAAGGTGAATTGTTGGTTCGTCACAGGCATCACCAATGCCATTGTTGTCAGAGTCCTGTTGGTCGGTGTTTGCAATCAACGGGCAGTTGTCGTTGCTGTTGGCGAGTGTATCGCCATCGGTGTCGATTGGCGGTTTCTTTTCACATGTACTGTCGGGCTCGTTTCGGGTTAAATTCAGTGGATCACCCTGTGTTAGTGATGTGCTGCATCCTCCCGGTGCTTCAATTTCACTATCATTATTGTTCGGCTTGCTGTGCCGGATTCCGGCGTCAGACTCAGTAGCAGTAGCAATTTTGCCGATGCTGCGCACATCAGAATTTGGATCAGAGTGAATTTCCGGTAACGCAGCCTCGAGTTGAGGATCAGTATCGGTAGGATGATTCAAGTGTTTAGTACTCCACTGCAGTACTAGTACCGACATCGCGCAGATGGCGCCTGTCGCTATGGTGCGAGTTAGCATAGTAAGTCTCAATGCCTTTTTTTGTCCTACGTAGATCGGCACTAAAAGGTGTACGCTTTAATCGGGGGCATAACTCTGTGGTTCCGTTGCGGTCTGTCCGGATAACTCGATTTTTGAATCTGGTATCAGTGGTTATCTGAGCTTATTGCGAAGTATGCTTTATAGCTATATATCAGGTGTTTTATTTGAATCCGGTTCAGGCCCTGAAGGTGATGTTATGGCCGTACAGTCAATCAGTCATACTACATTTATTGTGGCAGAACTTGAGAAAATGCCACATATTCCTGCGCGAGGGGTTGGGTGCTGAGCTGGTCTATGGTAGCGCAGAGAGAAAACTCTCACTTTCGCATGAGCGATTCTATAATTTGGGCGGAGTGTGGATCGCGGCCATGCACGGAGAGCCTCCGTGGGAGCGAAGTTACCGGCACCTGGAGTTTTATATGGGTCAATCCGAACTGCAGGAATCAGAGTGCCGGTTTGGATGTATTGGTATTGAAACTAAACCTCCACGCTTGCGCGTGGAAGAAGAAGGGCAGTCATTGTAATTTTATGACTTTGACTATCATTTGTTTGAACTGCATAGGGGAACCCTGGAGCAACGTTTACGGCGATACGCTGCGGCAGAGTGGAAGATGCTATCGGGATTTACTATCGTTCATTAACCAACGTTTCTTAGTTGGCGCAGAGTTTCCAGAAGTGCGGTTTTATTGAGTTCAAAGTTGCCGGAGCTGGAAACAACGATGAGAAAGTTGCCTTCTATGATCATTGTATTTAGCACGGTTATCGACTCAGACTGGCGTTTTGTGGTGATTGTTGCTGCGTAAACTTTTGCGTTGCCTGGAAGGTCAGCTACTCCCCCCGGTAGATCGCTGGGATTGATGAGTTTCGAGGTTACCCAGCGACTTTTTACCGAGGTGATCAGATCGTTGTAGTTTTTTTCTACTTCGTTCCACTTCTGCTTCGCGCTGTCTGGCCCCGACGCTTCATAGACACGAATTGCCAGCCCGGTTGTGTCGCGGTCGTGTTGATCAATATACACCATGCGCCCTGCAGCGACGATGCTGTTAAGTTCTTCTTTTACATAACGTTCCCGCTCACCGAATTCTATAGGCAGATTGGAGTCGTTGTAAGGGGATGCTGCGAATTGCAGCATTGGTTGACCTGAGCTGGACAGGTTAACCGCATCCAGCACGTTATAGATTGTTTTTCGACTTTCCGCTCGTGGCTGATCCGGAAAGCTGTCGATATCGAAGAACTGCAGTGCGTTGCCGGGGGGGTGTCTCAGGGCTTGTTCCAGCAGTCTTCCGTCACTGTCCCGGGAACTCAGCTCTTTTAGAAATCTCTGACTCTGTCCGTACAATAGCATCATGTTGTTTTCGCGCGCTGCGTTAAGTTGCTGCGGATCAGGGTTGTCGAGATCAAATGACTGCATGCGAGCGCGATTATAGGCCGCCGAACATCCGGCAAGCTTGCAAAGATTTTCAGTTTGCAGCTCCGCGTGACCCTCAGCCATCATATAAACGCCGAGCGTATCTCCAGGGTGTCGATTCTCGATTGCCACCAGATCGTATTCCTGGTCGTCCGCTGCGTGGATGAGTTCATGGATTAATACCGTGAGGGCTGCATTGCGGGCCTCTAAACCCTGATGAGTCAGGTCGCCTATAAACCGACTTAAGTTCTCCTGGTTGACTACAATGCGCTTTGCAAATGGATCGTATACTGCCTGTAGAAACCCGACTTCGGCAAATGCCCTGTCGGCGAACACACGAATGCGCATGTCAGCTGTCATGTGCGGGTCTAGTTTTTTGCCGTAGATATCAGAAAGTACGAATAGCATCTCCCGACTGGTTACGGTAGACAGATGAACGCTTTCAAGGTCAACGTCCCGCTCCTTCTCAACAACAGCCCGCGCTTCGTTAAACCAGCTGCGCAGGTCGGTATCAGTAACTTGATAGGACTGGTGTCGAGTGGTCGCACACCCCGAAAGGATAAGCACGGCAAGTAGTAAGCCTGCCTGGCCGAGTCGGGCCGATGCGAATAGATTCATCGCCATTGGTGCATCCTTTATTATTATTTTTATATGCTTCCGGTGCCTGCCTTAATTGACGATTTTTCGTGTCAGGTACCGGGCTACTGCTTGGATTCAGCTTAACGGGGGGTTACGGCTGCAAGCGGGGAAAGTTGAGCTGCCTGATGTCGAGGTACTTGTAATTGATCCATTCAATTGCCCATTGTGATGTGCGGGTCATATAAAGGTGACTACCGGTTTAGTGCCGCAACGATCAGGATCACTTTAGAGTGTGTGAAATACAGACCTCTGTAGTGATTAGATGCTAGGTATTGAAAAAATCACTATTTACGTGTAATAGTTGAGCAAACTGGACTGTAAACAGTGAGTTGACTATGGCGATTGAAAATAATGCAAATCACGGGGTTGTGCTGTTTGCCAGGGATATCAGTCGTGTGGCAGATTTCTACCAACAGACTCTAGGGTTGTCGGTGGTTGAAGAAAAACCGAGTCACTACTTGTTGCAAGGGGGTGGTATTGAAATAGTTATACATGCCTTGTCTAAAAAAGCGGCGGCCAGTATCGTGATTGAAGATCCTCCCGAGCGTCGTGTGGATTCGCCATTCAAACCGGCTTTTTTTGTGCAGGAGCTGTCGGCTGTCAGGGCGGCGGCCAAAAGTACCGGAGGGGGTCTTAAGCCAGTATCGGGCGCATGGGAGATCAGAGGGGCCGTGGTACTTGATGGCTGGGACCCGGAAGGTAACATTGTTCAGTTCAAGCAAAAGATCTAGCCCGCATTATTCAGTGCGCCGTGGAAAGGTCGCACTCTTCAGTGGGTGAAAATCCCA
>MDLA01000074.1 GCA_001730015.1 Chromatiales bacterium (ex Bugula neritina AB1) | reverse complement strand
CAACTTGCAGCAAAATAATCCGGGAACAGTTTGCGAAATAAAGTTGGTTACAACAATGTAAGCATTGAGTGTTCATTTTCTGTGCAGCTGTGTGTTGCTCGCAGCCTCGGCTGATTAAACTTGTTTCGGCGTCTTTATTATTACTCAAAAAGTGTGATAATGTTATTACTACTTACTGGTAATAACAGCTTTGAGCGGAGGGGCGTGCTTGGTCGCGATTGCACTAGAGAACTTAAGCAAGCGTTTTGGAGACTTTACGGCACTTTCTCAGGTGTCGCTCAATGTTGAGCCAGAGGAATTTCTAACGCTGCTGGGCCCATCCGGTTGTGGCAAAACCACGCTACTCAAACTGGTTTCCGGCTTTTTGGAACCCAGCGAAGGTCGTATCGTTATTGGCGGTCAGGACGTCACGCGTATTCCACCTGAAGGTCGCGATACCGCGCTTTGTTTTCAATCCTACGCTTTGTTTCCGCATCTGAGTGTGCGGGAAAATCTCGAATTTGGTCCCAGACAAAAGCGCTTGTCGCGAGGCGATCGCGAATCTCGTGTTGATGATGTCGCGACAAAACTCGACCTTACCGCTCAGATGAGCAAGTTACCCAATGAACTATCCGGCGGCCAACAACAGCGTGTGTCTCTTGGGCGTGCATTGGTTATGCGCCCCAGCGTTATCCTGTTTGATGAACCATTGTCTAATCTGGATGCAAAACTGCGGGATCAGGTAAGGGTAGAGATACGACGAATTCAAAAGGAGTATGGGCTGACGGCTATTTACGTTACCCACGATCAGGCAGAAGCCCTGGCTATGTCGGACCGCATTGTTGTAATGAACAACGGCATGGTAGAGCAGGTAGATACACCGGAAGTGCTGTACGCTAAACCCAAAACAAAATTTGTTGCTGACTTCATAGGCGATGCAAATGTTTTGCATGGGTCGGTAGTCGGTGAGAGTACCGTTGGGATCTGGCGGATTAAAACTGCATTAGGTGCCGTTGATATTCAGTCCAGCGTGGCACCGCAATCGAAGCAGGTAGATTTATGTTGGCGACCTGAACACGCGATTATTAGTGCCAATGGAATAGCTGGAACTGTTGTGCATCGCGCATTTCAGGGGCACTTCACCAATCTGATAATAAATACCAACGAAGAAATATATCGAGTTCAGGCTAACCATACCCTGGCCCAAGAGGGCGACGTGATACACATCAGTATTCCGCCAGATAAGTTTGTGCTGCTGGAGTCACCGGCGTGAAAGCCAGGCGCTCATTGTTGATTCTTGCGCTTTTGACGCCAGGGCTTGGTGTAATACTGCTGCTGATAGGGACTGTGGTTTATATCGCTATCGCACAGTCCTTCGGCTATTACAGCCTGATTGGAGACAATCAATTTTCAACCGAGTACTGGACAAAGACGCTGGATAGAAAAATCTATAGCCGTTCAGTCAAATATTCAGTCTATATCGGTATTTTGAGCGCTATTTTTTCAGTCGCATTGGCCTACCCACTTGCCATTTGGTTGCGCAAGCCCTTTCCCGGATCTCTAACCATTAGCGCCGTTCTAAAAGCCCCATTGCTTGTGCACGGCCTGGTTGCCGCCTTTCTTTTTATCAATATGATTTCCTATCACGGCATTTTTAATCAGTTTATGCAGTGGATAGGAGTGTGGGATGAACCAAGGCGATTACAGAATGATCGTGGCGCTATTGGCGTACTCATTCTCCAGACATGGAAGCAAATGCCGTTTGCATTGTTACTGCTAACCGGGGCAGTGCAAAGTATTTCAGACGATGTATTGCATGCTGCTCGCGATCTGGGCGCCGGTGCATGGTCTCGTTTCAGGCGTGTAATTGCACCACTGACGCTATCGGGTATGCAGGCTTCTGTTGTAATTATTTTTATTGGCGCGGTGTCAGATTTTAGTTTTCAGGTGATAGCCGGGCCCACTAATCGCCAGTCATTATCTCAGTTGATGGTGAGTTTTAAGGGGCGGGGAGATTGGCATTCCGCCGCTGTTGTTGGAGTAACGCTGATGGTTGTGGCACTTGTTGGATCTGCCATATTGGCGGCAGTGGCTAAGTGGTTAATGCGAGGTCGTATGAGATGAGCGCGGCCCGGATCAATCGCATATTGCTGGTATCACTGTTGGCGGTGTGTACTCTTTGGCTGCTGGTGCCATTTACTATGGCGGTACTATGGTCCTTGGTTGATCCATCAGAACCCTGGACAGCCGATAAATTATTGCCACCTGCCATGTCTTTCTATCGCTGGATTGATATGTGGGAAAACTCGTCGCTCAAGAGTGCACTGGTTAATTCTTATACGCTTGCACCTTCAGCAGCTGCACTAACATTGTTGTTGGCGCTGCCAACCGCATTTGCTCTGGGCCGGTTTGAATTTCCCGGGCGTGAATTAGCCAAAACCCTTTGCCTGTTGCCGTTGGTTGTGCCCCCGTTCATCACAGCGATATTTTTTACGTCTCTGTTGTTTCAACTCCAAATCAACACATGGCGCACCGGTGCAATTCTTGTTGGTCACGCTGTTTTGTTTCTGCCGTATGCAATCCGCATTCTGACTGTTAGCTTTGAACAGGTAAGGCAGGATCATATTGATGCGGCACGGGATCTTGGTGCCAGTGTCTGGTCACGATTTCGTGTCGCTTATCTTCCGGCGCTGAAGCCGGGCATTTTCGCTTCAATTTTAATTGTGTTTATTCAGTCGATTGAAGAGTTTGCTGTTGCTTTTATCGTTGGGTCGCCCGACGTCGTGACAATTCCCACTCTACTTTATTCTGCATTAGGTCAAGATTTCGTCAGACCGAATGCAGCTGTTCTGTCGTTGATACTGGTTGTTCCTAATGTGCTGTTAATGCTTATTCTGGAACGGCTGCTTCGATCTGCAAATCCGGCATTATCGTCGGGAAAAGGGTGATGCTGATTGCCCACATAATGAGGAGATAGACCTATGTACAAGAAAATACTGGCGTTAAGCGCCGCATTAACAATGAGCGCGTCCACCGCGAATGCCGCAGACCTATCCGGCATGAGCTGGGATGAAATTCAGGCGCAAGCGAAGCAAGAAGGCGAGCTTACCTGGTACGTCTGGTACCTGCAGGATGATTTTCGTCGTGCGGTAAAAGGCTTTGAAGACGAATACGGAATAAAAGTGACCATTCCTGATGGCACGAATGCGGGTAACTCCGAAAAAATGCTGGCAGAACGCGATCGCGAAACCGGTGATATCGACGTTTTTGCCTGGGGTACGGACGGATTTGAAACGGTAGAGCTAGCACCGTTGTTCATGCCACTGACATCGCTGCCAGAGGATGATGGACGCGTTGTTGAGCTGGCAGGCTTTGATGGTGGTGATCACGTTGTGGCCTTTTGGGGTAACCAATCGGGTATCGCCTACGACCCTGCAAAAGTAGCTGAAGAAGATTTGCCACAAACACCAGATGAGTTCGCAGCTTTCTGGGCAGCCAACCCGGGTAAGTTTGGTTTCAACTACGAGAAAGGTGGCTCCGGTCCTTCGTATTATCAAAATACGATTCGAGTTATCGCCGACGTTGATTTCTCTAACGGCGATGATTCTGCCGAACGGCTGGCGTCGGTGCAGCCAGGGCTCGATTTCTTTAACAAGCATGCAGAAAACTACGTGATCACAGCGTCTAATGCAGATAGCATCGTGCGGGTCAGCGACGGTGAGCTTTGGATGGCGCCCGGTTGGGAGGATCACCTTGCGGGTTTACAAAACCGCGGCGAAGTGCGTAAAGAACTCAAGTTCTACCTGCCCGAGATGGGTATGAATGGCGGTGGTAATGCTGTTGCGATTCCGCTTAATGCACCTCATCCTGCCGCGGCGGCGGTATTTGTAAACTGGCTGACGTCGCCTGAAACACAAACAATGTTCAACAAGGACTTCGGTACCGCGCCGATGAATGCTGCGGCTGACGACAGCCACGCGTTAATACCAAATGAGCAACGTGCGTTCAGGCAGACATGGGGAGCCCAGCCATTTCGCAGCAAGGTGGAAGCCTTGTTTATTGATAACGTCATCCTGGAACGGTAGTTTTTAGCTTGCTTCGCAGGACAGCGAGCCGGTCTGATAGCCGGCTCGCCGCCTGTAGCGGAGAATGCGTACGCTTTTATGAAAAACAATACGACACCATCGAATGCACTCGCGTTGTTAACCGGTGAGGGCAGTGGTTTGGACCACCCTCCTGCAATCTCATCGATAGGTGGCGGTGGTAAGTTTGATCATAACGGGGATGTTCTTCACCATCCCGGCAATACATTTATTTGTCATATTGATCCACAGTCAGCTTTTTACCAATGTTTGTCAGACATGCATGATGCGTTACGAGCGTTGCCAGGGGCCGGATGCTTAACGTTTTTACCAAAGTCCAGTTTTCACATGACCATTTTTTGTGGTATCAGTGGTAATCCTTTAGGGGTGGATGGCTGGCCGGATGATATTCCGCGCGATGCTACGCTTGAAACTATATCGGGCATCTGGCGAGATCGATTAAGTCGAATCGATGAGCTAGGTGGTTTTACAGTGATGCCTGACTGCATGCCTGTTCCGTATAGCTTGTATATGAAGCCCGCCACCAAGGCCGATGCGCGTTCACTATTGGATACACGTAAGCAATTGGAAGATATAACCGGGCTGGTGCGTGAAGATATGCAGAGCTATCAGTTTCACGTGACCTTTGCTTATCTGGTGAAATGGATTAATGCTGATGAAGCGAAAGATTTATTGGTAAGTGCCCAACGCCTATTTAACGAGCATTTGGCAAACACCAGCCCGGTAACACTTGGGCCGGTTGAGTTTTGCACATTTGAAACGATGCACAAATTTACGCCTTATGTAAACCCTGGTGTCGCATAAAATTCCGGCCCGGAACCGCTGCGCTGCTTCTATAGCAGCATCTAGGGCGCTGTACTCGTTTTGCCTGAATATCACTTGGAATGATCAGGTTTAATTCAGTAAAAACTCTGTGCAGCACCTTTTTTACTGCTCTATAAGCTCCTGGACTCGATTTTCTATGCAGCCCATGGGTATACGACAAATGAATCAGGGCCAGGCGTAAATAATTCTGGAAATCGCATACGGTGGTTATCTGCCGTTGGTTTTTGACAATACAAACTATAGAGGTTTTTGATAATGAGTATTCTTGACACTGCAAGTTCGTTTTTCGTTGCCTGTGAAACAGGAAAAGGCTGGGAGGGTTGCTCCACTCACTGCCACACCGATGCCAGTTTTTCAGCACAGGCAGATGCCCTGGCAGAAATAACAACGCTGGCTGGCTATTGCGATTGGATGCAAGGATTACTTGTACCGATTCCAGATGGACACTATGAGCTCAAATCCTTTTCTGTAGATGAAGAACGGCAGGTTGTTACGGCATTTGCTGTTTTTCATGGTACACATACGGTTGAAGGCCCCGTGCCGCCAACCGGAAAAACTGCGGCCTCCGACTATGTATACGCAATGGAATTCAATGACGGTAAAATCAGCCACATGACAAAAATATGGAATGATGCTCATGCGCTGAAGCAATTGGGGTGGGCTTGATTTAGAACGCACGCGAGTTCGTCAGTATCAGGCAAATCGCTCCGGCGAGTAGGGTGCCATATTAACGTTCGGGGTTTGCCCGTCTATGAGCTGGGCAATCAAACGCCCGGTCTTGGGGCCTGCAGTCAAGCCAATGTGCTGATGACCAAAGGCGGTATAGATTCCTGTTGAGTCAATTTCTCCAATCAGTGGTGTGCTGTCTGGCGGGGTTGGTCGAAAGCCCATCCATTCCTGAATGCCTGTGTACTGAAGGTTCGGAAATGCCGCCATGGCCTGTCTCTTCAGTAGCTTGATGGGGCCTTTGCTTGGGCCGGCATGGTGATCCGCCAGCTCGACCGTGCCGGCGCAGCGCAATCCCATTTCCATCGGTGTGACGCCAAACCTGCCTGATGTTATGACCATTGGGTTACGGGGTAGCTCGGATGGGTTTTCAAAAAGGATGTGATATCCACGTTCTGTTTCGAGTGAGATCGACACACCGAGCTTGTTCATTAAATCTTTCGACCAGATCCCGGCGGTAATGACTGCATGACTACATTCAAATGTTTGATCTATAGTTTCAACGCTCGAGACTCGTCCGTTTTTCATGGTGATATCGAGGACCTCTGCCTGAATAAACTTGCCGCCATGATCAGTGAAGTATTTACATAATTGAGCGACATACTGCCCCGGATCAGTGATGTGTCCCTGGCCTTCAAGTACAGCCAGACATTGCACTGACGAGCCAAGTATCGGTTCGGCTTCCTGAACTTCGCGGCCAGAGATCAGCGTTGGCACCAACCCCACGCTCTCCTTTATCTTCCAGCTATAGGCATCAGCCTTGAATGCGTCTGTCGTCGGATAGGCATAGCTGAATTTGCTATCGGCAACCCACCTGGCGAGGTTTGTGTCAGCGACCAGCGCCTTGTGTTGCGCGACGGTGTCGTACAATAGCGGATCAAGGTTTTGCACGATGCGTTGAGTATCGGCATCGGTTGCGTTGGCCATGAACCTGACCAGCCATGGCAGGAGTCTGGGTACGTGGCTCCACTTAATAAACAATGGACCATTCGGATGCAGCAGGTACTTGGCTGCTTCTTTCCACAGCCCGGGTGAGGTCACCGGGTCAACTGCCCAATGTGCTAACAAGCCGGCATTGCCGTAAGACGCACCCATGCCAGGTGCCCCTTTGTCGATCAATAGAACTTTACGACCACAGCGCTGAAGCCAGATTGCTGTGGACACACCGCAAATGCCGGCACCGATGACAATGATCGGTGTACTCATACCAAACGACCAAATAACAGGGGGCGGAGGAATATTCCGTCGACTGACAATGCGTTTGTGATTTGCATAGCTATCAAGGTGTCACCAGAAACTTCTTTTGCACTTTGTCGGTAGTTTGCATCAGCGCCTCCAGGAAACGATCTTGGTTGGCTTCAAGTTCGGCCGATGGAAAAGCTAAGCCAATCGTCGCTAAAACTACCCCGGTGGAGTCTACTATCGGCGCCGTCAACGCCGACAAATGGGAGTCCAGCAGGTTTGACGCGAGACTGTAGCCACGCGCTATCGCCTCCTGGCTCTCCTGCATAAAGCGCTCAAGTGTCATGACACGCGTACCATGCCGGAAATAGTCTTCTTCGGGAATATGAGAGCGAAGCGTATCTTCGTCAAACCCATCAATCAAAAACCGCCCCGATGCGGTTAATGGCAGTGGATAACTTGCACCGGGGTTCAGTGGAAAGAAATAGGCACGCTTTCCTTCTGCCACGTTTAGCACGCCCTGCCTCCAATCAACCAATCCATTGAGTTCAACCCGCTCGCCAATCTCTTCTGCCAGTTCATCAATGAAGGGTTTGGATATCTCAATCAACGAGTATTGGTCGGGAATCGACGTTCCGTAAAGAAATAGCTTGCGCCCCAGGAATACGCGCCCATCGCTATAGGTATCCAGAACAGAGCGATTGAGCAAGGTTTTGGTAATCTGATAGATGGTCGAGCGCGGTGCCCCCATCGCGGCGGCAAGCTCATTTACAACCATGGGTCGGCGGTGATGGTGCAGGCAGTCGAGCAAATCGATGGCACGGTCGATTCCGCGTTCGCGCTTAGCTTTTGTCACCGTTTCCTCTTTGATTGATATCCGAATGCTTTATGCCAAAGGCATCCAGCTGAGTACTGCCTGGTTTGCAAGGAATAAAGATCTTGACACTTGGCACTGAACCGATGTACCGTTCCAAAGACATTATGTTCATTATAACAGACATAGTCAATGTCTGATATTCAGTAGTGTCTTGAATTCCACAGGAGGAAAAGTATGAAGCTCAGTAGATACGCGTTAAGCACGATATCCACCCTGGTGTTGTCCGGCCTGCTCTCAACAGTAGCCATTGCCGACACTGTCAGACTGAAACTGGCCGGCACTTATCCGGTGGCGCATTTTGGCCATGCCATCATGGAAACCATGGTGAAGGAAATGGAAGACGCCGGTGTAGGCATCAAGGTTAAATACTTCCCTGCGTCACAACTCGGTTCAGGTGAAGAGCTCATAGAGGATGCGATTCGAGGCAATATCGATCTTGTACAGGCGTTTATCTACGCGCAGGCTGATCCTCGTCTAGAGATTATGAATCTGCCGGGGCTGGTGACCACATTCGACGAAATGAAAGACGTCTATGGTAATCCAGAGTCAAACCTGAACGGTTTAATGCGTGAAATCCTGGACGATCTCGAATTGGTGTTCCTGAATGCTACTGCCGAAGGTCTGGTTGGTGTTGTCGCGGAAAAGAAACCACAAGATCCGAATGGCCTTGGTGACAAGGGCATGAACATTCGTGTCTGGAGTTCTGAAGTCGCCAAGAAAACCACTGAGAGTCTGGGTTACCGCACAACGACAATGAACTGGGCTGAGGTGTTACCTGCGCTACAGTCCGGCGTTATAGATGGCGCAATCTGCTGTACACCGGAATGGGCTTACACCACGTTTGCAAAAGCTGGTATTGGTAAGTACTTTGTGCCTGCGAATACGGCTGTTGAAGCGTCATCTATCTATGCGAGTAAAAAGTCCTGGAGCAAGCTTAGTAAGGAGCAACAGGATGTTATCAGCGCAGCATCAGCTAAAGCAGCCGCGACGATAATCGATCAGGCCTGGGAACGAGCAGAAGGTTTTAACAAGCAAATGATAGATGCAGGCTGGGAAATTCTGGATTACACGCCTGAGCAACGTACAGCCATGGTAGATCACATCAAGAAAAACGTATGGCCGGAACTGGGTGATGTTATAGGCCAGGAAACAATGGACAGGCTGCTGGCTGAGTAACACCTGAAGTTGCTGCAAGCTCATACTGATTACGCTCCAGCATTCGCTGGAGCGTTTTTATTTGAATCCAGACAGCTGTGTTGCCGTTTGCGATGACATACAAGCTGAAGAGCTGACAGTGCGGAGAGACTAGTCCATGCAACTATTTGAAGACGACCTGCCTTCAGGTTTGCGAAAACTTGTCAGGACGATGATAAAAATAAAAACGGCCATCGTCGTCGTGGCGCTCCCGATTCTGCCAATCACCTTCTTCTTTGTGGTCTTTTTTCGCTACATTCTAGAGCGGGATCTGTTTGCGTATGAAGAGTGGTTAATGCCGATTTGCTTCTGGATGTTTTTTCTCGGTAGCGCGCTAGGTACATATTACGATAAGCAAATCAATGCTGATCTTCTGGATGCGCTTACTGAGAATAAAAAAATCATCTGGTTTCGAAAATTAGCCATTACATTTATTGAACTGATTATCACGTTGTTTGTGTTGTATTGGGGGTGGTTGATGCTGGCCGACGAAATCTCCGCTTACCCTAGATGGAAAACAACCATTGCACTGAAAATTCCATTTTTTGTACCACGCGTGGGTATATTTATAGGCATTTTATTTATGGCTTTCTACAGCGCGGTTGCTGTGTATGTACTGTGGAAGGTTGGGCCGGTGAAGTACACCGAAAAACTATCAGCATTCAAACTGGCTGAAGCCGAAGCGGAAGGCATATAGCTGTGGTAGTTGCAATCGCTATTGTACTTATTTGTGTGCTGCTTGCTATTGGTGTTTCTGTACCGCTGGCGTTTGCCGGTATATTAATTCTGCTGGCGTATACCGGCGGGCACGATGTGTCGGGCTTTCTGGCAACAGGTCACTGGAAAATGAATTCAGTGATTTTGCTGGCGATACCGTTGTTCATTATGGCCGGCAACATCATGCAGCGCGGCAAGATTGCCAACCCGATTGTTGAAATTGCCGAGCTGATGTTTGGTCACCTCAGAGGAGGATTGTCAGCGGCATCGGTGGTTGCCAGTGCGATGTTCGGTGCAATCTCAGGGAGTGGTGCGGCTACGCTTACCTGCATTGGTGGGATAATCATGCCGCATTTACGTCGGGCAAAGTATCCCAACGGTTTTTCTGCGGCCCTGGTCATAAGTGCCAGTCCGCTAGGGCTGCTCATTCCCCCCAGTGCTGCACAACTGTTGTATGCATGGGTTGGTCAGTTGTCAGTGTTGCGGTGCTTTCTGGCAACACTGTTGCCCGGAATCATCCTGACAATCCTGCTTATTGTTGTTAACTTTTTTGTATTGCGTAACAACACAACGATTCACGTTACCGAAATACCCAAACAATTTTTAAGGCAACTAACCAGGAAAACCTGGAGTGCGCTGCCCGCGATATTTATGCCGTTGATCATTCTTGGCGGCATTTATGGTGGCATCATGACGCCCACAGAAGCGGCAGGTGTCGCTGTTATCTACGCCATCCCTGTTGGTTTCTTTTTCTATAAAGGGCTGACACTAGGAACCTTTTTCGAAAGCCTTAAAGAATCGGCGATTACTATAGGCGTTGTTATGGCCATGATCTTTATGGTGCTTATAGCCAGCCGCTTTTTGATTTTTGAAGATATCCCCGGCATGGCTGAGGATCTGATTTACTCCATCTCGGATAACCCGATTGCGATATTGCTGATGATAAACCTTGTGATGTTGCTCATTGGTATGCTAATGGATGATATCAGTGGAATCATTCTCAGCGCATCGTTATTGTTGCCAATAGCACAGGGAGTTGGTGTCGATCCGATTCATTTTGCTGCGATCGTCGGTGTCAATCTGGGTATGGGTAACATTACGCCTCCGACTGCGCCGCTGCTGTACCTGGGCGCACAAGTAACTCAAGTATCGGTGCGCGAACTAATAGGGCCAACCCTGTTATTTATTCTGTTTGCCTGGTTTCCAACATTAATTCTTACGACGTTTGTACCCCAGGTGGCGCTGTTTCTGCCGGATTTGCTTTTAAGTAGGTAACGTCGGAGCCTTAACCATTCGTCGCATCGCAGTCGATATTTTTTTGGATCGCAAGAATCCAACTCACAATCTATCGGAATATTAATCATGCACAACGCGGTTCCTTCAAACCTGCCTGCACCGTCTGTACCGTTAAATTGGGCAGTGACAGCGCCAACCGATGGCAAAATCATGTACGCAGCCCATCTCTCAATTGGCGAGGATGGACAGTTTGTCGATGGCACAATCGAGGAGCAAACCCGTCAAGCGATGAACAATATCAAAGCCTCGGTCGAGGCGGCGGGCGGCACGATGGCCGACATTGCCCAATGCCTGATCTACCTGGTTGATGCGGCCGATGCGTCTGGCATGAATGCGGTTTATGGCGAGTATTTTGACGGGGTTTTACCCAACCGGGCAACGGTCGTCGTTGCTGCAATTCTGGTTCCGGAGGCCAAGGTCGAAATCGTCGCTTACGCTCATATAGCCGGCACTTAATGTATGTGGATGCACTCATAACGGGACTCTGCCCGCCGGATCGGCAGAAATACTGGCTGATCTCATAACGGGCAAACCTACATTATTGGACGCATCCACCCTCACGGTGATCTGATCATCATAGGCGCGAATGTGAACCTATTGCCAGACAAGATTATGAACATCAAAGATATCCGCCTTACGCCGCTCTTTTCAAGATTCAAGACGCCGTATGTCTGGGCCATGGGGAAGAACCTTGGTCAAACGACCATTCTGGTAGAAGTCGAAACAGATGCGGGCGTTATTGGCTACGGCGAAACTGCCCCAACGATGACCTCTCCGGATCTGACGCCAAATGCTGGAAAGATCCCGGTGATGTCTGGACCGGGGCTTGGGTTTATCCTGAACGAGGACGCCGTCGGTCGCGCTGCGGAAGCCTATGACAATAAAAAAGGACCGGAGGCGACTTGATGACGTTGCGGGGCAGCCCAGCTTGGATGGTCGCACCTGGTATTTATCCTATGCTTTACGCATTCTTTGATGATCGTGGCGTTTTGCGACGGGATCCATTTCGAGTGCAGGTGGACGCCGCTCTGGGCAACGAGGCCGCCGGGGTGGCCATTCTGGGGCTGGGCACGGAGGTCTCGAAGTTGACATTCGATGAGCGCATCGAAGTGCTTGAAGTGGTCGCCAGACACATCGATGGACGCAAACCGCTCCTGGTGACGGTCTATGGCGACACGGCCGCCGAGCAAATCGAGTTTTCGAAGCGGGCAATACAAAGCGGTGCGTCGGCGCTTACGCTTCAACCTCCCTCGCAGAAAGTTGACGACGCAAAGCTGACAGACTTTTTCTCAGACATTATCGCGGCGGTTGATTGCCCTGTCGGGATTCAGAATGCGCCAGAGTTCCTTGGGTTCGGGCTGAGTAACCAGAGCTTGATCGCGCTTGCGAATGACCACGAAAATTTCACCATCGCAAAACTGGAATGCAACGCTGTCAATCTTGAGTCTATTGCATCAGAGCTCGGTAACAGTGTGATGCTTTTCAATGGTCGCTGCGGATTGGAATTACCTGACAACCTGCGCGCAGGTGCCAGTGGGCTTATCCCAGCCATTGATACAGTAGACAAGACCAGCGATATATTTGCAGAGTTCGCGTTGGGTCATGAAAAAAAAGCTGATGAGTTGTATGCGGAAATATTGCCGGTTCTTTGTTTCATTATGCAGGGGATCCCGCATTTCCTGACTTATGGAAAGATGCTGGCAGCGCAGAGACTAGGCATTGAACTGGGTGGTAGTCGTAAACCCTCATTGCCAGCGACTGAGTTTGGAGCTGCATGTATCCGACGATTCTCGGAGCGCTTGGGACCATTGAATTAAATTAATTCATAACATCACACAAAAAATTTGATCTAGGTACGAGAGAAGCAATTTCATGGGGAACACGTCGCTGCACAATTCGATTTCGTCTCGTGCCCGTGCACTGGAAGCATCGAAAATACGGGCCATTGCCGAGTTGGGAATGCATGACCCTGACGTGATACCACTTTGGTTTGGTGAAAGCGCGTGGAGAACCGGCCGCGTCATTGTTGATGCCGCGATTGCCGCACTCAAGGCCGGTAATCACCTGTATCAACCAAACAACGGCGCGGTAAAACTACGGCAGGCGATTTGCACTTACAGCAATGAATTGTTGGGCAGCCGAATCATGCCTCCGCAGGTCACCGTTACTCCGTCGGGAATGCAAGGCCTCATGCTGGCTGCTGAGTTCCTTGTCACGCCGGGCGATCGGGTCGTAGCCCTTGAGCCAAGCTGGCCGAACATCATTGGTGCCTTTAAGGCGACTGGCGCCGAAATCGCGAGCGTGGTGATCACACCGAAGAGTGGACACTGGGCGTTAGACGTGGAAGAGCTGATCGCAGCACTGACACCGGACACCAAAGCGATAGTGATCAACTCACCAAACAACCCCACTGGCTGGACCATGAACATGGAGGAGCAGCGCATGGTGTTGGAACATTGCCGTCGGCACGGCATCTGGATCGTCGCCGATGATGTCTATACCCGGCTCTACCGGCATGGACGCCATGCGCCTTCCTTTCTGTCGATTGCGGAACCCGAAGATAGGCTTATCTCAGTTAATTCATTTTCGAAATGCTGGTCGATGACAGGATGGCGGCTTGGCTGGATTGTGGCTCCCGCCGCGTTCGAAGCGAAGCTGGGCCAGCTGACCGAATTCAACACGTCCTGCACGGCGGGCTTTGTTCAGGAGGCAGGGGTTGCAGCACTGCAGTACGGAGAAGCGGAAATTGCTGATCTGCTTGAAAAGATTCAAACCGGCTACGAACTGACGGCTGAGCGGCTGAGTACATTTTCGCGGGTTGAGTTCATCGAACCCGATGGCGCTTTCTACTGTTTTTTCTGTGTCGACGGGCTGACCGACAGCTTCGCCGCGGCAAGTGAAATTCTCGATCAGACAAAAGTAGGGCTGGCCCCTGGCGTGGCCTTTGGTCCTCAGGGAGAAGGCTATTTGCGGCTTTGCTATGCGCAGCCTGCTGACGTTCTCGAAGAGGCCTTTGTGCGACTCGAGCCTTTTCTTTCAACGTGACGTCTGGAAACCGGGATCAAAATCATGAATTATCAATTTAACCTTGAAGGCAAGGCCGCATTGATAACTGCCACCGGGGCCACCTGCTAACTCTAGAGAATTAAGTCACCAGGAGAAAACTCATGACTGATGATCAAGCCATTGTCACCGAACGTCTCGCTAAGTGCTACAGCGGAGCCGTTTATGACGCCCTGCGTGAGAGAGGGATCGACAACACCGTTCTGCCCAAAGACATCCGCCCGATCGACGATACACAAATTCTGGCCGGCCCTGTCTTCACAATTTCTGGAACACCAAAACCTGGCATTAGTGCTGATGAAGCGCTGCTGGCCTGGACAGGGTTCCTTTCAACAGCGCCGTCAGGCCATGTCGTCGTTTGCGATGGCCACACCAATGACATCGCGATGATGGGCGAACTGTCTGCCGAGACACTCCAGATGCGTGGTGTGCGCGGATATGTGACCAATGGCGGGTGCCGCGATAGCGATTTTATTCGCAAAATCGGCTTTCCTGTTTTCCATCGTTTCTACACCCCAAAGGATGTTGTGGGTGCCTGGTCGGTTGATAAAATGGATGTCCCTGTGCAGATCGGTGACGTCGTTGTTAACCCCGGTGACTTTTTAATCGCCGACATAGATGGCGCTATCGTGATTCCGGGTGACATCGCAGAAGCGGTCGTGGCTGAAGTCGAAGCGGTGATGAATACTGAGAACAAGGTTCGCTCAGCTATTCGCAGCGGGACCGATCCAAAAGAAGCCTATCTGACTTACGGGCGGTTCTAAGCGGATCACTTTGCAGGTGGGTTGCACTGGTTCTTTTTTACGTTCCGTAGCCCGGGCAATAACTTCAATTTTGCTCACCGCCTGCAGGGTTTGCCAGTAACCCAGTAGCCTGTTCCGGTTCGAAGCGAGCATCTATATCGAAGGTGACGAAAGAAGTACGGATGATTTTTATGCAACGACAAAGTGCTTACCATCGGGTAGTCGATAGCGATTAGAATCTCGCTCAACTACTGTCATTATCGTGGTGGTCTGTGTTTCAGCCGCTAACCAATGCAGTGTCGTGTCTGCAAAATCCATTTCATCCTTACCAGACTCGGTATAGGTTTTCATGGTTTTAACAACACCGCTGAGATTATCGGTGGAAAACGGATAAACAGTAACGCCCCCCAGTCAATCCACTCCAGTAATTAATACCGGTTAGGCGAATGAGTAAATAGGGTGCTCCTGCAACACAGTGCCAGGTCGTTCATAGACGAAGCCCCTTCGTCTGGTCAACATTTTAAGAATTAGTCAATAAATTCAAGTAATTCATCATTACGCTAAGGCACTGTGACAGACCAATTGAATATGCAATAATCAAGTGGCAATGTAGCTCATCGAACCCACACTCGCGTATATCCCATAGGCGGATAGAGCAATGGAGGAACACCATGAACGAGAAACAATTGACCAGACTGGCAGCCAGCAAGAGTCGCCGACAATTTCTTAAGACTTCAGGTGCACTGGGCATTGCATCTGCCATCAGTGGTATCCCCGAAATTGTCTACGCGGATGACAAAGCCATATTAAAAATACGTACCTATGCCGATATGCGCAGTCTCGATCCGGCACATTCGCAAGGTATCGTGGATGAAGAAATTCAAAGCTCAATTTACAGCAAACTCATTCAGTACAAACCGGGGCGTGAATGGGGATGGGATCTTGATGCTGCAGAGTCAATTGAGCAGGTAGATGCTACTCACATAAAATTTAAACTCAAGCCCGGCATTATGTTCAGCAACGGCTTTGGCGAAATGACGGCCGAAGATGTGAAGTTCTCATACGAGCGCATCCTTGATAAATCACTTGAATCAACCAACACACCTGATTGGGGTTCACTGAAAGAAGTTACTGTCGATGGCGAATACGAAGGTACGATTGTATTCAAAGAACCGTACCCGCCTGCATGGAATATCGCTCTGCCGTATATCGTTGGCAATATCGTCAGCAAAGCTGCCTGGGAAAAAGCCGGCGGCAAAGTAACAACCACCACGCCTTGTGCCTCTGGCCCGTATATGCATCAGGAGTGGCAACCAAAACAAAAAACAGTGCTGGTCAAAAACCCTGACTGGCATGGTGGAACAGCTGCGTTTGATGAAATTCATATATTGCCGATTGATGATGAAAGCACTGCACAAATAGCGTTTGAATCAGGTGATATCGACTACACACGTGTGCCTGTCAGTTCTGTTGCGACACTAAAAGACTCACCACCGGAAGGCACAACGCTTGACGAATATCCCTCTCTTTATTATGTGTGGGTGGGTATGAATGTCGAGAACGAGACCACCTCTAACGAGAATTTGCGAAAAGCAATTCAACACTGCATAGATGTACCATCGATACTTGAAGCGTCTTACTATGGTGCCGCAGATGTAGCCACCGGAATGATTGCGCCCGGGTTGGTTGGCCATCGTGAAAACGCATTGGTGCCACCTGCCGCAGACTTAACAAAGGCTAAAGAATATCTTGCCGCTGCGGGTATGGAAGGTGGTGCATCAGTCACGCTTGATGTGCTTAACAAAGCAGCTAATGTGACCACGGCTCAGGTGATACAGGCTACCTGCGCACAGGCGGGCATCAACGTTGAAATCAATTTGCATGAATCAGGTGCGTTCTGGTCACTTGGCGATGCCAGCGCTGGTGAGCGTTATAAAGATATCCAGTTAATCCTTAACCGCTTTTCAATGGGGCCAGATGCTTCCTACGCAACAGCGTGGTTTGTGACCGAGCAAAAAGGGATCTGGAACTGGGAACGCTACAGTGATCCTGAATTCGATAAGCTGGAAGCAATGGCGAAAGCCGAGGTCGACACTGAAAAACGTGCAGCCATGTATCAACAAATGCAAGACCTGATGGAAGAAAGTGGCGCTTATAGATTCATAACCCATGAATCAACCCCGGTTGTTTATCGCAACAACATCAAGCCAGCATTTCGACCGGATGGTTTGCCGCTGCTAAGGAATTTTGCGAAGGCGTAGAAATAGACAATGGCGATACACCCAACCTGTCGCCAGCTCACAGAGACAAGACTCAATGTACCTGATTAGCGTCAGTGCATTGAGTCTGTGTACTTGTCCACGCGTAGTTTCCAACGGCGCAATTTAAAATCACTACTAGCCCATGCTGCTCTATATAACTAAACGGTTGTTGCTGGGAGTTGGCATTGTCCTGCTGGCGGTGACCGTATTGTTTTGCATGATCCACCTTGTGCCCGGTGATCCCACACGAATTTTGCTTGGCCCGCGAGCAACGCCCGAAATGATCGCCAGCATGTCAGCCCGCATGGGGCTTGACCATCCTCTGCCTATACAAATACTGCACTTCTTTGGCAATTTATCTCGTGGTGACCTGGGGATGGATGTACTGACTAACCGACCGGTAGCTGAAATCGTCTTTGGTCAGTTGCCCTATACATTGGCATTGATTTTTAGCGCGATTATTTTTGCATCAGTTATAGGTATTCCATTGGGGTGTTATTCGGCTTTGCACAGCAATACATGGATTGATCGTTTTACAGGTATCTTATCGATAGCCTGCATTACAGCACCGGCGTTTGTGGTCGCTCTGTTTTCGTTGCTCATATTCGCCGTTACGCTTAAATGGTTTCCAGCCGTCGGCGCTGGAGAAAAAGGCGACATCGCTGATCAGATTTCACATCTGGTGCTACCGGCATTTGCTATCGGGCTATCGTGGATAGGCTATCTTGCCAGATTGGTGCGTGCGTCCATGCTTGAGATCATGAGTGAGAGTCATATACGTACCGCACGCGCTTACGGATTACCGGAACGTGTGGTTGTTTATCGATACGCACTGAAGCTTGCAATACTGCCAACCATTACAGTCATAGGGGTAGGTATGGGATTTTTACTGTCGGCAGCCCTTTTTACTGAAATCGTGTTTGCAAGACCCGGCATTGGCAAGTTGATATACGACTCGGTGACCACGCGTAATTATCCAGTGGTAATGGGTTCGGTGCTGGTTAGTACTATATTGTTTGTGATTAGCACTACTTTGTCTGATCTTGTGAATGCGTGGCTGGATCCACGTATACGTAGATCATTATGATTGATGTATTCAAGCGCATACTTAAAGACCCAATGGGTTGCTTCGGCCTGATACTGGTTGTGCTGATCTGTGCCAGTGCACTGATGGCCGAAGTGATCGCACCTTATGACCCTATTGCACTCAATATTAAAGATCGTATACAGGGGCCTTCCTCTTCACATCTTCTCGGTACCGACCAGTTAGGGCGCGATCTGTTTTCGCGTGTATTGTTTGGCGGCAGAGTTGCACTTAAAGTTGCGTTGATTTCAATTTCCGCAGCACTGTCTATTGGTGTGGTACTGGGCATGATCGCAGGCTTCGGCCCCGCGTGGCTTGATAACCTGATCATGTTGTTCTTCGATACGATCCGCTCATTCCCGACAGTGATGTTTGCATTGGCAAGTGTGGCGCTGGTGGGGCTATCGTTAACCACGGTTATCGGGGTGATTGTAATTACATCAATACCCAACTACGGCCGTGTGATGCGCACCCAGACCCTATCTATTAAAAACAACGAATTTATACAAGCGGAACGCGTCATGGGCGCGTCACTGCCAAGAATACTCGGCATACATGTACTCCCCAACGTCATGGGGCCACTCGTGATTCTGGCGTCTATGGATATACCGACGGTAATTGCATTGGAAGCCGGGTTAAGTTTTCTGGGCATGGGGGTCAAGCCACCTACACCGTCCTGGGGCAGCATTCTTAACGATGGTTATACTCTAATACGAAACACACCCTGGCCGATTATCGCCGGTAGCATTCCGTTGATTTTAATCACACTCGGCTTTACTTTTCTAGGTGAGTCGTTACGTGATCTTATCGATCCAAAGCTGAGGAAAAGCGTTTGAACGAAAACGTACTCAGTTTGCGTGATCTTTCTATTCACTACCGGACAAGACGTGGTGAATTGCAGGCGTTAAGGCATGTCAATCTGGACGTACCCAGGGGCGCCATTGTGGGTGTGGTTGGCGAAAGCGGGTGCGGAAAATCGACGTTAATTTCAGCCATTATTCGCCTGCTTGCCGAGAATGCGATTATCCCCAATGGAAATATAGAGTTCGAAGGGCAGGATCTGCTTTCACTCAACGATGATCAAATGCGAAAGATTCGTGGTGATACCATGTCGATTATTTTTCAAGATCCAATGTCGGCGTTAAACCCTGTGGTAAGCATTGGCCAGCAGATGCTTGATATACAGTATCGCGACAAGTCCAGCCGCAGTGAAAAACAGGCTCGCTCAATTGACATGCTGAGCAGAGTGGGTATACCAGACCCGGCCCGCAGGTTAAAACAATACCCACACGAGTTCTCAGGAGGCATGCAACAACGCATTTGTATTGCAATGGCGTTGCAGGCAAACCCGTCGTTACTCATTGCCGATGAGCCCACAACGGCTCTTGACGCAACACTTGAAGTGCAGATCATTCAGTTGTTAAAAGAACTACAGTCGAGCCTGGACTGCTCGATTTTATTTATATCTCATCATCTGGGTGTTATCGCAGAGTTATGTGATTTTGTTGTGGTCATGTATGCCGGTGAGGTAATTGAAGAGGGCACCGTTAGAGATGTATTCCATCGCCCGCTTCACCCGTATACACAAAAACTACTGCAATGCGATCCAGCAGTCATTCGGGAAAAAACACGGCAACTGCCCACCATTGACGGGGAAGTACCTAACCTCATTGAAATACCGCAGGGATGCATCTTTCGTGATCGCTGTGAGCATGCCTTTGAAAAGTGCAATACTCACACACCAA
Source organism: Chromatiales bacterium (ex Bugula neritina AB1) (assembly GCA_001730015.1). Taxonomy (GTDB): domain Bacteria; phylum Pseudomonadota; class Gammaproteobacteria; order Granulosicoccales; family Granulosicoccaceae. The sequence goes on along the minus strand of MDLA01000074.1, from coordinate 33,463 downwards.
TTTGGCAGGAAGCCCGTGAGGCACATTTTGTTTCATGCCATCTGGCGAGCTCATCATGAGCCGCGTGCTGAGCGTAAAAAACCTCCGCGTGCGCTTTCGAGCGCAGGGTACGCTGCAGGCGTTATTGAGCGGCAACCGTGATCCGTTTATAGATGCAGTCAGAGATGTTTCGTTTGATATACGCGAAGGTGAAACTTTCACACTGGTGGGTGAAAGCGGTTCCGGCAAATCCACCCTGGCCATGGCCATAGCGGGAATTCATAAAATTGCCCACGGGTCTGTTCATTTTGGTGACAGCAACATCAGTGAGCTCGATAACAACGGCATGCAAACCTACCGGAAACAAATTTCCTACATGTGGCAAAACCCGACGGGCTCACTCAGCCCGCGGCTGAGCGTGGGTTCTTTAATCACCGAGCCTTTCAAAATTCATGGCTTAAAGCAAACAGATCTTCGCGCCGAAGCACATCGCCTGCTTAACATGGTGGGTTTGCCCACCGACTACACCGATCGTTATCCGCATCAGCTAAGTGGTGGCCAGGCACGGCGGGTTGGCGTGGCGCGGGCTTTGGCACTGCAACCCAAATTAATCATCGCCGACGAACCCACAGCGGGTTTGGATGTGTCAGTGCAAGGGGAGATTCTTAATTTATTGAATAAATTACAAGACGATCTCGGTTTAAGCATGTTTGTGATTACCCACAACCTCAACATAGTGCGGCATATTTCGAACCGTACGGCGATTATGTACCTTGGACGTTTTGTTGAGGTAGGCGATACCGATGATATTTTTGCCGAAGCCAGGCACCCTTATACACTGGCGCTGTTATCGGCCAACCCGGAAGCTGATCCGGATGCAAAAATCAACCGCATTGAGCTACAAGGTGAGGTGCCAAGTCTTATGCAGCGCCCAACCGGATGCGAATTCCATACACGTTGTCCGGTTGCAGGCAAACGTTGCAAGCTGGATTTTCCACCTGATGTTATCAATGACAGGCAGCATTGGATAAGCTGCCACTATCCGCAGTAAAAACTGCCGAACGCAATAATACATGCCAAAGCTTAAGCACTGAAATGCAGCCCGTTAGCATCATCGAGCATCAATGGATAACAATGCACGATGGTGTTCGTCTATCGGCAAGAATCTGGTTGCCACAAGAATCAGCCACTGAACCCGTGCCGGCAATCCTTGAATATATTCCCTACCGAAAACGAGACATGGTCAGAATTCGGGATGAAAGAAACCATCCGGTTTTTGCTCAAGCCGGGTTCGCTGCAATAAGAGTTGATATGCGTGGCTCTGGTGATTCGGAGGGCATCATGAGCGATATGTACACACCCGAAGAACTTGATGATGCTATAGCCGTTATCGAATGGATTGCCCGACAAAGCTGGTGCAACGGTCGCGTTGGCATGATGGGAACATCCTGGGGTGGAACCAGTAGTTTACAGGCAGCCAGTAGAAACCCGCCTGCGTTAAAAGCGGTTATTGCCGTCTGTGCTAACAACAATCGCTACGATGACGACATTCACCATATGGGCGGATGCCTGCTCACAGACTCAATAGAGTGGGGTGCAACCTTACCCGCGATTCTCGCATCCCCGCCGGACCCGCTGACCGTTGGCAAGCAGTGGCGGGAGCTCTGGCTTAACCGGCTTCAGCAACTCAGTTTTCCACTAGAGCATTGGATTGCACACGAAACCCGTGATGAATATTGGCAGTGGGGCAGCGTAAACGAAAACCCCGAATTAATTACCTGCCCAGTGTTGATGATTGGTGGGTGGGCTGATCGATACAGCAATACCGTTATGAATTTCCTTGAGCAATCAAGCCATCATAGCTGGGGCATAGTTGGCGCCTGGGGGCATCATTATCCAGATCAGGCAAATCCGTCCCCTGGTATCGCGTTTCAGCATGAGGCAATTCGATGGTGGGACCATTGGTTGTGTGGTAATGAAAACGGTGTCGATAAAGAGCCGCAGCTACGTGTTTGGGTTCAGGACTATGCAATACCGGCTAACAAGATAGATTCCCGACCCGGCCGCTGGATCGCCGAACGTGCATGGCCATCTGACAATGTCCAGAATCATTCATACTTTTTGGTTGGTAAAAAATTAGCCCGGAACAAAACCACTACTGAAATGCAAAGCGACGTACCCGGAAACCTAAGTGTCGGTAAGGCTGCCGGTGATACAGGGTATTTTGGTCGGGTGGGTGGATTGCCTCTTGATCAACGTGAAGACGATGAACATTCTTTAGTCTTTGAAAGCGAGCCGCTTGTAGAGCCAATAGAAATACTGGGATCAGTTGAACTTGATCTGACTGTTTGCCGCGATCAGTCATCTGCAATGCTTGTGGCGAGGCTAAACGACGTACACCCGGACGGAGGTGTCGCACGGATATCTTATGCCATTAGAAATCTTGCGCTTAATCAGCAAAGCACTGAGTTAAGCACAAACTATCCAGAGAGTGAAACAAAAATAAGTTTGCAGCTGCACAACACGGCCTACCGGCTTGCCGAGGGTCACCAGTTACGACTGTCACTATCAAGTAGTTATTGGCCGAACATCTGGCCATCGCCCGTCATTGCAAAAATGGCGATATTGCATAGTAGTCTTGAGCTGAAGCTCCCGGTGCGGATTGATACATCCGATGATGAATATCAATTCACAACCCCAGAATATAAAGAGCGGGCATTAAAACCTAACCGGGATTATGAAATTCTATCTGCACCTGAACTAAAACGCTGGACGGAAATTAGTGCCGACATAAAAACTCAATCGATAGGCTGGCAGCAACCACGTTACAGCGTTTATTATCCGACTATTGATTTAGAGTTTGGCTATGAGACAGCGGCACTTCATCGTATTGCTCTTAACAATCCAAACAGTGCAGCTTCACGCTATGAGCACACTTTATATTTTTCTCGAGATGACTGGCAGGTTAAAGTAAATAGCACCGTCGAAATTCGCTCAACGATCACAGATTTCATATTGCAAGGAAATGTTGTTGTCTCAGAAAATGACCAGATATTGTTTACACGGCATTGGCACCCGACCATTAAACGCACATGCTCTTGACACATATAGGTTTAACCCAGGAGTAAACCATGGCAATCTGCGTTGAACACACTTGGATACCAATGAATGACGGTGCGAGGCTGGGCGCACGCATCTGGCTACCCGAAAATATTGGTGTTACAGAAGAACACATAACAGGCACGGCTTCCAGTGATACCACTACAACCAAGCCAGTGCCAGCAATATTGGAATACATACCGTACCGCAAAGACGACTACTCAGCCATAAGAGACGCAACAACAATCGCCTGGTTCGCGGAGCAGGGGTACGTTTGTTTGCGTGTTGACATGCGTGGCTCCGGATCATCTGACGGCATCCTTGATGACGAATACAGCAATCAGGAAATCGATGATGGAGTCGACGTTATTAACTGGATCGCTGCACAGCCGTGGTGTGATGGCAATGTGGGTACTATTGGAATTTCATGGGGTGGAATCACCGGCCTGCAACTGGCACAACGTCAGCCTGACGCATTAAAAACCGTAATCGCACTGGGAGCAACTGAATTTCGTTATTACGATGACGGCTCCTACTATATGGGCTGCTTAACCGGGCAGACTATTGGATGGGCTGCGATTATGTTCGGCTATAACACCCGCCCGCCAGATCCCGCACTAATAGGCGATGATTGGCGAGCACTCTGGATGGACCGACTGCAAAACACGCCCCATTATCTTGATCATTTTCTATCGCATCAACGTGAAGATGACTATTGGTTACGCGGCACTGTCGGCACCGACTATGATGCCATCAAGATCCCCATATATGCAGTCAGTGGTCACGCTGATTGCTGGCCAAATACGGTGCCACGTTTGCTTGAAATGCTCAACGTGCCCAAGCGCGGTTTACAAGGGGCATGGTGTCATCGTTATCCTCACCTCGGCATACCGGGCCCAACCGTGGCATTTTTACCTGATGCACTACGCTGGTTCGATCAGTGGCTGAAAGGGCGCGACACCGGCATCATGGACGAAGCAACCTACCAGGTTTATCTACAAGACAGTATCGAGCCAAAGCCTTATTACGATCATCGCCCCGGTAAGTGGATTGGTGAATCCGGGTGGCCTTCAAAACAAATTCACCCTAAGCAATTTTATCCAGGTGAATCCGGGCTATCCGGGTCACCGCAGCCAACGGCTGTATTGAATTGTTCGTCGCCGCAAACTGTCGGCATGGCGTCAGGTGAGTACATGCCCTGGTTTGCATTTGGTCCGGCGGATGAACTTCCTGATGATCAGCAAATCGAAGATGCAGAATCACTTGTATTCGATACAACCAGGCTTGAAAAGCCGTTAGAGATTGTTGGTAACACGGTGCTTACCATCAACGTTAAAAGTGATCAGCCAGAGGCATTGCTGGCAGCGAGACTCTGTGATATCCGGCCTGATGGGCGTAGCACATTGATTACCCGGGGCATCATGAACTTATGCCAGCGCAACGGCAAGAATAACCCGCAGCGTCTTGAGCCTGATAAGTGGTACACGGTATCCGTAACACTGAACAACACTGCCTACAAAATAAAAAAGGGCCATCGACTACGCCTGGCCTGTTCAAATACCTATTGGCCAATCGCCTGGCCAACCCCTGGTAACGGATCACTGCAGATACGCACGAGTGACAGCGTTTTGTCTATACCGTGTCGAGACGAAACCGCTACCAACGGCACGCTGACCAAATTTGAAGCGACTACCACACCTCGGCCTCTCGCCCACACAAAACTAACAGACTTCAAGCAACGACGTGAAGTGATAACAGACCCAAAAACAGGGGCTAAAAGTTTAGAGATCTATTCAGACAATGGCAAAGTTCGTTTTGAAGCCAGTCAACTCGTCATGGCATCAACCAACCTACAGCGCTACACCATACAGCCTGACGACCCCCTCTCTGCGAAAGCCGAGTATGAATGGGAGTGGGAATACAGCCGGGGTGATGATTGGAAAACACGCACCTTCACTCGCACCATCATGACATGCGACACCGATAATTTTCACGTGCACACGGAGTCCATAGCGTGGGAAGGCGATCAGGAGGTCTTTAACGAAACAACGGATAAGTCCTATAAGCGGGATTGTTTTTAAGTGCACGTTAACATTGAGATCAAGGCATGAGCTACGGCATCTATATCGGGTGCAACCATACTGCAGATGGTCACGCCTATCTGGCAGGTTATGGCGATGAACCTTCCAGCCACTGGCTTGAAATTCATCCTGCAGAGGATTATTCCAGTGACGCGACTATTACCGTTGGTGTAACACCGCAGGCTGATTTGCCAGGGCGTTTGTCTCAAATTCCGCAGGTCTCTCGAACCGCTCGTAACATACGTGTTAACTATAGCTACTACCTTGGGGTGCCTGCTCCGTTGACCAATGGAGGTTTAAACGAATATGGAGTAGCAGTACGCGATATCTGGTCGACTTCACGTGATGAATTGATAGACATGACGCCGAAAGATCAGACAGGGCCAAACTATTCCGATTTAGCGCGCATCGTTATCGAGCGTGCAAAAACCGCTCGCGAAGGGGTTGATCTGATTGCGCAGCTAATAGCTGAGCACGGCTATTCGACCTACGGCGGTAACTCACATCTTATCGCTGATCCGGATGAAGCATGGGTGGTGATCGAGTTTGCAGGTGGTAGAGGCCTGTGGGTTGCAGAGAGATTGGGCCCTGATAGCATTCGTGCTTCAAGGCCGGGTTATATCGGTGAGATTCCCTCGCAACCTAACGATGATTTTCTTTTCCCGACGCACTTCTTTGACACCGCCATCGAATATGGATGGCATGATCCTGCCGATGGCGTTTTTAATGTCAATGCTGTCTATGGTGATGGCAAGCACCGCTGGGAAGGTGTGAAATGGATTGAATCAGTTATGCGAGAACGCGCGGAACTGCCGCAAAAAATCACACTTAAAGATATATTCTGGTCGATTAATACAGAAAAGCTAACGGGAGATACAGCAGGCTACGGTCAAGTAGTACCACTGGTGCACCCAAAGTATTCAGCGCTGCGGATGATGTGGCATGCGCCTATCGGTGCCGTAGCTGCACCATTGTTACCTGTTTTTCTAGGTCAGACATCTGTGCCTGCTGAATATCAACAACATCGCTATCTCACCTATGGAGAAAGTCATCGCTTTCAGGATGTTCGCAAAGCGATGGCCACACCCGACTCGGTGTCACTGGTTTCACAGGGAGTAGAGACTGCCGGCTCGGCTGTCTATGCGTATAAGCGATTAATGCATTTAGCCTTTCAAAAGCCTGCAACAATACTTAAAGAAGTTCGTGAGCATTGGTCTCATATTGAAGCAAACGCAAATTCAGAATTACAAGATATTGTGCGCACGGCGTCTGCATTATTAGAGGCGAACGAACCAATGCTGGCGGCACAGGTAATAACAACATTCAGCCATCGCAAAATGGCTGAAGCATTTGCTGATTGCAGCGTTCTCGCTGATGCTGCGTATATCCGTTTGAAAGCATCGGGCGAGTTGAACCTGAACAATACCCCTGTTTCTCCGGATCAACTTTGGTAGAATAAAGTCGACGCGGAATTTTGCCAAGGCAAGAGACAAACGTGAAAACATTTTGTGCAATCCAATAGAAATCGGACCCGTCACAGCAAAAAATGGCTTCTATCAGGTGCCACATGGTCCCGAGGCCAGCGACAACACACCAGATGCAACAAAACCGGAGCGGCTATATTCGCAGATCGCCTCTGTACGGGTTTTATACTCGCGGCGGGACATTTTTACTCGTGTTTCTGGACCAGGTTAACTATAACTAACCTGGAGCCACAATCCGTGATTGACCGTTAGCAAAGTTGTGCTGTCGAGACAATCGCTTCGATCTTCTTCAGGCAGCCAATTTTCCCTTTGTGGTACATTGTCGTACTACTGCTTGTGACAGTTACGCCCGCAGTGACATCGATAACGACCTGGCGTGTATTGTCGGTTCTTTGTTCTATTATGCAGGGGATCCCGCATTTCCTGACGTATGGAAAGATACTGTCAGCGCAGCGGTTCCGGGCCGAAATTTTATGCAGCACCAGGGTAAAAATACACTTACCCAAAGTTAGTTTTAGAGGCGGATGCAGTGTCTCGAACTGGCCTGGCGTCCATTAAAAGCGTGACGTCGTTGTCTATCGGGGCTCAGCTCAATTGCTTTGTTTAACCAGTTAGCGAAATCATGTGCCGCTGGCTTGTGGAGCCCTCGGTCTGACACCCAACAGAAAAATCCTCGCTCAGTTTGTACTCGTCTATCACTGGCTAAACAAAGACGCTTTGCTCGAATTAAGTCGTCGATATAAATAGACAAGCCTAGCCCAATGCCGTCCCCGTTCAATGCGGCTTGCAGATAGGTCGTATAAGCGGGTAGCGATTCGATGCCGTTGACGGCGGTGCCGTTGCAGCTGAATCGGAAAAGAAGGTATTCCAATCTTCCAGATGGTTTGGCTCATGCAGATAGAGTAACCGTTCTTTCGCTAGATCTTCGTCACTGAGCAACTCTCGCTCCCGCAGATAATCAGGTGCACACACAGCTATCATTTCTTCGCGAAATAGAAGTCTGACATCCCGGCCCGGTATATTTTTCTTTTCCGCCAACACGATAGCGACATCGAATTCACGCGGATTGTACTTCCGGTAAAGATCGCTGGTAACGAGCTCCAGGTCAGCGTCGGGATAGCAGGAGTTGAAGTCAGACAACCGTGACATCAGAAAGCAACCAGCAAAACCAAGAGAAGTGGCGACCACGAAAGACTGCGTGCTATTGCGCTGCCGGATAATGTTGGCCGCATGAGCAATTTGCCCGAATCCGCTTGATACCGCGGTAAGCAGTGTTTCGCCATCACTGGTTAATTCCAGCTTAGGTTTTTTTCGTATAAACAATGTGGTGCCAAGGTCATTTTCGAGTGCCGCGATATGACGACTAATCGCTGGCTGTAGTACGTCAAACTCTTTGGCGGCTTTGGTAAAACTGAGATGTCGCGCCGCAGCCTCGAAGGCGCCCAATGCATTGAGAGGGGGTAGTGGGTTTTGCACATACATTCCTAAAATGAATGATCAACATCTTTATTCTACTATTTTCAATTGATATTTATAGGCGTAAATTCTTTAATCAAAATTATAGAACTACCAGGAACGACAATCATGAGCATCCCAAAATCCCGTCGCCTTGATTTCACTGAAATCCCCGTCATCGACCTGGCATCGCTGGTAGAGGGGAAAGACGATTCAGCCACAGTGGCGGCCATCGCGGAGGCGTGTCGCGACATCGGCTTTATCTACATTAAAAATCATGGTATCCCACAGGTGTTGATCGAAGACGTGTTAACAGCAGCTCGGGAATTTTTTACTCGCCCGATGGACGAGAAGAAAGAAATTATCGTGAACGATCGCATCCGTGGGTACCTGCCATTGAGGTACAGCTCATACGAAGGCGAAGCTAATGAAGCCGTTAGCAATCAGGAAGGCTTCTGGATTGGTGAGGATCGACCGATTAACCCAGACAACAGACTGGACGGACCCAATCTATGGCCTGAAAACAGTGAGGCCCTGAAAGCGGCCACGGAAACCTATTACACTGCCGTGTCAGGCTTGTCACAGGTGCTGCAACGCGCTTTTGCGCTTGCACTGGATCAACCGGCAGAGTTTTTTCAGGAGCTTTTTCAACGTCAGTCATCTCTGTTAAAGATAAATCACTACCCACCGCAGGATAACCCACAAACGGTCGCCGATATTGGCGTGGTACCCCACACCGATGAACTTGGATTCACGATACTCTGGCAAGATGAAAACGGTGGTCTGGAAATAGAAAGTAAAAGTGGTGAATGGGTAGAAGCGCCGCCTATACCAGGAACATTTGTGATTAATATTGGAGACTTAATGCAAATATGGTCTAACGGTGAATTCTCGTCAACACCTCATCGAGTTATAAATCGATCCGGTGCTGATCGCTATTCCATTCCTTTTTTTGCCAGTCCGCGTTGGGATGTACCGGTTAAACCGTTAATCGGTGATTCGGGATCGACACGCAATGGAGAGAAGTATGAGCAATACCAGCTCAGATACTGGCGTCAAATTTTTCCAATTGCAGGTGTTTCCTAAGTTGTTGAGTAGCATCCAGCACAACCCCGGCATTCGAGATGTGGCAGATGGTGCAAATGGATGGGCTAGGTCAAAAAAGAGAAATGTATCCCAATGGATAACGATAAGGTTGATACAGGAAAATACGGAAATGACATTGTTAGACCTTGCGGAGAGGTTTCAAGTTGGGAGCTACAGCGCGATATCAACGACAGTGGAAAAGTTGAATAAACTGATGGGATTAGATGGAAAAATATTAGCGGAGTATGAATTATTGAGAGCAGAAATAACAGAAAAGTAGACTTGACCCCCTCAGTTTGTGACTCCTTCAGTTTGACCATTGAGCGTGGTGCCATTTTCAAGCGACATTTGGGTTGCAGCTTGAATAGCTGGGCCATTGGCCAGCGGGTCTGAGAATGGAATGCTTAACTCGAGCAAGTCAGCCCCGGATTCGACCAGTTGACGAATCGTATCTAAACCTGCTTCACGTGTGGGGTAGCCCATCACCGAATAAGGCATAAAGGCGGGACGCCCTTTTGAAAATGCTGCTTGAATTCTTTCTACACTCTTGTTGTAACCAACTTTATTTCGCAAACTGTTCCCAGATTATTTTGCTGCAAGTTGGTGGAAATAGAATTAAATTGGGATCACTTTTTAATGGGCACCCAACTTAATATTCCAATACTCACATAAAAATTGATATATTTGCTATCATAGTTTCCGTGTATTCCCCATAGGTAGCAAACAGATGAAAAAACAACTTCTAGTTCGGGAAGTAGATGAAACGCTCGTCAAAGCTCTAAAACAACGGGCTGCGATAAACGGCAGGAGCACTGAGGCAGAACACAGGTTAATTCTCGAAAAATCACTCCGAGGCCCCAGGAAAATTACTCTCGCCGAAGCGCTGACGAAAATCCCGTCATACGGCGAAGATGAGGATTTCTCCCGGCGAGACGATAGCGGTAACGAAGATGTTTTTGATTGATACAAACGTCATCAGTGAACTCCGTAAAAAAGACAAGGCAGATATAGGAGTCGTTACCTTTTTCACCGAAGCCAAAGTTTCTGAAGCACCCTGCTACCTTTCTGTTATCACGCTGGGAGAGCTAAGAAGAGGCATCGAAATGATTCGCCACAGAGGCGATATAAAACAAGCCGAGGCTATGCTGCGTTGGTTCGAACAGATTTCCAATGACTATGCGGATTTAATCCTGCCGATAGACCGGGATGTCGCTAGCATGTGGGCAATGCTGCGAGTACCAAACTACGAAAACGCCCTTGATAAGCTGATTGCGGCTACTGCTCTGATGTATTCACTACAGGTTGTCACCAGAAACACAAAAGTTTTCGAAAGATCGGGGGTCGGCACAGTAAATCCCTTTCTGTCATAACGATCAAAAAAGCCCGTCAATAAAGGTAGCGGGCTTTCGTATTAAAACGACACTTACGCTGACATCCATTCTAATACCATCCGATACGGCCGCGGACGTTAGGTATGACGAAACATAGGAATTAATCCAACTTGCCACAGTGATCGATCTATTTAGTGCTTTCGGGTTTGCCGGGCAGGGAAGGCACTACAAAGGCCTGGCAATTAATATATCTTGATATATACCGATATACGACATATACTAAAATATATACCGCAAAGGATCGACAGCATGGGACAAACTGCCAAACTATTTATGAACGGGCGCAGTCAAGCCGTTCGGCTACCACGGGACTATCGATTCTCCGGTTCAGAGGTCTACATAAGGCAAGACCCGGAAACCGGTGATGTGATCATCTCTGAAAAACCTTCGTCCTGGGACGGTTTTTTCGAGCTTCGCGATAAAACCGATGTGCCAGCCGATTTTATGAAAGATCGTGACGACGCCCCCCCTCAGGATCGGAAGCTTTTCGAGTGAGTGCCTCTTTATATATGCTCGATACGATGACAGCGAGTCATTTAATTCGCGGGCAAGATCCAAGTCTTGATAAGAAGGTGAGTCAGACCGGAGTTGGCAATATCTGTGTATCTGCAATCACCGAAGCCGAGCTTCGATTCGGTTGTCTGCAACGACCCGACAAGACTGAGCTTTATGCGCTCGTTGACGCATTTCTATCTCGTGTTGACCGACGGGTATGGGATTCTGACGCTGCGTCAGCGTATGCTGTGTTACGAACTCAAAGTCAGGCCAAGGGAATAAGCCTAAGTAATATGGATATGCTGATTGGCGCACATGCTGTGGCCGTCAGCGCTACGTTGGTCACCGACGATGGTGCGTTTAATCATTTCAAAGAATGGATCGTCACTGAAAACTGGGTTCAAAAGTAAAGTCCGCGATCTTCCTTTAGCAACCACAGTCTGCGGTATAAAATAAACTATGGAGTCAAGTCTTGATAAATACAATTAAATATCTTCTCCAATCTCCGGTCAGTCGATAGTGTCTGGCTAAAACGACCTGTTGCTAGAGAAATTGCACTGTCACTTCCCACACCAAACAACTCGGCCATAGCTGATAACTTCATACTACCCAAGTTCTGACAAAGCTTCATAGCAATCCCCCGGCCCACGTTATCTGCACCTCTGCCGCGCCTGGCGTTCAGCAAATTATTCTTGTTATAGTCCAGGTGACGCGCGGTTGCGGATAATATCTCCTCTGCGCTGATCACACCCCGATCTGGTCGAACTGCTTTGTTGCCGGTGTTCGAAAGCAAATGTGCTTTCTCGATAAATTCCTAGCTGCCACGCACAGCTGGTCATCGATTTTTGGCATAAAACAATTCTGTCTCCTCATCGTTGCTCTGTTTTATAAATCGTCTGTACGCGGCTGTGGGTTGAAAAAAGAATTCTCGCACTACACCCCCGAAATAAACCGATTCTCCATTTCAACTTCCTGCTGGCGCATCAGCTTCCAGGCCGTCTCCATATGATCAGCCATAATTGCCCTAGCACTGTCGGCATCTCCACTACGCAGCGCCTGAATTAGCGCACGCTGATGATCATGTCCCTGCTGCCAGAGCTCAATGTTTGGCGGTGAATAAAGACGCCTATAGACAGTCAGGTCAGACAACAGGTTTACCATGAAGTCAACGATGAAACCCAACAGCGGATTACCCGCTTGCTCCGCGAGGATGCCATGGAAGCGTAGCGAGGCGATGTGCTGAGCGCGCTCTTCATCGAGATCCGCGGCGGGAAGGGCATACTGTTCCATGTTGGCTTCAAGTAGCAGCAAGACTTCTTCGGATAAATTACCGGCAAGTGATGCCGCGAGCTCAGGCTCCAGTGTTAGGCGTAATTTGTAGATGTCGCCAATAGTCAGGTCTTTAAAGTAAAAGTAATTGCCGAGTAGCGCTTTGGCGCGCTGACTGCTGACCTCATCTACAAAACTGCCTCCACCCGGACCAGTGCGGGTTCTGATCAGTCCCTGTGCTTCCAGAATCCGCATCGCTTCTCTAATGGTGCCTTTGGACATTCTGAAGCGTTCAATCAGATTGCTCTCTGCCGGCAGACGGTCACCGGCCTGCAGTCCCTGTTCGACCACCCAATTCTTGATCGCCTCAGCGACCTGCACAGGTCGACTCAGTTTGACGTCACTTTTAGAGTGGGTGGTGGCAGGCGACAAGCTGATCTACTCCTGTTGATTTCAGTTCTGGTGGCTGTAAACGACACAAGTCGGTTGCGCGTGGACAACGCCCGGCAAATGCACAACCCACGGGTGGATTCACTGGGTCAGGCAATTCTGTATCCGTTTGTTCCGGTGCGGTTAACGCACGCCCGACAACTGGTGCGCTGTCTGCCAGCAGCTTTGTATACGGGTGACGTGGTGTTGTAAAGATATTTACGGCATTGCCTATTTCTACCACTGAACCAAAGTATAGAACCATGATGCGATCACTAATAGCTTCTACCACCGCGAGATCATGACTGATAAACAGATAGGTTAGACCAAGGCGGGCTTTAAGATCGGTCAGCAGATTCAGCACCTGTGCCTGCACAGATACATCAAGGGCAGAGACTGGCTCGTCCAGAATAAGAATCCGGGGGTTGGCCGCAATTGCACGGGCAAGTGCTATGCGTTGTGCCTGCCCGCCTGAAAATTCGTGCGGATAACGTTCGAGAAACGCTTCCCGCAGATTCACCGATGCGAAAATCTGCGATATTTTTTTATCCCGCTCGGCTTTCGGCATTCGGTGCAGGCGCTTTAGTGGTGCTTCGATAATCTGCCGCACGGTCTTTCGAGGGTTGAGGCTGCCAGCCGGATCCTGAAACACATATTGAATCAGTTTGCCGCGTGCTTGTGGCTTTGCTTTATCGAGTGCAGAACCTTCAATTTCAATGGTCCCTGCCGTGGGTGACAGTAGTCCTGCCAGCATGCGCGCAAGGGTTGATTTACCACAACCGGATTCACCCACGACGCCGAGCGTTTCCCCGCTTTGCACACTGAATGACAGAGGTCGAATTGCCTGAACACCATTCGATTTGTTCGCGAACAGCAACTTACTGGCGGCATATGTCTTTGACAGATTATCTACTTTAAGGGCCAGCATTACACGGCCACTTCCGGATAGAGACATCGCACCGCTCGCTGACCATCACCATTCAAGGTGACCTCAACTGCATGGCAACTGTTCTGCGCCTTCTTGCAGCGGGGTGCGAACGCACAGCCGCCCGGTAAATTATCCAGAACAGGTGGCAAACCGGGGATCGCCTGCAATGTCCGTTGACCCGCGCCGAGCATGGGCACACAGCCAATCAACTGTTTGCTATAGGGATGCGAAGGTGTCTCAAGCACAGAGGCTGTGGGCCCCTGTTCGATTATACGCCCCGCGTACATCACTGCCACCCGGTCGCAGAGCTGGGCAACCACACCGAAATCGTGAGTGATAAATATAATTGCCAGACCGCGCTCGCGACGCAGATCGTTAAGCAGCGACAGAATTTGCGCCTGCACGGTGACATCGAGTGCGGTGGTCGGTTCATCGGCAATGATCACATCGGGGTCATTGGCCAGTGCCATAGCAATACCAATTCGCTGCCGCATACCACCAGATAACTCATGCGGGTAACTATCCACACGGCTCTCAGGGTTGGGTAACCGTACGTCTTTGAGCAATTGGATAGCTCGCGCATGTGCTTGTGCATGGCTTACTTTATGGTGTGATTGTATTGCTTCAACCAGCTGTCGACCAACGCGATAGAGCGGATGCAGGGTGGCAAGCGGATCCTGAAAGATGTATGCCACGCGATCACCGCGCAGCTGTCTTAGTGCTTTATATTTTGTATCAAGCAGATCGTTACCCTGAAAACGCACGGCACCGCCACAGATGATACCTGGTGGTGATGCTACCAGGCCCATCACCGATAAAGCAGTAACCGATTTACCCGATCCGCTTTCACCGATGATGCCCAGACACTCCCCGGCATTTACTGATAAGCTGACATCATCAACCGCACGATAGACTCGCTTTTCAACATGAAACTGCGTATGCAGCTTTTGTATCGCTAGCAGGTCGTCAGTTGCTGGTGGCAGTTCACCATCGCGGTTGATCAGAGTGATTGCACGCGGGCGCGTCAGCGCCCCGGAACGCAGCCTGGGGTCGAGTGCATCGCGTACGCCATCACCAATCAGATTGATCGACATGACGATCAGAAAAATCATCATGCCCGGCACCATCGATGTATGCGGGTGCGAGATGATTGCCGCACGTGCTTCACCCAGCATCGAGCCCAGATCAGCCTGCGGTGGCTGGCTGCCGAGCCCTAGAAAACTTAAACCGGCGGTTTCAAGAATCATCCAGCCAACCGTGGTCGATATGGCTATAACTATCACCGGTAACACGTTAGGCAATAGTTCTGTCAGTATAATGCGTGTGTGACCCAAACCGGAAAGCCTTGCTGCATCTATAAACTCGCGGCTTGCGAGACTCACGGTAACGCCTCGAATATTGCGCGCAAAGAAAGGTATGTTGACGATAGCCACCGCCAGTAACGCATTCATTAAACCGGGGCCGAGTGCAGCAACAATAGCCAGTGCCAGTAAAATATAGGGAAACGCCATTAACATATCCACGCCGCGCATAATGACGTTATCGAGTCGCCCGCCGAAGTACCCCGCCACTATACCGATCGCGGTACCGATGGTAGCGGCGATAAGCGCTGCCGCAATCCCCACGGCCAGCGACAAGCGGGTGCCATGTAACAGTCTGCTCAACAGATCTCGTCCCAGGTGATCTGTGCCCAGTAAATGACCTTCGGTAAACGGTTTTTTAAACCGATCAGCGGTGGCGGTGATATCCGGATCCTGCAGTGGTAACAACGGTGTCAGCAGAGTCAGCAGCACAACAACAAACAAGATTAAAGTGCCAGCTGCAGCAAGCCTGTTGCGAAACAGGAGCCGGATAGACGCGCTCATGTTTTAATTCTCGGATCCAGCAGGCTCTGCGCCACATCGACAACAATGTTGAACAACACATAACAAGCCGCTACCAGCACGACGCCCCCCTGAACTAGCAGTAAATCGCGCTTCAGAATGGCGTCGACCAGCATACGTCCTACCCCTGGCCATTGAAAAACGATTTCTATATAGACCGCACCCGACAACACAAACCCCGCCTGTATGCCAAGCACCGGAATGATCGATACCATTGCCCCGGACAAGGCGTGACGCATGATGACCCGACGTTCGGGCACCCCCACGGCCCGAGCAGTGCGGATATAGTCCTGTCGCAGTACTTCAAGCATTGCAGAGCGCGAAAGCCGAGCGACTACACCCGAAGCAACGGCCGCCAGAGCCAGTGCCGGCATGATCAAATGACGGATAAGATCAGGCAGATCACCGCCACCATAAATGGCGTACATGCCTGACACCGGGAGCCATCGCAGATTCACCGCAAACAACAGTATCATCATCATGCCGAGAAAAAACGACGGGATAGATAGTCCAATCAGGACGATGAACGTAATCGCTTTGTCGGCAAAGCCGAATTGACGGGCGGCCGAAATAACGCCGGCAAGAATACCGAGCAACGCACACAGCACGAAGCTGGTACCGGCCAGTATCAATGTGGCGTTGAATCGTTCCAGCACTTCATCGAGCACTGGTCTGTTTAGTGAGAAAGAGCGACCGAAATCACCGCTCAGCATATTGCCCAGCCAGATGAAGTAACGCTGCACTACGGGTTTGTCGAGACCAAGATCGCGGTTAAGCTTTTCTACGTTGTCAGGTGTGGCGTAGGAACCCAGTATCGCTGTTGCCGGATCGCCCGGGATCAGCGACATAATTAAAAACACGATGATGGTGATGCCCAGCAACACCGGAATTGCAGCTATCAATCGCCTGAGAATGTAGCTGCCCATTGCGCCCCTGTGCTGATGCCAATCTACTTAAAAATTATCTCCGGGCACACCTGGGTTTTTACACAGGTTGTACCCGGAGCGGTTGCGCTCAGTTTTTTACCACACCCTGCAGGTGAAGCAGAAACGATGGTTCGAGCCCGAAGTTTTCCACTCGATTACTGGTTACCGCATTCTGCTTCCAGTTAGCAACAAACACCCATGGTGCGTCTTCCTGCACTATGGTCTGCATTTCGCGATAGAGGCTTGCGCGTTTGCCTTGATCAGTTTCAGTGCGTGCGGCTTCAAGCAGCTCATCGACCTTGGGATTGGCATAGTAGCCGGAGTTGAATCCACCTTTATCAGGCCATGCTTCGGTGCGCAGAGCCAGGAACGGCAGGGTGTCCGGATCGTTAGTCATCCACGCCATTTCTGCCATGTCTGCTTTGCCTTCAAGCCCGGGATTCACTTCACCTAAAAAAGCGTTCCATTCATAGGTTTCAATCTTGACGTCAAAACCCACGGCTTTAAGGTCAGCCTGTATAGCGGTGCCCATCGGCACCGGGTCGAGCATACCGGAGCCGCCTTCGGTTACGTAAAAAGTGAGTTCCGCACCTTCGGCACCCGCCTCTGCGATCAGCGCTTTTGCTTTGTCAGGATCGTACGGATAAGGCGTCAGACTATCGTTATACGCCCATGCAAAAGCAGGAGGTGTTGGTCCGGCTGCAACGGTTGCAGTACCTTCCAGAACATCGTTTACGATGGCTTCTTTGTTGATCGCATAGTTGGCAGCCTGTCGTACACGCTTATCGGCAAATGGACCTTCTTTGGCATTTAGAATTAAAAACCAGACATGTGGCCCAGCCTGTTGGGCAACCTGGTAATCATCGCCTTCAAACTGACCGAGCGATGTGGGTGGCACCTCGACCATCATGTCGATACCGCCGGCAAGCATTTCAGCGACACGAGTGTTGCCGTCAGTGATGGGTCTGAAGACCACTGCCTCGGTACCTGCTTTCTCACCCCAGTAATCATCGTTGCGCTCTACCACCACTGCTTCATTGGAACGCCATTCTGCAAACTTGAATGGACCGGTACCAACCGGGTTGCGACCATAGTCTTTACCGCTTTTCTTTACCGCATCGGGTGAAACCATCAAGCCGGTAGGGTAAGCAAGGTTGGACAGAAATGGTGCATAGGGTGCGTTCAGCTTGAACTTAACCGTAGTGTCGTCAACGGCAGTTGTCTCTTCTATGGCGCTGAAGAAGAAACTCAGCGGAAACGGACCGGTATCGTGAAACGGATGATCCTCATCGAGCATGCGGTCAAAGTTGAACTTTACCGCTTCGGCATTGAATGGTGAGCCATCGTGAAAGCTTACTGAGTCACGCAGGGTGAAGGTGTACTCTGTGCCGTCGTCGCTGATCTCCCACGCGGTAGCAAGTGATGGTTCCACTTCAAGCGTGCCGGATTTGTAGCGCGTCAGTCCTTCATACATATTGACCAGAATACGAAAATCATTCACCGCGGTCACGGCTGCCGGGTCCATCGATTTCGGCTCGGCAATCTGACCGACAATCAGCACGCCGGGCGGCGTTTGTGCATCAGCGCGTTCCGGCAACCCTGTTAAGAGTGCAGCCAGACCGGCGGCTCCAAACAACAGACCCCTTCGGGTCAATGACATGAAATTCATCCGTATTTTCCCCAGTTCATTTAGTGATCAATTTATCATGATAAATTGTGTCAGCTAATTTATCATGATAAATATCCCGAACGCTACTGAAGTAAAGCATGACCTTTTCAATACTCGCACGAGATCCTGACACCGGGGCATTTGGCGGAGCCGCGGCGACAGGAAGTTTGTGCGTTGGTGGCTGGGTATTGCGTGGCGATCTTCGCGCAGGAATGTCTGCGAGTCAGGGCGTGGCACCTTCAACATTTTGGGGTGAAGACGTACTGCAACAGATGGAGGCTGGTCTCAAGGCAAGTCAGGCCGTTAGGCAGGTTATCAGTCGAGATAATGGGCGTGAGCATCGACAGCTTTCCGCGCTGGACCTGCACGGTACTACCGGTGCTTACACCGGATCTGAGAACAGGGATACGAAAGGCAGCATCGGCTTTACCGATGGAATTGCAGCCGGCAATATGCTGGGTGGAAAAGAAGTATTACCTGCAATGGTAGAAGCGTTCAGCGCTTCGGACACAAGTTTTGCCGAACGACTACTCGGGAGTTTAACTGCCGCCCGTGACGTTGGTGGAGACTATCGTGGTCTCCTTTCAGCAGCGTTGCTTGTTCTGCACCCCGAACAACCACCACTGACTTTGCGTATTGACATTCATGAAGAAGATCCGATTGGTGCACTGCGCCAGCTCTTTCAAAAGGCGACGACTGGTGAGTATGCTCAGTGGGCCCGACAGGTTCCTGTGTTCACAGATCGGCATCGTGCCGTTGACTGAGTATTGAAGGAAATGATTGCAAATACCCAACGGGTGCTGACCGATCTGCATTATCTGCGTTCGATCGGCGCTTACAAAACCGGCGTACATCGGCCAACACTGTCGGCGGACGATATGATCGCGCGCAAATGGCTCGCCGATCAATTGCGCGCAATCGGGCACACGAGCACAATCGACGGCATTGCGAACGTCTATGGTCGTGTACCTTCAGACGGGCCAATTGTACTGGCCGGCAGCCATATCGAAAGCCAAAACCATGCTGGCTGGCTGGATGGCGCACTGGGCGTTGTCTATGCGCTGGAGGCCGCACGTGTTGCCAAAGAAACAGGTCTCTCTGGCGGCGTTGATGTCATTGCCTTTGCGGATGAAGAGAGTCACTTCAGCGGCGCGTCCTTTCTGGGGTCCGAGAGCTTTGCGGGTGATGTTTCAGAAGAAGTGATGGACGGGTCAGTCTGCCGTTCGGGCCGAGGTCGCTTGCGTGACCTGTTAGCCGACGCAGGCCTTGCGGGTCGCGAGCGCTTAAAGATCGAAACCGACCGGTACAAGGCATTTTTTGAGGCCCATATCGAACAAGGTCAAACCCTGGAAACAGAGGATCTGAAAATAGGTGTCGTCACGTCGATTGTAGCGATCTGGCAATACCGGATCACATTTAAAGGCATTCAGAACCACGCAGGCACAACCAAAATGGCCATCCGCCGTGACGCAGGTAAGGCGCTGATGGGTCTTTGGCACCGGATTGAGGAGGAGTTTCCCAACATCTGCGGACCGCATAGTGTGTGGACGGTCGGGCATGTGTCAATCTCTCCGGGCCAGCCGTCAATCATCCCCGGCTGTGCAGAGATGATTGTCCAGTTTCGCGATGCGGAGCCGGCCACATTGGATCGTCTGAAGGCAAAATTGTACGAACTGGTCAGAGAGGCGGACGACGGTCCCTGCGCTGTAACCATCGAAGTCATGGGAGAAAGCACGCCTGCCCATATGTCCAAAGCACTTCAATCAACCCTGATTGATGCGGCCAGGACCCATGCTCCCGACAAATGGCTGGTCATGCCGTCAGGCGCCGGTCACGACGCCCAGGTGATTGCACCGTTGATACCCTCGGCGATGATGTTCGTACCCTCAATCGGCGGCATAAGTCACCACTGGACAGAGAACACGTCCGACAAAGACATTGCCTTGGGTGCGCAAGTTTTCGTCGATGCGATAGGCCGTGTGTTGTCGGGAAGCGGATAAGAATTTATAGACACCCTTTGAAAAATTCATTGGAGCAAGTCAATAGAGCGGGTCAAAAGGGGTCAAGTCTATAATTCAGTTGCTAGTGTATTATTGTGAAGAGTATGGCGAGACCACAGCGAGGAGAATACGAGGGGGCGTCTTATCGCGTGAGGTATTGAAAACAAAAGGAGGGAGGCAAGAGAGAAATGTATCCCGATAGATGGCGATGAAGTTGATCCAGGAAAAAACGGAAGTGACATTGTTGGACCTTGCGGAGAGGTTTCAAGTAGGGAACTACAGCGCGATATCAACGACAGTGGGAGAGTTGAATAAACTGATGGGATCAGATGGAAATATATTAGCGGATTATGAATTATTGAGAACAGAAATAGCTGAAAAGTAGACTTGACCCCCCTTGACCTTGAAAAGTAGACTTGACCCCCTTGACCTGGTCTTCCAGTGTCGTCTGCTTTCATTTTAGCAAATCACCTTAGCAAAACCAGGGTTTAGAATCTAAATACGGGCTTCGACAACCACAATGAAGCACTGAGTTGTACCGTTATATTTCGCTCTCTCATGGAAGCTTCTCTATTGAGGCTGAACGACTCAAACCGAGCAATGTGCAAGCAACCAATTTTTAAAGTTGATTGCAGGTTGCGAAAGAGAAACGCCCTTCGGCACCGTTAGATAGTAAGTAAAAGACGTACCGAACGTGCGGTCAAATGGATTGAGCAATGCGCCACTTTCAAGCTCGCTTTGGATCATGCTGTGAGGGATCAATGCTACCCCCAGTCCATTGATCGTCGAGCTCAGCTGAAAATGCGGTTCCTGTGGCATCATTTTCATTTGCGACGGTAAAAAATCCAGATGGTTATTGGTGAACCATTCCTGCCATCTGGTTTCGTCATCTACATGCAACAACGTAAGTTCTTTTAAGTCGGACGGTTTATTGATCGGATGTTCGCGCAAGTATTCGGGGCTGCAAACGACAACCATTTCCTCGAACCACAGATGTGTAACGTCAAATTCTGTCCAGTCTCCAAGGCCCCACATAATGCCCAAATCGGCAAACTCAGTAGGGCGTTCTTTTGTTGCATAGGTATTGTTGTGGCTTCGAAACGACAATTGGGTGTTTGGATGTGCGTCCCAGAAACTCCCGAGCCGCGGTGATAGCCATCGACTTGCAAACATCGGCAAAATCGCTACGCGAACGGCTTCAGTTTGGCCAGATGCTTGTTCCAGTCCGTTCTGAATTGATCTCAATCCGCTTTCCACATGTTGTGACAAAACCTTACCGTGAGAGGTGAGTGTTAAGCCTTCGCGGCCTCTCTCAAACAGGATAACGCACAGCTCGTCCTCCAATTTTTTGATGTGGTAGCTCACTGAGCTCTGGCTAATATTCAGAAATCGTGCAGCGTGCGTAATGCTTTTTAGGCGAGAAACCACATTAAACACCTGAATTGAATTGAGATTTCTGATTTTGCTCACTGGAGAACCAAGCATTCTATCTGATTGACAAAGTAATACTATATCTAATTATTCGATACGAAGAAGAATCTTTCTATGTGTTTTTCAAAAAACTATCGCTTAGACTATTTGGACACGAACAATTTTCTCGTGCTGTTTTTCCTCCCAGAACATAGCCTCCCTGGGTACTTTAAGCATCACTGATGAAATTGAACTGAAGAGAAACTAATAAGGAGTGAATGATGGATACTATTTTTGCAAATATACGTAGACTTGGATTACTCATCGCTACGGTTCTGCTAGCGAGTAGTTTTGCTGTAGTGGTTTCCGCGGAAACCACATTTGAAAAGATTAAGCAAACTGGAAAAGTAACCGTCGGAACGGAAGCCGCTTTTCCGCCATTTGAGTTCATCGAGGACGGTAAAATCGTCGGCTACGGCAAGGATATCCTCGACACGGTCATTGCGGACCTTGATGTTGAATTGAATCAGTTAGATCTACCTTGGCAGGGTATTCTTCCTGGGATTCTGGCAGGCAAATTTGATTTTGTCGCAACCAGTGTCACCATAAAGCCAGATCGCGCCAAGCAGTATGCTTTTACGGTACCGATTGCAGAGGGCACAACCTGGATCATGAAGCGTAAAGGCGACACCTCTATTAAGACCGTGGACGACATGGCCGGTAAGGTTGTAGGCACCCAGCTCTCCTCAGGGAATGAGGCTGCCGCCAAAGAGTTTCAAAAAGACATGATCTCCCGAGGCCTAAAGGGATTTGGTGAATTGAAGCTCTTTACCAGCTACCCCGAAGTGACACTTGCGCTGGCAAACGGCACCTTAGATGTGGCAGTCCAGAACCTGCCGAACCTGGCGGTTATCATCAAAAATCAACCCGATTTGTTTGAGCTTGTAGGCCCTATTACTGACACTAGCTATTTGGCCTGGGTTACACGACCAGAAGACACAGATTTGCGCGATTACTTGAGCCAACAAATACTCAAAATGCGCGATAGTGGAAAAATCGATGAGCTCCAGGAAAAGTGGTTTGGCTTTAAGATGGAAATTCCCAATAAAGGTTATTTGCCCGACGGTGCACTTTAGTACTAGAGAGCAGAATTCACACCGCCTTGCTTATAGCTGAGGCGGTGTATTTCTGGACTAGCGCTGGAGCACTGGGAAACACAGCTGCCACCTTCCCATGGGAAAAAATCAGTGAAATTTGATTTTAACTACACATTAGATGCTTTGCCTCGGCTTTTTGAAGGTTCACTTGTAACACTCAAGGTTGCGCTTTTGGGCTTCGCTCTCAGTGTTGTACTGGCGACGTTGGTAACAGTTGCACGAACCACCCTGAACTCCCGCGTCCTCAACGTTTCGGTTGCTGTATATATTAGCTTTATTCGAGGCACACCGCTGCTGGTTCAAATTTTTCTAGTTTATTATGTGCTTCCGGTATTTGGCCTCAATATTGGCCCGGTAACAGCTGGAGTGTTAGCGCTGACACTAAACAGTGCAGCATTCGTCATAGAAATTTTACGGGGTGGTTTGGCATCGGTGCCCGAAGGCCAAACTGAAGCCGCACGCTCCCTTGGAATATCCGGGGTTGCGCTCTGGGGTAAGGTTATTTTGCCGCAAGCATTTATATCTTCTGTGCCACCACTGGTGAATGAATTCACCCAAGTTCTCAAGGCAACAGCACTGCTTTCAACTATTACCGTAGTGGAGCTAATGCGCGTGTCACAACAAATTTATAGCAGCAATTATCACCCCATAGAAGTGCTTTTAGGCGCCTTCGTGATGTATTTTTTGATGTGCTTTGTCGTGAGCCGAAACTCATCATTGCTTGAAGCCAAATTTGCAATCAGGCGGGCGTAGAGAAATTATGCATCTTGATTTCTCGATCTTTGTTAATTACGGCCCCCAGTTACTTGCCGGGTTCTGGATGACCATAAAAATTGTCATCTGCGCCATTATTCTCGGCATGCCATTGGGATTGATTCTGGCTCTAGGGCGGCGGTCACGCTTTGTGCTACTGCGGTTTGCTACTGCAAGTTTTATTGAGGTTTTCCGAAATACCCCCTTCATTATCCAGGTCTTTTTGTTTTTTTATGTGCTGCCGTTTTATGGCGTCCGTTTAGCCGCAGAATATGTTGGAGTAATCGTGTTGGCGGCATTTGGCAGCGCTTATTTTGCTGAAGTTATTCGCGGTGGGATTGATGCCGTTGCCAAGGGTCAGCTAGAGAGTGCACGAGCAACAGGAATGACCGATTGGCAAGCCATGCGGCATATTATTCTGCCCCAAACACTGCCAATTATATTGCCCTCACTAACCTACCAGACACTTTCTCTTGTCAAAGAGTCTGCCATTCTCTCGACAATAACCGTCGGGGAGCTCACGATGGCAGGCATTACCGTACAGGGTGAAACCTTTCGACCGTTTGAAGCGTTTATCATGGTAGCGCTGTTGTACTGGGGGTTGAATGAAACCATTGCAGTGCTCATGCGCCGGATTGAACGAAGGGTATCCAGCCGACGCGGCAATGGTCGCAAGCTAGGAATCCCTGGCCCCAACTCAACTCTAAATAGAGGTTGAGGATATGAGCATCAACTCAACAACAACTAGCAATTTTCTTGAACTGGTCAATCTAAGAAAAACGTTCTCAGATATTACTGCCTTAAAAGATGTCTCACTTGCCGTTGCCAGGGGCGAAGTCATTTGCATCATTGGACCAAGCGGTTGCGGCAAAAGCACCTTGCTGCGTGCCGCTAATTGGCTGACACCACCCGATGCAGGTGAGGTGCGCCTTGGCGGTGAAATAGTAGGCACAGCGCCAAATAGAGGTGTCACATCCAAGCAATTGAGAAACCTCAATCGCATGCGCGCACGTATGGGAATGGTGTTTCAACAGTTCAATGTATGGCCGCATATGAACGCGTTGGAAAATGTGATCTGCCCACAAGTGGTTGTGGCGAAGCGTTCTCGCATAGAAGCGGAAAATAACGCTCGCAGCAGGCTAACTGAAGTTGGGCTCGAAGACAAAATATCCGACTGGCCCGACAATTTCTCCGGGGGACAGAAGCAACGCCTGGCAATTGCAAGGGCACTTGCGATGGATCCCGTATTAATGTTGCTCGACGAGCCCACCTCCGCTCTAGACCCCGAGTTAGTCGCAGAGGTCCTGGCCGTATTACAACGCCTTGCTGAAAAGGGCATGACGATGATTATCGTCACGCACGAGCTGGCCTTCGCATCCAAAGTGGCTGA
Source organism: Chromatiales bacterium (ex Bugula neritina AB1) (assembly GCA_001730015.1). Lineage (GTDB taxonomy): Bacteria > Pseudomonadota > Gammaproteobacteria > Granulosicoccales > Granulosicoccaceae. Next base: position 8,579 of record MDLA01000074.1, on the reverse strand, counting down.
TCGAATTGTGTTTATGGAGGCCGGCCAGATTATTGAAGCCGGGGCACCAGAAGTAATACTAAAAACGCCAAAAACCGATCGGCTCAAGAATTTTCTAGATCAACTCGACACAACGGCCTTCAAACCGTTGGGGAACAATTCTAACGCATCAAAATGCGTGTCTGACAGATGAATAGGGAACCTGAGCGCCCTTGAAGCTCGGCAACAACTCTGGACACCTCAAACAGGTTCCGTAATCACCTGGAATATCAATTCGTATAGGAGAGTCGTAATACATGACAGCCAATCTCACAACAGCACCTAAAAGGGAATTTCAAAGTTTCCATGATTTTCCCATTGTCACTGATTTGGATAATCTGGATGCGGATATAGCAATTTTAGGGATTCCCTTCGGCGATCCCTATTCAATGGGTGAAGCAAGTAACGATCAGTCAAATGCACCCACCCATATTCGGCGGTATTGTGAGCGTGCGCTTCGTGGGCTTGACCGATACGATTTTGATATAGGCGGCACCCTCCTTGATGGACGCAACATCAAAGTGGTTGATTGTGGCGATGTCATTGCCGAAGCCAAAGACGTCCCCGGTAATCACGAACGCTCAGAACAAGTGGTACGCAAAATTCTGGCGTCCGGTGCATTACCCATTATATTGGGCGGTGACCACGCGATTCCCATCCCGGTTTTCCGTGCATTTGAAGGGCGCGGTCCAATCACTTTGGTTCAAGTCGATGCTCACGTTGACTGGCGAGATGTTTTTCACGGGGTGAGCCACGGCCTGTCGAGTGTTATCCGTAGAGCATCCGAGATGGATCACATTGAAGATATCTATCAGATCGGGTTGCGGTCTGCGGGTAGCGGCCGACCGGAAGAAGTTGAAGCCGCGCTTGCCTATGGCTCAAACCTAATCTCTGACATTGAGCTTCAAGAACTCGGCATGAAAGCCATTCTAGATCGCATTCCAGATGGCGGCGACTACTATCTAACGATTGATGCAGACGGCGTCGATCCCACCATCATGCCAGCGGTAGCCGGACCCGCTCCAGGCGGCGTCAACTACTCGCAAATGCGGACCTTGATACAGGGACTGGTCAAGAAAGGTAACGTTGTGGGCATGGATATCGTCGAAATTACTCCAGCTCGTGATGTGAATGGCATCACGGCTATTACCGCCGGCAGATTTATCTGCAACCTAATCGGCACAGCGGTAAGGGCCGGGTATTTTGATAAGTAAAAAAAGTTGCCGTTCATATCACCGGTCTGACAGACAACCAAATATAGACGGATGCAGTTCTCTGAGGGAAGCGTTATGACGCAACACAGTCACGCGATACAAGGCCTTGCGGGCGCGGTGACGTCTTTACAGCTTGAGAATATTCCTGTTGAAATAGTAAACATCGCCAAACGCTGCATGATCGATGTTTGCGGCGTAACGCTCGCAGGTGCAACTACGGAGTCGGCAAAAGCATTTTTTGATGCTGCAACAGAAACCTACGGGGCAGGTTGCTGCAATGTGGTGGGAACTCCTCACTCCCTGAATGCGCCCGGGGCTGCATTTGCCAATGGCGCTTGCGCCCATGCACTAGATTTTGATGACAACTGTTATGCTGGGGTTGTGCACGGATCGGCGGTGGTTTTCCCTGCCGTGCTGGCGGTTGCGCAGCAGCGAGGCGGAACCGGTGCCGAGTTATTACTAGGGTTTCTTGCAGGCCTGGAAGTAGAATTCGCTGTGGCAAAAGCGTTATCCAATTCTATCTATGACAATGGCTGGTGGACGACCTCTGTACTTGGCGCTATTGGCAGTGCCGCAGGCGCCGCTAAAATTGCGGGCCTTAATCGCAACGCTACAGAACATGCCCTTGCTCTTGCCGCTGTTGGTGCCGGCGCGACGCGCGCTGTTCGAGGAACTTCCGCAAAACACTATTATTGTGGACGTGCTGCGGAAAGCGGCGTTGTGGCAGTGATGGCAGCCGAGCGCGGTGCAACGGGCCCGGTCAACGCCTTTGAAGATCAATTCGGGATTCCAGGCGTGCTAAACGATGGCGAGTTTAACGCCAAAGCAATCGAGACGCTTGGGATGCAATTCGGCATATCTGATCCCGGTATTGATGTTAAAAAATACCCGGTATGCTACGCAAGTCACGCTGCAGTGGATGCGACCAAAGAAATCATGGTCACCCATGGTTTGAAGGCTGAGGACGTTGCATCTGTTCATTGCACGGTGCCGCCCATCGTCGTTTCCAATCTGACTTACTCCACCCCTAGAACCACTGCTGAAGCCCAATTCAGCCTGGAATTTGCGATCGCAACGATCATTGAGTACGGCGACATTACGCTTGAGCATCTAGAGATCGATCTTATAGAAAGCGAGTCAATCCAGCGGTTATTAACGAGAATTGATGTAACAGTGGGGGATGTCCCCGAGCAACACCGCGCGTCTAATAACATCTGCCCTGAATGGGGAAGTGTCGAGCTATTAACCCACAGCGGGGCGCGTAAATTCGCATTTGCCGGTTCCCCAGTTGGATCCGCTTCGAGACCATTGTCGGATGATATGTTGCAGAAGAAATTTTACTCGTGCACTCAGTACCGAAACAATGCAAATGCACCGCTTTTTCTGTATGACAGATTACGGAACATCGAGCTCTTCGGTAACATTCAAGGCCTTTTTAGCTAATTCAAGCATTCCACGCCAATGGCAGCTCGCTGATACCGATCAGGTCGTAAATAGACTGCGAAATTTTTAACAATGCTTCGTCCTGCCCAAAACGCCCAACGATCTGAATACTATACGGTAAATTACGATCATCAATTCCAGTTGGGAAGGTAATAACCGGCAGCCCGGTGTAACTCCAGATTGCGTTCATTCGAAAGTCTCCGGTGGAAGCAATGCCTTCTGGTGCCAAATCAGGAGCAACCGGTGCGACCCATGCGTCAATGGCCTTTTCTCGCATGAGACGTTGCATCCATAACTGCACACGCCTCGCTTCACTCATACGTTGAGTCAGCGTCTGCGCTGAAACGCTTTTCCCGAACTCCACAGCGGCACGGGACTTGGGCTTATATACATCCCGGTACTCGTCAAACCAGGCGGCATGTATCTGATAGAGTTCCGCATTCGCTATCTGATCGTGGTTATCATTGTGAATAGCAATGTCATCGCACAAAACTACAGGTTTCAGTCTGGAACCTGCGCTTTCGATTAACCGGGTAGTCTTCTCAAACTGCGCCCGAATAGGGGGCATTGCGATATTAATATAGGACCCTGTCGGCACTCCAAAAACCAGATCAGTTGTTGGGTCACTCAATTCGCTTTGCCAGTCAGGCAATAAAATCGGCAGGGTAGAGGTCAGCGTCTGCATGTCTTTGGCGAACAAGCCAATATGGTCCATGGATGCTGAAAAAGGCAATACGCCGTCCAGCGCCACGCGCCCAAAACTTGGTTTATATCCAATAGTTCCGCAATAACCAGCAGGCCGGATTACTGAGCCAGAGGTTTGCGTACCCAGGGCGATATCACAGAAGCCGGCAGCTACCGCAGCAGCTGACCCGCTAGACGATCCACCGGGTGTATGATTCAGGTTTCGGGGGTTTCGTGTTGGGCCGGGATCAGACACTGCAAACTCTGCCGTAACGGTTTTGCCTGCTACAATCGCCCCGGCTTTTTGCAGGCGCGTTACGCAGCTTGCTTGTGGCCCTTCAAACAAGCGACTGGGCAACTCACTGCCACACCGCGTATGATATCCATCGACATTTATAATGTCTTTAACACCGAGCAACAACCCAGCGAGCGGAAGAGTTTGGTCTACATCCAAACGGGCGTCAAAAACACCGGTGCTGTCTAATGCGCCTTCGACAAACGCTTGCACAGTGGGTTCGTGTTTTGTTATGTATTCGATACGTTCCTTCATCATATCCGGGCGCCTTCTATAGCAACAAGTTTGGGGTTCTCATCGAGACCATGGTTACATAGGAGATGGACTTTTGAGTTTACCATCCGTTAAACCGCTTCTAACTCTCCAAAGCTTGTTCGTCATCTGAAAAAACAAGTGACTATGCGATCATTCTTAAATTTCGAGATTAATCTCGCAATAGAGAGCTGTATATCTCGTAATAAGTACCATGCTATCTCGTAGTAAAATGAGAATTCATCATGTACCCGCGCAATAGCTACGCTTTGTTAACCAGCCTGCTCTCCGAGTTCAGGATTCTCTATCTCTTCCGCTCGCAGTATTTCGCAAAACTAACCCGACCCCGAGTTTTTGAATTTCGCCGTAATTTTTAGCGCTTGCGCATCGTGGATGGCCGTTTGTGCATGCTGTATATCGGAGCCGACTTCAATAGCGCGGCTATCCAACGCATAGATTCTGTTCTGTGCATGACGCCTACTCAAGCCCGGAAAACGGTTCGTTATCGACTCACAACGTTGAAATTCTATTCGACTGATCTTTGATTCTAGTGCGATTTGGTTCCGGTGTGCAATTTCGTTGGTCTTGCATCGCAGAAACTCTGCTTCGCAATCACCGTTATGTCCATCGTTGTGATTGTTTGCGTAAGCCACCCGCTGTTTCATGTTGCTATACGTCGACGCACACGTAACGCTCCGCGTCAGTATTGTCGCTCCCCTAATGGCCACTTTCGCAGGTGACGGAAATCTGAGCCATTTGGGTAGCGTAGCAGGGGCAGTGAAACACACTATTCCAGTGAGAGCTTCTTCCAAAGTTACCGATCCATTTAGCTGCGTACCGTCCCTCACTTTAATTGCGCACTCGCCGCCTTGCTCGGTAGTCCGTACTCGGGCCTCGCATTTTTCAGTGGGCGTTATCGTGTATGGGATTGCAGCAGGTAACGCCGATTTACACTGCGCGTTCAGGTAGTACTGCCTGCCGGAAGGGGAGTTGGCATAGTTGAGAAATTCAACAAGCCTGGATTTTTCAGCATCAATCTCTGAAAGAGTGAGTTCGAGCTTAAAGAGTTTACGTTGCTCAAGATCGATTTTTTTATCAATCTGATTGAAGTCATAGTGTTTCATCGGCCCACAACCAACAAGCGCAGCAACAGCCAGTGGTCCGAAGAAAACGTTGAATGTTAGCGTGACATTCATTGTTTACTTTCCTCACAAATGTTAAGAAGAAATTGTCATGGCAACATCGAATTCTCTGCCTGATTTATAAGCAGGAATCTAATGCAGCGGTTCCGATACTGGTAATAATCGAACACGCTGTGGTGTATTGCTTCAACCTTGAACTACAGATATGAAGCGTTTTTCAATGCCACAAAACTCTGTCAGTGTAGATAGATCGTTATAGTAATTTCCGGTATTTGCACGCTCTACAGTATGCCGAGTGTTTTCAGGAAGACAAATCTAATGTGATTTTAAATTACTACAATAATGAATTGACTGGTGTCAATTTATGTGTTAATGGCTCGAGCGTGGTGTAATCTGAAAAGCTGGATTGATAGGCTCGATAAATCGAGAGGTATTAATGAAGGTTATGTTATATGCTGAAAACGACGTTTATATTTTCATAGATAAGGCGTATGACAAATTACTATTTGCCCACAATTCATATGATACCGGCACTTGGAATAATTTATATCAATTCAATAGAAGTCTTTTAGTGTCTTCCTGAAATAGTGGCTTTCAAGCTCGTTGATGTGAGTTAGATATTCCGGCTTCTATTTCGATTGATAGTTGAAACTTAGCTGAGCGATGAGCCTCTGTGCGATTTGTGGTCAGATACTTTGATCGACTGCGGCGACCGATGATTGCTCGCCTTACATACGATCTTCTGCTTCAGGTACTCAATTATTTACTTGAATTCAACCAATCCTGAATGCCATAGCCAGCGATGACGGCGGGTATGAACTATGGTTTGCCGTTGTAGGTTAAAAGCAAGGTTAAATGGGGTCAAGTCTATAATTCAGTTACAGCAAGGTTAAATGGGGTCAAGGTCGATAGGGGTCAAGTCTACAATTCAGATATAAGTATGTTATTATGAAGAGTATGGTGAGACCACCGCAAGTGGATTATGAGGGGGCGTATTATCGTGAGGTATTGAAAACAAAAGGAGGGAGGCAAGAGAGAGATGTATCCCGATGGATAGCGATGTAGTTGATCCGGGAAAAAACGGAAATGGCATTGTTGGACCTCGCGGAGAGGTTTCAAGTAGGGAGCTACAGCGCGATATCAACGACATGTGGGAAAGTTGAATAAACTGATGGGATCAGATGGAAAAATATTGGCGGAGTATGAATTATTGAGAGCTGAAATAGCTGAAAAGTCGACTTGACCCCCTTGGACCGACCCTGATCCTGCTTTTCACCGGCAACCAGGCGCTGGCTCTGCAGTGATCCTTTGAAAAGCTGATGCCAGCGCTGGATCACCTCATCGTCGGACCAGCTAGCTGCGGTCTTCAGATCAATGTGCAGCACGAGGTGATAGTGGTTAGACATCACAGCGAAGGCCGCGCACTCCAGTGCGAAGACATCTGTGTAGGGAAGAACCAGGCTGAGATATTTTAGCGAAACCCATATTTGTCTCGTTTTGTAAGATTTATGGATAGAAATACCTGCATAAAACATATTTCTGCAGGTATAATTATCCAATGTCATCACCGATTCCCATAAAACAGACAGAGTACGCTCGAAATCAGTTCCGCGAACACGGTGGGGTGTTGAGGACGCGCGATGCGCTAAATCTCGGTATACACCCTAGAACATTGTATGAATTGCGAGATGCCGGGGAGCTCGAATGTTTGAGCCGTGGGCTCTATCGTCTGATCACTGCAGAACAGCTCGAGGCACCGGATTTGGTAACGGTGGCTCACAAGATTCCTCAGGGTGTTGTCTGTCTAATTTCAGCGCTGCATTTTCATAATATCACCACCCAAATTCCACACGTTGTGTCCGTGGCGGTTAAGCGTGGATCCGAAAAACCACGTCTACGGTATCCGCCAACTATTATTCACTTTTTCTCAGGGGATGCGTTCAGTGAGGGTATTCAGACTACTGAAATTAATGGTGCGATATTGAAAGTTTATAACCCTGAAAAAACCCTGGCAGATCTATTCAAGTTTCGAGACAAGGTCGGAATGGACATAATACGTGAAGCCATGGATATGTACAAAACTCAATTTAAACCCAAGCCTAGAGAATTGCTGAAGTTTGCGAAAATCTGTCGAGTCGAAAAACACATGCGTTTGTACCTTGAGGCTGTACTGTAACAATGCTGAAGGATAATTCAGCATCCGTTCATCAGAGGCTACTAAATAAAGCGCGCAGTAACGGGCGGCCATTTGATGAGCTGTTTCAGTACTTTGTTATTGAGCGCTTTCTCTATCGATTGAGTACATCGAAACACAGAGATCAGTTTGTGTTGAAAGGTGCTTTATTGTTTCGAGTGTGGACTGCAGAGGATAGCCGGGCCACACGTGATATTGATTTTTTGGCGTACGGTGATAATTCGATTGATAGTATCATCGAAATTGTGAAGGAAATAATCGCGGTTAATGGCGATGATGGCATTGTGTTCGATCTGGACTCAATTGATGCACAGCAAATCACGGAGGGTGCTGATTACGAGGGTAAAAGGGTAGTCTTTCGGGCTTACTTGGGGAAAGCCGTATCCCGGATGCAATTGGACATTGCGTTTGGTGATGTAGTGAATCCTCTGCCAGAAACTGGTATGTACCCAACGGTTTTAGACCACGCGGCTCCAGAACTGTGGTTATACCCACCTGAATCAGTATTTGCAGAAAAGTTGGAAGCGATGATCGACCTCGGCTCATTAAATAGCCGAATGAAAGATTTTTTCGATCTATGGAGGATGGCCCAACAATTTGAATTTGATGGAGCCGAGTTACTGAACGCCGTATCTAACACGCTATCGAACAGAAAAACGGAGGCATTGCCTTACGCGGTTTTAAAGTCGGAACTAACGGGTTCGTCTGACAAGCAAAAGCAATGGGCTGGTTTTTTAGAGAAATCTCAGCTATCGGCCCCTCACAGTTTCGCAGATCTGTTGGAACAACTTGAACAGATAATTTCTCCGATTCTTGACAGCGTCTTGACCGGAGGTGATCTAGTCGAACGATGGAAACCAGGCGGCCCTTGGATAAAAAAATGAGAGGCTTCGGTAACTCAGTGTTAGGCAAAAGAGGCAAAAGGGGTCATGTCTATAATTCAGTTACTAGTGTGTTATTGCGAAGAGTATGGCGAGACCACAGCGAGTAGAGTACGAGGGGGCGTATTATCGCGTGAGATATTGAAAACAAAAGGAGAGAGGCAAGAGAGAGATGTATCCGGATGTATCCCGATGGATGGCGATGAAGTTGATCCGGGAAAAAACGAAAATGACATTGTTGGACCTCGCGGAGAGGTTTCAAGTAGGGAACTACAGCGCGATATCAACGACAGTGGGAAAGTTGAATAAACTGATGGGATCAGATAGAAATATATTAGCGGAGTATGAATTATTGAGAACAGAAATAGCGGAAAAGTAGACTTGACCCCATAGTTGTGCTTCGCTGGATGGCGATGAAGTTGACCCAGGAAAATACGGGAATGACATTGTTGGAAC
>MDLA01000073.1 GCA_001730015.1 Chromatiales bacterium (ex Bugula neritina AB1) | reverse complement strand
CGGTTTTACCTCAATTAAGAATACTTCCCCAGCCTCTTCCCTCACCACACCCTACCGCTATATGAACCACATTGAGGCACGACCCTATACATCATCTATAATTCCCACCACAAAAACCACAAAGCTCACAGCAGATCTTTCATACGTCACATATGTCGCGCACCAATAGTCAAGATGCTAAATATCATCCACCCGATTTCCACATCCCAGCCAATCCATCCTGCCACTACATACAAAATAGCCCACGGTAATTCAGACCAAACTGTAAACGTGATCTCTCAATAGCTCTATGTATTTTCGGCTTCGGCCAGCCATTGCAGATGTCAGCACAATAACAATATGCTTATCCGGTACTACTGTAATCATTTGCCCACCAAGCCCCAGTGCGGAGAAGGCGGATACTCCGTTAAAATCGTACAACCACCACTGATACCCATAACCCTGTGTATGGGCAAGCGTGCTTGTTTTTATCCAGCACGATGGCAATAGACGCAGCTCGTTGAATACACCATCGTACGCATAGAGAAAACCGAACTTCGCCATATCTATACAGCTTATCTCCAGCCCCCACCCACCATAGCTAATACCTTGTGGGTCTTCGGGCCAGGTATAGTCTATGATACCCAGATGACTAAATAAGGTTTCAGACGCAAACTGAGCCGCAATCATTCCCGTACAGGCACTGATAATCGCTGAGAGCAAATGCGATAGTCCCGTGTTGTACTGAAAGAGGAATCGGTTTTTACCAATAACCGGGTTCGATAAAATAGAATCAACCCAGTTTTCGCTACGCATAAAACGCATATGCATCGGCTCATTGCCAGATCGCCCGGATTGCCAGCGCATACCACCTGTCATCGACAGCACTTGATGCAATGTAAGCTTAGCCGCCGCTGCTCCTGCGGCACAGGCCGCCGAACCTGGCAGCAATTGCGCCACGGTCTGCTCTGTACTCGCAATTTTTCCCTGTTCCAGAGCAATACCAATAAGACTCGATACAACGCTTTTTGTTACTGAACGCAGCGGTACTTTCTGCTCCAGCGATATAGCTCGACTGTAACACCGCGAAAGGCGTAATTCATGCTGATGTATCAATATAAGATTTTCAGTCGCGGGATAATTCCGCCTCACACGCTGATCCAGTGAATTCACCGCCTGTGGGTCCAGCACGGCAGAGGTTACTCCCGGTGCAATACTTCCCCAATCAATCACGTTACAGCATCCGGAAACTCTATACTGGATGCAAGCAACGAGTGTTTGTTCGCTGCAACTTGCTTCGGTGTGCCTTTGCACAATAGACGGCCACCTCGTGTCCCTCCATCGGGTCCGAGCTCAATCAACCAGTCACAGCGGGAAAGAACAGAGGGATCATGCTCGATAACTATCACTGTATTCCCTTGTTGAAGCAGGCTGTCCATTAGCAGAAGCATTTTTGATATATCGTGCGGGCTTAATCCTGTGGTTGGCTCATCCAGTACATACAGCGTATGCCCGCCACGGTTTCCCTTGCCAATTTCTCGAGCAAGCTTCAGGCGCTGTGCTTCACCACCACTTAACGTTGACGTAGGCTGCCCGAGCTTTATATAGTCCATACCCGTTTCAACCAGCACTTTCAGAATACGCCGGATCACTTTATCTTCTTCAAAGAATAACAATGCCTCTGCCGCCGACAGTGCCAGTACCTCAGTGATATTCAATCCATGACACTTCGCTTGTAAAATTGATTTTTCATAACGCAAGCCGTGGCAGATATCGCATTGATAGCTGACGTTAGTGGTGCCGAGCCACATCACACGGCGTCCATTGCCCTTGCACTGCGGACACGCACCTGCCGCATTGAAGGAAAAATGTCCGGCTGTATATCCCAGTTTTTTTGCATCAGGCTGTCTGGCGAACAACTGTCTGATTCGATCCCACAAACCCAGATAACTGGCCGGATTGGAATTTCCACGGCGCCCCGGCGGATCCTGCCCCACTTCAACGACACGACTGAGTTCGTCAGCCCCGCTAAGCTTTGAATACACCGGTAAAGGATAAACCAGATCTGCCTGCTCGCCAGTAAACTCTTGAATGTTTGCATCCGCATTGCCCATACTGGCACGCAGTGCGGGTATCAGCGTTGAGCCGATTAGCGTGCTCTTGCCACTACCCGAAACGCCTGTAACTCCGGTTAGTCGTCCCAGTGGAATGGCAACGGAAATATTACGCAGATTATTGGTCGCCGCACCAGACAGGCGCAGCAGTTTGGTTTTTTTATCCACGGGTTTCAGCGTACGCCAGGGCACCTGTTTTTTCCGCTCAGGTATTGACCGGTCACCGACTGGCTGCATCGCTTTAATCCGGCAGGTGTACCCTGAAACACGATTTCACCGCCCTCCACTCCGGCATAGGGTCCGACATCTATAATATGCTCCGCGGCATTAATCGTTTGCTTATCGTGTTCCAGCACTATGACACAATTGCCTTTGTTCTTTAGCAATTTGAAGTTTTCGATCAACTGCTTCTTCTCGATTTCATGTAGTCCAGCGGTTGGCTCATCAAATACATAGAGCAGCGATTCCATTTCTGATGACAGGCATGACATCAGAAACAACCGCCTGGCCTCCCCTCCGCTGAGCGAAGGAAGTGCACGGTACAGATTCAGATAGTCCAAACGTACATCCACAAGCTGCGACAGCAATTGCAGTATCGGTTTCAAATAGCTTAGCGCGGCAGGATTTCCAGGCGAGCCGGAGTTTTCTATTTTCGCATGGTATCGGGAAAAATGCGCATGCAGTTCGCCCACCGGCATGCGCGCCAACTCACCGAAGTGCTTGCCCTGCAACGTAACCTGCATTGCCTCATCGCTAATCCGGTATCCGTTGCAACCGCTACACACCGTTGATTTCAAGGCGCCGTTACAGGATTTCCCGCGCCGTATACGACCCCGCAGTTGCGCAATAAGCCCGCCGGCCAGCGCTTTTCCGTGCGGATCAGTACCGTACAATATAAATTCCCGCACCTCCGGTGGCAGCGAAACAAATGGAACATTAATATCGACGGCAAATTTTTTCGGCACTAATCGCATCATGTACCGACAGGCAGTTTCGCAGCAGGCGTTGCGGTAGAGCTCGAACAGGTTGGTCGATGGTTCAGGCAGCAGCACAGTAAAGTCGAACGTATACTCGACACCCTGCCCCTCGCACTGAAGGCACATACCCAGCGGCGAATTGAACGAAAAGTGAGATGCCGTCATTGGCAAGGTATCGGGTTCAAGAAAATTATGTACCGTGGCATACAACAGGCCAATGTAGTGCAGCAGCCGTGTTCGCGTACCCACCACCGAGCGTGGATTGCTTTGTCTGATTGCTCCCTGCCGAACCGCCACCGCCGGTTGCAGCCCATCTATTCGCTGTACTCCCGAATCACTACCTGGTGCTGACATCGCACCGATCGCCTGCAGGTAGGCACGGCGGCCGGATTCATACAGTACATCGAACATCAGACTTGATTTACCGGAACCACTGACACCAGTAACGACTACCAGCCGGTTTTTAGGTATAGAGACGCTAACATTCCTGAGGTTGTGCAGCGAAGCACCGTGGATCTCTATTTTATTCATTGCAAATTCTACTTCTGCCCGCGTGTAATACTCTTTCGCTCCCTGCATCCATTATACAGCACCAGTTTAACGATACCTATGGGGAATAACAGCAGCGCTCAGGACACAGAATATTCCCATTCACACCAGCACCAGCACCAGCACCAGCACCAGCACCAGCCCGGTTAAAGCGTCTTCGACATTTGCAAGTCAGAAATTCATATCAGCGGCATTCATGCATTTGAATGCCCTAAGTTATATTCAAGCTCAAAGGCCAGAGCTCTTTGCAACGAAGTGATCGTCCAACCGCGGCCATGGGAAACCTGGTCATGAAGAAAGCCCCTACCCGGGATAATCAGCAGATACTGTAATCGCGGCAAGAGGTACTGGCCCTCCCTCAAATCTCGCTAACTATCCATAGACTTTAGCTGGACTTTTAGCATACGAATATATATTTTCAGTCTCGAAGCACCCGATAGAGATTAACTCGCAAATTTCTACCCTGCCATAATATTTCTCCAAGTCTTTTCCCCATCGAAATAAGCACCAAAAACAAACAAACTATACCCACTGACACTACTCGTTAGTACACAACATACAAACCAAACCATATCCGACAATAATCTTCAGTTATTCATTATGGCAATAATATTCCAAAAAACTAGAGCACCTACAATCCGGGTTGCGTTATCATCTACAGAACGAGTGGTAGCATAGGTATCAAATTACCACTCTCGTCACAGCTCCCGAACAAAGCAAGTTCCCCTATTACCACGGACTCTATTTTTCATGGCTATATTGATTGAATCCAGTCCGAACACCGTTCAAACCTCATCCATTTCAATAAATCATCAGCCGTCAACAATCGCTATGATGGGAGACGGTTTCTATTCATCAGTTTCACTGGGCCCTAAAGCTGTAATCGACAAAGCAACTGCATTGGTACTTAAAGAACTGGCTCAACTTCCTCTCAGCCAAAGAGTAGACGCGCCTATCGTCCTGGCCGACTATGGCGCTGCTGATGGTGGAACCTCGCTGGACCTGATAAACACTTCGGTGAGCTGGTTACGTGAGCACTACCCCGCGCTGCCAGTGTGCCTGTACTATACCGATCTGCCCGGTGCGGACTTTGGCAATCTATTCCGTATGTTGAACGGTGAAAACACGAAACAACGAAGCCCGGTTACCACCAATAGTAACGTACACGCTTTTTGCACCGGCATGAGCTTCTATCAGCAGTTACTGCCAAACGGCACGCTGGACCTGGGGTTTTCAGCTTCCGCCATGCATTACCTCAGCACAATGCCCGGATCTATCGCCAATCACGTTCATGCTGTCGGCGCTACTACTGCAGAGAATGAGCTTTACCGCATGGTAGCGTTAAACGATTGGGAAACTATTTTGCTACAGCGCTCACGTGAATTGAGAAAGGGCGGCCGATTAGTGATGGCGAATTTCTGCATCGATGAACGCGGCCAGCATCTAGGCAATACCGGTGGTGTTAATCTGTTTGACACCTACAACTCGCTCTGGGCATCGATGCGCGACGATGGTGTGATCACGGCAGAAGAATACGCACGCACAGCCTTTCAGCAATACTATAAATCGATTGAAGACACCTTAATGCCATTTCAGCAGGCAACGAACCCGGTCAGGCAGTCTGGGCTAAGACTTGAACACTATGAAACTGCAATTGTCCAGTGCCCGTTCAGACTGGCTTTTGAACGCGGGGAATTGCCATTGACTGAATTTGCCGCACAGTTTGTAAATACGCATCGATCGTGGACGGAAACCACTTTTCGCGCCGGCATTAGTACGCAGCGCTCTCCCGCCGAAGTTACGAATATTCTAGATGAGCTCTACACACGCTACGAGCAAACAGTGCTTCAAGCACCACACGGGCACGGCAAGGATCTACTGCACGTTTATCTTGTCGCCAGAAAAGCACAAATGGCCTTGTGAGCGGTTACGGCTACACTGTGAGCCGGAAAGGGTATCCCATTGCAATGAGCTATCGTCTCGGCGAAACCAGGGGCGAAACCAGGCCGATCCATTTTTCGTGAACCCTTAACGACACCTGCTGTCGTTAGTCTTCAGTCTGCACTCAAAAACGGAACAGCCATTGCCTGCAAGTTACGCCTTGCTGCAAAGCAAATTACAATCTCTCATCAATAGATTTTGAAGGTTAGAGTACACTGGAAAAAGAGTTACTGACTGTCGAATTGCCGGGCACTGACTGGTTGAGGGATGGTTATATATCTGTGGTTATATATGAGGTCGTTTCCCCGCCCGAATAAATGGCCAGAATATATTGCTGTCCTTGTTTGCTTATCCTGTATTTCTTCAGCCTAATATACAATACCAAGATTTGACCCCCATACAGTTTTCTCATCCACCGGAATCCGGCAGAAGTTAAGGGCGCAACGGATAAGGTGCTAGATACATTTATCTGGTCTAGCTATCTGGCCTATACAAATCGGGCAACAGCGCCGGATTGGCTGACCCGCGAAA
>MDLA01000072.1 GCA_001730015.1 Chromatiales bacterium (ex Bugula neritina AB1) | reverse complement strand
TGCACTTGGCAACCTGCCTGAGCCTCCCTCGACCCATAGATTCTGCTGAGGAGGCTTCATAATTTAAGGAAATTGATCGGAATATCTGGCCAAAAGATCGCGTCCGCAGTAGACCCTCATTCTCAGACAAGCTCCAAGGTATTTACACATCATGAATTTTCCTGCCGGTGTTCCACACTCTCCTGCGTCACGTGCGAAACAAACGCAGTGGCTACAATCTGAACAACACAGCCATCCGGCAAATCAGCCTGATGAGCTTGCCGCGCCGGGCGGTGATTTTTGTCCGGCCACAGACGCTCCCACCGATCGTTAGCGAGAGAGCGGTTATTTTTATCAGCAAGGTATAAATCAATTTTTACAATATCTTGTACCGACCCGCCAGCTTCAGACAAAATATCAACAAGTTGATCAAATACAGAACGAAACTGGTCTGCCGGATCAGGAAAGTATGCATCTGTAGTGAGATCCATTCCCGAAATGCTCGAGGTTACGAGCAAACCATGATGAACAGCAGCATTGGGAATTGGATTTCTATGCTGTGCAGCCTTACGGGAATAGATCGATTGAACCACTGATTTCCAGCCCTATATAATTTGAAGAAAATCTTCAAGTGTTACCGGTGGTGCGTCCAGTGTCGGCGGGATTACTTCAGCACCTTCAAACGCACTGGCCTCGTAAAACCACTTCTTCGGCGCTGGAAAACCCCAGATCTGTGACCGCGTTGTATCGGATAGATCCCAGCGCCTGGGTTCATGATCGATATCTATCACGTTGTAGTGGCTGGAGAAAATTTCCACCCGATGGCCGTCAGGATCCCGAAAATAAACGAAAAACGCATTGCCTATACCGTGACGGCCGAGGGAGCGATCCATAGACCCCGCCAGACCAAGCGACGCCATGACATCAGCAGCATGAATGATCGATGCTATCTCTGGTGTGTGGAAAGCAAAGTGATGCAGCTTCGGACCCACGCCATTAGAATAGACAACGTCCTGGGTATTATTTTTTCGCTTAAGCCAGACACCCCATAATTCTTCTGTGCCGTCAGTTGCGGTGTATTCCGTCAACCGGAATCCAAGATCAGAATACCATTCATAGGCTTTTTGAACATCGTGCGTAGCGACCTGGATATGATCAAGAAAAGCCAGCCTTCCTCCGCTGTGCGTGTGGAATTGGCGCATACGATTTTGCCTTTGTGCCATTGTTGCGCAAAACTCTATGGGAACACCGACCCCGTCAGTTAGCTGCAAGGTGCGACCCTGCTCCGGACGATCAATAAAGTTCGACTGAATACCGCGCTCGGCAAACCAATCATGAGCCCGCAGCAGATCATCATCGCAATACATGCGGTAACCTATTCGCCGCGCTATACCTGACGCTCCTTCTGATTCAGATTTTTCAAATATCAGCGATATGATGACTGCTTTCTTCTATTGCACGCAGATATAGCCGGGTGCTGTCAGCGGTGGTGACCTCAAGGCCGAGACCAGTCTCATAGAAAAAACGAGTGGCTTCCAGATCGCGGCTGCTCAATACCACATGGCTCAATCGGGTGATATTGAACGGAACATGCTGATTGACTGGAATCAGTGGCATAAACCTCTCCCGGCAAGTGGAAATTGTTATCATACCATGTCGCGATTGCCACATGATTGATCAACACAAAAAGTGGCAACAAGCACCAGGGATGCCCGCCGTCAAATCCTCTATCTATAGTTTTTTCTTTAGTTCGTCCGGCTGTCACAGAACGTTACCTATAGCAGTTCAAATAAAGGGGTAATCGGGACAGGCCTTGAAAAAATCCTTACGACGCCTGTCCAATTTTTGCTGTTTCGCTTCCGGCCTGATGATGACAAAATCCCCACCCTCGAATTGATCTTCGGTAACCCATTTCCTGATTGGTATTTCCACTTTGCGACAAAACTCTGAAACAACAGAGTAGTCCTGCCTGCGAGGCGGAGTTTGAATACTGGCAATGACAGTGCCCCATGGAGTCATGAAACTGGAGTCACGGGTAAAAACGCTACTTCGCAGCCCATCATCAGCTCCTACAAACTGACAATTTACTCCATTTTTTTCGTAGCCATCGACCATTTTCCGGTCATACGTTAGAAGTCGTTTCTACTCCAAGCTTCTGTAATAGGAAACGATGAAAATCAAGCAATGCTCCCTCAAAGTTGTCTGCAGCCAATGGACCTGTAACACTGAACTTTGATCTCAGGCCGGCTTGCAGACGTTGTAATATTTGATGGTCCTCATTGTTAATCTGTTTCCATTTATTCACTCTGGCGGAGATCTCAGCCTCGGACAAATCTGACTCAAAGGTAGCTACGCCCCATTTGACTGAAACCTCACTGGCACTAAGGGGATGCAGTGCGAGATATACCAGTGTATCAGCAGAAACAGAGGCAATAAGAGACGGAAATACGCAAAAAAGATGTGATTGCTTTACCTGCTCAGCAGTTAGTGACGGGTGATGTTTCTCTCGAACCGGTGCTGTACGTGTATAATTTGCAGTATAGGTGGTAAATGCCGCCGAACCCGTCACTTTCTTACATAAACTGGTTGGTGTTAAGTGATGCAGTGATTCGGGATGCACAACAGAAAGATGGTAACCGTCCATAAAGTTCTCTACCAATGACTTCCAGTTGCATTGCCATGTCTCTACAAAGCTTGCCGCATGATGCATATCCTGCATGTGATAGTTTGCCAGATGCCGCTCGAGTGGCACCAGCGTCTGCGATTCCTGACCCTCTGACCAATCCGCCTCCGCGTCTAGACTTACAAATATAAAGCCCTTCCAGCAATGTGAATTTAAACGAGGCAACCCACAGTCTTTTTCGATCCGCTCCTTCGGCACAAGCGGCGCTTTGCGCAACTTGCCACTAAGTTCATAGGTCCAGGCATGGTAGGGGCAGCGAAATTTCCCGGTGTTGCCAGCGCCAGAGGCAACCGGCATACCTCTGTGCCGGCAGACATTGGAAAGGACTGTAACTTCTGACTCTGTTTTTCGTACAACCAACAGTGGTTCGGACGCCAGATCAATTGTGAAATAGTCCCCCACCTCGGGAATTTCATCAACACGTCCAAGGCAATGCCATTCCTTTAAAAACAGCAACCTCTTTTCCAGACGCAGGAACTTTGCACTGGTATAACAAGCAGGCGGCAAGCCATGCCCAGGCGGACGATTGGATATTTTGTTTAGTAGTGATTTCAACAGCCTTGCTCCGTCATAATTCAGCGTGGCAGGTGGCGTGCGTCAACGGCTCTTCTCAACTCTCTATTTCGTTGATTGAATGGTCCTTGACTGCGCATTATCTTGCTAGGTGACTGTCCGAGAACAGGAATTTCAAAAATTGACATACTATATGTTACGTTTTAATTTATGTATAACACTATATATAGATTGAAATACTCTATTTTTCTAGTTCTCGGACAGCCATCTAGGCGGGAATTCGATTCGACAGGTACTGCGCAAATTCGTAATTCGGCCGTTCCAGGTGCGAGAGCGGACCGGGCACAGCGAGCCGAGAACACAGTCCTCGAAAAACCTTCTCAGTACAGCCTCGATCCTCAACGTTGACTTCATCCAGCAAGGTTTTAAGTTTGGCGAAATTCGCTTGTGCGTCGGCATCATTTGCATACTCGGCGGACATGCCGCCGCCGAACATAATTTGTACCTGACCAACACCCTGCGGATGCAATGACAGATACCAGAAGTATCCCGGTGTCAACGTTATCAACAGACTCGGGTAGATTGCCAGCAGATACGTTGTACGGCGTCGATCACCTTTCATACGGGTGTTGTCCGGATGCGCCAGGGCAATTTTTAGCGAGTCATCTTTTAATATGGTGTGGTAGTTGAACGTTGGTTTTCCCGGCGGACAAATCATCTCGTCAAGCCTGGACAGTCCGCCAATGGTACCGCGATGACAAACCGGCAGATGATAGCTCTCCATGAAATTCTCGGCGAGTACCTTCCAGTTGGTATCCCACACGTGTGTCTCAAAGAATGACTCTTCGTAATTAACTGCATCATAGTCCTCGACCAAGGCCTCTACATCGGTCAGCTGCTCGGCGACCGGTGCTGCATCTGGGTTCAATGTCACCATGATCCAACCAAGCCAGTCTTCGCACCGAACCACAGGCAAGCGCATCCCTTTTTTGCAAAATGACAGGTTCTCGTTCATGGCTGGTGCGCCGCGAAGCCGACCGTCCAGCTCATACGTCCATGCGTGATAGGGACAGACAATAGAGCGCGTATTACCACGCCCGTCGAGCAGGGTGGACATGCGGTGCAGGCAGACATTTGATTGCGCTTGCAGCCTGCCTTCACTATTTCTCAACACCATGATCGGCTGGCCGGCGAGTTCTATAGTGAGATAATCCCCGATTTTGGCAAGCGCACTGGCACGCCCGGCGCAGAACCAGTCGTGACTGAATACATGCTCCAGTTCCCCAGCCAGAAATGCCTCGGAGGTATAAACGCCAACAGGCATGGCGTGAGCCTTCTCGAATGGCACAGCGGTATTTTCCGCAAGATCCGCGGCGGCACTTTTGTGTTTGCTGCTGGTGGCTATATCGCTCATAAATTTCGCTCTAATCTCCTGGTCGCAGGGCATTTGCAACTTCCAACTTCTGATCTAACAAATAAACGGTCAGTCTCTGCACATCAGATGAACACAGGTGCTAAGTGAGTGCTGGCTAATCGAGCGGAGTGTGTCTGTAATTGGCGATGAGGTAAATTAAAAATCAAACAACCATTGCTTAGAAAATTCTGAACCTCTTCAACAGGCAGACTCAGCAAGAGTGGCAGGACAGCCACCGCAGGCCACTATCCCACGCTTGGGCAATTATTGTGGCCGAGGTTGTGCAAGAGCGACAACGTACTACCCGGTGCGGCCACTTCAAATGGCTCCAACCTTCGCTCGCATTCGAGTGGCCTGTGAAGATTGCTTCCCTGGAAACACTGGGCAGATCTGGTCAGCTTTATTAGCACTTGAGCAGGTTAAATTATCTTGTCGTCCAAACTAAACCTGCTTTTATATGTTACATGCTGTCCGCCTCGCCGCAGACGCGCGCGTCGCGTGTGCTACGAATGACCGGCTGACAGTCATTTTGATTCAATACCTCCGACCACCCAAATTCGATGCATTTACGCATGTGTGATTGTCGTAGACAAACCGACCTCACCAGTAGTAGATTTAGGCAGCAACTGCAGCGAGATAAATCTATCGCAGCCGTGTGACATTTGCGCATCCGGGCAAGATATTGCAATAAAGCGTTGGAACCGGTTGGAACCGAAAGAGACATCACTCACCGGTCCGCCAGGCGGCAACTAATTCAGGTATCACTCTATGCCACTGCGATTTACACTCAGACAACTCGAATACTTTGTAGCCGTCGGAGAATTGGGTTCAATTCTGCAGGCGTCTGAAAAATTGCATGTCTCCTCACCCACCATCTCTTCGGCAATATCACAGCTTGAACAAGAGTTCGGACTATCCCTTTTTGTACGCAAACACGCAAAAGGTTTGTCGCTGACGGAAGCCGGATCGCAGATGCTATCTCAAGCCAGAAAGTTACTCGCCGAAGCGGAGCAGTTGAATGACATTGCCGGTGATATCACTCAGGTAGTGCGAGGATCATTATCGATCGGGTGCTATTTGAGCTTCGCGCAGCTCATCTTCCCAAGCTTACGACGCGGTTTTCAATCGAATTACCCTGACGTACGCGTCACTCAATTCGAACTAAATCAAAGTGGCATCTTCGATCACATTAGGGGAGCCAAAATCGACATCGCATTGAGTTACAACCTTGATATTCCGGCTGACCTTGAATTTCTGCCCCTGGTTGAACTACCTCCTTTCGTTCTGGTGAACGAGGAACATCCACTAGCTCTCAGCACGTCAGTTTCGGCTATTGATTTAAAAGACTACGCAATGGTGCTGCTTGACCTTCCGCATACCAGCGTGTACTTCACCTCATTTTTTTCCCAAATCGGAATTAGGCCTATTATTGCAGAACGCACTCACGACATGGCAGTAATGCGCAGTCTGGTCGCAAATGGTTTCGGTTATTCCATCGCTAACCTGCGACCGCTAAACAATCTATCTCCAGATGGCAAAATAGTCCGCTACATACCTTTGCAATGTGACTTACCGCACCTTCAAATGGGATTGGTGACGGCAGAAGGCAGTAGAAATTCATTTACGATTAATGCTTTTGTAGAGCACTGCAAGCAAGCCATTACAGCTTCAAGTGCCCCGGGTATGAATATGGTTTAAGGCGCTAGCCTCATCACCCGCGGTTCAGCCGAGGCTACCGCGTTGCCAATAACACTCGATACTCAACGACTCGACCTGATCGTACAATCATCGGTAAAAATCAATTTAAACGCACCAATTCGTTTCGCAAATTCCCGATCAAATATATATTCTCTATATTTTTCCTTATTTACCTGTGCAGATGCGTCCGCTATTTTTTCTGCTCCTCAAGAATTTGCTTGCCGGTAGCCTGGGAACGAGCGAGAGGGGTCAGAGCAGTTTTTCAACGCACTGAATCTAGCTCAGTTATGCAAGCAAATGTTCAGACTATCAAATCACTCCAAGGCAAAGTAATCCTCCTAAGCTCTCGCATTTTTTACCCAAACTCAGTTTTGCAATTCGGGCAGACTTTCATCAACAAGATAATGGCCCAGGCCCAACTCCTTTGACCGATTCATTCGTCCATTCAGGTGGTCACTATGCAGTAACCAAAGTTGTGGCCAGTAAACCCAGCCACATTATTCCATTCATCAAATTGCTCCTAGGAGAGATCAGGCTTGCTGATTGAGTGGCGGCTGTCGCATTCAGCGTTAAATTAGATGAATGCTACTTCGCTGGCTCGAAAAATCACTCATTTGGACTGATGATAGTCCGCAGTGCGCTAGTTTCAGATTGGAGCAACGTCATGGGTTACCAAAACCAAGGCAATAAAAACAATTGCGGTGATTAAAAGTACCGTTTATCCTTTCTTTTGCTTATTCCGTGGCCGGATCCACACGGTATCCTGGCCATTGCAACAAAAAGGATTTTGCCATGGCCAAGATGCCACATCAGATACCCAATGCGAATCTGACACTGAAACGCGGTTCGTTCGGCCGCGGAACTGGAGCTTACACGATCAAGCTTGGTAACGCTGTCATCGCGACAGCTCAGTCGATGACCGAAGCAAACGACAAACCCGTTGTTATGGCCCTGGGGACTGGCCAGGCGCACGCGGGGCACGATGTTACCCATACGATCCTACAGCCCGGAGGACGCTCCCCGCAAGCCGGGCCGCAAGCTCCACCGCCTCCTCCACCACCACCCGTTCTGACAATCGACTACACAGAAGTAAAATGGGACTACAGCTTAGGATCGTCTCCGGAGCTGAGGCTTAGATCCCGGACAGGTCAAATGGTAAAAGTTGAGCAGGAGGGGCGCGTTGTCCTTGAGGGCCGGCTGAAATCTGTTCAGCAAAAGAAACCGATGCCCGACGTCTGGTCGATGGACCTGACAAATACCAAGCGGATGTGACGCCGGTACTTGAAATCACTCAACATTCGCTGAGGATGCCCGCCCTAGAATGGATTTTTATATACAGCTCCGTAATCCATCCAGCTCTCACTACAAATCACCTATAGCAGTTCAAATAGACGACCATACCCTTCGATCGCTTCTTTAAACTGCAGGGTCTGCATTGCAGCGAACAACATCGCTTGATTCGATGTGATAACGGGTTTGTTGGTTTGTGCTTCCAGCACTGCAATAATTTCCGCTGATCGTAAATCGGTACACGAAAGCACAATAGCCTCGGCCTGCGGGTTATCCGCTCGCAGCGCAAATTCAAGTATCTGATCAGGCTGCAGCTCACCTTGCCCGTAGTTGCCGAGGTCGACCGGGTAGTCGAAGCGAGATACCACGTTGAAACCCTGCGAAGCAAGAAAGCTGATCGCATCATCATTCAACGCAGCCACATAGGGTGATGCAAAAGCGACATTAGTAATACGCAATTTTTTCAGCGCATTTACTAAAGCCCCGGCAGCGGTAATACAGCATGCACCGCTTTTTTGTTTGATTCTGGACGATAGATCGCTATCAAAGGACGGACCAAGAGACAGTGTTGCCGATGTGCAACCGTACAACATTACATCAGGCCTGGCACCTGCCAGTAAACGAATAGCCTCGTCCATATCCGACTGTGCCAGCCCGGCCATTTGTCGGGCATCCGGCACTTCGTCTATATCATAGCCGCCAATCCGGGTAAAATGCATCGATACACCATTGGGGCGCATCATTGCCATGTCAGCCTCAAGGTTAGTATTAGTGAACGGGACAAACACGCCAATTCGTGCGGCACCGCGTGATAGATTATTCATCTAGCATTCCTCTGCGATGGCAGATAGCAGATTTTCCTGTACAAAATCCATATCGCGCTGGTTAACAATTGTGAGTCGGAGGCAGTGAGGCAGCCTATATCCCGCCATACTGCGCATAACCATTCCCTGTTGACGTAACTGTGCATCGACACGGCTGGCAGCCTCTGCGCTTTCAAATGGCAGCAGTACAAAGTTGGTCTGACTGGCAGGTGGCTCAAGCCCGACGCCTTTAACGTTATTGATCAGCGCATCACGCAGGTAAGCTGTCTGGCGGCAGGTCTCCAGCATATAGGCCTGATCCTGTACACAGGCAGTCGCCGCCACCTGACTAAGTAAACTAATATTATTCGGGTTCAGCAGTTTACGAACCTGTTCGGCAATTGATGCTTCAAAAGCTCCCCATCCAACCCGCAATCCGGCCAGACCATAGGCCTTTGAAAAGGTTCTAAGTATAACGGTCTGCGTGCTCCCGGTCAGGTCAAACAGGTAATCATCACACTGATCAGAAAACTCTGCATAGGCTTCGTCAATAACCAACAAGGTATCCGGGTCAATATTGTTGCGCAACCGCCGTATTTCCGCACGGGGAATGCGAGTTCCTGTCGGGTTACCGGGGTTGGCAAGAAACACCATTGTGGTGTTTTCATCTGCAGCGGCAATGATGTTGTCTATAGAAACGGTGAACGCATCTTCTTCAACGTGCTCAATGTTTGCGTCTGTGTATCTTGCTACAGTATTGATAAAGGCATACGCATATTGTGTGGTAACTACCGTCGCCGATGCGTCGAGCCAGGCATGCGCAATGCACTGAATAATTTCCATCGACCCGACGCCACATAGAATTGACTGCTGATCAATATCATGTAATTGCGATAGCGCCTTGCGCAGTTCTTTCCACTCCGGATCAGGATACTGCGCCAGTTGACTCACATGATTGCTAATAGCCCGTGCAACCCGCGGCGACGGCGCACGCAGGCTTTCGTTCTGCGCCAGCGAAATCAATCTTTGCCCGGCTGGTATTGCGAACTCCGCAAGGGTGTAGGGTGCCATTCGGGCAATGTGGGCACGCGCTGTGGTGTGCTGTCTCATTTTATTTTTTCGCCCTCCTGCCAGCCGCGAGCCACTGGGGATAAGTATCTCTTGCAGCAGATTCAGAAATTAACCCTTCACTGACATCTGCATCTATAGCACTCACCTTGCGCCTGTGCGCGCTGCCAAAACCACCACCACCGGGAGTTTCAAAAATCAAGGTTGTGTTCGCAGGTATGGTTACAACACCCTTTCCCGGTAGCGACGCTGCTTTTTCACCCAGTCGAATTCGACCAACGGCACCTTCACCTCCGCCATTGCGGCCAGCGGCACCATAACGTATACGCTCGACCGATAAAAACAGCAGGATATCGTTATCATCACTTGGTTCAATTTCGATTCGCTGCCCGAGGCCTCCTCGAAATTCACCGCTGCCGCCGCTGTCTATACGAAGTTCACGCCGATGAATTAGCACCGGTGCTGCAGACTCTGTCGTTTCTACCTGACTACCCCAGACACCACTTGGAAAAGCAGTCGCAGACAAGCCATCTTTTACAGGCCGTGCACCTGTGCCGCCGTTAAAGACTAACTCCAGTGCAAATGCAGAAGAGATATCAGCGCCCGGTGTGCTTCGCAATGGCAGGTCATACATGCAGGAAGCCCCTTCCGCAGGAACCTTCTCCGGCAACGCCTGATGCAGACAACCGTAGACTAAATCGGGGGTCAGCTGCCCTATAGTATGGCGCATAGCCACAGGCGCAGGCGCTTGAGCATTGAGGATACACCCGGCCGGCGCTGATACCCTGAACGGCCCCAGAGAACCAGCATTATTGGGGATGTGAGCACCAATTATACAACGCATTGCGAAAACCGAGTAGGCAGCTGCATAGTTAAGTGGCACATTAATTCCCTTGGCAGAGCACGGTGCAGTGCCGGTAAAATCCAGATGGATATCTCTGTCGTTTACCGTGAGAGTGGCATGCAAGTCGATATCGGACTCATACCCCTCTATTGATAGCTTGCTCTTGTAACACCCGTTCGGCACTTGTGCAATCGCCTGCTCGCAACCATTTCTGGAAGTATTGATAATATAATCTGCCAGCGAATCAAGTTCGGTTAAAGCGAACTCGTCCATCATACCCGTTAGACGCCTGGCACCGGTTTCGCAACAGGCAGATAAAGCATAGATATCTCCCTCGTTGGCCACTGGCTCTCGGGAGTTTGCTTTAATTATATCCAGCAGCAGTGCGTTAATTTGCCCCTCCTGAACCAGCGTGCAGGGTGGGATAAGCAAGCCTTCGTCGTAGATATCGCTTCCCTCCGGGCCCATGCCGAGCCCGCCCAGATCAACGAGGTGAGAAGTACAGGCGGTAAAAGCCACCAGCCGCTGCCGATAAAACACAGGCATAAGCAATAAAAAATCATTCAGATGTCCGGAAGCGATCCAGGGATCGTTGGTGGTGTATATATCGCCGGGCTTCATATTCTGTGGCTGGATGTAATCTCGAAGGGTGAGCACCGCTTCTGCCATGGTATTGATGTGCCCGGGTGTGCCGGTAACAGCCTGTGCAAGCATTCGACCCTGCTGATCAAAAACCCCAGCTGAAATATCTCCGCATTCACGAACGATCGGACTGAACGCCGCACGTATCAGCGCCTGCCCCTGCTCTTCTACTACGGCCAGTAGCCGATTCCATAGCACCTGATGGCTTGCGATATCCAGTTTCATGCGACGGTCACTTTCGGTTCTGTTCGTTGCAGATGTATATTTCCTGCCGTGTCGATACTGGCGCTAAAGTCTGCACTGACCAAAGTGGTCGTTTGCGACTCCTGAATCAATGCGGGCCCGTGAATAACCGCGCCAGCGGGTAGATCAGCACGGTGCAGTAGTTGCGCTTGTATAGACTTGCCGCTCATATCACAGGTGATCGTACGGGTGCTATTCGAACTCACTCTATTGCCCACAGACTCGCCTGGCTGGAGTGCGGCCGTCTTAACCGGTGTCGAGACACTAACCCCCCAGTTAAGAATTTCAATTTGCATACCCGGCACCGGCCTTGAAAACTGTTTTTGATATTCCTGTTCGAATCGATTTTGTAAATTGGTTTTATCGTCGCTGTGGAGCAACCGCTCTGGTAGCTCAATTTCTATTTCGTGCCCCTGGCCCTTATAGCGCATAAACGCGGTACGCCGGTGGTTCAGCGCTTCTGCGGTGGTTGCAAGTTTAACCACCCCTGTTGCCTCGCCCGTCAGTTGCTGCAGAAAATCATTTAACACATCTACATTGAGCTCTCTCAACAGCGTGTAGTAACTCTTAACAATTTCGAACGATACAGGCGCATGCAGAAAGCCGACAGCGGAGCCGACACTCGGGTCAGGTGGAATTATAATCCGCTTGATACCAGCACGCCTGGCAACCCGCGTGGCATGCAGCGGGCCATTGCCACCAAAAGCAATCATTAACCTGGCACCCAGATCCTTACCGGATTCAACCGCATGCATACGGGCAGCGTTTGCCATGTTTTCGTTAACAATTTCACTGACTCCCATAGCAGCCTGTTCGACGGACAAACCAAGGGGCTCAGCAATATGTTGAGTGATCGCCTGCGCAGTAGCCTGCGGTTGCAACGGCAACCGCCCTTCTGCAAACAGGCTTGCATCGAGTAAACCCAGCGCCAGATCAGCATCTGTCACTGTAGCCTTTGTACCACCCTTGCCATAGGCCGCCGGGCCCGGTTCGCTGCCCGCACTCTGCGGCCCCACCTGCAGACGACCGAGAGAGTCGACACTGGCAATGGAGCCACCACCGGCCCCGATTTCTATCATCTCCAGTACCGGGATACGCACCGGCATACCACTGCCTTTAACAAAACGGGCGGCACGCGCAATTTCAAATTTTCTTGAACGTTGCGGACGATACTGATCAATCAGACACAGTTTGGCTGTTGTACCACCCATATCAAAAGACAACACCGACTCCGCCCCCAATTGCTTTGCCATCTGTGCAGCCAGCACGGCCCCGCCCGCCGGACCGGATTCTACAAGGCGAATTGGCAAACGGGCAGCTGTATCCAGGGTTGTCATGCCGCCGCTTGCGGTAATCATCAGGATAGGGCAACGCATACCGGCAGATTTAAAATGCCCGGCAAAGTGCTCAAGGTAGCCCGCCATCATCGGTTGTATATAGGCATTGGCAATCGTGGTACACAGGCGGTCAAACTCTCTGGCTTCCGGGCTGACATCACTTGAAAGGGAGATGCTAAGATCGGGGTTTGATTCAAGCAGTGCGCGCTTTAGCATTTGCTCATGCTTCGGGTTGGCATAGGCATGTAACAGGCAGACAGCCACCGCGTCTACCTGATTTTTTTTGAACTCAGCAACCAGATTTGCAACCGCACTCAGGTCGATTGGCTTTAATACACTCCCCTGCCAGGTTACTCGCTCGGGTATCGTGTAACTGCGTGAGCGAGGCACGATTAAGTCGGGCTTATCGATCATCACATCGTATTGATCGTAGCGACGTTCGTAGGCAATCTCCAGCGTATCTCTAAAACCTTCAGTAGAGATACTGGCGACTGTTGCTCCACGCCGTTCAATCAGTGCATTGGTCGCAAGTGTAGTCCCGTGAATGAAACGATCAATATTATCTATTGTTACCTGTGCTTCCTGCAACACACGATCAACGCCATTCCAGGCACCTTCCGTCGGGTTGCTGTGGGTGGTGGGCGTTTTGCTGCTGGCGATAATTTCACCGAGGCGATTCATTAATACAGAATCGGTAAAAGTACCCCCGATATCAACAGCCAATTGGTAGCTTGCGGACATATAGTTTTATACGGTTTTGAGTAAGTACAGCGATCGAACAGCATGGAAACGCACAATGCACTGCCGGTGTTGATTGCCGGTGTTGATTGCCGGTTAGCGATGCCGGAATTTCGGGATTGGTTGTTTGAGCTGGCGTACGGTAGATATCACCGTTTTTGCCCGGCAGGATTCAACAGAGCGGCAGGACTGCATAGCAGTATTGAGGCAAATGTACACGGTTGGTGTACACGGTAGTGCAGGTCAGGTGACCAGATCGCAGCCTGTGTGCCGACGGATTGCGGTGTGTTTTACAAAGTGCATATGCAACTGTAACAACAGTTTATCGAAAATTCCACTACCAAGCCGGATCAGTATTGTGGCCCCGGCTCCAGTATTATCTTTACTCATCTTTATCGCTGGCAACAGGGCCAGATCGCCGGCAATAGGGCCAGACTCAAATTCATACTTTTTTTCCCAATAAAAACCAGTGTACGGTAGCCTTCAAAGACTACGAAAGCGAGTTTGTCACTTGGTTTACCCATAGCTCTGCAAACAAGGGACGTAGCTTGCAGGCAATGGCCACTCCCTTTTTCAAGAGCTACAACGCAGCTGCGGACCAGATGCCGGGCTCACGAAGTGGCGCTCGTATAAAGCGCATGGATTACGATAAATAGTAAGTTCAGGCAGAAATATAACGTAAATTCCGTTAAAAACAGGGCACTTTGGTCGATCGACTTATATTGGAGTTTGAAGTGCACTGGACAACTTCTTAATACCAAAAGGCGTACTGATTTCGGCCACTAAATACGCAGAAGTATTTTGCGGCAACTGCCTGACCCCGACAATATCGAGCGCACCAATAGACTCCAGACAGCTACTTAGCCACCCGGGGTAAGGATGATAGATTTCCAATTGACGAAGCGCGCAACCTAGATCTGCCATATTCAATGATGGATGAATATCGGATTGCCACTCAATAGCATATGGCAGCATGCCCCCGCCTAACAGTCTGCCGTCTTCAGGGAGTCCGAAATACCAGCTCAGCGCTCCACGACTAATACGTTCAGCACTGCCGGTTGAAAAAGCGGAATTTCGCATTAGCTCATCGATGCTCTTTGTATTCACCACCCAGGTTAATAGTACTGGCTCTATAACTATTTTTTGCTTTATAAAAGGGTCGTCCAGCCCGTACCAACGCGGGCTGACAGGTGGTTCAGTTTCATTGTTCACTGCAATAATTTCAAGAAAGGTATTATTTCCAAGCCGCATAAGATGATTATGTGTCCCCATTTTCATATGAGCACCACCATAAGGCACATCAACACCTAATTTATTTTTCACGTAATCAACACCCTGCTTCAGACTGGCAGCCCCAATCACAAGGTGATCCAGTTTAGTTTCCATATTTCCCTTCATTTTGGTGTAGTTGGACTAAGAATACCTATACTCGCACAGTGGGCGCGAAAAATTTCCGCTATTGAATCTCGTGTCGATTTCACGCATGCTCAAACCCATGAATGCACATTTCCCACAGCTTTTCTCGCCTATCAGGATCGGCAGAAAAAGCGCGAAAAATCGAATCATGCGTGTAGCCACCACCGCCAATCTGGCCGAGGGTAATGCTGTCGGCAAGCGTGTACTGGCTTTTTATCGCACGGTAGCCAAAGGCGGCACCGGCACCATCGTGACCGAGGCTATGCGCATGACAGCGCAGGAACCGTTCGGCCCCAGTGCTCTGGTTATTTTCGATCGCAGCAGTATCAGCGGCTTAAAGCGCATTGCCGATGTTTGCCATGCCGAAGGTGCACTGCTGATAGGTCAGTTAAATATGGGCGGGCGCCAGCATCTTGCCTCGCGCGTGATGCCCTATACCATTGCCCCATCGGCAATAGCCTGCCCGCGCAGCGGCGGTGTACCACACGAGCTCAGTACTCGCGAGGTCAGGGAGATCATAGAAACCTACGTGATGTGTGCTGTGCACTGCATAGAAGCGGGTATGGATGGCGTGGAAATTCACGGTGCACAGGGCCATTTGATTCAGCAATTTACCTCACCCTATACCAATAAACGCAGCGACGAATACGGTGGCAGCAGCGAAAACAGATTGCGTTTCGCACGTGAAATTCTACAACAGGTACGCACACGAATCGGCCATCAGCACATTGTCGGCTACCGCATGGGCGTTGCCGAATTCACCGACGGTGGTTTAGATATAGAAGACACACTGGCAATTGCGAAAACCTTCTGCGATGAACAACTCGTCGACTACCTCTCGCTAAGCCAGGGTAACTTCAACAGTATTGAAACCCATCTGCCTGACCGGCACTGGCCTATACTGGCTTATCAAAATCTCCATTCACAGTTTAAATCCATTGCCGGAAATGTTCCGGTAATAGCCTCAACCCGTATCCAGCGCCCGGCACAAGCCGAGCAACTGCTGGACGCCGGTGAAGCCGATATGGTAGGCATGTGCCGCGCATTACTGGCAGACCCCGAGTGGCCCAAAAAAGCCCGCGCCGGAAAGCCCGACGATATTCGCCACTGCATCGCCTGCAATCAGTGCTGGGCATGGATATCTACCGGAGAGCCCATCGCCTGTGCAACCAACCCGGTCGCAGGCCGCGAGCACCTGTGGCCTAACCTCGAAACTGATCGCGCCGCACAGCCACGCACGGTACTTGTGATTGGTGGCGGCCCCGGCGGGCTGGAAGCTGCGCGAGTCGCGGCTAAAAGGGGGCACCAGGTAACTCTGCTCGAAGCGCAATCGCGCCTTGGCGGCCGCCTCAAAGACGTACACAGCGTGCCCTTCCACGAAGAAATGCGCCACCTGTTTGATTTTCTGATACCGCAAGTAGAAAAAAACGGCGTAACAGTAAAAACCAATACCATAGCCACAGTGGATACTGTGCTTGCTGCTATGCCCGACCACCTCGTGATCGCCACCGGTGCTACCGCCACGGTACCTGCCATACCGGGTGATCAAAGTGTGCCCGTTATATGTTCCAACGGAGAAAAAACTCTACCTGACAGGCCCGGTGACAACGTCATTATTGTCGATGAAGATGGTTATTACTGGACATCCGCCGTCGCCGAAAGCGTCATGGCACAAGGCAAACGCCCGATAGTCGTCAGCCGTTTTTTTGAAATCACTCGCGAACTTCCTATGGTCTCCCGCATAGCATTGATCAGGCAGCTGGATCAGCACAATGCCGAACTCAAACCCAACACTGAAGTCACCAGAATCAACAACGGCCAAGTGTTACTCAGCCACTATATGACTGCACGTGAGAACTGGATCGAAGATGTATGCGCGATAGTCTGGGTGGGTTCGGCAACAGCCAACAACGGGTTGGCAAATGAGTTAACCGATGCGGGTTTTCCAAAAAGCCAAATGAGCCTGGTGGGTGATGCCTGGTCACCAAGGCGGCTGGTGAATGCCCTGGTAGAAGC
Source organism: Chromatiales bacterium (ex Bugula neritina AB1) (assembly GCA_001730015.1). Taxonomy (GTDB): domain Bacteria; phylum Pseudomonadota; class Gammaproteobacteria; order Granulosicoccales; family Granulosicoccaceae. The sequence continues at coordinate 31,987 of MDLA01000072.1, read as the reverse complement.
ACATACGGCAGCTCGAACTATCGGCTCACGAGCACCCTGAGTATTCACTGGCTTCACACACCATGGGCGAGTAAAAATCACCACAATTTCATCCGATTTTCACACAGAGAAAAAACACATGGCAAGCTTCACCAAACACAGTATAGACGCGCAAACAGCACAAAATGCAATTACTGCAGCCGCCGCCAAAGCAAAGCAACTTGGCCATAATATGAGTATTGCCATTTGCGACGAAGGCGGAATCAGCAAAGCCACCCTGCGAATGGATGGAGCCGCAGAGGCAACCATGAACATTGCTCAAGACAAAGCCAATACCTGCGCATCGTTTGGCCAGCCCACCCATGCTCTATGGGATTTCATTAAGAACGATCCACCGCTTTTACATGGCTTTCCCGCCTGCCCGCGCGTGATTGTATTTGGCGGTGGTTATCCTATTATGGAAGATGGAAATCTAATTGGTGCGATTGGCGTTTCCGGCGGCCACTACAGTGATGATATGGAAGTTGCACGTGCCGGGCTGGCAGCAATCGGTGCACCGGTTGGTTGAGAGTGAATTACACCACGAAACCTGCCAGCTTATTAACCGGAGAAAATAGCGTAATTGCATACATACCGGTTAATGTTCGATACGCTATTTTTAAAATACAATTCCACATTGGTGTTGCATGAAGCTTCGAGTCCAGAAACTTATAAAGCTACATAAAAAAGGCGCTGCGCGGAGTTTTCACTAGATAGAGCCTAGCCATTCTACGTGATATTCAGGAAAAATGAGTACAGCGCCTTCGATGCTGCTATAGAGGCAGCACAGCGATTTCGGGCCGGAATATTATGCAACACCAGGGTCCATTAACGCTGTAACCAACGATGACTCACAGCAAACAAATGTTCTTATCCGGAGTGCCCGGCAGCTCCGCTGATTCATCCGGCAGGTTTTTACTTCGCACAACGCATTTGCTAAATACCTATATTTTTTTCCGATCAACTGGAAAGCTTGTTACAGCAATAGTCATTACCCCGGACTATAGACACCGCCCGGATCATACCTGCTCATTCAAAGAACCTTCAATTGGACAAGTAAAGCCCCCCTGATTACCCAAAATATAACCAGCGATGAGTATAAAGCAAGCGATACTTTCACTACATGACCAAACCTGGAATATGAATGCAAGAACAAGAACATGGCAAGAAGCATGGCCGGGAAACCAAACAGGTACTGCTTAAAGGTTAAATTCTCATCAGCGGGAATAGTTAGGGATGAATCAATATCTTTAATCCAATTGTATTCATTATTAGCAAAAACTAAATATAAAGATAGAGCCAATAAGGACAATGAAAACTCCACCCCGAGAACCAACCACCGATTCATCTTCATTGCTGCAACAAAGCTTTTAGATCAGATTTCTTTTTTAAAATAAATTCTCCATAAGATGTATTCAATTTAATTTGTTCTAATGACAAATGCGGACCTCTGTTATATCTGGCCCCAATAATACGCAATTCTTCATCCGCTAAAAAGCAAACTTCATCTACTTCTTTAAGCTGAGACAAATGCTTCGCCACAAATGCAATATTAACATCCTCATCTGACAGGCATTCGATTAACTGATTCTTTTGCTCACTATTAAGTTTAGCAAAATCGAGATTCGCCGCTTCTGCCGCTCTTCTTAGTTGTATGCTGACATCACCCATAGACGTCAATTCAGGTTTTTTTGTTATCGTGAACGGCTCTAACAGTGGATCAGCCATATGATCAAACGAACGAATGGGATAGGCAATACTATCAATCCAGTCAGGATCTCCGCCCACCTCGATCCAACAAACACCTGCGAGTAAAATTACTGAGATACCGTATTTTTTTGCCTGCTCCTTAATTGACGAAGAATGGTTAATGACCCACGCATTTTTGTAGTTTCGCAATAAATTTTTGTCGCCGCCTGCAAATTCCGGAAGATAACGCCACTTAACAACATCAATTCCTCCCCACGTCCATTTGTTTTCCAACGGCACGGACTCGCAAAAATCGAGAGGCGAGGCTTGTCGAGCCCCGTTTAATAGACCACGTTTCCCCTGACTCGGCCGTATATAATCACTACACATATATTTTATTCCAACTATGCGCCTGGATGAAAAAGCAGCTCACCCGAAAAAATATCATTGATCAACCGGTCCGCTTACGCTTTTCCGGCAGAACCCAGTAAATTCATTTTTTTTACAATGACACGTTTCATTTCCTCGCGTGCCGGTGCCAGAATTTTGCGCATGTCAATGATATCGGGTTTATCTCTAATCAATTCCCGAATCCCAGCGGTTGAAGCTATTCGCAAGTCTGTACCCACATTAACTTTACACATGCCACTGGCTATGGCCTGAGTGATGTCATCATCGTGTATACCTACTGCATCTTTTAATACTCCCCCCGCCTGATTCACTCTGGCGACAACATCTTGTGGGATACTGCTGGCGCCGTGCATAACCAATGGTTGCTCGACTCTGGCCCGAATCTCTGCGATCCTCTGATGATTGATCTCCGGGCGCCCGCGCCCCTTGTTTGGTCCGTGGGCGGTGCCGACTGCGATGGCCAATGTATCTGCACCGCACGCACTGATAAAACGTTCGGCTTCGTCGGCGGTGGTCAGTGTGGCGTTTTCCTCGGAGATAATAACTTCAGCCCCGAGCTCCACCAGCCGGCCAATCTCTGCCTCTACACTAACACCTACGGCATGTGCTGCATCGACCACACGTTGCGTCTCCCGAATATTGGTTGCTTCATCCTCATGGGATTTGTCGATCATGACGGAGGTGAAACCTTTGCGGATACACCACATGCAGCTTTCAAATGAGTCACCGTGATCAAGATGAATCGCTACCGGCACGGTAGCATTTTTGGCTTCCGCCATAGCGATGTCAACAATACGTGTACCGCTGTATTTAAGCGCCCCCGCTGTAATTGCCATTAATATTGGGCTGCGCGTTTCCTCTGCAGCTTCCATTATAGCCTGGGTCGTTTCCAGGTTGTCTGTGTTAAAGGCCCCTACGCCATAGCTGCCTGTTTGTGCAGCCTTGAGAATTTCAAGCCCGGTTTTTAGTGTCATGAGAGTCGATTCACTTGTGTGATAGAAGAACTATTTCCAGCATGGCGTTCGAGTAGTGCCAAGGCTCCATGCAATGGAGCAATGCCAGGCAGAGAGGCCCAGGAGATTTTGAGCGTAGTGGCAGGATGTGGTTTTTGCAGGTGATTGCGTGTTTTCTCAATCAACTCATCCCTGGGGTAGCCTGCCATCAAGGGGATGCCACCTCCCACGATTAATAGTCCAGGATTGAACATGGTGCAAACCGTTGCCAGTACATAGGCTTGGTAAAGAATGAACTGGCTTAGCTCGTCATGCAACCTGGCTTTCCAGCGATCTTCGAAACGATATTCAAATAATTTTTCCACCGGACATGCGGCTTGCACGGCCAATCCGGTAAGCGTATGACCCGATGCATAGGCTTCAACGCAATCGGTGTTGCCGCATTTACAAATCTTGCCTTCAGCCATGATCGGGAAATGCCCGGCCTGAATATCCTGTACCAATGGATTTACAGGATCTCCGTTCAGCAAGTAGGCCGCACCAATACCGGTTCCGAAGTACACACCAAACACTGAATTCTGCTGCCGCGCGGCACCGGCCTTCCATTCACCCAGTAGTTGCAGCATGATATCTTGCTCCAGTAAAACATCGCAATGCAGCTCTTCAGCCAGAAACGCCCTCAGCCCGCGCCCTTGTAATTGAGGGATATTATTGCAGTGCGAAATAATATCGTTTTCTCTATCCAGCAAAGCAGGGATACCCAGTATGGCTGCTTTCAGGTTCAAGTCATATTGCTGTGCATAATTTCTAATCAATTCGACCAACACCTCACGGGCATTCGGCACACACAATAGCTGGCTGCTGTGGATCGCAAATTCTTCGCACAGGACACCGCTTCGGATGTGCCCTATTCTGATGCGGGTTCCACCGTTATCCAACACCACAATGTCGTTAGCATCAGTGTAATTTGCATTGCCGCCGTATGCGTTCCCGTCATCTGAATTCGCCACTTCTATCAGGTTTACCGACACGCTAAAACACCCCAAGGTAATTCAATGCCGCTCGCACGCACTGGTCTTCACTCATAGCATCTGTGTCTAGCACGAGCCTGGGTTCATCAATGGGTTCCGCGTGTGCCTTACTGTTCTGATACATTAGGTAGTTACGGTCTTCGGCCAAATGGCTCCCCGGATTTGATTCCAGTCTTTTTCGAGCCGACTCTGCTGTGCAAACACACTCTATCAGATACAACGGCACGGACGCCCGAGTGGCGGCCTGTTTAACTGCATCAATCTGATAGCGTCTGGAGTACGTACGCCCATCGAGTATGACGGTGGAGTCGGGGCGTCGTTTAAAGTGGTGGCAGGCAACGTCGTACATGATATTTACACAGAGGTCGTCTTGTTCGCGCTCATAGTCCACATGATCAGCAAATAGAAAGGCGCGTACCTCATCTTTATCTAATAATACGGCCCCCAATTCAGATCTCAGCCTTGCAGCAATAGTGCTTTTGCCAGACGCAGGCAGACCTGTCATTGCTATTAACACGGGGATTAGCGACAGTGTCTAATCATCAAGAATCCGACCCATCATCATCGCAACAACCTCATCCTCATCTGTGTCACTAATTAAGCGTTCACCGGCCTTGCGACCACGCTCCAGTACATATATTCGATCACTGACTTCAAATATATCAGTCAGATTGTGTGATATAAACAAGATAGCGACACCGTCATTCTGTAGTCGTTTAATAAGGTCTTTGACCTCACGCTGTTCCGGCACACCAAGCGCCGCCGTTGGTTCATCCATGATTAAAACCCTGGCTTTCCAATACACCGCACGACTAATAGCAATTGCCTGACGCTGGCCACCAGACAAGTAGCGTACCGGCATGGCCATATTATTGAGCTCAATGCCCAAATGTTTTAATGCACCAGTGGCTTCACGACGCATGAATTTTCTATCCAGCACAGGCAAACCGAATACACTTTTCATACTTTCCCGGCCAAGAAAAATATTGATCCCTACATCGAGATTGTCAGCCAGGGCAAGATCCTGATAGATCGTTTCTATACCCAGATCTCTCACATCACGTGGGGAGCGATTACTGATTGTTTCACCCTGGTATTTTATTTCGCCGCTATCGGGCTGATAGACACCGGAGATCATTTTTATTAGCGTACTTTTGCCAGCGCCGTTGTCTCCCGCCAGAGCCAACACTTCGCCTGGGTAGAGCTCGAGTGAAAGGTTGTTCGCAGCCTGTGTTCCGCCGAATCTTTTGCTGACTCCGTTAACACTTAGTACTGGCGAACCGTTGTCTGCTGAGTTCATCACGATGCACCCATCGTTGCGCGAGCAATCTTGTCTCGTGATTGATCGATAAGAACAGCAATGATAATGACAAGGCCGACGGTGATAAACTGCCAAAACGGCGGCATACCAATAAATACCAAACCAAATTGTATAATAGCGATGATCAGCGAGCCGATGACCGTGCCAGAAATGGTGCCACTCCCTCCTGTCAGGCTTGCACCGCCTATAAACACAGCGGCGACGGCATTGAGTAATATAGGTTCACCCGCATCAGCAGCACCCGCTGAAAATCGCGCGGTATAAAATATTCCCGCCAGCCCGGCAGTGAATGCACTGAGCATGAAAATCGAAAAAGTTATTCGGGTTGTATTAACTCCGGCGCGAATCGCACTCTGCATGTTTCCACCCATGGCGTAAACGTAAAGACCAAAACGTGTATGGGCGAGCAGATAATGAAAGGCCAATGTTACGGCAACAGCGACGGCAACCGGAATGGGGATGACATCAAATAGTTTTCCATTGCCAAAGTCCCGAGCTACGCTGTTGCGAATACTAACGGTAGCACCGCCTGCAATCAAAAAGGCGACCCCTCTTGTAACTCCAAACATCCCCAAGGTGCCAATGAACGAAGGTACATTGAGACGGGCTATGAGCCAGCCATTGATCATTCCGGGTATTAGTGAAATTCCTATGCCTGCTGATATACCGAGAGCGAAAGAGAGGCCTGGATGCATATCTGGCAAGGCCCGAATCACCACCGCCATGGTCACCGCCGCGAGGCCTGCGATAAATCCTATAGACAGATCGATACCGGCGGCTATAATAATGAGCGTCAGACCCAGCGCCATCATTAGTATTTGAGTTGCAGTGAGCAAAACACTCTGCAGGTTATAAAGGTTGCCAAAAAACGTTCTGTCGTAAACGTTCCATGACCAGACCTCGAAAAACCCGATAATCAGAAAAAGGAAAAGCCATGACCAGGCGGTGGTCAGAAGCTTTAATACTTTCAGTCGAAACGGGATCTCAGGTGTCATTGATGCATTATGCGGGTTGCCCAATGTTGTCTTCTCGGGGTTTAGTTAACGGATTGCTGGCCAGAGATTGCAAGCCAGGGAATGCAGGCCAAAAAATGCAGGATAAGAGAACCTGAATAGCCTGATGCGCAGAATAGTCTCTACGCATCAGAACAATACTCAAACCTCAGGCGACTAACTCATGATTTAGTCTGAATAGATGAAACGGGCAATTTCAGGATCATCAACGTTGTCTGCTGTGATCACGGTAAAACCAGTACCTATTAATGGCGGTACGGATTGCCCGGTTAGATGTGCATGAGCCGTCATCACGCCGTAATAGCCGATTTCAGCCGGATGCTGGGCGATAGCCATATCGACAAGCCCTGTCTTCAGCTGATCGACGATTGACGTTGGTGCATCAAATGCAATCACGGTGATGTCCCCCAGCTTGTCAGCAGCATCAACCCCGTTGGCCGCGCCGAGGGCAGAAAATAGATTAGCTCCAAAAACGCCACCGAGGTTAGGTTCACGTGCAAGTACCGCTTGTAACTGAGACGAGGCGGTAGACGCATCGTTCTCGTTGTACTGTGTATCAAGCACGGTTATATCCGGGAATCTTTCCTGCATCTCTAACTTAAAGCCTTCTTCGCGCTGATCGGTGGTGGAAATCCCCGGACGCACGTTAGAAACATATACTGCTCCTTTTCCGCCGAGCGCATCACCCATAGCAGCCGCTGCCATGCGACCACCGGCAATGTTGTCGGAAGCGATATAAGACATCGGGAAGTCGCCATCACCAGCGCCGTTTTGGTACGCACCATCATCTATAAACGTATCAACAGTAACGACAGCAATGCCTTGCTCGGTAGCCCGACGTAATGGTTCAATTAGCTGAGTGGTATCGGTGGGCGCGATAACAATTGCGTCGGGTTTTCTAGCAATTACCGCATCTAGAACCGGGATTTGCAGAGTGGGATTGAAATCCTCGGCGCCTTGAAAATCAACCTTGATACCCAGCGCTTCGGCCGCTGCCTGTGCTCCTTTGTTCATGGTAATATAAAATGCATCGGTTGTTAAACCAGGGATAAGCACAACGGAAATGCCATCCTGAGCCTGAACCGATCCGTATAGTGAAACGGATAAAATTGCTGCAATCAGTTTTTTCATCTTTGAAAGACTCCAGAAAATAGTTCTTAAGTTAGTTGTGTTACGTATGATCCTCGAAGTACTCGTGCGATCTCAATACATAGGCTCTCCTGCATTGCTTGGTCGAAAATTTATTTCCGTAATTTTCCCTGTGCTTGAATCCGGTGAAAATGCATCGTATATTGGAAGTGTTGCAGCCCCCATCACTGCGCTGTCCAGACCAGTCTGCCCCAATTGCAGTGTCGATCTTCTCAGCCATCCGTCCATATAGAGTGCATCAAGTCGCTGTTCGACACGTGTAAGTAGCGCAGTGAAAAACGCAGGCGGTAGTTGTCCACCCACAATAATGGTATCCAGGTCCAGCAGGTGATCCACTGACACCAGAGCGTTGGCAAAGGCCTGACTGGCATCATCAAGCCACTTCGTCAATAAAGGGTCTTGATCAATCATTCGCTGTTCAAAGGTCTCCAGAATGTGTTCCCCAAAATCGCGACACAGTGCATGCCCTGACACGACGTGTTCGAGAAACGGTGGAATGCCAGGCCGGAGGGAGTCCAGGTGCACCAGCATGTGACCAAACTCAGCGGCGTTTAATGCGGAGCCTCGATAGACTCGCTTGTTCAGCACCAGACCACCACCAAGCCCCATGTTGAAAAAACCAACATATAGGAAATTTCGGTATGCTCTGCCAACACCGTACCAGTACTCACCTATGGCACCCGCAGTCGCGTTGTTATCCATAAACACCGGCAAACCGAAGGCCTTTGCCAGTGGCTCTCGGAGAGTGATAGAGCTCCAGCCGGTTGCGACTTCACTTCCTTTCACACTACCAGAGCGCAGATCAATTGGACCCACAGTGGCAAGACCAACCCCGATGATCTTCTCAAAGGCAACATTTTGAATAAGCTGGGTGCCCATTGCCGTCAGAACATCCAGCACGCTCTCCGACGACGGCATTGGCGACAAATTGACTTGCTGCTGGTCCAATACAGTGCCCTTAAGGTCAGCAACAATTCCAACCACACCACCGTGCTCAAAGTGCAAACCTATTGTGTAGGCGGCGTCCGCCCGAACACCCAGTTCGATTGCGGGCTGCCCTCGACTAGCACTCCTCCTACCGAGTTCTTTAATATACCCCCTGTGAAGGAGTTCGCTAACAATATTTGAAACAGAAGCCGCAGTTAGATTCAGCCGGCCTGCTACTTCCGTTCGCGATATTGGCTCGAACAGATGTATGACTTCGAAAACTCGCGCACGATTGAAATCCCCCGTGTTGCTCACGGTGATTGAAACGACAGATTGCGACAGTGGAATAATGCTGATCTCGACAACAACCACCCGCGAACATTTCGAGCGTTACGCATAATTGTGTAAGCCTTGAACCTCATTTTTAATTAAATTAGGCCGCTTGATTTAATCGTAGACTAAGCCAATGCAACAAGCCATGTCAATAAATGAATGGTTCTATAGGAAATGCAATAATTGGAGACGGCACGCTTGTGGGCCGGTGGCGAGTCAATTAAAGATCCCTGGCAAAGCCGGAGGTATTTAATATAAGCCACCTAAAAGTGGCTGCAGGGTCGCTTCACGCCCCCCTGATTTAGCCATTGAAGTGGAGAATCTCCGTAACCTCAAAAGAACCAGCTCATTAAGTATCCTTCAGGCCACTCGAGTATTTCCTGTATAGAAACACTTTCAATTTGAATTGAACCAAATAACTCTGCTCAGATTTGGAGCAAATACACAAGCAGGCGACAGAACAGGCGTCTAATGGGAGCCGCATAAGGCCGGAACAACCTTGTGCAATTTATGATGCTTCCTCACTAAATACACCTGCAAATCCATACAATATTATCACCACCATGGGCACCCCTATTTTTTTTGAAGCTCCCGTAAAACAAAAAAAACTCCGATTTAAGGTGCCAATCAATATACCGATGATACCGACTACAACCCCAATGAATTCCATAGTTAGTCCGAATTAAGGCATATAATGTCGAGCACTGGTGAGCCAATACAATTTTCAAACATGAGCTCTATTCCCGGTACGCTTGCAAACCCGGCACCCGCAACAACTACTGCTCCTGCATGTCCCGCATCCACCCCCGGACTAAACTCGAACGAAAAGTTGAGGTCAATCGAAATCATTGGATCAGGACTTAAATTTTAATCTAAATGACCTTGACCACAACACCATGAATCATCAAGGGAGCTAGAGAAATATATCACCCTGGCTTTAACTGAATTAAAATGTATATTTTCCCGGCGCGTGAACTGAGCAATTGAATGACGAAAGGTGGATGCGCTCCGCTTATTGACATCACAACTCGTGAGTTACACTACAGCGCCCCTACTTTCGAGTTACTGCGCTAGCTGTATAGGATTGGTGTATTTTCGATATAACTACCCTCAGCTTTACAGTTCACTGACAGTAAGCCCTTGCTTCCGTTCGAATTTATTGCTTATACTTCGAATACAGCTTTTTCGTTCTAATCTTTCACTGATTAGCTCAACACCGAGGTGTGCGCACACCTTTCAAATTCATAAATCGGGCAACACAACCTATAACAGCACTTCATCGATTAAAAATTCTTCGTGAACTACCTTTCTATGTTTTCTCATCGCATGCTGCAATGATGGATCCCACGGTGTTTCGCCGCAAAGCTTGTCATCTATCGGCAGGTTGATATCCATGGCCTGCGCTTTTTCTATTGCTGCAACATAGTCTGTAGAGTTCATCCGCCATGGCTGACAGCCCAGTTGTGTCATTCGGTGACAAATGGCGATGCCGGCGGTATCGAAGTCACCGTGATAATGCAGTGTATGGCGCTGGTCGATCAACGCTTGCAATAGCGTTGTAACTGCTGTCGACGGATTGCCGTTGGTGGCAATAACCGTTTTGGGGAGTTGCCTGTCAGCGGCTACCTCTAGCAGACGCGGGTTCTCAACCACCAATATCGTTTGTGTTGGGGCCGTGGTGGTGATGTCGAGTTCGCTGAGTGCCTGTAAACTCAGGTGCAATGGAATGCGCGCTGCGTTGGCTGCATCACACAGCCTGCCCAGTGGCGTGCTTGACAATAGCTTAAGACGCCAGGTTAATACCGGCGCCGATACACGGTCGGTCATGATACCTGTGGCATTCCAGATCAATCGACCTTGCTGGTAATCGAGGCACTCACCTAAACGGTGCCACAGTGCTCGTCTGGCACTGCGTTCGAGGACGCAACCATCGTCCAGTGCATGGGCGTTGCCGAACAGGGTTGCCGCCAGATCGTTGCGCGACAGGCTGTCATCGACGGATTCAATGGTGTCGATCAATGCACGTACCTGCTGTACCTGTGCGACGGCAGCGGTTGCATCGACACCAGTCATCGCGCTGGAGCGAAACAGCCAGCTCACCCAGGCATGTTGCCATGACTCTGACCAGACAGCTACTTCGGCATCAACTGCAATACGCGCATTTTTTCTTTGCTCAGCTGCAGCACGCTGTACGGCCAGCACGGTATTTTCAGGTGCGCCAAGTCGTGTCAGTGCCTTGCTTAAATCGGTAGCGACGCCGCGAAAAACCAATGCCTCTTCCAGCGCTGGCAACGCCACTCGAGTGGTGTGCGGTTTATCTAGAAGTGAATCAAGTGTCAGCAGTGCGTGGTCTGACAGGTCGGGCAGTCGCAGGCTTCCGCGGTAGTCTGGCCCATATCGGTCGAGTCGCTGACGGCACGATCGCCACAGCGGCATGAGCGCCGGGTCACGCAGAGAATCGGGTATCGACATCGATCACCAAAGCGCGCCCTGGGCGGGTTCATTATCATTTGCATCGGCCGGGCTTTCCGCGCTGTCGTGCAAGGTAAGGTTCATTCGATACCGTGCTGCGGCTGGTTGTAGATAGTATTGTTCATCTGTGCAATCAAGCAGCCGCAAGTCTGCCAGCAGCGCTGTTACTTCAGTCAACAAAGAAAACGGATTTTCCACCCGGGCTTTTGACCAGTGACGCTGGAACTGCTGGCAAGCCTGCGTTATAGATTGCAATGCATCAGCGTGGCTGCAGCAACGCTGTGGCTGCTCGATCAACCAGGCTATAAACACCAAAGCGGCATGGCCGATGGTACCGGTCAGCGGGAATGGTCGATCGGATAGCTGGCCGCGCGAATCGATCGCCGCCATACCCTCGGCGCGTACTTCCAGATGCAGGTCGAACATCTCATCTAGAAATGCCACTTCTTCGCCCACGCGACGCCGCAACTGTGACCATTCCGGTTCCGTCAGATCACTGTGGTACAGCACCGGGTCTTCAGCCAGCCGCGCGCGCATCCATTGTCGTAAGCTAGTGGATCGTCTGTCGCTGCGATCGATCAGCTCGGCGGCACTGCGTGCACGTCCCAGCGCGGGCAGTGGCAACAGACTGATGCGATCAAAATCGATTTCCAGAATGGCGTCAGCGCTGTCGTCGTGCTCATAGCGATCGATGGTCTCGTGTAATTCTCTGGCAAGCCCGTGCACCACCATCCAGCGCAAAGCCGTAACCTGTGCTCGCCGTTCGACCGGTTCATTAGTCAGCGTAATTTCCGCCTCGGTGGCCTGGCTACGTACATCGTCGATCAGATCTCGCAGACTGATAATGCGCGGCCCGGCGGCCACTGCGGCGAGGGTTAGCACCAGCAAGGTGCATTCGCGTTGCGACATTGTCCGTTTGCTGCCGACCGGTGCGATCAAGCGCGGGCGATGCGGCACCACCGTAGCCTTGTACAGCCGTGCTGTGGTGGTGGTTACCTGCAGCCGATAACCCAGGCGCTGGGTAAACCATCGGTCCAGCGTCTGTTCATGGCGGCGTATAACAGCAAACAGTTCTGGTTCCTGTTCTGCGCAGGTTAGCGGGTGCTGCATCAGATGCCGCGTCGCCTGCTGCAATAACTCGCGACCGGGCTCAGCCATCGAACGCCCCCGGCACCGGATGCAAATGCACGGTGGCATCGGTCAGTGTTAGCGAGCCGTCGTCGCAGTGAATGATGACCTGTTCGCCGGCGGTTCGGGTGACGTCGCACTGCAGCTCACGATCAATGGCGCTGCGCCGCTGTCCACCCGGCTCGCGCCTCGCGCTTGATGCACCCAGCAGCATGCGCAATCGGCGCAGGGCGAGCGCGCTGACGGTAATTTCTGTTAGCCGACCGTCGGCATCAACAGCTGCCAGCAACTCGTTGGCGGTTTGCGTTTCGGCATCGCGTTCGCGCTGGCGACGGTGGCGCAATCTTTCTCGCTCGGCTGCACGATTGCGCACCGGGCTTACGGAACCGCGCTGATTGCGCTCGCCGCGTTCGCGCAAGCTCACAGGCACGCGCGCTACCGGCGCCTGTGCCCACTCGGTCTGGATAGCCACCGGGTCTTCGGCGTCTTCGGCCAGCATGCCCAGATGCCGCGATGGAAACAGCCCGAAAGCGCCAGCCATCAATAGCTGCACATCATCTGCGTGCTCTGCCGCATGTACAAAACGCGCCAGTTTGACGAGATCGTGACGCCTCGACGCGACACCTGCACCAACCCGGGAAAGACGGGTAACATTGGCTGTAAGCGTGCGCACTGCAGCCAGCGCCTGGCGCGTTAACGCATCGAGTCGCGATCTGCCATCGACACCGGCACCGGCACCGAACCAGCGCATCAGGTGATCCCAGTCGGCGCGTTGCGAGCCAGTGCTATGGCGCACAGAAACGGTATCCGCAAGGCCGGCGTCATCGACACGTGCCGCAAGCCCGCTGCGTGCATGACTGATGATCTCATCCAGCTGCGGAGACAGCGCTCGCAGCTGACTGGCAATCGGCCGTGCTATGCGCTCGATCTCTACCAGTTGCTCCGACACGTAGCCAACCAGAATTTCCGCAAAAAAGGTGATTTCTTCATCACTAAGATCGAAGCGACTTTGCCACTGGTTAATTGAGGCAAAAAACTGCGTAATTTCGGTGCTGAAGGATTCATGCGGGTCAAACACAGCACGAACCACATCGACAACCTGGCCATCGGGCAGTGTTTCCAGCCCGCGATCGCACAAGGAATTGAGGTGTTGCAGCGCGCGGTAAATATCTCGCAATCGACCGGCCTGAACATCGCCGACCTGATCAACCCGGTGCAAAATGCCCTCGACGACATCGTAGACCTCCTGTCCTGCGCGAGTAATCAGATAGCGATGCCGGCGACGGTAATAATCATCAAGGCTCGACGGATTTCCAATAGAAGTGGAGACCGCCAGATTCCCCCAGCCGCGCAGGCTTTCGAGGCGGTCGGGTACTACGGCTTCGTCTATCACTACATCGACTGATTGCAGAGCCTCGATCACTTCCTGCGGGGAAAATTCGCTGAAGAACGTATCGGCAAAGACCGACAGAATTGCGCGATACTCGCGCCACTCCTCGCCTCCGAGGTAGCGAAACAGCAGCCGTGCCTCGTCAGCAGACCCGCCGGCAACAACAGGTGCGCGATCATTCATCCGGCTGGATGTCCGTCCGGGTGGTTTTCGCCAGACACTGACTGCGGATCTTTCGCATCCGCGATCAGCGCGTCTTGCACTTCTACCGACGACCCGGCTGTCAGCGTGTCGCCCCAGGTTTCGCGTTCGAGGTCGACCGTTGCCGACATACGTAGTGTTTTTCCATCCCAATAACTGTGTTCGAGCAAAATCGCACCGAGCGCGGTATCTCGCACGACTTCGGTGATCGCCAACGCCGGCACACTGGCGTGGGTGCCCCACAAACGCTCGCTGGTGGCGATGAAATCCAGATCCAGATCAACCAGCAAACCGAACAGTGGTGCGTGGTTATCTTCCGAGACTTTGGCAAATGCATCGTCGAGCAATAAAAAACGCGGCACTGTATCGGCACCACTGTCAGCCAGAGCATCACAACTTGCCGCGACAGCGGCAAATAAGGGCAGATACGACACCAGCTTCTTTTCACCTTCCGATAACGGTGTGCGTCGGTTCAGCGGTTTTTCCGCCTCATCTGCGCGTCTCAACAAGACATCCATCTGGTGCCACGAGCGGTAGTCAAACACGCGCGAAATCAACAGCCTGTAGGGCGCGTCGGGCTGCAGCCTGCGCTCTTCTTCGAGTGCACTGGCCAGGGCTTCGCGCAAGGTGCCTTCTTCGGCCTCGGTACGCAGATCGGGGCGCTTACCGAGAATGCTGACCGTTTCGGCCACAGCAGGTTCCAGATCACGCGATTGCCGCCAGCGCAATCTCACACCGATGCCATGAGACGAAGTCACACTGCCAAGTCGATCATTCATGCGATCAATCAGGCGCCTGGCGTCAAACATTTTTTCCGCCACCTCGCGTGCTATCAAACCCTGCAACAGATTGCGCAGTGCCTGATCCTGTTTTTCCGTCAGTAGCGCCTGTAAGCGGCTAAGCTGCGTGTGCACTGCCACAAGTGACTCGGCCAGCGGCATCTGGCCGAGCGGCCCGTTAACGATGATACCCATCGGCAATTGCGAGTCAGGCTGTTCGTCTTCGGCATCCCATCCGGCGCCGAGGGTGTTGCGTCTCTGGCGCAGTGACTGGCGAACGCTGTCGGCATTGGTTTCGACAGCGGGTTTGGCGGGCAGGTGTTCCTGCAATGCTCTTATCAGCGCATTCAAGCCGTCGCTGTCGGCGGTATTTTGTGCCGCCGCAGTGGCCGCGGCTGGTGAACTTGCGTCGCCCGCAGCGTCCGGTTTCGGTTCAGTGGCCAGTGTCTCAAGCAAGCCGCGTACTTCGGTTACGCGTTTCAGGTGCTGTTGCTGCGTACTACAGGCGTGCTCTGCTGTCTGCAGCGCCGCGCGGCTGTTGTCGACATCGTTCAGGCGTTTTTGTGTGCGTGTGATCGCCGCATCACGACGTTGCTGCGATTCCGGCAGCGCCTGTTCGCTATGGCCCCTTTGTTGTTCCAGCTTGCCGATTTGCTCGACCACCGCGCGATACTCCACACCGAGAGTCGACTCCAGTGTATCGAGGCGGGCGGCATGTTCCCGATAGACACGTTCGGTGCTTTCGTGTTGATCCAGCGCCTGTTGCAGATCTTGCTGGGCAATGCGTAACGCAGCGACGGCTTCGTCCCAGCCACGACACGCTCGGGCGACAGCATCGGCACTGCGATGCGCCAACTGCGTCGCGCTGTTGATCCGCTTGAGTGTATCTTCGAGTATTTGCAAGCCAGCGGCATCGACCGGCAATTGCTGTGTGCGACACAAACGATGCAACGCTTCGTCGGCAGCGTGCAGCTGCTTTTCGGCATCGTTGACGGCGCGCTCCATCCGCGCCAGCCGCTCTCGCGACTGTTCCAGTTCTTCTTCTCTTGCCGTGGCTACTGCCTGCGCCTTTTCAACCGCATCCAGCGTCGGCATGGTGTTGCGCAAGGTGTCCAGTGCCGTGGCAAACGCACGCGCCCGGGTAAGATCTGCTTCCAGTCTGGCAAGCGACTCGGCTGCCTGCTGCAATACCGCTGCCGCCTCACGACGCAGTTTTTCCAAGCGCTCGCGACGCGCGGTGACCCCTATAAACTCGGCCGTGCTCTTGTGGTGCCGGCCAGACAATGCACCCAATACAAAGCGTCCATCCGTAGTTACTGTGGTGTGGTGCTGAAGCGACCAATTGGTGTTGATCGCATCGAGCACAGCCATAATCTGCGCCTGATCAATACCACAGCCCTGCGGGATAGCTGGGGCCAGGACCTTACTCAGCGGATGTTCTGCAGGCGCGCCGGCAGTCGCCAGCAACTCGCCATTAACCAGTGCTTCACCGCTTGTGGTAACGGTGGCAGAGAGCAGCCCGCAAGCCTCCATCGCAGCTTCAAGCGCTGCGCGCTCAGGGGCGGTTACCTGATCACGAAAGTCGACGAGATCAGCCAGGCTCAGGCCATTGCGTTGCTGCCACGCCAGCATTGGAACATCAGGCTCGGTTAACGAATTGAGACGATCGACTTCCTGCTGCGCCTGATCACGTATCAATCGCGCCTCATCCGCTTGTGTGCCCAGCACTGCGACAACCTGCTGTTGCTGAGCGCAGGTGTTTTCCAGCCCTTTAAACAAATCCAGTCGGGCCGCGGCCAGATCCGCCGCAACGGTGGCTGTGTTCAGATAGACCGCCTCAATAGCCGGGAATCCACTCGGGGGCTGTTCCGCTGCTATCTGTACTCTCGCACTTTGCATCCAGCCCTCCAGCGACTGCACAAACTGCGTTCTGGCCTGCGAGAGTGCATGGCGGCCCTGCTCGAATCGAAGAGTTGCCTCTTCAACCGATTCCAGCGACTGACTTCTGGCCGATTGTGCATCGCCCAGTGTGCGAGCAGCAGATTCAACCTTTTTTAGTTGCTCGCGAGCGCTAACGACATCGAGCTGTCGGGCAGAAGCCGCGGCATCGAGGGCTTTCAACTGTGCGGCAAGTGAACTGGTATCGAAAGTCTCCAGCGCCTCATTGATACGCTCACCTGCTGGCAACCCCTTGAGTTCCAGCGCTTCACGCGGAATTTGCGTGACCACAACCGGCGCGACATCCACGTTCGCATCAGAGGCATCGGCCGCAAGCTGTTGCAGTTCACCGGCCAGCTGCTGAAACTTTTCGTCAGTTTCCTGCTCCGCCCGCCGCACCGACATGGTTAATGAGGGCTGGCGCTCGCGCAGTTTTTCGAGAGTGGCGGCATCGCCCTGCAAACGCTTCTGCAGGCTCGCCACATGGCGACGCAGATCTTCAAGCTGCTGCCCCTCGGTGTAGGCAGACGAACGTTCGAGTGTCTGAATTTGTGCCACGCAATCGCGGACTTTCTGCTCTAGCGCCGTCAATTCGACAGTAGCCAGTTGCTGCTGCTCTTGCGCACTCGCATGAGACTCCTGTGCCGCACCGAGCTCACGACGCGTACGCCTAACATCAGACAATGCCACTTTCGCTCGCGCCAGCTCCCTGTGCAGCTCATTCACCACATAGTTGCGATACACCGTGCTCACCGCATCCAGACCAACCGCTGTGGTTTGCAGATCGCCGACATTGCGACGGTGCTCATCCAGATCGTCGAGCGGGCGCGCTGCCTCCAGCAGTGCCTGCTCCGACAGGTTCGGCAGCGCCGCAACCAGATACTGCGGCAATTCGAGATCCACCCGATCCCCTACCCGAGGGCTGCGCACGGTATTGATCAGATCCAGAAAGGGTTGTATGTCCGCACCGGCATAGAGACGCCGCGCCACCTCGTGGCGATAATCGGCACGACGATCGTGCATAAACACCGGGTCAGGCGCGATAACAGTGCGTAGCGCATCGACCGACAGAGGCACCTGACTTTCAACAAACTCAAAATCGATTCCCGGCCGCTGTTGCGTAACAAACCACCAGGTATTGACCGTATCGGAGGCACGATTGGCCTTGATGCCGCAGCCGATCGTCAGCGTCTCCAGCGCCTCTTCGCCGCTGACTTGTGAATTCGAGCGTGCAAACTCCAGCCACAGATAGCCCACCGGCTGTTTTTCCTCCCGGCCCGACAGCATCCACGACCGCAAAACACCGGTCTGCTCGCCCGCCGCATCAATGCCACGCGGCTTGCCAGTCAGCAAAAACGGCAGCAACATGTTCATCGCCGTCGACTTGCCGGAACCGTTGACACCACGCAACAGCAAACGGCCACCGCGGAAAGTTAAGACGTCGTTTTCGTACTGATAAACGTTGGCAATGCCGGCGCGATGCAACTGCCAGCGGTTTGGTGAGGTCATGAATGTAATACGCTTGAGAACGCACGCATGATAACAGTTTAGGGCACGGATGCTGTATTGAACCGGTCACTTGTCAGCGTGATATCAGGAGCCTGTTGCGGCTAGTGAAATCTGCATGAAATGATGGCAATTGCGCCGCCTTCTACTGCATAGACCAGACGGTTAGTCGAATCAATACGCCGCGACCAAAACCCTGATAAGTTAGCTTTTAATGCTTCAGGCTTGCCCATACCCTCGAACGGCGTGCGCATACAGGTTTCGATCAGCTTGTTGATTCGTTTCAGGGTTTTCTTAATCCTGCACTTTCCAATTAACTATTCCAAAAAATATAACCATATTCCATTTATGGTAAGTTATCTTATTGATACCAATGCATTAACATCTAATAATAAGTATTCCAAAAGGTATTCATAAAAAGGCGTCTACGCGCGTGGGACGAGAAAATTCACCAGTAACTGAGTATTTGGCCCGGAGAGCGGCTACGTCAAAGGAGTTACAACGTCAGACCGGTTTGAGCCAACCGGCTATTTCCAAGCAAATTAAGCAATTAGGAGACAAGGTAGTCCGTATTCCCGGTGGGCGAGCACCGCTCTATGCGCTCACTCGCAATGCCTTTGGGGTAGGTGATCGAGTGCCGCTGTATCTGCTTGATATGTACGGCAACAATACAATGGTCGCTGAAATACGACCCTTGGCACATGGCGGGTATTTGGTAGAGTGCATGCCCAATTCGCCTGCAATGCTCAAAGGTGAATCTGGTAGCGGATATTTTGATGATTTACCGTACTACCTGCAAGATCTCAGACCACAGGGGTTTATGGGGCGCCAGATCGCACAGGAACTGGCTGAGAGATCCACAGACTTTCCTCGTGACCCGCGAGACTGGAAAACCAGTCATATCGGCAAATACCTCGTTGCCAATGGCGACGACTTACCAGGCAATATGATTATTGGCGAGGCTGGCGTTCACCGTTTACGCCGTAAGCCGCAATCCTATACTCGCGATGCCTACCCGGCACTTGCACAAGGAGTTCTGGATGGGCAGATTGCCGGATCATCTGCCGGTGGAGAACAACCCAAGTTCACCGTATATAACAAAGAGCGTAACTCGCACGTTATCGTCAAGTTCTCCCCCAGAGGAGATGATCCGATAGCAAGGCGGTGGAAAGATATACTGGTAACCGAGTATCAGGCCACAATTGCATTACATAACAGGAATTTCCCCGCAGCTGAGACAGAATTAATTGAACGCGAAGGGCGCTTGTTTCTAGAGTCGCAACGATTCGACAGGGCAGCAGAGTATGGCCGCTCTTCAATGATATCCATGCAGTCAATTGATTCGGAATATATAGGTGACGGTGCGGACTGGCCTGTGGTAATGGAAAAGTTGCATCAGCTGGACTTGATACCCGGCGACCATTTAATGGATGCACTGGTGTTATGGGAATTCGGCCACCTGATCAACAACACAGATATGCATCTGGGGAATCTAAGTTTAGGTATGGAAGGCAACCTGTTTCGATTATTGCCCGCTTACGACATGTGCTCAATGGGGTTCCGGCCAGTAGGCAACGAGGCTAGCCCGTATGAGTTCAAACTTAATACTCTTCACAGCAGGTTAAATACACTTAAAGAACACCCTGCGATGGAAGTTGTTATAGATATGGCAACGGACTTCTGGAAGCAAGTTGCCGCAGACAGCAGAATCTCAACGGAATTTAAAGAGTTTCTTGCGCAAGGTAATCCAGTTCAGAGTATATCTCCGCACTCGCTTTGAAAATCACTTTAAAGTGAGCTGACGCGCCGTTTTTTGGTCAGCTCTGTATACGCTGATATATCACCTAGTATCACTTCATTTCCAACTCGTCCGCAGCATGGTATTGACTGAATTGCCCACGTCAAGCATAATTTATGCATCATTTAAATGATGCATTTCATGAAATGCTAAAGAAATTAGGGCAAATTGCCAGCGTCGGTGCCGGACATCCCTTCCGTGGATCAATAATGACCACCCGCACCGGAGACGGGTACGTTGTGCAGGTCCGTGATATGAATAACGATGGCTTGGTAGCCTGGGAAGACCTTGCGTGTACGCAAGTCAGAGGGCGTAAAGAGCCTGCCTGGCTTGTAGCAGGAGACATTATTTTCTCCGCCAGAGGGACCAGAAATATTGCATCATTAGTCCCCAACCTATCCGCCAGGTTAAGCAAGCCGGTGGTATGCGGCCCGCACTTCTTCCACGTTAAAGTAAGCAACCCGGATAAACTGCTACCGGCATTTTTAGCTTGGCAGTTAAATCAAAAAGCATCACAAAAATACTTCAGTATTTCCGCCCAGGGGTCAGCTCAGTTGAGTATCAGCAGAACCCACCTTGAAGCAATACCTGTGTTTATACCTACTTTGAAAAAACAACAAGCCATCGTTGAGCTGAGTAACCTGGCTACAAAGGAAAAACAGCTATTGGAAAAATTAATTGATAACCGCCGCCGTGAAATCAATGCACTAGCCCAAAAGGTTCTGAAATAAGTGAATTACTGCAACTCTACTATCAGGTTCAAACGCAATGCTTAAAATCAACCAGGACGAGATCAACAAAGCCGTTTGGGGTGCGTGCGACACCTTCCGCGGGACGGTAGACCCGTCCATCTATAAAGATTTTGTCCTTACCATGCTATTCCTGAAATACATCTCTGATGTCCATCAGGACAAGACAGATGAGCTCAGCAAGCAGTTTGACGGCAACCCTGAAATGATTGCCGCAATGATGGAAAGCCAATCGTTCAAGATTCCAGAAGACGCCACTTTCGCCAACCTGTACAAGGCACGCCATAAGCCCGGCAACGGCACACGCATTGATGAAGCCCTGCACGCCATTGAAGAAGCCAACGGCACCAAACTGAAAAACGTGTTTCAAGACATCAGTTTCAACACCGACAAACTCGGTGATGAAAAACAGAAGAACGATATCCTGCGTCACCTGCTGGAAGATTTTGGCAAAGACACACTTAACCTGCGGCCCAGTCACGTCGGCTCACTCGATGTTATAGGTAACGCCTATGAATTCCTGATCAAACACTTTGCCGCCACCAGCGGCAAAACCGCTGGCGAGTTCTACACCCCGCCGGAAGTCTCTGATCTGTTATCTATCCTGCTTGAACCTAAAGAGGGCGATCAGATTTGTGATCCGGCCTGTGGCTCGGGTTCACTGCTTATGAAATGTGGCAAGCAGGTACAGAAGAATTTTAACGATTCCCGCAAATATGCGCTGTTCGGTCAGGAGGCCATCGGCTCTACCTGGTCACTGTCAAAGATGAACATGTTCCTGCACGGTGAGGACAATCATCGTATCGAGTGGGGTGACACTATTCGCAACCCCAAACTGCAAGACAAAGATGGCGGCCTGCTGCACTTTGATATCGTCACCGCCAACCCGCCCTTCTCTCTCGATAAATGGGGCCACGACGGTGCAGCCGATGATCCATGGGGCCGCTTCCGACGCGGCGTACCGCCCAAGACCAAAGGCGACTATGCCTTTATCTCTCACATGATAGAAACCCTCAAGCCAAAGACAGGCCGTATGGGTGTGGTGGTGCCGCATGGTGTGTTGTTTCGTGCATCCAGTGAAGGAAAGATTCGCAAACAATTGATTGATGAGAATCTGCTGCACGCGGTTATTGGCTTACCTGAAAAACTGTTCTTCGGTACGGGCATACCGGCAGCGATATTGATTTTTAAGAAAGACAAATCAGATGAAAAGGTTTTGTTTATTGATGCCAGTCGTGAATTTAAATCTGGCAAGAATCAGAACGCACTAACGGCTGAGAATATTCAGAAGATTATCGACACTTATAAGACACGGGTAAGCGTTGATAAATATGCGTATCTGGCAACGGTTGAGGAGATTCAGGAGAACGACTACAACCTGAATATTCCGCGTTATGTGGATACATTTGAAGAAGAGGAAGAAATTGATTTAATGGCAGTGCGTAAAGAAAGGTTGGCATTGCAGAAGGAGTTGGATGGATTGGAAGTGGAGATGGCGGGGTATTTGGAGGAGTTGGGTTTTGATTAATCAAGAAATACAACAGCACAAGCAAACATTCGATCAAGCTATTCACCAACTCGATGACAGCGGTATCGAGTACTGCCTTGCTCGCGAACTCATGACACTGCTGGAATACGATCGTTGGGAGAATTTCCGCAATACTCTGGACGAAGCCAAAACAGCGTGCGAAAACAGCAAGGTACCGGTCTCCGACCATTTTCGTGACACCACGAAAATGGTCAAACTCAGGTCTGGTGTAGATCGTCAGACGATGTATTTTTGGGGGATGGGTTATGGTTCCTGAAGGGTGGGAGCAAAACACTCTAAAAGCTGTGCTGGATAGAATCATCGATTATCGTGGTCAATCTGTACCAAAAGCGAAAACAGGAATCCCTCTTATCACAGCGCGTAACGTAAGAAAGGGGTACTTAGATTTCTCCAACGCAGAATTTATTGATGAAAATCAATTTGACAGTTGGATGACACGGGGAAATCCGCGTAAAGGAGATATATTATTCACTACCGAAGCTCCTCTAGGGAATGCGTGTCGATTTCCAGATAATGGAACCTATGCGGTAGGCCAAAGAACGGTCACATTGCGCTGCGGTGAAAACTTAGATTCTGAATTTCTGCTTTACTCACTCCTATCTGAAAAAGGACAGCAGTCGATAGAGATACGCTCGTCTGGTTCAACAGCAAAAGGAATCAAATCCAGTGAACTAAAAAAAGTAAAGTTCACCTATCCAAAATCCGTCCCAGAACAAAAAAAAATCGCCAAAATCCTGCAAACCTGGGATCGCGCAATCGCCAACACTGAAAAACTGATCGACGCCAGCAAGCAGCAGAATAAAGCACTGATGCAGCAGTTGTTGACGGGGAAAAAGCGGTTTGCGGGGTTTGAGGGTGAGTGGGGAAAAGTCGAGTTACGAGAGTGCGTGACCTTTTTAAATGGCACGAGAAAGCCTATTAAACAAGAAGAGCGTGCCAAAATTCAAGGGGATATTCCATACTACGGTGCAACAGGAATAATTGATTATGTGGAGAATTACATTTTTGATGACGAATTGATTCTGCTTGGTGAAGACGGGGAGAACATCCTATCTAGAGCGTTGCCACATGTGTTCGTAATTCAAGGAAAAGCATGGGTAAATAACCACGCGCACGTAATGAAGGCATTGCCTGGCATTGACACCAACTATCTTTGTATGTACCTAGAGAATCTCGATTACAGACGATTTAACTCTGGCTCTGCACAACCAAAGATCAACAAAGCCATCTGCGAAAAAATTCCTGTGCAAATTCCAACCTTACCGGAACAGAAAAAAATCTCTGATTCACTTAAATGCGCAGAAAAGAAAATCAGTAGTCAGATGGCTAAACTGAAAAAACTAAAACAAGAAAAAAAAGCCCTAATGCAACAACTGCTAACAGGCAAACGTCGGGTAAAGATCGATGACTAGATCACTACTCACTACAACCCCACCGTCACTTAAATGAACACCCCCAACGACACACCACCCGCTGGCGAATTCGTCCTCTTCCAGAGCGAAGACGGCCGAACCAAAGTGGAATGCCGGTTCGAAACTGACACTCTTTGGCTAACACAGGCCATGCTCACAGAATTGTACGGCAAGGCCAAAGCAACCATCAGTGAACACATCTCGAATATCATTGACGAAGGCGAACTGGAGCAAGATTCAGTTGTTCGGTTATTCCGAACAACTGCGGCAGATGGGAAAACCTACGAAGTTCAACACTATAGCTTGCCCATGGTAATTGCCGTGGGCTACCGGGTTCGCTCTGTCCGCGGCACTCAATTTCGACGCTGGGCAACCCAGACTCTGGAGGAGTATCTGGTTAAGGGCTTTGTCATGGACGACGAGCGCCTGAAAAACCCGCCAGTGGGTCAGTCAGCGGTGCCCGACTACTTTGACGAAATGCTGGAGCGCATCCGCGACATACGTGCCAGCGAACGCCGTGTGTATCTGAGAATAAAAGAAATCTTCACCATGGCGGCCGACTATATGCCCGCCGACAAAGATACCAATAAATTCTTTCAGATCATCCAGAACAAACTGCACTTCGCTAGCACGGGTTTAACGGCCGCAGAACTTATCGCACAGCGAGTAGATGCCAATAAGCCTAACGTCGGACTCACCAGCTTTAAGAACGACGCGGTTCGTAAAACGGATGTAACCATAGCCAAGAATTATTTAAACGAAACAGAAATTGCCGCGTTGAATCGCATAGTGAATATGTGGCTAGACTTTGCTGAAGATCAGGCATTACGTCGCAAGCAGGTGTTTCTGCAAGACTGGCAAACCAAACTCGATGACTTCCTTCGTTTTAATGATCGTGATGTGCTTATGAATGCGGGAACACTGTCCAAGAAGACTGCTGATGAAAAAGCGAAAACCGAGTTTGATCGCTATACAGATGAACAGCGTCGGCTCAATGAAGCCGAAGGCGCGCAATCTAATATAGCAGCACTGCGTGCAATGCTGGACGAGAAAAAAAATGACTGACCCCATCGCCAATTTCAATGAAGAACACAGCGCCAAGATTCCTGCACTGGCACTGCTGGCGCAACTGGGCTATCAGTTCGTCTCGCCCAGTGAATGCATGACTATGCGTGGCAATCGCTCTACGGTGATTTTGCCTGCTGTACTGCGCTCTGTATTGGCAACAAAGACCTTCCCGTTCATAGGGAAGCAATGGCCACTGTCAGAGTCAGCCATTGACAAGATCGTGCATCAGCTAGCTAACCCCGCGATGAATGAAGGGCTTAAAGCGGCCAACGAAAAACTGTATAACGCACTGACGTTCGGGGTGGGCGTTACTGAATTTGTTGATGGCAAGAAAGCCAGCCCAACCATACAGATCATTGACTGGGTATCTCCGCAGGAAAATCACTTCCACGTTACTGAAGAAATGGAAGTAGAAAACGCACAGGGCACCGGTAAACGAATTCCCGATATTGTGTGCTTTGTTAACGGCTTGCCCTGGGTGGTGATTGAAGCCAAACGCCCCGACTCATCCATTAATGGCAAACCCACCGTGGCGGAAGGCATTTCGCAGAACATACGCAATCAGAAAGCCGATGAAATTCCACATTTGTTTGCTTACAGCCAGTTACTGTTTTCCATCAACGGCAACGACGGGCGCTACGCTACCTGTGGAACACCAACAACGTTCTGGGCTAAGTGGAAAGAAGAACACATAGACGAGGCTGAGTTCCTGCGATTGAAGAATCAGGCACCGTCGCAAGATCAGCTCACCGCCCTGTTTGATCATCGGCCTACCCACACTCGAAAAGAATATGAAGCACTTATTAACAGTGGCCAACGCGTAGTCACCGATCAGGATCGCTTACTGATATCCCTGCTCCGCCCTGACCGCTTGCTGGACATGACGCGCTTGTTCACACTGTTTGACAAGAAAGTCGGCAGAATCGTGGCCCGCTATCAACAGGTGTTTGGCATCAAGGCGTTGCTGGAACGCATTACCTCATTTGATGAAAAAGGGGCACGTAAAGGTGGCGTTGTCTGGCACACCACCGGCTCCGGTAAATCATTCACGATGGTGTTTCTATCCAAAGCCCTGATCTGGTTGTCTGAACTTGCCCAGTGCCGGGTAGTGGTCGTAACCGACCGGGTCGATTTAGAAAAGCAGTTGGCGAGAAACTTTGTATCAGGTGGCGCTGTACTGGACAAAGACCGGGTAGATGCGATGGCCACCACCGGCAAGCGTCTGGCCGAGCAGATAGGTAGCGGCAACGAGCGGATCATCTTTTCTATCATCAACAAATTTGGCACGGCGATAAACCAACCTGCTTGTTATAACGACAGCGCCGATATGCTAGTGCTGATCGATGAAGGCCATCGCAGCCAAAGCGGTGAAAACAGCATCCGCATGAAGCAAGCGCTACCCAAAGCTGCCTTCATCGCGTTCACTGGAACCCCGCTGCTGAAGGATGATAAAACCGAGAACAAATTTGGCACTATCATTCATTCCTACACCATGCAACAGGCGGTACAGGATGGCACAGTCACGCCACTGCTCTACGAGGAGCGTATCCCCGAGCTTAATACCAATGATGAAGCCATAGACGCCTGGTTTGATCGCATCACCGATAAGCTCTCCAGCAAACAACGCACAGACCTTAAACGCAAGTTCTCCAGCAAGGGCCAGATATATCAGGTTGAAGGACGGCTGGAACTGATAGCGCATGACATATCCGATCACTTTCAGAACTTCAAACAACAAGGTTTGAAAGGCCAACTAGCCTGCGACTCCAAGGCTTCTGCCATTGCCTACAAGCAGTTGCTGGACAAAATTGGCAAAGTGACATCTGTAGTGGCGATGTCTCCACCAGACACACGGGAAGGCCATGATGATATCGATACCGAATCCAAAGATCTAGTACAAAACTGGTGGAAGGAGAATGTCGGCTCGCAGGATGAAAAACACTATACCGATCATATTATTTCCGAGTTCTCCAAAGAGAACGGCCCAGACTTGATGATCGTTGTAGACAAGCTGCTGACGGGCTTTGATGAACCCCGAAATACCGTACTCTATATCGATAAACCCTTAAAACAGCACAACCTGATTCAGGCCATTGCTCGCGTTAATCGTTTGCACAGTAAAAAAGAATTTGGCTACCTGATTGACTACCGTGGCATTCTGAAAGAGCTGGATTCCACCATTGAAAAATACCAGGACCTGGCCGAGCGCACACAGGACGGGTTTGATATCGATGACTTGAAGGGCATGTATAACCGCATGGATACGGAATACAAAAAACTGCCCGGGCTGTATAACGATCTCTGGAGCCTGTTTGCAAATGTTAAAAACAAACAGGATGGCCCCGCACTGCGCCAGGCACTGAGCCCGCGTATCGAAACTATTGATGGACAGCTGACCGATCTCAATCTCAAGCAACGCGACGATTTCTACACAGCCCTCACCGCCTTTGCTAATTGCATGAAAGTAGCACTGCAATCTGCCACCTACTTCGCCGACAAAAGCCTTGATGACAAGCGACAGCTATACAAAGACACGTTAAAGATGATGACGCAGCTGCGCCAGCAAGTACGCGAAGATGCCGAAGAGACGGTCGACTATGATGCCTATGCCGACAGTATCCGCGCACTGCTGGACAAGCATATAGGCGGTGTCGCGATCTACGAACCAGAAGGGGCCTATCTGGTCAGCAACTTAGGCAAAGAGGCCAACCCGGAAACCCTGAGTGACGATGAAGCACGCAACCGGCGCGACAGAATCACTGGTCGCGTAACCCGCAAGATAGAACAAGAGCTTGCCGATGATCCCTACGCGCAGGCTTATTTCTCAAAGCTGCTACAGCAGGCTATTGAGCAGGCCAAAGAGATGTTCGATGCACCCGTCAAGCAATACCTGATGTTTGCAGACTTCGAGAGCCAGGTAGATGCAAGGGAAGTTACCGGACTACCCAATAAAAAGTTTGATGTACTTGACCCAACCATCAAGCGACATGTGCAGGCGTATTATGGTCTTTTTCTAATGCAGCTTGACGAGCCATTGCCTTTGAGTGAAGAGCAATGTCTGAAATTTTCTTTGCAGATCGACGACGTAGTGCGTAAATCGGTAGCCGAGTATTCAATTAACCCACAAGAGATCGAGAATCAGATAAAGCTAGGATTGTTACCCGTGTTATTCAACGATATCGGGCTGGAGAAAGCACAATCACTCATAGCAGAGGTGATACAAATTACCCGCCTCGGTCTGGCTGGATACACGCAAGAATGACAGCGTGCGCCTCAGATTCAGAAAGCTTGAAGTCATGCACCTTCATTTACGGCAACGTACATGTGGCTTATCACGTCAAGCGCAAGGTGGCTGCAGCTGGAAAACCCAGGAAAATCAGCATACGCGTAACACCGGATTCCCAGGTTGTTGTCAGTGCACCGAAAGACGCGAATGCGAATGATATTCACGATGCCGTGATGAAACGCGCTAAATGGATTTACAACAGCCTGCAATCGTTTGGCGATCAACAGTTCCATGTGCAGCCCCGACGTTATGTCAGTGGCGAAATGCAGTTCTACCTGGGCCGACGTTATGTGTTGAAGGTCGTGGAAAACACTGACTCTGCCCCGCGAGTAAAAATGGAGCGCGGGAAATTATTAGTCCACTTGCCCAAGTTTCGAGCCGACAAAGCTGAGCATGTCAGGGAACTTATAAAGCAATGGTATCGCGTACGGGCGCATTATATATTCAACGCTAGATTGCAGCAGTTGTTACCACAGGCTAGCTGGGTTAATGATCTGCCAGAGTTCCGCATCTTGTCGATGAAAAAGCAATGGGGCAGCTGCTCCACACAGGGCACACTTATACTCAATCCGCATTTAGTCAAAGCGCCCAGGGACTGCATCGACTATGTAATCCTGCATGAGCTTTGCCATATCAAGGAACACAATCACGGCGAGCGATTTTATCGATTACTGAGGCAAGTGATGCCTGAGTGGAAATCAAACAAACAGCACCTGGATAATATGGCTGAGTTGTTTCTCAATGACTAGAGTTCGCAATACTTTATCGCCGAGTTCATTTCTGAATCGATCGCCGCTATGCCAAAGATAATCTCGTCTGAAATCAGTGAGGAGCAACTGACTGCTGATACTGGAGATCCTCAAATAGCCCGCGTGGTTAGCCGGGCACTGCAAAGCAGCATGACGGCACCACTAGTTCACCGCTCGATTGAAGAGGCTTTGAGTGAGCACCTGAATGATGACGAAGTCGCGAACTTACTTGCCTGGTACGATACCCCGCTCGGGAATCGCATAGCATCCGCCAATCAAACTGATCAATGAGCCATCGAGAAGCGAATTAGCGCAGGAGTGATGAAATTAGGACAGACATCGCAAAAGGAGAAGTGTGAACCACATCTCATTGCAAATATCATGCGTTACGGCAGTATTTGTAATGTAATTTGCTGCAGGAAGTAACCGCTGTGACAAAACCACGCAAACTAATGAACGAGTGACTGTCCCTGTAAATGCTGCGGTGTATGCCTGGAAGCAGCCGGTGTAATAAAGTATTTGCGGTAGTGCATAGGGCTTGATAGTCTTCCACAGCGTAAGGGTTTCGTGGGTCGACCATGGGACTACTGTCCACATCGGGAGAAAACAATGCTGGCTAAATGGCAAAGGCTTGGCATCGCATCAGTGGTGACTGGCGGTGTTATGTTGGGGGTTACTCAGGTTCAGGGGACTGGTCTGACTTCATGGAAGTCTGGACTCAATCACGATCGAATCATTCAGATACAGAATGAAGGCGGTACACGCGAAGCAGTAGACGGCGTTGAAATCGCCTACTTCAGCAATTCGTCTTTTCAGGTTACTTCGCCACGTGGCATTTCGATAATCGTTGATCCCTGGCGCAACGATCCATCGGGCGCGTGGGGGCTGTGGTACCACGTGGAATATCCGGCCGCAGAGGTAGATATTGGCATGTCCACTCACGCGCACTTTGACCACGATGCGCTGGATAAAATCGATGCCAACATGCTGCTCGATAGAATGGGTGGTTCGTTTGAGTTAGGAGACGTAAAAATCACGGGCCTTGCTGACAAGCATCAGTGTGTAGCGCCGGGCCTGGTGCCGTGGACAGAAGCCGTTAAGCAATTCGAGGGGCGTGATGATCCTTGTGTGGACAATTTTCGCCACATGGATAACACCATGTACATTATTGAAACCGGCGGTATGCGTTTACTGATGTGGGGAGACAATCGTCCTGAGCCAACTGCAGAAATAAAAGAGAAAATAGGTGATATTGATGTTGTGTTTGTTCCGGTTGATGGCTCAAAACATATTCTCGACTACGAGCAGGCCGACGCCGTGTTGGCAATGACTAATGCTAAAATTGCTATCCCTCATCATTACTTGGTGCCTGAGACTACGTACTACACATCCACCTTGCTACCAGCGACCGAGTGGGCTGAAACCCACGAAAACACCATGCTCGACGCACCATCGGTAACTTTGACCAAAGCAGACCTCGAGGGAAAGCAGGGCCACGTGTATTACTTTGGTTCGCACAATATGGTCACTGCGGAAAAGTAGCCGTCAGATAAATAGTTGGTATTCGGATTGTTTGCGATCTATTGAATAGTACAGTCAAACTCGGGCGACGCAATGTCGCCCGATTCAGTTGCCAGTGTTGTTTGTTGTTATTACTTCTGTTGCTGTGTGTAACAACACCTGTTTCTGCCCACTTTAAGCTCAACTTAAATATTCGCATCATGCACATCGAGCACGTCGATAATGGCGTCGATGTTTTTTTGCGCTTGCCAATGCCTTATCTGGTTGCTGACCGAGTTGGTGCAGGGCAGACAGATGGAAGCCGTTTGCCGGCACCGTTTACCAGCAATAAAATTGTTGACGGTGAGTTAATGCACTATGTTGATTTTAGCGCGTTAACAACGGATCCGCTTGGCCTTGGTGAGATTGCCCGCCAGGGGCATACAATAGAGACAAGCGGGCAACAACTAAAAGCAGAGGTAAAAGCAGTTTCATTGTTCACTGGGCTATCTCAACCGCCTTTCAGCACGTTGGAGGAAGCAAAAAGAGCGTTTGCAAAACACACAACACAGCGTATAGAGCCGGCACCGTTTGTAGGTGATGTTGTCGTTGATGTTCTGTTGCAGTATCGCGGCGTGGATGCAGTGTCGAATTATCAGATTTCTAGCGATCTCAATCCTCGTTTACCGGGCCAGGACGATACGGCAAACCTGATTGTCGACTATGCTGAAATACCACCGAAGATTTTTCGTATAAAAGGCTTGATTGATCAGCCGGTTGAAATTTCAAATTCTAGTTGGGCTGCTGCCAGTACCTTTGTGGTGGAAGGCGTGCACCATATACTCAGTGGTTATGACCACCTGCTATTTGTTGTATGCCTGGTGCTTGGTGCTGCGGCGTTGCCGGTTTTGATCTGGCGCGTTAGTGGATTCACTATCGGGCATATGTTAACGCTGACTTTAGGGTTTTTTGGGTATGCGCCCGATTTTCCGTGGTTTGTACCACTGGTTGAAACGGGTATTGCCATTTCTATTGTTATTGCGGCGGTATATGCAATCGGCAGCACTACAGCACACGGTAAGGGAGTGGTTATCACTGTACTCATTGGCATGCTGCATGGATTAGGGTTCTCGTTTGTTTTGCGGGAAATACTGGGTGTCAGCTCTCCAAACCTATGGGTGAGTTTATTATCTTTTAACGTTGGGGTTGAGCTTGGTCAATTAGCAGTTGTAGTAATGCTGTGGCCGCTGTTGTACTTAATCGGCCGTAATTTTCCGGCTGTTGTTGTACCGGTTAAGTGGGTAATCGCGCTACCTTGTATCGGGATTGCAGCATTTTGGAGCGGGCAGCGAGGGTTGGAATTTCTGACTGCCCTTCTGGGTTAGTTTCCGCTATTCAGACGGCTGAGCAAACAACACTAAAATAAGTGAAATAAAACAAGGACACGCACCTGAAAGAACATGTGAATTCAATCACGTTGCTGCGTCTAACTCTCCGGCAATATTTAACCCGCATTATTCACGGGATTGACGGAATTCCAGTTGATCTTTGATTCCACAGAGATTTTTTCTCTTGCAAATATCAGCAAGTATTCGACGCGAGAAGGAAATCCACTGT
>MDLA01000071.1 GCA_001730015.1 Chromatiales bacterium (ex Bugula neritina AB1) | reverse complement strand
CCATTCTAAATAACTAAATGTGGTCGGTGAAAGATCGCGTGTCCTGAGGGATCCGCAGTAGCGCTGATTTATGGACGGGCACAAATTAACGGGCACCCTGATCAACTGCCCCTGCGGGAAAGCTCGTCATCTGACTCGCATCCGCGTTAAGGCTCTTGAGTAAGGGTCGAATAAACGAAACCCTGGCGTTGCTTAAAAATCCGGCCCAGAACCGCTGCGCCGCTTCTATAGCAGTATCTCAGGCGCTATGCTCGTGTTTCCTGAATATCACTTAGAATGACCAGGCTCAATCCGGTAAATACTCCGTGCAGCACCTTTTATACTGCTCCATAAGCTCCCTGGACTCGAAATTTTTATGCGACACGAAGGTAAACTATAAACATTGTCTGCGAGCTTCGCCTTGCTGCACACCAAATGACAAACTCTCATTCGTACATTTTGTACGCTTCACTACACTAGCGCTCGCTATCCAACCACGATAAACACCGGAATATTCTCTCCCGATTTGTGGTACTCAAATCACGATTTGTGATCCAGTACCTGTTCTCCAGTCATTCAGTTCTCAAGATACTAAAGCCGACGACTACAAGTGTTAATTTTCTGACGCCTATAGCCGACATCTAGGGCGACTCAGAATTTACAAAACAGTTGTTCCCTTAGGACTTCGAATATCTCTTGTAACAAGAGGTACCGGCGAGATCGTTTCTTCCATAAGAACTACCTGGTTTAAAAAACTGTATAAATATCGAGAGCACGCCGGCCCACTACGGCGTATAAAATCGGCTATCGTGAGAGGTAAGAGATGCGCATATTAAGACAATTTTCAGGTCATTCTAATAAAAAATTGACAGCTATCGCCGTCGCTATGCTAATCACGGTCAGCACTCAAAGCACTGCTGATGACACTGAGGTGTTTTTCCCCAAGGTTCGCTCGAATCCGAACTTCCTTTTTCTGATCGATGTCTCGGGCTCAATGGGCTGGTACGACAATGGCGCAACGGGCACCCGGCTGCAGCGTATAAAAGATGCCATGAATGAACTACTGAGTAATGCCAGCGGGATTAATGTCGGTTTGATGAAGTACGGAGGCAATACCACCGAGATTGTAGAATCTATTGCATCGATCGATGACAATCGCAGCGAGATGATTGCGCGCACCAACGCACTTGTTGCTGGCGGCGGAACCCCGACTGTCAATTCCTTATACGAGGCAGGCCTCTACTTGCGGGGTGAAGCACCTAGATTTGGCTGCAAAGGCAGCAATGCAACACACCCTGCCTGCGGCGCGACCTATGTATCACCACTGAATAAGCAATGCCAGGCCAATCACATTGTTGTTCTGACCGATGGCTCACCTAATACCAACTCCTCCGTGGGGAGAATACAAAAAAGGCTTGGTTACAACTGCACTATAGCCAATGTCGATGGAAGCATCAACGGCGGCACCTGTGCGGCTGAATTTGCAAACTATCTATACAATCAGGATAACTCAACAAGCGTACCGGGTCACAATCGAATCGTTACCCATACAATCGGTTTTAACTTTTCTGACCCCTGGCTCGGAACCATTGCGGAAGCTGGCATGGGCACCAACAGCGAAGCCGAAAGTGCATCCGATCTGCTCACTGTTCTGGAAAGCATCATGACAGTCTCCGGCGAAGATCACACCTTCGCTGCACCCGCAGCTACTGTCGACCGTTTTTCCCGTATATCCCATCGCGAGGATATTTATTTCGGACTATTTCAACCCACAAACAAGGCGCGCTGGAGCGGCAACCTGAAAAAATATCTGTTTTCGGGCAGCCCGCCAAAAATTTTAGACAGTAACAATAGCGACGCGCTGGATGAGAATAACAATTTCGTTGAAAATGCAAAGAGTTTCTGGTCAGCCACTGAAGATGGAGCAAAAGTGGCGGAAGGCGGTGCTGCAAGCATACTTAATGCAGACAGAAAGGTCTACACCTACACGGGCGGCGATTCAAAAGACCTTACTTCCTGGCAACATGCACTATATGAATACAATCCACTAATTACAGCAGACATGCTGGATGTACCTGCAGCAGAGGTTGTTAACCTGCTAAAATGGGCACGCGGTGTTGATGTCGATGATGAGAACGGCAACTCCTCTACAACCGATATACGCCTGCATATGGGTGACCCACTTCATTCGCAACCGACAATACTGACCTACGGCGGCACTGAAAACTCACCCGACTCCGTGGTATTCATAGCAACAAACGAAGGCTTTCTTCATGCTATTGACAGCGCTACCGGGCAAGAAGTGTACTCATTTATACCACGCGAATTACTACCGAATCTGGATTTTTTCTACGACAACAATCACACCACCAACCGCCCGTATGGACTGGACGGCGATATAACACTCTGGGTAGATGATAAAAACAATAACGGAAACCTGGACTCTGCAAGTGAAAAAGCCTATCTCTATGTGGGTATGCGCCGTGGTGGAAACAACTACTACGCCCTGGATGTGACGACCAAGGATAGTCCAAAGTTCCTGTGGTCAATAAAAGGGGATAGTGGAGATTTCAGTCAGTTAGGCCAGAGCTGGTCAAAGCCCACGAAGGCAAAAATTCACATAAACAACACTGCCACAGACGTTCTGATTTTCGGTGGTGGATACGATCCAATGCAGGACTTCGCCACTATTCGGTCAGAAGATACAATAGGAAATTCTATATATATTGTTAACGCTAAAACCGGAGACCTGATCTGGAACGCTGAAAAATCCACCTATGGCGAAATGAAATATAGCATACCATCGGATCCGCGAGTCATTGATATCGATGGAGACGGCTTTGTTGACCAGATATATATCGGGGATATGGGCGGTCAGATATGGCGCTTTGATATTGAAAAATCCGCAACAGCCAACAGTAGCGTTATCAAGAGCGGAGGTGTACTCGCCAATCTTGCTGGTGACTCAACCGCTGACAATCGACGTTTCTTCTACCCGCCGGATATATCATTAATTGCCGATGGCACCAGTGTATTCATGTCTTTGGCAATTGGATCGGGCAATCGCGCCAACCCGCTTGGGGAGCAAATTAATGACCGATTCTATATGATCAAGCAGAACAGTATCTACAGTGCTCCAGAGGGCTACGGAATCGCAGTTGAAAAAGAGGATGGAAATAACACATCTGAAGAAGTCACATACCGGGCAATTGAAGAGAGTGACCTGTTTGATACCACTGACAACACCATTGGAAGTTCAGACCCCGATATTGCCGAACAAGCCGCCCTTTCTCTAGCGTCCAAAAAAGGATGGCTGTACCGCTTCGAGACTGCCGGAGAAAAGGTTCTCGCTCATTCTATTACGTTGGACAACAAGATATTCTTCAGCACCTATTTACCGGATACAGAACACACTGATGTTTGCACGCCCGCCCTCGGGAGCGGCCGAGCTTACTCTGTAAGCATCTACAATAATCAACCTTTCGGTGAATCGCGCTGGACGGAACTGACCCGGCCCGCAATCCCGCCGCCGCCAGCCGCTATATTCTCCGCGGACGGCACCATCACCGTAATGGTCGGACCTGAATCTATCGCTGTGCCACATGTTAATCTTACCCAGCGGGTATACTGGTCGGAACATCCGGATTTCTGAATTGAGCGATTAATAAATTCCTGCGGGTCAGCTGACCCGCAGGAACGAAATTGTACTAACAGCGATTTCTCTGGTAGAACTAAAGCTACTTTTCCAGCCAGGAATTCGCCATGCAACGCTTCAGCCTGTTACTGGCGCTTGTCGCCAGTTTCCAGTGCGCCGCCTTCGATTTAAATCTGCAGCCAAATCCAGCTCTGACACCAACCGAGGTGGTCACTTATCAGCTCAAGGCGCTACAGGAAAATACTAACGGGGACGGCATCGCCGCCACCTTTCGATTTGCATCGCCGGCAAACAAGTCTGTTACCGGCCCTTTGAAAAAATTCTCCGGCCTGTTTGAAGTTGCCCGGTACCAGCCGATGCTCAATCACCGGACTGCCGACGTCAAACTACTTCATAAAGACGAAACATCCGCTGAGCTAAGAGCCAGCATCGTCGATGGGAAAGGTAAATTACACTGGTACCGGTTTCGTTTATCACGCCAGCTCCGTAGCGAATATTACAATTGCTGGATGACAGACGCGGTAATGCTGGACGTACGGCCTGAACGGTCCGCATAATCAGGCATGTTTCATCTGTACCGAGACTGACATCCGGTAGCGCTGCACCGCTCAAAAACACCTGATCCAGCTCCCAATTAGGTTTAGCAAGGTTTGTTCATGAGAATTCGGCGCTCAATAGCAATAGTGCTAAACAGATCGCCTGATCGTGTGAGATATGATCGTGTGAGAAACCTGGCCCGCCTCGTGTCGGGCAGGATCAGGCGAGCGATGTGAGGTGATATTGTGGCCTGGTGTCGAATAGACAAGCTGCCAAATTGCAGCCAGGCCCAAAAGTCGATATAACCCTATTATTAAAAGCCAATTACAAATATTTTCTCATCGCCTTATTAGTTATCCAGGTTAAATATGCAGGAAAAACAACAAATTGCCGTAGTCGGCGCTTCCGGATACACGGGAGCCGACCTGGTCAGACTGGCTGTAAGGCATCCGCATATAGAGATTGCGGCACTCACAGCGTCTTCACATGCCGGCAAATCGCTCGATACCGTTTTCCCTCACCTGGCCAATCTGAACCTGCCCCTACTGTGCCGCAACGATGAAGTTGACTGGAGCACCATTGACGTTGCGTTTTGTGGTCTGCCACATGCAACCAGCCAGCAGGTTATTCGGGAATTACCGGACCATGTAAAAGTTATAGACATCTCCGCTGACTTCCGCTTGCGTGATCCGTCACTCTATGAAGCCACCTATGGCAGTCCGCACAGTGCTATCGAATTGCAGCAGCAAGCGGTATACGGGCTTACCGAACACTACCGCAGCGAAATAGCCGTTAGCCGGCTAGTGGCCTGCCCCGGCTGCTATCCGACTGCCGTATTAACGTTGCTGCTTCCTTTGGTATCCAACGGATTAATTGACCCGACGGATCTTATTATCGACGCGAAATCCGGCCTCACCGGTGCCGGCCGTGGTCTCAGGCAAAATACGCTGTTTGCGGAATCGGGCGAAGGCATGTGCGCCTATGCGGTTGCACAGCATCGGCACGCGCCGGAAATAGAACAGGAGCTCTCGATAGCCGCCGGACAGCAGCTCACGGTTAATTTCACACCACACCTGATACCCATGAGCCGCGGCGAACTGGTGACATGCTACGCACGACTGACACCCGGTAACGACGCTGCAGACTGCGTCAGGGCACTTGCTGACCGATACCAGGACGAATCTTTTGTTAATCTGTCACCAGATGGCGTTATTCCTCACACACAGCACGTGCGTGGCTCTAATTCTGTCAGCATTAATGCCTACGCCGATAGAATTCCCGGTCGAGTCATCATGATCGGTGCATTGGATAACCTTGTTAAAGGTTCGTCAGGGCAGGCACTGCAGAATTTCAATGTCATGTTCGGCTACGACGAAACTACCGGGTTGCAGCAGATTGCCCTGTTCCCCTGATCTTCACAATACGATCGAGGATTGTTTACAGCCAATCATCATGCGTACATACTTGTGCCCTGTATTGTCGAGCATACAGTAGGGCCGAAAAAGCCGCGGCTCCAGTCATTCGGAGGATCTAATCTGTGACTATGCGTGTAAGCAGCACCAGCCTTATCCAGCTACTGGTTGTTCTGGCATCAATAACAGTCTGTTCCCATGGAATCGCGCAGCAAACGAACGACACTTCACCGATCAACTCAAACGATGCCGCACAGGATAATATTCAACGCATCGTGAAGATGCTGGAAAACAAAACAAACCAGTTATCTGCAGAGCAACAGTGTCTTTCGACCGAACGCGATCACCTATGCGCGCAGCTGTATGAGCTACTGATAGAACAACAGCGAGGTAAATTGAAAGACAACGTCGATCAGCGACTTTTTGATCAGTTTTCGCAGGCTTATCTTACGTTAGTCAGCGATAACAATTCCCTGCAAAGCAGAATCACCGAGCTTGAAAAAGATTCCTCGGAACTCCGCAATTTAGATGATCAAAAGTCCGCCGAAATTGTCGAGCTACAATCAATCATCGACACGCAGTCGAAATCCATAGAAAAGTTCAAGCAACAGCTAAGCGATAACAAAGCAGCGTCTCAACTTCAGAATGAACAGTTGCATTCGATGCAAAGCCTACTGGATCACACTCTCTCGGAGCAGGAAACTCAAAATAGAACACGTGATCGTTTAAAAAGTCAGCTATTGATATCAGCATCTTTAGCGACGCAGCAAAGTGAACAAGTAGCCACATTGCAAAAACAGCTGTCAACAACCGAACTGGCTAATGAACGCACCGCAGAAAAACTGAATGAGACAATTGCAAAATATGATCGCGATACCCTGGCTCTAGGCGATCAGGTTCGGGATAAAACTGCGCAGCTCGCAAATCTGCAACAGCAGCTGGCAGCGCAAAGCAAATCCCGGAAGCGTTATAAACGGCAATTAATCGAAACTGCAGAACTAGCGCAGCGCCAAAGTATGCAGCTTGTCAGTATTCAACGTGATTCGGAAAAAGCACGGTCAAGTAACACTGCTCTGTTGCAGAAACTGGAAGCGGCGAACAAAACCAACGAACAGCTAGTGCAGGAATCAATATCCCTAACCGAAAAACATACTCGGCTTGCAGAGCAAAACGCCGTGAACGCCAACGCACTTAAAGCAGAACTGACCGGGCGGGATGAACAGATCAGAAAATTAAAGGCCGAGGCTGGCGAGCAATCCGGCAACCTTACCCGCCTGACTGAAAAATATAATGAGCTGCTTGTCGAACAGGATAAACATTTGCAGCAGTTGGAAAACTCCAGGCAAGTCGCCGCTCAACGCACTTCAAAAATGGCTGAGCTCGATCAGACAATAGCGACACTGACTCAAGAGATAAATAAAAAAACCAGCCAATCCGGACAGCTTCAGCAGCAACTGCAGGATACGCTTGCCAGCGCTGCACAAAGCAACGCAAAGCAGCAACAACAAATTACCGATTTGACCACAGAAGTCAGCTCACTGAACGATCAGATTAACGAAATAAGCGCCAGGCAATCTCTGGCTAATGAAGGCCTGGCAAAATCACAACAGAAAAATCGAGAGCTTGTTGCGGAGTTGCAGCAGCTGACAACAAATATTAGCGGGCTGAATAACAAAAGCTCGTCCATGACGCAGGAGCTCGAATCTGCCCGGCTCAATCTGAGCAACTCACAAGACGAAAACCTCGAACTGATCAAGAGCATGACCCAACTGGAAGATGAGCTGAATGAGATCAATAATAAAATCACCGGCCTCGAATCATCTCTGGAAGCAAGTCAGGCCGCCAGAATCGCCGCAGATAAAAAGGCTGGCGCGCTGACGGAAGAAGTAAACTCGCTGCAGATACTGCTAACTGAATTACAGTCGGCCAATGGCCTGGCGGCACAAAAACTAACCGACTTGCGCAACGAGCTCGATATCTCAAACACTCGCTTGTCAGAAAAGCAGAATAAACTGGATGCGCTGGAGGCGGAAAAGGCAGCGCTTGAGAAAAACTCCGGGGATTTCATTCGAGACACCGAAGCGCTCTCCGACATTATCCGCACCGAACTTTCCGACAGCAGCAACCCGGCATTCGAGGTATCTGTAGAAACAGACCAGACTATCACCGTGCAGGCGGGTTCAAATAAATTGTTCAGAATCGGCAGCTCAAAGTTATCAGCCGATGGAAAGCAGATATTGTCGAAAATGGCAGACACACTGGAACAGTCAACAGACAGACATATCATCATAGAAGGTCATTCAGACAACACCCCGCTTGGGAGTAAACTCGAAGCTGTCTTCAACGACAACTGGGGGCTATCCATTGCACGAGCTCTTTCTACAGCAAAATTTATTGCCGCCAGAAGTAACAATATTGCCAATCGAATTGCCGTTAGAGGGTTGGGATCCAGCCAGCCAATCTCCGATAACAGCACACCTGAAGGCAGACAGAAAAACCGGCGTGTCGAAATATTGCTATTACCCCCGAACAACCCCGTTGCTGTTACTGATCAGTAGCAACTGGCAATAAAAGTAATGCAATTATTAATTCGATAGAATATATCAGGCATTTAGTCTTCAATTGCGTAGGTCGAGAATTTACCGCTATAGGGTTTCGCCGCAGGCCTGGCATACCCTCGCACCCGACTGGTCAGCAATGACTGACTGATCAACGCCTCAGCCTGCTTAACCGCAGCTGATACACCATCTATAACCGGCAACCCGAACTGGTCCGACAACTGGCTGGCCAGATCAGCCATCCCAGCACAGCCCAGCACAATCGCTTCAGCACCATCTTCGCTCATCGCAGCCTTGATCTCTGCTTCGATCAGCTCACGGGCCGGTGACGTCGAGTCTTCCAGAGCCAGTACTAGCACATCACTCGCACGCACATTCACGCAGCGGCGTTCAGCACCATATTTGTGCACGAGATGTATCAGCGCCGGGACCGACCGGCTTGTGGTCGTCACGACAGAATAGCTGTTCGCGATCATCGCCGCTGTGCAAAGAGCAGCCTCGCAAATTCCAACCACGGGCCCATGCGCGATTGTACGTGCCGCATCCAGGCCTGTGTCGTCGAAGCACGCTATGATGTGGCCATCAACCGTGGGATCAAATGCGGCGATCTGATCAAGCATGCCCGGAACGGCGAACACTTCATCATAGTAGCCCTCGATACTGACCGGGCCATATTCCGGTTGACTGTGGACAACTTCCGTACCCGCTGCAGCTACTTTTCTGGCCGCCTCTGCAGCCTTCACAGTCATTGATTCCGTCGTATTAG
Source organism: Chromatiales bacterium (ex Bugula neritina AB1) (assembly GCA_001730015.1). Lineage (GTDB taxonomy): Bacteria > Pseudomonadota > Gammaproteobacteria > Granulosicoccales > Granulosicoccaceae. The sequence goes on along the minus strand of MDLA01000071.1, from coordinate 22,867 downwards.
GATTAACGAGATGGATTTTCATAGCCTGCCCCTCCTCACAATGAACAGCGTTGGACAACTATTTTTAACAGGGAGTTACTACCGGCGGTCTTTTATACAGAACAGTACGATACAGCGGGCGTGACGAATCTGAAGCAGCCGGGCAAAAAAAGGGGCAACGCCAAAGACGCTGCCCACCCCCAACCATGAGCAGATAGCTTGATCTACGGCTATAGCTATAGCCTTGCCAGCCCTCCTACTCAATGTTTTCAGTATATCAGCTAACCGGGCAATTCCCACCATTTTTCTATCATCCAAGTGTATCATTCCAGTGACAAAAAAAGTGACACCACCCTGGATCTGCTCACAGACAGAGGTGAATCTGTAGCTATAGAAGCTATGTTATTATCGCTGCATCTACGGGAGACGAACTGTGTTACTGGAACTTCAGGGTGAGAAAACAGGCAGTATCATTATGTTTGATGATATCGCCATCCGACTACTTAAAATGATGGGGCAAAGTGGCAACTCCGAGGGTGCCGTGCGCGAAGCTGACGTGCCCGCCGCACTCGATCAGCTAAAGCAATCGCTAGCTGGCCTGCCAGGCAACAATGATCCGGAAGTTAATTCTGCCAATGACAACAACGAACCTGAGGTAAGCATCCATACCCGGGCCGCACCACTTATAGACTTACTGGAGCACTGTATCTCCAAAGGCGGGTACTTTATGTGGAAGCCGCAATAGCCTCTGAACTGCCGATTTGCTTTGCAGACCAGACCAAACCCATAACAAATTTCGATAACTGGGCTCGATTCACTTTGGTAAGCTCTATCGATCTAAACCTGCCAGCTCAAAGCATCTATGCGCTCACTGAGTGCCAAAAAAAACCCTGCAACAGCAGGGTTTTTCAGTCTTGCTTTAGCACTGGACCGTAAATATAGTGTCACGGCTCACAATAGCTATACAGCTCTATCTAGGGCCGCTCGCACACGGGCAGGTTGTCAAGATCTACACCACCATACGGGCTTGTATGATTAGGCGGTTGAACTGCCAGATCTTCTATATCACTAGCGATGACGGAAAGCCCGGTATGGTAAGTGGCGACCGACTCAGTACCCAGAGCCTGGACTCGAGCATTAATTTCAACATCAAACCACAGTGCATTACTTTGCGGGTAAGCCATCGAAAAGAACCCCACTCCATTGCCGTCAGTCGTGATTTCGCCACCGATTACTGTGGGTAAGTTGCTCGGGTCTTCATCTATCAGCGCCGGATCCCGCGGATCAAGCTCTCCATTGCCATTGACATCTTCGTTAATATCGAGTCTGCCGTTACCATTTGCATCTTCACCATTATCAAGAGTTCCGTTACCGTTGAGATCTTCAGTCGGTGCTGACTCAAGCACCCGGTTACCGTTCTTGTCTTCAGACACACACGAATAACTGTATTCAAACTCCCGGTAATCAGCCTGTTGATCGGTAATACCCGGTATATATTCCCGCGCCCGTCCCCAGCTGTCATTTTCACCGTCGCCATCACTATCAACCGGAACCATGACGCCATAGCGATATATAGTTGGAATTAACGTGACCAGTATCGTCGCATCAGGAACCGGGCGTCCTGCTCCATCGGTCACCTGAACAAAGCCCGCCTTACGATAACGCGTGTCACTGTCGGCTTCTGTTAATGTTCCGGCCAATCCGATTATCGCATTAAGTTGCCGCTCGGTTACCGTCATTCGAATGGAATCAGATACCGAACTATTGTCTGAGGCTGATGCAACAATTTCAATTTCATCAATCTGTGTAGACAAACTACCTGCGGTGAACGTAATACTGGCATTACCATCGGAATCAGTTACCGCAGTTACCGGTGACAGCCTCCCGCCTTTGAGATCAGGACTACTGAATTCAACCACGACATCCTTAACCGGATTGCCAAAATCGTCGGTGACTATTGCCGTGACGGTACTCGGATTACCAGTAGCAACACTGGCAGGGGCTGCTGCAATATCGAGCTGTGTCACATCAAACGCGACAAACTCCACATCAAACTGCGAGAACGGATCTGCATCTATTGCATCCGCAAAGGCAACTGTGGCAGGGCCGGCGCTGTTTGATTTAATTTCAATTGTCGCAACACCCGAGGCGTCTGTGGTCACAAAGGCTGTGCTTGATCCGGGGCCAGTATCACCAAGCGCTCGCACAACACCGGCGGTGATACTGAATTTTATATCTTCTCCAACTACCGGCGATCCGCCACTCTCCCATTCCACTTGCAATGGCCAGAAGGAATCGACATGCAGGGCATCAAACCCTTGCGGCGACAAAACAGTGAGCAGATCATCTGCCACATTGATCGCGTGACTCACCTCAACCGTGCCGTTCAGCGCTGAAACGGTAATAACATCATCACCAGCGGTACTACCAATCGTTACGATCGCCTTGCCCGATGAATCAGTTTTTGTTGTACCCAGGCTGGTTGTATTACCGGCAAGCGAACTGATAGAAATAAGTTCATTGGCAATCGGCTGGTCATTTCCTCCACGCAGCGTGATTTCCAGATCGGCAGTCATGCCGCTGACCAATGCCGTTGCACCGGCAACTGACAGCGAGCTGCCGCTGGTAGTGAGCAAGACATTGCCTTCCTCCTCATCAACTCGCACTGTGACTGTTATTTCCTGATTTCGGTAATCACCGGCAAGACTCAGTTCGGCTGTAGCCTGACCGGCGTCATTGGTAACTGCGGAAATATTCTGTAAAACACCACCGGTCGATGAAAACTCTACCTCTTTACCAGCTATAACGCGGTTGCTTTCATCTGTAACCAAGGCAGTAATTCTAGCGGTATCGTTACCACCGGTTTCGATAGCAGACTCATTGCTGATCACTCGAATGAGAACAGGAACGCTTTGATTGCTGGTGTCATCTACCAGGCCAAGCGGAAAGCCCTGGCTGACAGAGCCGTCCAGTGTCGTCGCCGTCAGCGTATCAGACCCGGCCGCAGTTCCCACGGTTACCCGGGCCATCCCGGCAGCATCAGTCACAATAGCATTTTCAGAAAATGTGTTTCCGACAGCCGATGACAGCGTTATGACCCTGTTGGGAATGGGCTGCCCATCTCCTGCGACCAGAGTGAACGTCACGTTGGCATCCTGACCGGTAACCAGGTTGTCAGGCGTTTCAATATCCAGTTTGGTCCCGGTCGCAGCAACAAGCACAGAAGCTGAAAATTCGCCGATTTCAGCACTCACCGTAATATTCCGGTTGCGATAATCGCCCGCTAGATTCAGAAACGCTTTCGCTTCACCTGATTCATCAGTTGTAGCTACTATATCCTGCAGCACCCCCCCATCGGAGGAAAACAACACATCCTGACCAACGACCACGCGATTGCTGTCATCAGTCACCAATGCGGTAATCTCAGCCTTATCGGCGGCACCGGTTTGCAGGGTAGGTTTGTCACTTAAAATCAAGACTTGAGCCGGCGCAGCCTGGGCCGCCCCTATGGAAGGTGTCGCGCCGTTCGCACCACTGGCGGTATCCGACGTTTCACTTGTTGACTCATCAGTTCGACCTGAGCAGCCACCCAGAGCAACCACTGCAAGCAATACTAGTAAAATATATTTATTCATTGTTGTTCTCTTGGAACCTGCACCCGCACTAACAAGCTCAGTGTCTGGAATTTGCACTAGTTACCAAAGTAGTGATGGAACCCGATACCAATTGATTTAGTTGCCTGAGCACCACCCATGTAAAAATATTCGACATTGATCGCTGTCTTGGCAGACCCGAATAAATTCATCCCCAGAGCAAAGGCAGCACCAGTCTGGTTTCTGTCAGCTTCGACCACATTACTGTGCACCCGTGTTGCGCCACCGGCAGCAGCGTAGGCCATAATTTTATTTTTCCAGGTGTAGTGGTAACGCAACATGCCCGCCGCATAATTACTTACCGGATCCTGAAACAGGCTTTCTGCCTGATCTGAACCAGCACCGAAGCGACCCTCCACAGAGAGCCCCTTTCCAAGCGAATAGCCCAACGTTGCGTTTATTACGCTCATGTCCAGCCCGGCTCCGGTTTCTCCATCAATATCACTATTCGAAACCAGTAATCCCATATAGAAATTGGACTTGGACCACCCCTTCATGAAATCCAGCGGACCTGCCTGGGCGTTACACGCCAATGTCATAAATAGGGCTGCACTCACCAGGGTCTTTTTCATTAAGGATCTCCGCTCTTGCTCTCAATTTGGTTAAGCGACAACAGCCATCTGTCATACTGTTGTTTCGCAGCTGTTTCTGCTTACAACACCGCTTCTCTTCGAAGGGACGGCAGAATAGGGAGCAAACTTTAGATTAACCTTTCATTGTTACCTTCAATGTTCGTGTTTTTTAAACACAATTCACTCTGTGCTTCACGTAACTCGCAGTATTAAGGTAATGGACATCCGCGATAAATCGAGAAGCAGACAAGGCATAGCACAGCCGATTGTGGCGATGCCGGGAGATACATGCACCAATCTCAAACCGGTCACTAAAAGCGAAAGACACTAACTGCTGAATATGTCGATTGGACACACGACATCCATGGCAACATTTCAAATGTACATTACACTTTAGAGGTACCGGTTAGATCGCGATCCGAACAGTACGATTCGCCAAATTACCGACACCTGACAGTTGCGTTAATTGATCGCAATAATACTCCTGTGCTGACCGACATATACTGCCCGCCGATTGATCAGGAATCATCCACTAGTGAAACTAAAGATCTCCTACCTGCTCGCTGCCAGTGTTGCGCTCACTGGTGCAAATTATCTGGCGAACCCTCCGGGTTTGAGCGCCGCGCCTGTCGTAACGTTGAAGGCAACGGACGGTCGTCTGTTTGATCTTGCGGCATCGGGCGAAACAACCAGGCTGGTTACATTTTTCTCACCGGATTGCCCGCTGAGTAAACGGGACTGGCCAACGCTCAGTGAGCTGAACAACAAGCATAGCGAAGACACTCTGGAAATAGTGTCGGTGACAATGCCCTATGACCAACCAGCTGCCACTGCCCCCCTGATTGAGTCCGGTACTATCAATTATCCGGTTGTCACCGATACAGACGGCTCGATAGGCAACGCATTTCCCAACGTGCGCTTCACCCCCACAACCTTTCTGATCGATAAAAAAGGGGAGATAGTCTGGCGCCACACCGGCCGCATTAATCCGCAGGAACTGCACGCCGAACTAGCACTCATAGAGTAAGCACGCCTTAGCAGCCGTGCCCGGGATTCTTCGTTAACACGATTTGCCGTTATGGAACGTTCTTCGTCAGAGAACGCACTTCGCTAGGGATCAAGTTTTTCCGGAAACAACAACGGCGCAAGCTCTTCCAGCGCACCACGGTAGACATCACGCTTGAAAAATATCACCTTGCGCATTGGTAACCAGTAGTCGACCCACTCCCAGCTATCGAATTCCGGATGATCGCTGTGATCCAGCTTAACGTGTGATTCGTCGCCAACAAGGCGCAGCATAAACCAGATTTGCTTCTGCCCGATGCACAACGGGCTCTGGTGCTTTCTGACATACCGGGAGGGCAGACGGTAACGCAGCCAGTTGCGCGTGCATCCGAGAATCTGCACATCACCTTTGGATAAGCCTGTCTCTTCTTCAAGCTCTCGGAACATAGCCTGTTCCGGAGTTTCCGACCGTTTAATACCGCCCTGCGGGAATTGCCACGAGTCTTTTCCGGTCCGGCGGGCCCAGAATACTTTTTCGCTACCATTACTCAGGACGATACCCACATTCGGTCTGAATCCATCGGAGTCAATCATGTTGGTACCGTTCGTTTCTCGTTATGCTTCAGGATTCTTCCACAAACCCCGCAGTGCTTCAACGCAGCAGCCCCGCCCGGATTATTCATGGGATGGGGAGCATATCGTGCAGCGATTTGTTTTCACAGCAATTTTTCTTTTCTGATCACCTGCTAACGGTTATTCGCATGAGAAAAAAATTGTTGTGAATCAAGGATCGGCTGCGGTTATCCCGTGAGTACTTCGGGATAAAAATCGCGCAGCAAATCTTTGCACCCTACTGAAAACTAACGGTAGCTAACAGAGACACTTAAAGTGTTTCAATTCGACAAGCAAGCCTTGCTGCCCTGTATTCAGCCTTTTGGCAACGTAACCCCGCGTTGCCCCTGATACTTGCCGGCCCGATCAGCATAGCTGGTTTCGCACACTTCATCTGATTCCAGAAAAAGCATTTGCGCCACCCCTTCGTTGGCATAGATGCGCGCAGGCAATGGCGTGGTATTGGAGAACTCCAGGGTCACGTGGCCTTCCCACTCCGGCTCCAGCGGAGTCACATTCACAATAATTCCACAGCGCGCGTAGGTGGATTTTCCAAGGCAAATCGTCAGAACATTACGTGGAATCCGAAAGTACTCTACAGTTCGGGCCAGCGCGAACGAGTTCGGCGGAATAATACAGACATCACTTTCCACATCGACAAAGCTGTTGGTATCGAAGTTTTTCGGATCGACAATGGCGTGATTAATATTGGTGAAAATCTTGAATTCCGCGGCACAGCGAACATCGTAGCCATAGCTCGATGTACCGTAGGAAATCACCCGTTCCCTGTTTTCGTTCTGCCGCACCTGACCCGCCTCGAACGGAATTATCATTCCGTGGTCCTGTGACATTGTGCGAATCCAGCGATCCGATTTGATGGCCATAAGTATTAACGATCAGGTTGACTGAATAACGATATTCGGGAAACTCGCGCTGTAGTCTTTCGCCTGCCTGGCCAGAGCTGCCGCCGTTTTTCGCGCGATATCACGATAGTTCAGCGAAATAGTACCCTCAGGCTCGCTGACAACAGTGGGCTTACCACCATCAACCTGCTGCCTGATTGACATATCAAGCGGCAGCGCTCCCAACAGAGTGATGTCGTAATCCTCGGCCATCTGCTGACCGCCACCCGCGCCAAATATGTGCTCCTCGTGGCCACACTCGCTGCAGACATGCGTACTCATGTTCTCGACAATACCCAGAATCGGCACTTCCACTTTTTCAAACATCTTCAGCCCTTTGCGCGCATCAAGCAGGGCGATATCCTGGGGTGTGGTAACAATCACCGCGCCGCTGACCGGTACTTTCTGCGCGAGTGTCAGCTGGGTATCTCCGGTGCCTGGAGGTAAATCGATCACCAGGTAGTCCAGATCTGACCAGTTGGTATCGTTAAGCAATTGCTCCAGTGCCTGGGTGACCATCGGGCCGCGCCAGATCATGGGTGTTTCTTCGTCAATAAGAAAGCCGATTGACATCGTCTCAATACCATAGTTGCGCATTGGCTCGATCGATTTACCATCAGCGGACTCCGGCTGGCCGGACAAACCCATCATGCGAGGTTGGCTGGGCCCATAGATATCTGCATCCAGCAGACCGACATTAGCCCCCTCCGCAGATAGAGCGAGAGCCAGATTTACCGATGTTGTCGACTTGCCTACACCACCCTTGCCGGAGGCGACAGCAATAATATTCTTCACATTGGCCATTCGCTTGACGCCATGCTGAACCGAATGGGCGGTAATTTTGCTGGTAAAATTGAACTCGGCCTGATCAACCCCGTCCAGCGCCGTCACCAGAGGCCCGAGCTCAGACCTCAGCTCCGCGTGATAACCGTTACAGGGGTAAGGCATTACCAGATCAACGGCCACGGCAGTGCCATCAATCCGTACATCGTTAATGCATTTCAGTAGATTCTTGCCTGTGTAACGGTCAATGTAACCGGTTAATGCCTGCTCTATGGATTTGCGATCAATATTCGCCATTAATTTTTAACCCCCGCTTTAGCGGTCAATTTAACAATGTCGCAATGATACACCACCGTATAGTGTTGAGTGCCGCGATTCCACTACCCAAGCGGCAACAACACCTCCAATACTACAAGTGTCTCGGCCACACCCGATTTAGACGCTATACTTTGTGCCCCGTCCGACCCAGCTATCAGATATGACCGACACTGCAGCCTCAACGCAAGATACTCCGCGGGACATCATTGTCACCAGCGCGCTGCCCTACGCCAATGGATCAATTCATCTTGGCCATATGGTGGAATACATCCAGACCGACATCTGGACCCGCTTTCAGCGCATGTGCGGCAACAACGCCGTCTGGGTCTGGGCTGACGATGCCCACGGCACACCTATTATGCTGCGCGCCCAGAAGCTGGGTATTGAGCCGCAGGCACTAATTGATGAAATGAAACAAGAACATGAAACTGACTTCGTCGATTTTCAGCTCAGCTTCGATAACTTTCACACCACCCACTCCGACGAAAACCGTGAGTGCGCAGAACTGATTTACCAGCGCTTGAAATCGGCCGGGCACATCGCAACTCGCACGATCGAGCAATTGTACGATTCCGAAGCCGATATGTTTCTGCCTGATCGCTTTGTACTCGGCACCTGCCCGAAATGCGGCACTGAAGAGCAATATGGCGATGCCTGCGAAAATTGCAGTGCCACCTACGATGCCACCGATCTTGAAAATCCGCGCTCGGTTGTCACCGACACCACACCGGTTAAAAAAAATTCCGAGCAGTACTTTTTCAAGCTAGACAACTTCGAGGCAATGCTCAAAGAGTGGACTCAAGGCGAGCAACTGCAACCGGAAATAAGCAACAAGTTAAAAGAGTGGTTCGAAGACGGCTTGCAGGACTGGGATATCTCCCGCAACAAACCCTACTGGGGTTTCGAAATTCCCGATGCACCCGGCAAATACTTTTACGTATGGCTGGATGCCCCGATAGGATACATGGCCAGTCACAAGCACCTGCTCGGCAGTGACCAGGCAGAGTTTGATCGCCACTGGAATCCTGACAGCAAAACCGAACTGGTGCATTTCATTGGTAAAGATATCGCCTATTTTCACACCTTGTTCTGGCCGGCTGTGCTGGAGGGTGCCGGTTTTCGCAAGCCTACCGCCGTACATTGCCATGGCTTTTTAACCGTCAATGGCCAGAAGATGTCTAAATCACGCGGAACCTTTATCAAGGCGCGCACCTACCTTAATCATCTGCAGCCGGAGTACCTTCGCTATTATTACGCCGCCAAGCTGAACAATAAGGTAGAAGATATCGATCTGAACCTTGAGGATTTCGCCGCCCGGGTAAACTCCGATCTGGTTGGCAAGATAGTTAATATCGCAAGCCGTTGTGCAGGGTTTATTACCTCACGCTTTGACGGCACACTGGCCAGTGCCTTGTCCGATGAAAGCCTGTTTGCCGAATCAGCAGCAGCCGGCAAGTCAATTGCTGCGGCCTACGACTCACGCGAATTCAGCCGTGCAATCAGAGAAATTGTCGCGCAGGCGGACAAGGCCAACCAGTATATCGCAGAGCACGCACCGTGGACCTTAATCAAGGAACCCGGCAACGAACAGCAGGTTCACGAAATTTGCACGCTCGGTATCAATCTGTTCCGCAACCTGGTTATCTACCTCAAGCCGGTACTGCCAACCATCGCCACGCAAACCGAAGCCTTCCTGAATAACGAACCCTACAACTGGGCCGACGCTGAAGCACCCCTTCTGGCTCACGCTGTAAACAAATTCAAACCGATGATCAAGCGCATCGAATCCGAGGCAATCGAGTCTATGGTCAATGACTCAAAAGAAGATCTGAAAAGCGAAAACGCACTCACAGAAGCCGCCACCGGACCACTGGCTGATGATCCTATATCCAGCGAAATCGAATTCGACGACTTTGCTAAAATTGATCTGCGAGTCGCCACTATCGTCGCCGCCGACCACGTAAAGGGGGCAGACAAACTACTGCAGCTGACCCTCGACCTCGGAGGTGAGCAACGCAATGTGTTCGCGGGAATAAAATCAGCCTATGACCCGGCAACGCTTATAGGCAGGCAGACGGTGATGGTCGCCAATTTAAAACCACGCAAAATGCGTTTCGGACTGTCTGAGGGCATGGTACTGGCTGCAGGCCCCGGTGGCAGTGATTTATTTGTGCTGTCACCGGATGCCGGTGCCAGCGCTGGTATGCGGGTAAAATAACACCGGCACAATGAGCGATCTGTTACTCATACTGGCGGGCACTATCCTCGTTAACAATTTTGTACTGGTTAACTTTCTAGGCCTGTGCCCGTTTATGGGTGTTTCGCGCAAGCTGGAAACCGCATTCGGAATGGGGCTGGCAACAACATTTGTACTGACGCTCGCCTCTGCCACCAGCTTCCTGTTAAACAAGTGGTTACTGATACCGCTGGAGCTGGAATACCTGCGGCTTATATCCTTTATATTGATTATTGCCGGTCTGGTACAATTTACCGAGCTGCTCGTGCGCAGAGCAAGTCCGCTGCTGCACAACATACTTGGAATCTTTTTACCGCTTATCACTACTAATTGCGCGGTACTGGGCGTGGCCTTACTCAGCGCCAGACGCAACGAGAGTTTTTTAACTGCTGCACTTTACGGTTTTGGTGCTGCACTTGGCTTTACTCTGGTACTGATTCTGTTTTCGGCAATCAGAGAGCGCATAGAAAGCACAGATGTTCCCCTGCCATTCAAGGGCAGTGCTATTGCCCTGTTAAGTGCAGGGTTTATGTCACTGGCCTTTATGGGGTTCAGCGGCATGGCCTAGGGCACGCACCTCACTGACACTACCCGTATAGACGCTTTACATTCGACAAACCATGACCGGCATTATCCTTATCACCGTGCTTGCAGCGCTCACCGGCGCAATTCTAGGTTACGCCGCAACCTGGTTTCCTGCAGACGCGGATTCCCTGGTCAGCAAAATAGATGCACTGTTGCCGCAAACCCAATGCGCCCAGTGCGGCTATCCGGGTTGCCGCCCGTATGCCGAAGCGATCGCCGAGGGCAAAGCCGAAATTGATCAGTGTCCGCCCGGCGGCACAGATGGCATCGCAGCGCTGGCAAATCTGCTGGGCCGTGAAGTAATTCCGCTTAATCCGCAATACGGCTTCGAAAAGCCCGTTGCTCTTGCTTATATCAGAGAACCGGAATGCATCGGCTGCACACTTTGCATCAAAGCCTGCCCCGTCGATGCCATTGTCGGAGCCGCCAAGCTCATGCACACCGTAATTGCCGATCACTGTACCGGTTGTGAACTATGTATACCGCCCTGCCCGGTCGATTGCATAGATCTGCGGGTACCGCACACCGAAGCCGAAATCCGCCCGGCAATTTCACTGTGAGGCGGGTGCAAAAAAACTATCAAATGCACGGTGGACTACGCCTCCGGCATAAGCAAGCCATTACAATAGAGTATCTGCAAAATCCGGAAACGCTGCGCATTCCGCTACAGCAGCATCAGGGACCAGCCGCACCGGTCATTGTAGCGCTCGGCGAGACCGTCAGCCGCGGCCAGCCACTGACAATGAGCGGCGATTATCGATCCGTACCGGTGCATGCAAGCCTCTGCGGGATCGTCAGGAGCATCACCCGCACTGCAATAGAACTGCAAACATTCGAGTCATCCGCCACATGGCAGTCACCGGCTAATTCACACAGCTATAAGGCGTGGGCAAAGCCACAGTTGCGTGAACATCTTCACCAACTGGGACTCGTCGGACTGGGAGGCGCATGTTTTCCGGTAGCTGCGAAACTCGCAGCCCATAGCAATAGCAACCCGACGCTTGTAATTAACGCGGCAGAATGCGACCCCTATATCTGTTGCGATGAAGCACTCCTGCATCAACATAGCGCCGAAGTTTTAAGCGGTATCGAGATAGCAATACAGGCGACCGGCGCGCGTGATTGTATTATTTATATCGAAGAAGGTAAAAACACCACCGCATCCGATTTACAGAAGCTAATTGAAAACTGCGGCAGCACCGGAATTGATATTGTGAGCACGGCAGCTATTTACCCCGGCGGTGCAGAAACCCAGATACTCTCATCTGTATCAGGCAAGCCGTATTCAAGACATAGAAATAAAACCGATTCACCCCTGATTAGCTTCAATATCGGCACCTGTTACGCCATGTATCAAGCGGCTGTATACAACAGCGCACTCACAACTCGTATCACTACTGTAATCGACCCAACCGGACAGGCACGCAATTTTTCACTGCCGATCGGGACATCATTATCCTATATCGCAGATTGCATTGGCATTAACAGCTCGATGCAAACACGTTTTAGCGGTGGCCGGATGATGGCGCAACCAATGCCTTCAGATGCAGTCATCGAGAAATCAAGCAACTGCATCGAATACCGCAGCCGGGAAACGGCGCCCACAGAGCGCGAATGCATACGCTGCGGACTATGCACCGACGTTTGTCCCGAACAACTCCAACCTCAGCAACTGTACGTGAGCGCCAGACAGATAAACGAAAAGGTACTGTCGGCGCTAGATCTACAACAATGCATCGAATGCCGTTGCTGTGACTTTGTCTGCCCCAGTAAGCTGCCATTGACCCGGATATTCCAGCAAACCAAATCCGAACTCGCATCCAGAGCGAAAAGCAAACTGGATGCAGATATTGCAAAGCAGCGATTTGAAAAACGCGAATCAAGACTTCAAAGACAAGCACTCGAACAGGCTGAAAAACTCGCAAAGAAAAAGCAAGCGCTCGAAACCACGCGCACAAGCAGTCCGTTAAGTAAAAAGCAGTTGATCGAGCAAGCCCTGCAACGAGCAAAAGCTAAAAAGCAAAGCACAAGCAGGGCGCGAACAACATCAGCAAATACCACCAGCGCCAGCCATACCACCCTGCAGAAGCCGAATTCATGACAGCGCCAATGCAACCGCATCGCCTGCCATCAGATACCACACAGCTGATGCAAACCGTTATTTTGGCGCTGCTGCCCGGGATTGCAGTCTTTCTATACCAGACCGGCTGGGGCGGAGTGCTGAACCTTTGCATAGCCACTACCGCTGCCTGTCTTGCTGAAGCATTTGCCTTGCGTCTGCGGCAGCGCAACTGGTTGGAAGGTCTGAGCGATTACTCAGCTATAATTACCGGCTTGCTAATCGGCCTGTGCCTGCCACCACTAATCGCCTGGTGGATACCAGCACTGGCTGCAGCGTTTGCTATATTACTGGCAAAGCACGCATACGGTGGCCTCGGTAATAATGTATTTAATCCGGCAATGGCAGGTTACGCACTAATACTGGTTAGCTTCCCACGGGATCTCGGTATCTGGTTAAGCCAGCCGGATGCTTTCGGCACGCCGTTGCGTTTTGTCCTGGAGCGTGTGCTGAACGGCGGACTGGTCAACTACGCACAGTGGGATGCCCTAACCGGAGCCACCGCACTCGATCTGCTTCGCGAACGTTCTATATCTATAAATCCGCTGCCCGACAATCTGGAAAATCTTAGCGGCAGCTTTGGCGCAAAGCACAGCGAGTGGCAGAACCTTGCCTATCTTGCGGGCGGCTTGTGGCTGCTGCACAAACGAATTATCAATTGGCAGATTCCCGTGCTTGTTATCGCATCCCTGTCTGTGTGCGTAATAATTGAAACACTAGCCAGCGGCAGCTTTTCACTGCCAGCACTCGGCTTGCACACCTTCGGCGGCGCCACCATTTTATGCGCCTTTTTCATTGCCACAGATCCCGTCAGCGCCGCCGCCACAAAACGCGGCCAGCTACTATATGCAGGTGGAATCGGCCTGCTGCTCTATCTGATCAGAGCCTACGGCGGCTATCCGGACGGAGTAGCATTTGCAGTACTTCTGATGAACTGCTGTGTACCGCTGATCGACCGCATCGATCTGTTTTTCCGTTCAGGTACGGGCAGAACATCGTGAACCGCAAACGCTTACGACCCAACAGGCAATCAGTGGTACTGGGCGCCTTTGCACTGGCCATTGCAAGCGTACTGACTTTAGTCAATCTAGCGACTAAACCGTCGATTGAAGCAAACAAGCTCGCCTATCTCGACAAACAACTAGCCGATGTACTGCCAGGCAGCCTGCACACCAATCTGTTGCAGCAGAACCCGCTTATCATCACTGACACACGAACCGGTAAACCAAGAACGATCTATATCGCCCGGAATCAGGAAAAAGCCGTGTCCGCAGTCATTACCGCAAACGCCGCTGATGGCTACTCCGGTGAAATAGAATTTCTGGTCGGCATTCTGCCCGATGGTCAGCTAACCGGCGTTCGAGTTATTGACCACAGCGAAACCCCCGGGCTCGGCGATGATATAGAATTGGATAAATCAAACTGGGTGCTGCAGTTCGATGGGAAAACGATCAGTCTGCCAGTGAGCTGGGCAGTTAAGCGAGATGGCGGTGATTTTGATCAGCTTACCGGTGCCACTATCACTTCCCGCGCTATTGTTCGTGAAGTACACCATACGCTGGAATTTTTTCACACAAACCAACAACAGCTGTTCACGCAATGACAAACAAACCATCACAAGTTTTGAACAAGTTACTGATTGACGGGCTCTGGAAAAATAATCCCGCCCTGGTGCAGCTACTTGGCTTGTGCCCATTGCTTGCCGTCAGTAACTCCGCTGTTAATGGCCTCGGCCTGGGACTCGCAACAATTGCAACGCTGGTAATATCAAATAGCTGTGTATCCGCCACCCGCAGATGGCTGATCAGCGAAATACGAATACCCGTTTTCGTTTTATTGATCGCCGGCATTGTTACCTCAATAGGTATGCTGATGAACGCTGTAACACACCAGCTCTACCAGAATCTGGGAATCTTCATACCATTGATAATAACCAACTGCACCATTCTCGCCCGCGCCGAAACCTACGCTTCACGCAACCGCGTTCTGCCAGCCGCTATAGATGGGTTAGCCATGGGAGCCGGTTTTGCTCTGGTACTGTTTATACTCGGAGCGATACGTGAATTGATTGGAACCGGTCATCTATTTGCCAACGCCGAGCAGCTCTTCGGCCCCGTGGCAGGCAACTGGCAATGGACATTGTCGTCAGACTACCCCGGTTTGCTAGTCGCCATTCTGCCGCCCGGAGCATTTATTTTGCTCTCACTTTTATTAGCCGCTAAAAACATTATAGAACACAGGCGCGCCAGGCCCGTCGCTGCAGGCAATGCTACAGACCCAGCCTATCAGGAGCAAACCCGGTGATATTCTCACAAGACCGAAGCAAAATCCGCCAGCACTATCTGGACGTCTGGAAAAAGGCCAACAGCAACGAGCCACTTGATCAACTGGAACAACTGATTGCAGATGTCATGCGCGAACACCCAGAGTACCATCCACTATTCAGCAATCCGGACGCAGCGATAGATTCTGAGTTTTACCCGGAACACGGCGCAACGAACCCGTTTCTGCACATGGGAATGCACATCGCATTGCGCGAGCAAGTCGCCACTGACCGCCCAGCCGGTATTAACGACCTCACACGTAAGCTATTACTACAGTATCAGGACAGCCACGCAATGGAGCATGAAATGATGGAAGCTCTAGGACAAGTACTCTGGGAAGCACAGCGCGACAATAGAGAACCGGATGAAATGGTCTATATGGAGCTGCTTCGAGTGATCGCATCGTAGCTTCGCAGGGCATGGTGAGTAGTGCGAACCGCGCCACCAGTTCAATACACACATTGATGCGGTTCGTTTCCCTCACCACAACCTACCTGTAGCTGCCAGATTCTTTAACAAAGAAAAAGCAGGCGATCTGGTGCCGCGCTGCAGCGCGGATATAGAAACAGTACGTACTTTTCTAACATCCAACCTTGTCGATATCAGCAGATCATGGTTAATGCTGACATATGTCATTCCGGCGTTGTTCCGGATTGATTCCACGAAGATCATAGCCTGTTTCTGAGCGCTGAGTGTATTCTTGTCATTCAGCCAGGTCGGCGTTGTATTAATCGGTGGAGCATTCAGGGTTAAAAGCGGCCACTTGAGCCAGGGGGATCTGTTTTCGTTTATAACCTGTGTGTCAATGGCAATTTGGCCGTTAAGACACCGTGGCCGAATGATTGTCGATAGCAGTATGTCGATGGTAGCGCTGAATCGCATCAACTATATACCGGCTCAACCCGAAGAGTCGGGGGGACTGCACCGGGCAATGCCCAGGCGTCCGATACAAACCTGACCAATACAACACAAACTCTATTGTGACGAACAAGACGTGAGCAATTCATTGCAGAGTGTTGTTTGAGGTTGTGTCTTAAATCCTCATTGTTCGCCCTTTAACCAGTGCCCGTCCATAAACCGGGGCGTAGCGAGGATCATTCAGGTGCGTGAGATTTCGACTACCACATGTAGGCGTTTACTCATTCAAAATAACTACATGTGATCGGTGAAAGATCGCGTTTCCTGAGGGATCCGCAGAAGCGCTGGTTTATGGATGGGCATTAACTGATCTTCAACCCATTCTTTTGGATGGGAGATGGGAGATGGGAGATGGGAGATGGGAGATGGGAGATGGGAGATTCAGATGCAATTAAAGGTTGGACGTCCAACCTTTATTCTGTTAAAACTAATCACATGAGTAGACTGAAAACGGATACAGGACACGAAACCCGCAGGCGCCTGATGGAGCTTGTGCAGAATGAAGAGATTGTAGAAGGCGATCAATTACCTTCTGAAGCAACATTAGCCAGTCGATTAGGCGTTAGTCGAAATACGATTCGTGAATTACTGATCCAGATGGAAACAGAAGGATTGGTACTTCGCAACCATGGCATCGGTACAATTCTGCGCCGCGTACCAAAGACCCATGGCAACTACCAGAGTTTTCTTCAACTCATTGCAGAGTCGGGACGCGCTCCCACATACGAATTTGTCGGGCCGCATGATTGTGTTCCCACTCAAGAGATCAAGGAAGAGTTAGCTGTAACAGATAAAAAGAACGTTAAAAAAATTGAACGCGTACTGTTTGCAGACACCATACCGGTTGCGTTTGTAATTGATTATCTCCCGATTCAAATAGTTGAATTCATCGAAAACTGGAGTAACTTTTCCGGTGATATGGTTGCGATGATCGGACAAGCTGTTGGACATAACCGATTTACCCAAAACGTTTCAATTAACGCAGTTTCCTGCGATAAACGATTGGCGGATAAACTTCGATTGTCTCTTGGGGATCCTGTAGTTCATGTCCACACCATTATGCAAACCATGTTAATGCAGCCTGTTGCATCAACCCATAGTTACCTGCGTCCCAACGAGCTTCCATTGGAATACCTTGGCACAATTCGGGTGACGCCGGATGGATAAGCCTTTAAATATAATTGTGCTTTTTAATGACGATCATGGACAATGGGCACTGCCGACTTACGGAAACAGCGAACTGCACACGCCTAATATCGATTACCTCGCTGATTCTGGCGTGGTATTCGACAACGCATTCACACCCGTACCTGTTTGCTCCCCCGCAAGGGCGTGCTTTTTCACCGGTCTCATGCCATCGCAACACGGTATTCACGATTACATTGCAGCAGCAGACCAGTTTCATCAAAAAGCATGGCTGGATGATTTTATAACACTGCCACAAATTCTATCTGAAAACGGCTATCAAACTGGATTATCGGGTAAATGGCATTTGGGCCGCGATGAGAAAGTGCAATCCGGATTTGACGATTGGTTTGCCTTATCAGGCGACTATCCAATCAAGCATAAAGGGTCTTATCGATACTCAGACAATGGCCAAATAAAATCGCTGTCGGGATACAAAACAAACCTTATTGCGGACCGAACCGTTGAATTCATACGTCGCCAATCGCCAGATCAACCTTTCTTTCACTTTACCAGCTTTTACGCAACGCACTCCCCGTGGTCAGGACATCCAGAAAGATTGGTGAGAATGTATCGTGGCTGCAGCTTTGATGATATTCCAAGTGAAGAAAGGGTATTTGCAGGCAAACTGCTCAACATTGAAAGAACGAGTTCCACAACCGAAGAAATACAGGAGGCCCGCGCCCAGTACTATGCATCGGTAACCACAATCGATGAAGCCGTAGGCCGCATACTGGACGAACTTGAAACCAGTGGCTTTTCCGGGAACACGATAATCGTCTATACGTCCGACCATGGCCTATGTCTTGGTCATCATGGTGTCTGGGGGAAAGGGAACGCAACAGCACCCCAGAACATGATAGAGGAGAGTATACGCATTCCGATGATTCTCCGCGCACCGGCAATTTTACCCAAGGCAACTCGACGTTCGGAATTCGTTGATCATCTTGATTTATACCAAACGATTCTCGACTGTGCCGACCTTGCACCACCGGGCAATAACTACGCAGGAAAGAGCCTGCTCAGCCTAATTGCTGAACAAGCAGATTGGCGCGAAGTGCAATATGGTGAATATGGTACTGCTCGAATGATACGCACACATTCTCACAAACTCATTCAGCGCTACGATAATCAAACAAGTGAACTGTTTAATTTAAGCAGCATTGCCGGTGAAGAACAAAACGTTATCGCAATGGAAGAATCCAAATCCATTGCGGCAGAACTAGGTGAAATGCTGGCTGCTCATTTCAATCATTTGGGCTGTGCTCAACCGAACAACGCCAGCTTTAGCGGCGAGAACCGTTTTAACACCGCCGAGGCCTGGCGGAACACTTGACAGGAGAATTGGAAATGAAAAATCTTTACGCAATATCGGCAGCTATAGCGCTGCTCACAACACCGGCATTTGCAAACGCCAAGTTAACCTATGACAAAGCGCTGTCTTGCGTGAAAGATCATATACCCGCATCAAGCTATGTCACAAATGATTTTATTCCCAGTGACGCAGAACTCGAAGGTATCACGCCACTAGCCGAGTCAAAGACACTCAAGGTTGGATTATCCTGGGTATTAAATGCAGAGCATGCACATCTCTACAATGCAATCGAAAGAGGCTATTTCGCTGATGAAGGACTGGAGGTAGAACTTGTACCAGGCGGACCTGGCAAGAACCATATTCAGACTTTGGGTGGCGGGGCGGTGGACATTGCGTTTGCATCGTCCGGTTCTTTTATTCCGCAGGCCTTGACTTCTCCCACGCCTATAAACGGCCTGGTTGTTCTTGGTAGTGTTCTCAAGGGAGCACCAGGTGCGCTTTTGACAATTGATCCTGAACTGTTAGGCAAAGAATTAACACCTGCAGATCTCAAAGGTAAGATCGTGGCGGGCGGTCCGTTCCTCCGGTTTCTTCCAGTCATGCTCGATAAAGCCGGCTTGTCCGAATCTGATGTGACTACCATTAAGGCGGGTTTCGCTCCGGATGCATTATTTGCAGGCGCTGCGGATTTTTACTTTGGTTGGGTTTTCAATCAGACAGCAGTTATTGAAGCGCGCGGCCACGAATGGAATGCCATTCTATGGAAAGACCATGCGTTCGATGATTTCCCGGTTTCCATGGTCGTTAAGCAAGAAATGCTCGATGATCCTGCACAGGCAGACGTCGTAAAGCGATTTGTTCGGGCGGTTTATCGTGGATTGGCTGATGTGATCTCGGATCCTGATGGCTCAGCGGATATAACTGTGAAACACGCCAAAGACGCAAAAGGACTGACTAAAGATGCCGTGTTGTTTCGATTTAAAGAACAGGAGTTTCTGATTACCAATGATGGCGAGAGACTGCTGCAAACCGACCTGGGACAATGGGACAAGAACAGCGCTACTCTGGTTCAATACGGATTTTTTGACACTGTTCCATGTGAATAACCATTTGCATCCACCGCTGAGGTCTTAGCAGATGAGCGCCATTACATTTCAAAACGTATCCAAATCATTTGCCGAGATCGAAGCACTGCGGGACATCAGTCTGGAAATCGATGAAGGCGAGTTCGTCGCCCTCATCGGACCATCCGGCTGTGGCAAAACAACGATGTTGCGACATGTCATCGATCTCGAAAAAGCGACATCGGGTGAAGTACTGCTAAAAGGAAAGAGCCCCGGCGCGATACGTCGTGAATACAAAATTGGAGCTGTATTTCAAAGCCCTGCTCTGGTTCCATCAAACACTGTGCTTGAGAATGTACAGATGACACTGGATATAACCAATGTCAGAAGCGCAATTTCCCCGCAAACCATACTTGAAGATTTTGGGTTAGGCGACTTTTTAAACCACTACCCTCATCAGCTATCGGGTGGTATGCAACAGCGTGTAAACATCGCCGCTGCAATGGTTCACAATCCACCCTATTTAATGATGGATGAACCATTCAGTGCACTGGATGAAATGACACGCGAGTATATGTGTGAGTTTCTCGGTGAGGTGCTAATCAGTCACCCGAAAACAGTCCTGCTCGTTACCCATTCAATAGACGAGGCCGTCATGCTTTCTGATCGTATCGTTGTGCTGGCGCCGAGGCCCGGGCGGGTTAACTCAATATTGAATGTCGCATTCGAGAGACCCCGAAAACGAAGCCTGAAAACGCTACCCGAGTTTGCCGAAAAAGTGCTCGAAGTGCGTCGCGAGTTGTATGGCGTTGAAATTGAGGAGAAGCACTAATGGCGCGGTATGGCTATCTGATAATGATGGTGTCGCTTCCGATTGTCTGGCAGATCCTGGTGTGGACCTCAGGGCTTGAACCCTTTATTTTGCCAGGACCCGGGCTGGTAATTAAGCACCTTATTGAGGATTGGCAGACCTTCCTCTACCACACAGGCATCACCATGTTAGGTGCGTTAATTGGATACTCATTCGCAAACCTGTTTGCAATCGCTATTGCGATATTGTTTGTCTACATACCTTCTGTACAAAGCATACTGATGCCATGGTTTATTGTAATTAAAAATATTCCTTATGTCGTTATTGCTCCAATTCTCATTTTGACTTTGGGTTCAACTCCTTTACCCAAGATAATCATTGTTTTTATCGTTACCTTTTTTCCACTGGTTGCCAACATCGCAGCAGGACTTCGCTCCGCAGACGATGTGTTGCTGGATAGAATGGAGGTTCTAAATGCATCTCGCTGGCAGGTATTTTGGAAGGTGCGTTGGCCTGCCGCCATACCCTACTATATGGCAGCTCACGAAATCGCCTTTACCGGAGCGATAATCGCCGCCGTCGTGGCGGAGTTCTTTTTTTCCCGAGAAGGATTGGGCTATCTAATTGTAACAGCGATGGAAACGTATCGCGCCGACACACTCTATGGCGTTACGCTGGTGGCTGGCATTCTCGGCGTCGGAAACTATCTATTGGTTGTCTGGCTACGAAAACGGGTTATGCGCTGGCAAACCACATAACACCAACAACATGGAACTGCTGCAAGTGATTGCATCGTAGCTTCGTAGGGTGTGGTGAGTGGTGCGAACCGCGCCACCAGCCCAATACACACATTGATGCGGTTCGCTTCCCTCACCACAACCTACGGCACAATCACTCAAATCTATGTGCAGTAACTCCAGATTAAAAGGAATGGCTGATTCCACCAATAGCAGGCCACTGCTTAACTGACGACCCAACTAGAAGTGCGAAAGCATGATCTATAGAACTGGAGTATTTGCTATCGGCACAGATCTTTACCAGTCGGCCACAGCGCTAGCAAGGCACTGACTCTTAGCAGCCAGCGCTGTTGGTGAAAACACAATATCTCCGACTTCTGAACGTGCGTTCGCAATTCGCCGTTGTACCATCCCAAGCGCACGTTCGCTGTGCAAAAAACGATGCTGTGAAATAAGATTTTCAACAGGACTATCGAAACGAATAACCTCATAGTAACCGCCTACCAGACCGAACGCCGTAACCACACAAGCAGAAACCTCCGCTTCTAAACAAGAACGTTGGCATAGTGTTGCGACTGGAATTGCCGCGGGAGCATTCAACACCCAATTAACCAGCGCATCCGAATAGTGCTTAGGTAATTGAAAATCCGGCATGCGATCACCGGCCTGATAGCCTATATCTACAAATATTCTGGCGTTTCTGGTGACTGCATCATTAGCCAGGCTAACCGCATTCGGCAACGGACCGTAATTATTGTCAATTATTCGCTGCAATGCGGTATGTCCGGTGGTTAAACCATCACGCGCGTGGCGGAATCCGCTGATATAAGGCCATAACTCGTGCTCCGGTGTTAGCAGTGTCAAGAGATGATCACGCTGCTGATCCGACCCATCCACAGCCACCTTGCGTATCAAGTGCTCTGCAGCCTCAGGCTCACCGGACTCTAAAAGTTTTTCAATGGCGAGGAGGTGGATGCCCAATTGAGTCGCGTCTTTAAGTCGCTGGGCAAGCTCCAACCCACGTTCACTTTCGACGCGAATCCAGCTTCTGGCAAAAGCACCGTCAAATATGATTGAGCGGAATAGAGTATGCCATTGTGAACGGCTCAGAGAACGTAAATATGGGCTATATGAGCGGTCGGTAGCTTCAATTCGAGCCAGCAGCAGCCGCGCAGAAGTATTGCCTTTGTGTGCCAGTGCTGACAACGCCGGCAAGCTGGTTTCGTCGTCATCGGCGAGCCATGTCTGCACCGCATGCCGGTAATCCGGGGCATCGCTCCCCGAAATTGGCGTAGTTGCCTGCACATCGATTGAACAGAATATCGCAAAAACGAACCATACAGTGAGTTGACGCATATAGGGTTGTTCGGTTTAGGTTATAAAGTGACTGTTAACCAACAGCCGGAAAACAATAGCCAGGACAGGCTCCGTAAAAAGAAAGACCTCACATATCATTTCTAATAGATCCGGCACGATCTGCTGTAGTAAATACAATTCGAATTCACCACCACCTGGTCCTTCATGTACAACGCGGTGCCTCCAATGCCCTTACCCCTCAGTCCTTCGTGCAACGCGCTCATCAGATCATAGCTGTAACCAAGATCACACACAAATTTATCAAACGCCAGCACACCTGGCCCGCTTTATTCACGGGATTGACGGAATCTCACTTGAACTTTAATTCCACAGAGATATTTTTCTCTTGCAAATATCAGTAAGGATTCGACGCGAGAAGAATATCCACTGTGA
>MDLA01000070.1 GCA_001730015.1 Chromatiales bacterium (ex Bugula neritina AB1) | reverse complement strand
CAGCGCATCATCTTCATCATTAAATAATTGTTTTTGGGCAGCTAACATAAGTGACTCCTTTCCCTGAGTTATCCATCCAGCAAGTCGCTGATGGCGGCGCTTCCAGCGCCTGCGAGTTTGTTTGCACAACGAACGCCAAACCGGCGTGCACAGTTCTCAAAAAAACAAAACGACAACAATCTTTACGCTGGCACTGTTCAATACAATCAGTTTTGAACCGGTAAATCCGTGCGCAAACGTTTTGTCGTACGGCTCTGTTGTTTTTTGTGAACGGCTACCGCCTCGCTGACTTGATGGAAAGTTCAATTACTCTCTTCGAAATGTGGACTAATTCCGCTTTCCGGGTATTTTCTCGACGTATGTGGCCTGAGACCATGATGTAACCTGCTTAATTTTAGACCTCCATATTTGCCGGTGGCTACGCATGTGAATAAAGCGGATCATGAGCGCACGATATAGGCAACCGCGAGCAGGCAAGCCACAATATACAATCCGCAACAACTACCCGATTGGCTCAGGGTATCTGGCTAGTTCCGAATGCCGAAGGGTTTCTCCAGGATATATCCCGCCCTTCCGCAGCCACCCAGGAATACTTGGCGTCACGCCCGCCACCATCGTCATCATCATTTACTTCTATATTCAACCCGAACGGCTGGCCATTATCGATGCCTACCTCTTGTACCGGAATTGTCACTGTCAGCTGATACCCGCCGGTAAAGTAGTCGACTGATGCTGTAAGGTTTTCGGGCAAATACGGCCCTCTGGTGAGGAACACGCCACCGGTTCCTTCAGGCAGGAAACGAAAATGAAAATCATTGGCGCCATCGTACGATGAACGCTTACTGTTATCGCCGTCTATAAACACTTCGACGCTATCATCACGGTACTCCTGACCTGTCGGGCTGTCGACAAACAATATATCGTCGGTCACTTTAACGATAAGCACGATACTCTCAAGACGTGTCACTTCATTTAGCACATTGCGCGATTCAGGAAGGTATAAACCACACCACCAGGCGATATTATCGTCAGGAGTTACAACAGCATCGGTAACCAACTGCTCCACGACAACCGCAATCGGCATCCTGGCTCCACACACATTGGAACCCGGTAATGACAGCCCTGTCGGGAATGCTCCGTCTACATTGATTGTGACATCAAGAAAGCTAACCGGTGATCGGCCCTCTTCCAATTCCACCAGGTTAGACATACCGTCGTTGTCGAAATCGAAGGCCGTGTTGTAGCCGTTTTCAAATACGACCACACCAGGATCAGCGCCAACCACGACAGACTTCTGCTGCCGCGCCAAAGGCAGATATCCGAATGTGCCATAATTTTGGCCCCAGGACACAACCACATCTGAACTGCGATTCGCTGGCACGTTAACAGTGCCGGTCCACAGGTTGGGTTCGGTTTGCGTAAGCACGGTGACTTGATCATTAACGGCAACATCCAGTGTGAGGTTATCGCCATCTAATGCCGCGACAGTGCGCAGCAAGGCCGGCGTTGTTATTTCTGTCTGACCGGTGGCATCCACCATTGCGGTATCAGCACCCCCACAGCCTTGCAGCGTAATAATTGCCAACGATGCCAACCCGGCTGCAACACGGCGCTGCGTCCACTTATATGTTATCACCTGGATTCCTTAACAATTGCTGATGGCTTTATTTTAACGTCATGACATCTAAGGTGCAAACCATTAGATCGAAGATAAGACACGGATTAGTGGTACTTGTTCACCCTGCCTTGCCTGATTGGACAAAAACTTCATTTCGTGTGTTTATTAAAAACTCAAAGCGGGAATGAATCATTAACATTTGGAAAATTAGCGACAATTTGATCGGCATCAGTGCATGTTCAGCAAATAGTCTCTTTCATCGCACTATGCTGTATTTTCCACCAAAGCAACACTGGTAACTGTAAGCCCGCAATGCGCTATGTGATTATCTTCACTCTCGCCCTGATGATACCACTGCCTTCACCGGCCACCGAAGGTTTCAGGCACACACTAACCCTGGCCGACGCTCGTCATTTATTAAACCGCACCGGTTTCGGGGCTTCACCCTATGAATTGCTTCAACTCGCTGGCAAAACAAGAGCAGAGGCAATCGACCACATCATTAACGGCCTTGGCACTGACACAACCATCGCAATGCCCGAATGGACCAATCAAGCGGCACCGCATCATTGGAGTCGTAGTGAATTATCAAAAACCGAACGAAGAATATTCAACGACCAGCGAGACCAGGAGATTGCTACCCTTAGACTCTGGTGGGTCAGAGAAATGCTCGAGACACGCTCCCCTCAATCCGAGCGCCTGATTTTATTCTGGCACAACCATTTTACAACCGCCTACTCAGCCATCAATAACCAGGCTATATCGGTTGCACGACAGCACAAGACCATTCGGGAATCGGCCAGCGGTAGTTTCAGAAGCTTCCTGAAAAAGATCATTCGCGATCCGGCAATGCTCAATTATCTAGACAACAATAACAATAAAAAAGCATCTCCCAATGAAAATCTGGCACGAGAACTACTCGAACTATTTACGCTCGGCGAGGGAAACTATACCGAACAGGACGTTAAAAACTCCGCCCGCTCGCTGACAGGCTACAGCAGTTCAGCGATGCGCAATATGTCATTCCGGTTTAGAGCTGGTGTTCACGATACAAGCACCAAGGTTATCTTCGGACATACAGGGCACTTCAACGGTGATGATTTAATTGATCTCATTCTGCAGCAGCCACAGGCCTCATATTATCTATCCGGCAAGATGTGGAATATGCTTGTCAGCCACAAAACACCCACGCAGCATCAACTAGACCCTATTGCTGATCGATTCCGACGTTCCGACTTCAGTATAAAAACCCTCTATCGGGCGATACTGGAAAGCGATGATTTCTGGGCGCACAAAAACCGGGCAACAATAGTTCGTTCGCCTGCCGCACTAACCATCGGGGCGATCCGATCAACCGGCATCGTTCCGGCTACATGGCAAACGCTACCTGCAACACTTCGTGTGCTGGGACAAGATCTGTTTGATCCGCCGAATGTTGCCGGCTGGCCCGGTGGTGCGGCCTGGGTTACGCCAGGCAAACTGTTAAGCCGGCTGGAATGGACCCACTCTCTCGCCAGTTGCAACGACAAAGACTGTGCTATGAAACCAGCCGCTGCAATGCAAAATGGTATGTCAGGCTCGATGGGTATGACCATGAAAGATCCCGCGTCACTTACCCCCGTGAAAGCCGGGGAACCGGAGTTGAAAATTCTGCTTGCAGCAGAAGATTTTGAAGGGCCTGTTGAATACAACATCAATATCCTGCAAGGTGAAAATAATTTGTGGTCATCCGGCCGGTCCACTGTTTTAGGAGGTCACGACACCAAACGTTTCGGGCGGGCCAGAAAGGATACCGAGCGCCCCTGGCAAACCGTTACATTTCCGCTTAACAGGTCTTTGGATGGAGTCTATTCAATAGAAGTAGAATTCCTGAATGATCATGCAAGAGACGGCGGAGACAGAAATCTATATGTTAAATGGGTATCTATCGACGACAAGCTATTTAGCGCATCGAACGGTATACAGATAAGCTCCTGCCCGCCAAAAAATCCACTGGCGGCTGGTGATTTGTATTGCCAGGGGAAAGTCGTTCTGGCTAACCCGGTTGCAGCCACTCGATCAAAAACGCCAGAATCCAGCAACACGGAAAACACGATTAAAGCCTCTACTGTTTATGCCTGGCATGTAGAGAACCCGGACCTGTCAAAACCTGCCTCTCTGACATTTGCTCTCACTGATGTAGAGTTTGAAGATCGCAGATGGCAAAACATGAAAGTACAATTTCACATAGATCAAAAAGGACGATACAAGCTTCGACTCAACAGCCACGGATGCTGGCCGGACTGCCTGTTGAAGTGGCCACAGTGCGGCTGGCAATCAGCAGATGAACCTGCTTCGCGCTCCCTTACAATAAAATTGTCTCAAAAACAAAACAAGCAGTGCCAGTATAACGAGCTAATGCCACAGGACCAGAGGTTGATAGACGCATTATGGCCTCACGCTCTGGAGCTGTACCAGCACGCCGGCAGTACCGACCGACTCAGAAGGCACAACCTTCAAGGACACTACAAGGCGTGGCAACCGCATATTAATAACATCGCTCGATACAGCATTAGCCAGTCAGATACATTATCTGCAAGCAGGCTGGTTTTAACCAAAGCGGCTGCTGTTCAAGCCGTTATAGATACTGACCTCACCAGGCTCCGACCCAAAGCAGCAGGACGTAGCGAATTACAATGGCAGGCCGATCTGGATACCCTGCTAAAAAAGTACCCGACAACAACACTTCAGCAGTTACTGCTTCCGACAAACGCTGTCAGCACAGAAATTGCGAACAACGCCAGCTTGGCGGATGTACTCTCTGATCTGGCATTCCAACTTCAATAAAGAATCGTAATACACCACAGAACAGCCACCACAGAGAAAGCCAAATGAAGCGAAGACACTGCCTGAAATTGATGGCCGGTTGCGCAATGATTCCACTACTTCCGTTCACTGAAAGTTACGCAAACAATAGAGCATCTACTTCGCGAAAACGCTTGATACTCCTTGAATTATCCGGCGCTAATGACGGCTTGAACACCGTTGTGCCGTACAGTGACGATCGCTATTATGAGTTGCGTCCGTCGATAGGATTGGGACCAGACAGGCTGATAAAACTCAATAATAATTTTGCCTTGAATGCGAGTTTAAAGCAGGCAATGCCACTTTGGGAATCTGCACAACTTGCTATCGTGCACGGCCTCGGTTACCCGAGTCCAAATCGCTCTCATTTTAAGTCGATCGCGCTTTGGGAAACAGGTGGTGATGGCAATGTTGCCGGTCGCCACGGCTGGGCCACACATGATCTGGAACACGCCTACGCCAGCAGCCATGTTGATGCACACGGAATTGTACTCGGCGGAGGTATGGGAATTTTCAGTAGTCCGGGTGGCAACTGGTTATCGATGTCTGCCGCAGACCAGTTTTCTAATCGCCGGGTGGTGGCAAACCATACTCACAAGGCAGTAAATGACACGATGGCTCTGCTGCTTGATCGAGCGAAAGTGCTGAAATCTTCACTGGATAATATATCCAGAAAGGTAGCGCTCAATAAAAAGCGAGTACAAATTCATGGGGGTGATCTGTCAGATCAGATGACTCACGCCGTCAATATTATAAATTCCGGAATTAATGTTCCAGTAATCAAGCTTAGCCTGAATGGCTTTGATACACATGATCAACAAACTTATAAACACCAGTCATTGCTGAGTCAGGTTGCACGAGCAATCTCCGGTATGCGCCGAGAGCTGATAAAATCTGGTGAGTGGAACAACACCGTGCTACTCACTTATTCGGAATTCGGCCGTCGAGCGCGAGAGAATAAAAGCCATGGCACTGACCACGGCACAGCAGCCGCGCACTTTCTCTGCGGTGGTCGCATTAACGGCGGAATGTATGGTACTGCGCCTGACCTGGGCCAATTGATTGACGACGATCTACAGCACACCATGGACTATCGAGCTGTATACAGTCGACTACTGAATGATTGGCTGGAATTACCGAGTAACAGTTTTGCTAAATTTACTGATGATCGGCTAAACCATTTGATCAGCTGAGGGAGCAAGACATTCCGGCTAAACCAGCTCTGACCTAGCACTCGCTACGCCCATGACTTCCGGGGTAGGCACTTGGTATCGGCGCAGACCATTGCGGCATTGACCCTTCCGCTGGCTGATACACTTCTACTAACAGCGGAAAACATGGAGTCTCGTCATCGGAATGACTGCTGCCACAGTTTCCTCCCGGACACGCCGACAACGCACCCAGCAGATCAATTTCAGCAAAAAATTCAATGAAATCACCGGGACGCACCGGGCTTGCTTTCATAAAATACTGATGGGTATCGAGCGTAAAACCCGTACACATAAAGACATTTAATACATCGTGTATATGGCCCTCTGCCTCCCGCAATGACAGGCCACGGGTATCGGCCAGCGCTCGAGTCAGATTCGAATGACAGCAGTAATGATAGTCGTTATCGAGTAGCTGACGATTTGTGTAAGGATCGCAACGCGTTCCAATGACATCGTGTACTCCGGCTCCATCATCATCCCAGCCATACCAGTCAAGTGTATCGTGGGTGATTGTTGCCATTGCCCGCATCGTCGGAAGACTACTCCAGAGGCGATCACCTGTTGTCAGATGTGAGGCTTGGAGCTGCCGCGTTTTTCCGCTGTAGAATCGCTCTGAAAGATTATTCGAATTCCACAGATTCAGATCGCCCACTTGCGACCCTTCTATGCTGACAATACGGAAAAACTGCCCCGCCTTAACCTCGAAAGTGCGTGCATCACGGGGTGGCACGGTAACTTCAGCAATCTTCCTGAAATTATCCCGGGCAGCGGCAAATGACTCTTCCTTGTATACCGGAAGCTGGTCACTTCGATAGCAAATTACCGGCGGGGCTGCACGTCGATCAGCCGCATCCGGCGGCGCCGGGTTCTTTTTAGTCATCAAACCTGCCAACTACAAAACACATGATACATCGCCCTGGATAGGAGTTCAGGCTGGCTTTGCCGCCGCCTGATCCTGCCGCCTGGTCGCAAGGAATCGACGGGTCTTATGATAAATTCTACGGGCTATATTACCGGGTGTCAGCTTCTGCAGGTAATCCGGCACATAGATTATCCGCAAATCAAACTGGTGAAACGGCAATTGCTTAACGCGCCACGGATACCCCAACTTGTAGGTCTCCCGACAGGAAAGATCTTCGAACTCCTTTAAATAGAGCCCGCTCCAGGCTTTGCGAGTCAGAAGCAGCTTATTGAAGCCAACCATAATTGCCTGAAATTCGTTGTTTTCATCGAGGAACCGAAGTAACGCCTCGGTTACCCCTGGCCACTCCATACGAAACGGATCGTCGAGGGCTATAACTCCGCGATCAACAAGACACTCTGCAGCAAGATGAAGATCAACCAGAGCTTCCTCGGGATTATGCCCTCCGTCAATGTGAAAAAATCGATAATTTCTACCGATTTCGTCTGCTGTCAGATCAGCTGAATTTTTCTGAAAAACATTGATCGTCAGACCTGCGTCTTTGGCCTCCTTCATGTTGCGCTCAAAAGTATCGAGATCGCCATTGCCCGATCGCGATACATTATCTGTTTGCATTCCGAACAAATCACACACAGCCAGCTTTTCGGTAGCTGGATCTACAAGGCCACCAAGTAACATCGCACTTTTGCCGTGGTGACAACCAATTTCAAAACAGTCGCCACTAATCTGGTTGCTCTGTTGAATTTGATCAACCCATGCAAACAACATGGCTGCTTCCGATGAAAACCAACCCTGTACACTACTGGATTGTTTTACAAATTTTTTTACGTCCACGGGATGCATGAAACCTTGTTCCTCGGTGTATTTGATCTGCAGCACCTGCCCGGGGGCCTTTAATCATGATTCATGATTCATGATTCATGATTCATGATTCATGATTCATGATTCATGATTCATGGCGGTTCTCAAGTAGCGAGCCACTGTGGCAGACTACGCAGGAGTATCCCGGAACAACTATCTAACCTGGTCAAGTGTTTTACAACAATCGATAAACCCAGACAATCTGCCACGGGTTTCCCCATATTGCAGCACTAAGTGAGTTGTCGTGGCGTTGTTCGCTTTTCATGCTCATTGTACCACCTATCTGCAGATGCACTCGAAATCCATTATTTCATAACATTAAGATTATAAATTCCTGTAACATTTCCCTTACAGTAAAGCCGGAAGTTTTACTCATCAGATAGTAAACCACGGTATAGACCAAGCAATTTTCAACAATGACTACAATCGAGCAGCCAGCCTCGCGCCCTGATTGATAGCTCGCTTGGCATCAAGCTCACCCGCTTCCTTAGCTCCACCGATCAAATGCACGCCTGTGCCATCAGCTTCCACAAGCGCTGTGTAGAGCTCACGTCGTGACACCTGCCCGGCACACAACACCACATTATCTACTTCGAGCAATTCTTCATTACCGCTGTCTTCATATTTTACCTTTAACCCGGAATCATCAATACCGACATAAGTGAGGCCACCGAAGGATTGCACACCATTTTTTTTCAAATTGGCGCGGTGGATCCACCCGGTGGTTTTCCCAAGGTTTCTGCCAACTTTACCTTCCGAACGCTGCATCAGAAAAACCTGTCGGGCCGGTGGTGGCACTTCAGCCTTGATACCAGCGACTCCTCCTCGCGCAACAGCAGGGTCGCCAACGCCCCATTCTTCAAGCCAGGCAGATAAGTTAGTCGTTGCTGACTCACCTGAACTCACCAAAAACTCCGCGACATCAAAACCGATCCCGCCCGCGCCAACAATTGCAACACGGGCTCCAACGGTTTTTTTATGGCGCAGGACATCGATATAGCTCAGTACTTTTTCGTGCTCCTGACCGGGTATTCTCGGATCACGCGGCGTCACCCCGGTCGCAATAATTATTTCATCGTACCCAGCCAGCATGGCTGGCTCTACCCAGGTGTTTAAATGCAATTCAACTCCCGTGAGCTCAATCTGGCGATTGAAATATCTAAGCGTCTCATGGAATTCTTCTTTACCCGGAATCACTTTTGCCATGTTGAGCTGGCCACCTGTTTCTGCTGCTGCGTCATACAAAACAACGTCGTGACCGCGAGCTGCGAGTATTGTTGATGAAGCAAGCCCCGCCGGCCCGGCACCAACAACGGCGATGCGTTTTTTCCCTGCAACAGGGCGATAGTTAAGCTCTGTCTCATGACAGGCACGCGGGTTCACCAGACAGCTACTTAACTTTGAACTGAACGTGTGATCCAGACAGGCCTGGTTGCAGGCAATACAGGTATTAATTTCATCCGCTCTACCCGCAGCGGCCTTTGCAACAAACTCCGGATCAGCCAATAGCGGGCGCGCCATAGATACCATGTCTGCTTCACCATCCGCCAGAATTTTTTCCGCTACATCCGGTGTATTAATTCGATTGGACGTGATAACCGGTATTGTCACTTCACTTTTCAGCTTTGCAGTCACCCAGCTGAATGCAGCGCGTGGTACTGAGGTCGCTATTGTTGGAATTCTCGCTTCATGCCAACCGATACCGCTATTGATGATTGTCGCCCCAGCCGCTTCCACTGCCTGCGCAAGCGCTATCACTTCTTCCCAACTACTGCCGTTTGGAATCAGATCTATAATGGATAATCTATAGATTATAATAAAATCGTTACCGACGGCTTCACGGGTTCGCTGCACGATTTCAATCGCAATTCGCATCCGGTTCTCATAGCTACCACCCCACTGATCAGTTCGCTGATTAGTATGTTCCACCAGAAACTCATTGATCAGATACCCTTCCGATCCCATCAACTCAACACCATCGTACCCCGCTTCGCGAGCAAGCACCGCACAACGCACAAAGGCCTTAATTTGCTTTTCAACGCCACCGGACGACAGCTGCCTCGGTGAAAACGGCGTAATTGGTGATTTTATTTTCGACGGCGCAACGGCGAGTGGATGGTAGGCATAGCGACCGGCATGTAATATCTGAAGCGCCAGTTTTCCACCTTCGGCATGCACTGCATCTGTGACCTGCTTATGCTTTCTAGCGGTACGACTACTCGCCAGCGTTCCGGCAAACGGCTTTACCCATCCGGCTATATTCGGAGCATAACCGCCGGTTACCATCAGGGAAACACCACCACGCGCGCGTTCTGAAAAATATGCAGCCAGTTTGGCGTGGTGGTTTCCGTCTTCAAGCCCCGTATGCATAGAACCCATCAACACACGGTTCTTTAATGTGGTAAATCCCAGATCCAGTGGTGCCAGTAAGTGAGGATACTCAGTAACCATATCAGGCATATTTTTTAAGTCTCTATATGGGGCTAAACATGGGGCAAAACTACGTTTATAGCACGATCAGCAAAGGGACACGTAAACTTTAAACCAACCGCATCGAGCTGGAGATCGTGCTGGTGTTCTGTGTTTTTATCAAACAGGCGATCACCCACCACTGGATGACCTATTCCAGCCAGATGTGACCTGATCTGGTGCTTTCTGCCTGTTTTTATTTTTACGGTCAGCCGGGTCTGCGGAGAGGCATTGCCATCTTTAGCTACTGCGTCAATCAGCTCCGTGTGAGCTGACTTACCATCAACGGGTGTTTCTATCACCAGTGGGATTTTTCCATCATACTTACCAGACACCGTCGCCTGATAGGTTTTTTCAATCTGCCTTTTTGCGAACATTTCAGCCAGTCGGGTGAGTGCGTTTCTGGTATGCGCAATTACAATCAACCCGCCGGCCGCACGATCCAGTCGATGAACCAGAAATGCGCGCTTGTTGTGAATTTTCTCTACACAATAGGTAATACTACAATGGTTACTCCACTTAGTTCCCTGGCTCAACATTCCACGTGGCTTGTCCCAGATACTGTAGTTGACCTGATCAGAGACCAGCACTGGCGGTGCAATATTCGCCGCCAGAATTGCGCTGTTGTAATTGACCAGTACAACATCACCTGCTTTCACGGTGTTTTCAAAGGAGCCTAGCCTGACCGGGTTACGCAGTTGCTTTTTCGTATCCTGCTTTTGCCACCATACAGCGCCCTTCTCTGTAGCTTCACTGATTTGCGCTGCTGTTAAATCACACGCATCGGCAACCTGATCGATAAACGACCACGGCCCCGTTAATGTTATTTTCTGTTGACAGACAACAGCGCCTGAATCGGCTTCGCTTAAATCGGCAGGCTGTTTTTCTGTCTGTTCGTTACTGGCCATCTATATTCTACGTAGCGTGAATCGACGATCGATCCGTTGAGGGTTCAGATAAAAATTGTACCAGCACAACGGCGATCAAACTGGTGCCAGCAAAATAGACTACAGCCATCTGCCATTGACCGAAATAGTCAACCACTGCCCCCAGAAATACCGGGCCGAAAACCTGACCAACAGCGGCTCCCTGAAACACCAGGCCCAGAATCAGCCCTGCCTGTTTCTGCCTTTGAGAGTACAGGGCAACACTGGCAAAAACAGTAGCGGGCAGCATGCCCCCTATAAAAACACTCAGCCCCGCACAAATTACCTGCAACAGCAGAGAGAATTCTATAAGAAACACCAGACCTGCAAATACCCCGGATCCGATTAGTGCAATCGACAACACCATCCGCAGTGGTACGCCTCTCGAATTCAGCCAGCCTCCGGTCAGATTACCGAGTATATTCATCATGACCACCACCGCAGCCAAGCGTGCTGCGAAAGGCGCACCAGCCAGTTCAGATTCAGCCCAGAGCGTCGGCAATACCAGGGTGAGCCCTGAAAAATTGGCGGAATAGACGGCAAAGCATCCGGCCAGCACCAAGGGGTCACGGCGGAACACGGACAGCAATCGAGACCCAGAACAATCAGCGCCCACACCAGCTCCCACACCAGACGCAGACGACTGCTGCAATTGCCTTGCAGCTGGTCGGACGAACACGATTAACAACAGCAGACAGATGGCGGCGAAAAAACACCCTGCCTGCCATAGCGTCCGCCAGCCACCCGATTGCAGCAATGCTGGCGACAACAGCAGACTGATCGCAATTCCGCCTGGCACGAAAGCACCCCATACGCCCATTGCTAACGGCCTGACCCGCACATTGCAGACACTGCTGATAAAAGCCGGCATTGCAACTGCTATCGCTATGTAACCCATCCCCTCCAGCACACGTGTCGCCAGCAGCAACGGCAGGCTTTGGGCATAGCTGCCAAATAATCCTCCGA
This sequence comes from Chromatiales bacterium (ex Bugula neritina AB1), assembly GCA_001730015.1. Classification (GTDB taxonomy): domain Bacteria; phylum Pseudomonadota; class Gammaproteobacteria; order Granulosicoccales; family Granulosicoccaceae. The sequence continues at coordinate 34,699 of MDLA01000070.1, read as the reverse complement.
TTAAAAGCAATAACAGTCCGCAGCCACCGATACGAAACGATCCATATCGGCTGACCAGAATGCCCAGCAGTAATGCCGAGAACATGGAAACCGTCGAGTAGCTGCTTACCAGCGTTGCAGCGAATGACAACGACGCCTCGAATTCTGATCTTATCTCCGGCAGTGCTGCGGATATTTTACCAATGTTGTACGCCGCGACAAACCCGCACAGCGTTGCCACAGTCACGAGCCACCATTGATGGCGCTCGCTGAAGGGAGGGTTCGTGGTCAAGCCAGACAGTTCCGGACGAAACCGTTAGTCTAACTCATCGTCCCGTGCACCACGGGCTTTTCAATGTACTGGGCAATAGCAAGACTGAGCGCGACATATCCGCGATAACAATGGTATGGTTTCTATATTAATACAAAGGTCCGAACCGTCTGGTGACAACAACAATCGAAGTACCGCTGTGGGCAGCCGTATTGATGATGCTACTGGCGCTGCTTTGGCTTTTTCAGCATTTTCTGCTGCCATCAGTGCGCTGGATTTTCCGGCACCGTGCGAACAAAGTTATTGACGAAGTCAACACACGGCTCGCGCTGAAAATTCCATCGTTCAAACTAACAAAACGAGAGGTACTTATCGATCGCCTGTGCTATCACCCTGAAGTGATGATCGAAATCGACCAGCTGGCTGAGGAACGCCAGGTCACTCGCGACGTATTGCAAGCCCGCGTACGCCAGTACGCACAGGAGATTGTTCCTGCGTTTAATGCCTTACTCTATTTCAAAGCCGCCTACTGGGTTGCGCGCAAGCTGGTTCATAGTATTTACCGGGTCCGACTGGGCTACGCCGACGATCAGGGGTTAGCGGCATTAGACGACAAAAGCAGTGTGGTGTTTATTATGAATCACCGCAGCAATATGGACTACATTGTTGCCACTTATCTCGCGGCTGATCGAACCGCCCTGTCCTACGCCGTCGGAGAATGGGCGCGCGTATGGCCGCTGCAGCAACTGATCCGTCTGATGGGCGGTTATTTTGTTCGACGCAATTCCGGCGACCCCTTATATCGGCGCGTGCTGGAAGCCTATGTACAGATGGCCGCCGATGGTGGCGTACCGCAAGCGGTTTTTCCAGAAGGCAGGCTCACTCGCGACGGCAAGCTTGGCGCTGCCAAGCTGGGACTCCTCGGATACATTACCAAAGGCTTTGATCCAACCGGGGAGCGCAATATCGTTTTTATCCCGGTTGGTATCAATTACGACCGCGTCCTGGAGGATCGCAGCCTGTTACGTGCCAGCACCATGCTGCCCCGCCGCGGCAAACTTGCCACCTTAACAACACTGGTCGGCTTCGGCTGGAAAAACATCTCCCAGGCGATTTCCGGAAAGCGCTATCGCAACGGCTATGCCTGCGTAAACTTTGGCAAACCGGTGTTTCTCAAGCAATGGCTGGAAACCCATCACGCGAGCGGCACCGCACCACTCACCGACGTTTCTGCACTTGCAGATGACCTGATGCATCGCATCGGGCAGATCATCCCTATTCTGCCGGTAGCGGTGGTTGCGACCATAGTTAGTCGCAACCCGCAAAAGGCATTCAGTGAACTGGAGCTGAAGGCGAAAGCATTTGAACTTTTGACTCTGCTCGAAAATGCCGGCTATCGAGCCTATATACCCCGCGGTGACAGAGACTATGGCGTTTCGGTCGGTATTCGCATGCTGACGTTAAGATATGTATTGATAGAGGCTCAGGGGTTGCTTTCGATCAACTCGAAAGAATTGCCACTACTAAATTATTACGCCAATTCAATTGCTCACCTGGTGAATGAGACAAGCTATCCGGATGACGTCAATTCCATCGATAACTCACGTTAGCTTTTAACCCGCATTATTCATGGGGTGGCGAGGATATCGCGTAGACCTTACTTATTCATGGCAAGGGTTTTCACAGTGGATTTTCTTCTCGCGTCGAATACTTACTGATATTTGCAAGAGAAAAAATTCTCTGTGGAATCAAAGGTCAATTGAGATTCCGTCAATCCCATGAATAATGCGGGTTAAAGGCTCGTAAATTTTTTCGCCGCATCAATCAACAACTTGACTTCGCCCCCCTTACAGGCCGAGCCCAACAGATAACGATCAGGGCGCACCAGCACTGCCGCAACCTCATACCGGGCCAGTAAAGCGACGATCTCTGGCTCATCGTCTGCAATAATTATCTCAAGTCCGATATCATCACCGCTCGAGTATTGTTGCCGGTAGTCCGCCAGCAATGATGCAGTGATAAGAAGCACCGCTTTCAAACCGACTCGCTCATCGAGCCGCTGACCACTGGCCAGACACGGCTGCGGAAACCAGTCGCCTCGATAAGTCTCATTACCCGCAGCCAGCCCGACCCCAAGCCCCGGCACTATAGATTTCATACGGACGGTATCTTCCCCGCCACCAAACGCCCTCTTTAACGACTCTTGTGTATCGCAGGAATTGATTAACGCACCCAGACGTATAGCCGTTTCTATATATTCTTTTACATTCGGTACGCGCTCACTTTGATAACTATCGAGCAGCGTTTCATGGGTATCATTTGAAAATCCGCTAGAATTACAACACGCCGCTATTTTCCAGCTCAGGTTTGAGACATCGCGAATTCCAGCGCACATACCCTGCCCCATAAACGGCGGTGTCAAATGAGCCGCATCTCCTGCAATGAATAGCCGTCGATCACGCCATTGCCTGGACACCAGCGATTTGAATTCATAGACAGCACTTCTCTCTATTGTTGCCTCATGAGGCAACAGCCATTGCTCCAGCAGCTTCCAGATGGAATCGTCACGAGCAATGGTATCTGCGTTGTCCTCCGGCTTTAATGAGATCTCCCATCGGCGCCGGTCAGCCGGACACCTCACGTAAGTTGCCGGCCGGTCTCTACCGCAATGCTGGATCGTGAAATCACCCAACTCCGGTTTCTCCTGATGCAACAGAACATCAACCACAAGCCAGTGTTCATTGAAGCCCAGATCATCTACGGCTTCGTTGATGTGCTTACGTACAGTGGAGCGTGCGCCATCGCAGCCGACGACATAACTCGCGTTTACTGATGCAAACGCTCCGGTCTGCCGGTTTTTATAGATAACATTTACCTGCGAATCACTCTGTTCCACACCGGTAACTTCAACATTAGTTAGCAGGTTCGCAGCCTGGGTTACATCAATTTGCTCTCGTAGAATTGATTCAAGATCTGGCTGATGAAACCGGTAACTGGTGTACCAGCCGTTTTCACCAACTCCCGCCGGCCGTGGCCAATCGAGTAACAGATGACCGGACGGATCAACAAAGCGCATACCCGGATTATAGCGAGCGGCCCTGGCAATTGGCCCGGCCACCCCGAGAGATTGAAACACACGCATTATCTGATCATCAAAATGGACTGCCCTCGGCAACGGGTAGATCGCCTCCTCCCGCTCCAGTATTAGCGCTGATACACCAAAGCGTGCAAGCAGCAATGCCAGTGTAGCGCCCGTCGGACCGCAGCCCACAATGACTACATCAACCTGATCACCAGTACTATGAAGTTCAGAAATCGGCATAGGGTATCGCGATATTTTTCACTATTGACAGCGTCGTTCTATAATCACAGAACTCTATGGCTATAGAGCCACGGACAATTAACAAGAGGTGGTGCCTGCAGCCCGTCCTGAGCTGCTTTCAGGCGCATATCCCTGAGCACTTTGCGCTTTTCTTCCGGCAGATGCAGCCGCTCATGCCCCCAGAAACTCGGGCCGGTAAACGTTTCATGCGCCTGCCAGCTCGCTTGATCGATGATACGTCCACCCCAGCCACTTTCGATAAAAAAACCCGACGGCGTATTAGCATAGAATGATGTCATGTAGTCGTTTGTGTGCCGCCCCAGTGTATAGGCTATTCTATCGTCAGCAAGCTGCGCTATATCGTACCCCTGCCCGACATCATCAAGGTTATTGTACTCAACCATAAAATGATGAAAACCGGATTGCCCGGTACCGATAACGGCAAAACTATGGTGCCTGCCATTGACGTGAAAAAAGTACATCGGGTATGGCGAGAGACCATAATCACTGACAGAAAAGCCCAGCGTGTCGCGATAAAAAAGCAACAGGGCTTCGACATCACGCGCATGTAAAACGGCATGGCCCATGCCATAGGGGCCAGTTTTGAAACCGGAAATCGGCCGGCCTGATCGAAATGGATCTTTATCTATCATGGGGCCATAGAATAGTTCTATTCGATTGCCGTCCGGATCATCGAACAGAATCATATCCGTCACAAAGCGCCGATCACACAATGATCGGGTGGCAATTTCAACCGATGTTCCGGTGCTCTCAACTGCTGCAGCCAGGGTATTCAGGTCCTGGGCGTTTTCAACCTCCCAGCCGAGAAAACCAAGCGCATTACCCGGTTCATCAATGACCACAAACCGCTGTTTGTAATTGTCCATTCGAAAAGACAGATTCTTACCAGCATTATCGAGCTGACTCATACCCAGTTGGCTGGTTGAGAAATCCGCCCAGTCTGTAAGCTTGTTCGATCTAATGCCAATGTAACCCAGAGACAGAATTGCCATAGGTTGTTAGTTCCTGTGCACCTTCATTAATGTTGATCAGCAATTGTACCTATGCATCGCCCTGTCATGGTAAAACGCGACGCGCTACTTTCCAACCACATAATATGCTGTATACTTGTACAGCATAATGAAAAACGACACCCAATACGCTGAATTGCACTGCGTTTCCAACTTCACCTTCCTGCGTGGCGCCTCGCGCCCTGAAGAACTGGTCGAAACCGCCTGTGAACTAGGCTACCAGGCCATTGCCATAACCGATGAATGCTCGATGGCCGGTGTGGTGCGCGCCCATACGCAGGCGAAGAAATCCGGTATTCAGCTTATTATCGGCACCGAGCTATTGCTTGAACATGGATTCAAGCTTGTACTGCTGGCGCGGAACCACGAAGGTTACACCAGCCTGTGCAGCTTGATTACCGATGCCCGTCGCAGCGCCCCGAAAGGTGATTACTCTATTGCTCCAGGCAGAATCGAGCAACTGGAATCAACACACTGCATCGCTATACTTGTTCCTGCCAGACTGGCTTCGGAACGTGCTGTCGCGCAAACGCTGCAATGGTTCAGGCAGCATTTTGAGCACGCATGGCTGGCGCTGACTCTGTTACATAATAAGACCGATAATCCCCACGCACAACGCATCGAGGCATTAGCCCTTCAGCACAATCTGCCGGTAGTCGCTTGTGGCGACGTACATATGCACAACCGGCAGCGCCGCGCTTTACAGGATGTAGTCACCTGTATTCGCGAAAATTGCACCTTGCAAAACGCAGGTCGCACGTTGTACGCAAATGGCGAACGGCACCTGCGTCACCCGGCAACACTGGCTCGGCTGTATTCACCGGCAAGCCTGAAAGAAAGCACTCGCATTGCCTCGATGTGCCATTTCAATCTGGATCAGCTGCACTACGAGTATCCGCATGAGCTGGTGCCACAAGGCATTTCACCGATTAACTATTTACGTGACCTTACCTATACCGGAGCGGCAAAGCGCTGGCCGGATGGTGCCAGTGAGGATGTAACCCGCCAGATCGAGCGTGAGCTGACCCTGATCGAAGAACTCAATTACGAGCATTACTTTCTGACTGTGCAGGACATCGTGCGCTTTGCACGCGAAAACAACATTCTGTGTCAGGGACGCGGCTCGGCGGCAAATTCAGCTGTGTGCTTCTGCCTGACTATTACCGAAGTCGACCCGATGCGAATGAGCATGCTGTTTGAGCGTTTCATTTCCAAAGAGCGCAACGAGCCACCGGATATCGACGTTGACTTCGAACACGAGCGCCGTGAGGAAGTCATCCAGTATATCTATGGCAAATACGGCCGCCACCGTACAGCGCTTGCAGCAACGGTTATCAGCTATCGCCGTCGCAGCGCCATACGCGACGTCGGCAAGGTACTGGGACTGCAGGATGAACAAATTGATGCGCTGGCAAAATCAATGGCCTGGTGGGATGGCACCGATATCATCCCGGAGCGACTGGCCGAGATGGGCTTTGCAGCCCAGAGCCCGCTGATGAAACGCTTTGCCTGGCTACTGGAGCAAATCATGGGTTTTCCGCGGCATTTGTCACAGCACGTGGGCGGATTTGTCATCTCGCACCAGCCCTTATCATCGCTGGTTCCGGTGGAAAACGCAGCAATGCCTGATCGCACCATCATTCAGTGGGATAAAGACGACCTGGAAGAGCTCGGGCTGCTGAAAGTAGATGTACTAGCGCTCGGCATGCTCACTGCCATTCGCAAGTGCTTTACCCTGCTGCGTGAGCACAGGGGTATCAGCTACAGCATGGCGAGTATTCCATCCGAAGATCCGGCTACCTACAAGATGATTCAAAAGGCCGACACCATCGGCGTATTTCAAATTGAATCACGTGCGCAAATGTCTATGCTGCCACGCTTGCGACCCAACAACTTCTACGACCTAGTGATTGAAGTCGCGATTGTCCGGCCGGGCCCTATACAAGGAGGCATGGTTAACCCCTACCTTAAACGTCGCCAGGGACTGGAACCTGTCACCTACCCGAATGCGGCTTTAAAGCGGGTACTGAAACGGACACTGGGGGTACCCGTATTTCAGGAACAGGTGATGGAACTTGCCATGGTCGCTGCAGGTTTTTCTCCCGGAGAAGCAGATGAACTGCGACGCTCGATGGCAGCATGGCGGCGGGTAGGAACTGTTGAACGGTTTCGCGAGCAACTGATGGCTGGCATGAACAACAATGGCTACGACGACGAATTTGCCGACGCCGTGTTTCGCCAGATACGCGGCTTTGGTGAATACGGTTTCCCGGAGTCCCATGCGGCAAGCTTTGCCTTACTGGTGTATGTTTCGGCATGGCTGAAATGCCACGAGCCTGCGGTTTTTCTGTGCGCAATCATGAACAGCCTGCCCATGGGCTTCTACGCGCCATCCGATCTGGTTGCCGACGCCAGACGCCACGAAGTAGAAGTTCGCGAACTCGATATCAATGAAAGCCGGAGAGACCATCATCTACAGGCGATCGGCCCGGAAAATAAAAAAAACAGTTCCGATAAAACCGAGTTTGCCGTGCGGTTAGGACTGCGGCTAGTGAAAAATCTTTCTCTCAATGGCTGTGAGCGCCTGTTACACGAACGCACGCAGGGCGGGCCGTATCACACAATTGAAGAACTGCTGCGACGAACCCGCCTCAACACCCATGACCAGCAGGCACTGGCGGCATCAGGTGCGCTTGAGTCAATCAGCGGCAACCGGCACCACGCACACTGGGATCTGCTCGGGGTTGAGCAATTGCCCGGAATACTCGAAAACGCCTCGTCAAAAGATGCACTGCAGCAATTGCCACTGATTAGCGAAGGCGAAGATATTGTGGCCGACTACCAGAGTGTCGGTTTCACTTTAAAACGCCACCCGCTGGCATTATTACGCGAGCAATTATCGAAAAAACGCATTCTCACCACCCGGCAATGGCTCGACACTGCTACTGATGGCAAATTCGCACGTATTGCAGGCCTGGTAAAAGTACGCCAGCGCCCGGGCAGTGCCAAGGGCGTAATTTTCATGACTACCGAAGATGAAACCGGGCTGGCCAATATTATTATCTGGCAGGCAGTAACCGAGCGCTGCCGCAAAGCAGTAATCGGATCAAGAATGGTTGTAATTGCCGGGATAACCCAGCGTGAGGGAGAAGTAGTACATCTGGTGGCCCGATCGGTAGAAGACTACACCTGGATGCTAGGAGACCTGACAACCAACTCGCGAGATTTCCATTGATTCCATATCGTAATGCAAAGTGATTTTCAAGCGTCAAAAATGATAAAAAACATCAAAATCAGTTAAAAAATTACTTGACGACGCCGCCTTTGCACTGTTTTAAATATCAGGTTATACACACACTGGCCAGAATTGAATAAATTGCCGGCAGGTGTTTATCCCGGCGCGAACAGCCAATCCCGCAAAACATCTAAATCATTGTTTATATTGCACTAATTACATTTGATTAAAAAACAACCAATTTGTACTCAAGGCCCGTCCAATCGCCATTCCAGCCGACTATCCTTACTTTATCCACCAAGTTATCCACAGCTTTTGTGGATAACGGCTCAGAGATTTTTCTGGCGTCATAATGCTTCAGAATAGTTACAGCATAAGGGGAGATTAGCGCTGAAAATTCCGCACAGAAACATTACATCGCCAATAGAATGAATAGCTGGAATCCAAAATTTCAACCACCGGCCACAACATGAGCCCGCCACTGCGATCACTCATCCCCTACGCTCTGCCCGCATTTTTTTGGATCTGCAAAAAAAACCCTATGTGACAACGAGCAACAGCAGTTCAGAATGAACTGCTGTTGTATTCTCAACAACCAAATAACTAAAAACCGCGTATACCTGGTGCCTGTCCACAAACTGATGCGTAGCGAGGTTCACTCAGGTGCGTGAGATTTCATCTACCACATGTGAGCGATTAGTTACTCTGAATAACTACATGTGGTCGGTGAAAATTTGCGTGCTTGAGTGGTCCGCAGTAGCGCCTGTTTATGGTTGGGCACTTGCTAGCCCATCTTTTTAGCGAGAGACTGCTTCGTTTTAGTCACCGACTTATTATTCGCCGCCTTCACTTTCGTATCGATCTTGCTGATCTCCGAGATTTCCGGCATTTCCGCTACACGCTGGCGCTCTACTGACAGCATTGCTTCAAGCTCCAGAATTCTTGTCATCAGCTCCTGGCCAGTTTTACGCCGCTCGACGATCAGCTGCTGTTCCAACTCCTGAATACGTTCACGAAGTTGCGCATCTGTCGATTCGTACTCACCGATAGTTGAACGCAGGTCTGCATTGGCATTTTCAGAATCTGTCACTTCTCCGCGGGCCTGATCTCGCTCTCGTATGGCGGCATCAATGCGATCACGAAGCTTCTGATTCTCGGCAGAACCTGCGTCAGCTTGCTTCTGCAGATTACCGGCATCTTTAGTCAGCGTCTTGATTTCAAGCTTCAACACCGAGATTTCAGCATTGCGATCGGCAAGCTCGTCTTTAATTTCTGCTACCTGTTTCTCAAAGGCTGCTATCTGCGCTGCGGAGGCAGCAGCATTAGACTCAGCATTTGCAAGCTGCTTGCTGGCCTCTTCGAGCTGCTTTTCCAACTCAAGGATACGTTGATCACCGCAGCTAACTGCCTCGCTTAAACTGGATACCAGCGTTGCGATCTCTTTTTCAATTTTTTGCCGTTCGTTGACGGTCAGTCGTGCATGCATGTTGTCGTCTACTTTTGGTTGTTGTTGATCTATTGAAAGCTCATCCTGCAAGCAAACACAGGAAGCTTTTCCAGCTAACCGGTAAAACCGTTCTAACTCCTAACACAGCTTCCGCGAAAGAAGTGTCTTTTAAAGTTAACGTCATCGAAAGAGCTGTGCTTGAGCATTATTTGAAGTAAAAACCGTAGCTACTTGTTATTTAAGTGTTTGAACTGTAACAACTGTTAACCAGCCTACAGCTAAAACGATAAACACAGCATGCAGACCGAACTACTACTCATGACGGTACATCAGCGAAAAAATTGAATAACCACAAAGTTAATCGCCTCTACATAGTGAAATTCCCTAGGGTCGACTCGCGAAACAAGGCGCCAAATTAGTTTACAATGCTTGTTTAGCTCACCTGGTGATACTCCATACTATGGCCAACGCGCTGTACGACACCCTGCTCGCCCCTCATACGTCCAACAACAAACGACTACTCAGCCAGCCTGATGGCTCATCGATGAGCTATGCGGCGTTTATCAAACTGGCCGCGCAGTACGCAGGTGCACTGACTGAAGCAGGTGTCAGCGTCGGCGATCGGGTGGCCGTGCAGGTTCACAAAACACCGCAGGCGCTGGCGGTTTATGCAGCTTGTATTCAAGCGGGAGCCGTATTTCTCCCGTTAAATACTGCGTATACAGCCAAGGAAGTCGCCTATTTTGTTGGCGATGCAGAACCTGCTGCATTGTTATGTGACCCGCAAAATTTGGATAATCTGCAATCGGCAGTGGCTGGTACTAATTGCGTACTGCACACTCTGGATGCCAATGGTGAAGGATCACTCTCGGAACTCGCCAGGTCGAAGCCGCTGACATTTGATACGGTATCGAGAGAGGCCGGTGACCTTGCGGCCATTTTATATACCTCAGGCACTACCGGCAGATCCAAAGGCGCAATGCTAACGCACAACAACCTGCTGTCGAATGCACTGACACTGGTTGACTATTGGAAATTTACAGCAGACGACGTTCTGCTGCATGCACTGCCCGTTTATCATACACACGGTTTGTTCGTCGCTTGCAATACCATTTTTCTTGCAGGCGCTTCAATGATTTATATACCAGCTTTCAACGTCGATATTGTCCGGGAACACCTGCCCGATTCAAGCGTCATGATGGGGGTCCCAACTTTCTACACCCGCTTACTCGACGACAACAAATTTGACCGTGACACCGTAAAGCATATGCGCCTCTTTGTCTCAGGCAGCGCACCGCTGCTCGCTGAAACCCATGAAGCTTTTGAAGCACGCACGGGACAGCGCATTCTCGAACGTTACGGTATGACCGAAACCAACATGAATACATCAAACCCGTACGATGGAGAACGTCGTGCAGGAACTGTCGGCTTTCCTCTGCCCGGGGTTGAAGCAAAAGTGTGTAACACGCAAACAGGAAACGAGCTGCCAAACGGAGAGATTGGTGTGCTTGAAGTGCGAGGTCCCAATGTATTTTCAGGGTATTGGCGCATGCCGGATAAAACAGCTGAAGAGCTAAAAGCCGACGGTTTTTTTATAACCGGTGACCTCGCCACTATCGATGCCGATGGTTATATCCGGATTGTCGGTCGAAATAAGGATCTCATTATTTCCGGCGGCTTTAATATCTACCCCAAAGAAATAGAACTCTTGCTCGATGATCAACCTGATGTACTGGAATCAGCGGTGGTAGGCGCGCCTCACCCTGACTTTGGAGAAGGTGTAATCGCCCTGCTGGTCGCCAAACCGGACTGCACGATTGATATCGACGTCATCAGAAACGCGATGTCTGAAGCGCTGGCAAAATTCAAACAGCCAAAATCCTACCGGATAGTTCCCGAGCTACCACGTAATACCATGGGAAAAGTACAGAAAAAACTGTTACGTGAATCGGTAAAAGATAGTTTCGCAAACAATCCATGAGTATAACGGCTATCGCCATTGGTGTAATCTGCCAATAAGCGGCAATTGTCTTAGTTTTATTCTATGGATATTCCGGCTTAACACTTCCCTGTCAGTAAAAGCATGGAAAGCGATCCCGCAAGTGATTAGAATTGCTTAATTCGACCGGCGCTTCTATCCCCCGACCCACTACAGCACAACACAAGTATAAAAAACTATTTAATGCCTACTTTTTCACCTGGACAACGCTGGATCAGCGACACCGAGACTGATCTCGGGCTCGGTACAATTTTAAAAACTGAACACCGTCTCATCACACTTGTCTATATGGCAAGCGGAGAGATTCGTACCTATTCCGCCGAGACCGCACCATTAACGCGAGTTATCTTCGGCGCTGGCGATCGAATAAAAAGTTCCGACAAGCGAGAGATCATTGTTACTGACCTCGAAGAAGTTGACGGACTGGTTGTCTACTACGGCACTGCTGAAGATGGATCTGAAGTTACCCTCAGCGAGACCCAACTCGATAACTTCACTCAATTTAATCGCCCTTCCGACAAACTGTTGAATGGGCAATTTGATCGCGAACGACGCTATCATATTCGGCTTCAGACACGGCAGATGCAGCAGCAGCTGATTCGCTCTCAGGTATTCGGTCTCACCGGAGCACGCGCTGAGCTCATCCCGCATCAGCTTTATATTGCCAATGAAGTAGCCAGCCGATTGCGGCCACGTGTTTTGCTTAGCGATGAAGTCGGTCTTGGCAAGACAATCGAAGCCGGATTGATTATGCACCGGCAATTGATGCACGGTTCTATAAATCGCGTGCTGGTCATTGTTCCTGAGCCTTTGCTGCACCAATGGCTGGTAGAGATGCGCAGACGTTTCAATCTGCGCTTCAGTATCATAGATGATTTAATCTACGAAGAATCTTTAGCTTCAGCCACTGAGGGCAATCCTTTTCTTGACCGTCAACTGGTGCTGACCACACTCCCTTTCCTGCTATCCGACCCGCAAGTGCAGCAGCATGCGGTCGACGCCGGATGGGATACGCTTATAGTCGATGAAGCGCATCACCTGGTTTCCGATCAGCACCCGGACGACAACGAACCGGACACCACAACGACCTACGGCTGCATAGCACAACTTTCCGCTGCTATTCCCTCTCTGTTGTTACTCACAGCCACCCCTGAGCAACTGGGTAATCGTGGACACTTTGCGCGCTTGCAACTGCTCGATCCGCATCGATTTCCCTCATTCGAGCAGTTCCAGAATGAAGAATCGGGGTTTCGCGAACTAGCCGATATTGCCACCGCATTACTCGCTGATACTAAACTAGCCGACGACCAGCAAACCCGACTCGCTGAGCTGGACGTCGATGCGAGTGACAATATAAGCACGGTTGACGCGTTAATTGATCATCACGGCACTGGTCGAGTGATGTTTCGCAATACTCGCAGCGCTGTTACCGGCTTCCCTGAGCGGGTAGCGCACCCGTACTTGTTGAAGTCAGGGAAAATCAGCGACTGGCTGGGTGAAAAAATCGAGGAACTGGCACCCGAAAAATTACTGCTTATCTGCCAGTCTATCTCCCAGGTTGAAAAACTGCACGAGCAGCTACGTACAACTTTCGGCATACATGCGGCCGTTTTCCATGAAGACATGTCGATCGTCGAGCGCGACCGTGCTGCCGAGTACTTTGCCGACAACGAGTCTGGCAGCCCCATTTTGTTATGCTCTGAAATTGGCAGTGAAGGTCGTAACTTTCAGTTCCTGCACCATATGATATTGCTCGATCTTCCGGAAAATGCAGATCTGCTCGAGCAACGCATCGGTCGTCTAGACCGCATAGGCCAGACACAGACAATCAATATTCTGCTGCCATTTCTCCCGGGCAGCCGCGACGAATTTCTGCAGCGCTGGTATCACGATGGCCTGAACGCTTTTGAACAGACATCTCAGGTAGGTGAAATTGTTCGAGCAGAACTTGCAGACCAATTCAACAATGCGCTGGCCGGCAACTGCAACGATATCAATGCCCTGATTGATCAAGCGGCAACACTCGCCGCCAGACACCGCGAAAAAATAGAACAGGGCCGTGACCGGCTGCTTGAGCTGAGTTCACACCGCGAATCCGTTTCAACCCCGATTATCGAGGAAATAGTTTTCTACGATACCGATAACACCCTGAAAAACTATATGGATCATGCCCTGGATAATCTGGGGGTGGAAATCGAAGACCAGTCAGCACACACCTATATTATAACCCCTGGTGAGCACATGGCGGTCAGTGAATTCCCCGGATTGCCTGAAGATGGCACAACCATAACCTATCGACGCCATGTTGCACTGGCTCGAGAGGATGTCGAATTTCTATCGTGGGAACACCCGCTGGTGCAAACCGCTATGGACCAGATTATTTCCGGTGGCTTCGGGCAGGTACTGGTGGGCGCCATGCAAGATGACTCACTCAAGCGCGGCAGCGTTCTGCTTGAAGCACACTACGTATTCGACTGCCCTGCTCCGCGTTCGCTGGCAGTGGAACAATATCTCGACGGCGAGCTGTTGCGGGTCGTACTCAGCGAATCCTGTGAGGACCTCACCGGACAATTCACGCACGACGCCCTGGACGATGCTTTCCACTCAATAAAAAAACCACTGGCCAAGCAACTGATATCGGTCAAACGCCCGCAATTGCAAAAGCAGTTAACCGAAGCAGAAGGGATTGCCAGTTCTGCCGTCACCGCCTTAAAACTAAAAGCGGCTGAAAATGCTCGTACTATTCTAGGCGGTGAGCTAGCACGGCTAGAGCAACTCTCCAGGCGCAACAAATCAGTTCGAGCGGATGAGCTCGACGGTTTGCGCACCCGGCTTGATGAAACACTGCGTGCTATATCACAATTGCGATGTGTGCTGGATCTGGTTAGGGTATTCGGCATCGCCTGATCGCGGCACAGCCGCCCCCGTCGAGGAGATTTAAACAGCCATGAAAATAGTCTCATTTAACGTCAACAGCCTGCGACTGCGATTCCATCAGCTCGAAGCCTTGATCGAAAAACACGAGCCGGACATCATCGGCTTGCAGGAAACCAAGGTACCGGACCTCGACTTCCCGATTGAGCAGGTATGCGATATGGGCTACCACGTTGAATTCCACGGCCAGAAAACACACTATGGCGTAGCAATGTTATCGCGGCTTCCATTCAAATCAGTTATCAAGGGCTTGCCGGGGGATACTGAAGAATCGCAAAGGCGTTTGATCACCGGCAGCTTTGAAACCAGAAACGGCAATGCGATAACCGTGATCAACGGCTACTTTCCAAATGGCGAAAAACGAGATCATCCGGTCAAGTTTCCCGGCAAAGAGAAATTTTATGCCGAGCTCACCGCGCACTTACATACCGACTATAAAAACACAGATGCAATTGCCGTCATTGGTGATTTTAATATCTGCCCGGTAGATGAAGATATCGGGCTCTCGGCTGACCGGATTAAAGCCTGGCTGCGCAGCGGCCATGTAAGCTTTCTACCGGAAGAAAGAGACTGGTTCACCACGTTACAGGAATTCGGCCTCGACGACACCTACCGGATTAAATACCCCAACGAAACCGGCTCCCTAAGCTGGTTCGACTACCGAACCCGCGGCTTTGATCGCGACCCGAAAAGCGGTCTGCGAATTGATCACCTGCTGACGACAAAACCTCTCACCAGCACATTGATCGACAGCGGAATGGATTACGATATTCGCGGTATGGAAAAACCGTCAGATCACTGCCCGGTCTGGAGCGAATTTGACTATTAAGTTGCAGAAGGTTTGCTGCACAATTTTTTTTGAGTCAGAAGCCCCGGTTGATTAATCAGCCGGAGATTACTGCCATGCGGATGTCGCCCATTCACCGGGCTATTTTTTCTTTTCGTCGTCACCATCGGGAATCACTGCCCCGATAGCGGCGGTTGTCCCCTTTACAGCAAGCTTTCCGGCACCAATAGCGGTACTTGCTGCAGCATCCACAATGGCAATAGCCGTGCACCCACCAGTTACTGATAATGACATGCCCAAAGCAAGTGCAACCAGATGTTTTCGCTTCATATTTTTCTATCTTTCATTACTGAATCCTGCATGTAACAGGCGGCCGCTTAGACTACACCTTTAATCCAGCCATCGCGACTTACCGGATATTTAACCTGAATTATTCATGGGATTGACGGCATCTCACTTGATCTTTGATCCCACGGAGAGTTTTTTCTCTTGCAAATATCAACACGTATTGGACGCGAGAATAAAATGCACTGTGTAATCCCTTGCTGTGAATAAGTTAGGTCTGCACGTTATGCTCACCACCCCATGAATAATCCAGGTTAACAACGTATTAAAAACCGGCAGAATCTATCCATGACCGTAGAGACACAACACGGGCCACGCTAAACTATGATCACAGACCTCTTGAAAGACAACTGGACTCCGGACGCCGAATGCCCTCACCACTACAGCCTGAAGTGCTAGAACTTCTGGAAACCCTCGCTATACCCCACACTGCAATCGAATGCGATGCCTCGCTGGCAGACACAGCTGATTTTTGCTCACACTACGGCTATTCGCCTGATCAATCAGCAAACGCGTTGGTTGTGGGCTCGAAAAAAGGCGAACCTACGTATGCGTGTTGTGTCGTTCTGGCGAATTGCCGGCTGGACGTCAACAATACTGTTCGCAAAAAGCTCGGAGTAAAAAAGCTCTCTTTCGCCACCCCTGAAATTACACGGGAGCTGACAGGTATGGAGCTCGGGGGAGTTACTCCGATATCCCTGCCAGCATCACTCCCGCTGTGGGTAGATAGTCGGGTTATGGAGTGTGACGAGATCATTATCGGTGGCGGCAACCGGACATCGAAAATCCTGATGCCACCCGGCGGTTTGTTAAAACTACCGAATATGGAAGTTGTGGAGAACCTGGCAAACCCTTATCCCGCCGGCTGATCCAACTTGCCGCTAGCATTTTTCTTCGAGTTTATTAACTCGCGCGCGCCGAGAACTTACCGGTCGCTGAAGTGACCTTGATCCTCTCACCCACATCAAGATATTCCGGCACCTGCAACGTCAATCCGGTGCTGGTTGTTGCGGTTTTGGTTCGACCTGTGGCACTCGCACCTTTGATCGCCGGGTCAGTCTCGACAATGTCCATTTCTACAAACTGGGGTAATTCAATACCGGCAATCTGACCGTCAAGCAGCAGCGCATAGATTCCCTCCAGACCTTCGGCGAGATACGCAATCTGCTCTTCCAGCTCATCAGCATTCAGCGCGTACTGGGAGTAGTCTTCGAGATCCATGAAGTTGAATGAATCACCATCCCGATAGGAATACTGAACAGCCACACGCTGGCAGTCCGCATCACGCAGAAAGTCTTCACCTTTGAAAGACTCGTCTCGCTTCTGCTTTGTCTTTACATGGAAAAAACGAATCTTATACAAAGTGGATGCGCCACGGGAAGACGGGCTTTTGGCCTCAACCTGCTTAACAGACCAGGGCTCTCCATCTATCTCGACAACCTGACCTTTTTTTAATTCACTGGCTTTTGGCATGCGATAACCCTGTTTTTAACATCCGGTGGTGAGTAAAAAGCGGGCATCATACCTCAAATTCAGCGCTAACCGCTGGCGTATATCACGTAGTGATCGCCGGATCAGCAATCCGAAGGAATATTTATCCTTCCGGGGAATCGCTGATCGAACTGTATTCGGAACTGCTTATCGGTCCGATCAGGGTAAACGAGAAAATACTCACTGTCGGTCGCCATTTAACGATGGCAGAGCGCGCACCAGTAGTAATGAGTGCCGATTTTTTAATGCTCTCAGCCGGTAGTTCTCTACTGCATATTCGACATTTGACGTAGGATCGAAGCCATTGCGGAGCCAGGCCGTTGTGCAGAAATTCCATGAACATGTCCTGCAGCATAACCTCTTCTGCCGGATAGCCATGGCCGTCATAAAACGCAATACCGAACAGCTCGTATTCAGTCATACCAAAGCGAGTGGCTAAAACATTCAATTCTTCGGAATCCCGACTGGTATCACTGTAAATCAATGTTTTTTCTCTCGTCCGGTACTCGACATATTCGCTGATCATTGAGCAAAGAGCATGCAAGCGCGCCTCGCCATATTAAGGTTGATCGGCACGCCAACTGTCTTCTTGATGCTAGTGTGACAGGGTACCGGTTTACACTGGTAAGTTCGGTTCGACATATCGATACGGGCGCTCACAGCAACATCAGGAGCGTCTCTCGTGAAATTTCAGCCACTGGATGTTCGTACCAGCGAGTACGCAACTTACCGCGCTTTTTAATCACAATTTATCCCCGGACAACGGAAAAAATTCTCCGGAACTCCACACTCCTGTCACTCCATTATGGAAGCTGACATAATCAGCCAACTGATAATAAACAGGAATAGCCAAACGAGCGGGCAGCTGATCTCTAACCATGACATAAGGGATGGTTTGCTCACCTTTGCTCTGAAGCCATAACGGGTGCTCGTGGTCAGCACAAAAAACGTTGCCGACATTATCGGTAAACCGAAGGTTCTGCCCGACCCCCTCTCCCGTCACGTCCATTAATAGTGCAATGAAAGGGACATCGTCCACAGTAATTCTCAGTTTTTCTCCAGGCGTAACCAGGTAATAGCCATCGGCCTCACGACGCAGGATAGTTGAGAACAACGCCACCATCCGCTCGCGCTTGATTGAGCTACCGTTGTAGAACCAACCCCCCGAGCGATCAATGCGCATATCAATGGTGCGCTGAACAGACGGATTCCAGCTTGCAACCGGCGGAGCTTCCCTGCCGGAGACCAGGGACACTAATTCCTGAAGATCAATTTTCTCATTTAGCATGACTTTGCTCGCCAACGCGTGGTTCCGGA
This sequence comes from Chromatiales bacterium (ex Bugula neritina AB1), assembly GCA_001730015.1. Classification (GTDB taxonomy): domain Bacteria; phylum Pseudomonadota; class Gammaproteobacteria; order Granulosicoccales; family Granulosicoccaceae. The sequence continues at coordinate 16,541 of MDLA01000070.1, read as the reverse complement.
ACGTGATCGACCATACACTAGAGACCTGTTGCCAGCCGACTAAAGCAACTTTATAAATGAATAAACTTCCAAATCTGCAGACAATGAATTTCAGGAAGCTGGATGAATAAAATATACCCGTCAGTGGCTGTCCGATTGCGTGAATATACAGTCCGCTTTGTGTTGTTGTATCTGTTGATAATAACGGGCTTCGCACAAGCAGACATCCAACTGGAAGAGAATTATCATTACTACGATATCAATGGCAACACCGCAGAGCAGCTCCGCAATTCGATTGACCGCAATCGCCATTTGATGGTTGGCAACGAGCCATTTGACGCTGTAACCGACTGGAACATCAAATGGCAGTACAACTATCAGCAAACCGGAGCGACCTGTGTAATCACACAGGTGTCGGTGAAGGTATTAATTGATTATCGACTGCCGCGCTGGAAAAAGATCCATCGCCAGTCTAACCCCGCACTTTCGATGGCCTGGCAGCGTTACATGGATAACCTGATTGCCCACGAACATGAACACGGGCGGATTGCCTTCAATGCAGCCGACGACGTTGCACAGGCAATCCTGGATTCAGACACACCGGCAGACAGGCCACCTCCTTCGAGTTGCAGCGAACTTGAAATAGCCGCCAATAAGAGTGGCATGGAAATAATCGAATTGGTTCGCGCTCAACAGAAGTGGTTTGACCGCGTCACAGACCACGGCGCCAACAACGGGGCAACTTTTCCATAATGCGCTGTGGTCTTCTGATGGCACGCTAACGTTCCGGGCGGTTCAACTTTTCAATGAATGCTTCAAGCTCATCATCCTGGCTGCCCGCCGGCGTGCCTGTTACAAACTCATCTTCATATGAATTGCTCAAACCGGTGGATTCACCCGGCAATGTATCCACCCCGTTCACACAGACTGGAGAGACAGATTCAGAGGCAAACTCCGCAGCTGATTCAACCAGTTCAACCCTTGCCTCTGCGAGCATAATTGCACCGGACAGCGTGGTCTGGCGAATCTGACTCGCAAATTCAGCAGTCAATGCACCCACACGGTAAAGATCTTCAACCGACTGCAAAAACGGCAGACTCTCACAGACCTCGTCAACTGGCTCGCCAACGGCCAGATAACCACTAGCGATTCTTTCAGTCAAAGAACGCACAATACGGCGCGTCGCTGTCGCGGGTTCTTTTTCTCCGGTAAATTCCAGAGTCCTGTGAGGCATATCACGTACAGATACCAGCCTTAAGGTGTCACGCGCTGCATCCGCCAATAGAGCAGAGCCTTCGTAAATCAGATCGAGTCCGTCAATGACACGGGCCAGCCGGTCGGGTGCTGCAGCGGCTTCGGTTGTGTCATTTACCCGTAATACAATTGTTGAAGCGTAGCCCGGGCTTTTTTCCGCCCCGGCTTTTTCACCTGCATCTTCGACCATCTGCAACAGCTTCGAGAATTGCTCATTCACGAAGGTCAGCTGGCGGGAGGTAACGGCCAGTTGTGCGTCGCGCTGCAGCGGGTTGGCTGTGGGAGAGGACAAATCAAACCAGTATGAAGGCGATCCGAGTTGAGTAAGCTGCAGCGCCTCAGCAACCTGAAGCTCCGCTGGACCAAAGCTGCCAACACTTTCGAGGTAAGCGTTTTTCGCCTCATCCAACACTGCTGCGGCAACAGGCACATCGCCATCTTCAACCAGGGCATCGCGATAAGCTCTGATTGAATCGTTCAGACCACTGGCCTGTATCGCTTCCACCACAGCGCGACTTGCCTGATAAAGGTGAATCAGATCCATGATTAATTATTTCGGATACAAAAGAGTTGTAACGATAACCATGAAAAGGTATCACCGCAAATCTGTGTGTCGATGGCAGTTTCGTGCCAACTGCGGTTACTCAGATTTCAATTACCAGAATCTGTGTCTGGTTGTTTCCGTACTTCACCGAATTTTAATGCAGACATATCAGACGCTGATACCCGCGCCAGTTTACTAAGCTAATCGTCGTCATTTATGCCCGGAGCTACCTGTTCGTCATTGGCTGCAGTAATCTTTGTACCAGCAAGACTCTGTGTGGTCCCGCCATCAACAACAGAACCACCGATCACGTGATATCAGTGACAACAGATTATCGGTTTACTTTTTTTTCGCAGACTACTGTGTATCACCCGAGGTGCCATCAGTGAGTTCCTGCTCCAGCGCGAGGATATCACCTGGCAGAAGATACAAATACAAAACCAGGGACTCGAGTAGTTTCACCATTGACCGCGACTTTTCCTGATCGGGTTCCAGCTCCATATCAAAATAAGCTTCCAGACTATTTTCACTATTCAATCCCTCCGCCAGCTTGCTCAGGGGCTCGGCAAATGCGATGTGCTTTTCCACTTCGAGAATGGATTCTGCCAGCCCGAGGTTTCGCTTGTCCGGTGGTAACAACTGGGAAAAAATCACCTCTAACGTTCTGCGACACAATACTGCTGTCGCTGTGAAATTCCCTGTATAGAACGCATCGACAGCGGCCGTAAAAGCCCGGCGCAGCGTGTCAGGCACTTCAGTATTGAATGTAGTAACGTCTAGAAAAACTTCAGGAATCGGACGCATATACAACTCCATTGCAGAGGTACGCGGTCGATCTACTTTAATTTCAGTTACCCAGAAGTGGGTGATATTTTTACATGAAGGGCAACTACCAGAACACGATACAACACTTCGCAGCTGATCAAAATAATGTCCACTTGTTGTAAACACCACCTGCTCAGCGCAAAAGGTACACGCCCGCCCAATAGCATTGGGGCCTTCAACCTTAGTTCTCGGAATCTCAATCCAGGATCGGATTCCTGATACATCAATTTGCTTCAACTCAATCCCTCGTTAGATGCTTGCAATCCATTGCCCGCTAAATGCGGTTAGCAACTACAGATTAGAAAAGCTGCAGTCTTCAGGCCATATTAATCGATCGCTGCCGAATAGTAACCCGCTTGCAAAAAGTAACTTTGTCAAACTGATAATAGCAGATGCACAGGATTCTCCAATGCCGATTTCGTTCAGGCAACCTGCACGCTGACCGCATAATCCTCCGGGGCATATCCAAGATTACTAGAAAGCCATTTTTCTATAACCTCAATGGGCAACTTGCGTCGTTTTGCATAGTCAACAACCTGATCTCTGCCTAACTTTCCTACTCCGAAGTATCGGGATTCCGGGTGAGCATAGTACCAACCGCTGACAGAAGATGCCGGCCACATCGCCAACGATTCGGTAAGCGAAATATCCGTATGTTCTTCTACATTGAGCAATGACCACAATATAGATTTCTGGGTGTGATCCGGACACGCCGGATAACCACTTGCAGGTCTGATGCCCCGATATTGCTCGCTCACTAGCTCTTCACGACTCAGAGATTCATCGCGAGCATAGCCCCAATAATCACTGCGCACTTCATAGTGCAGGTATTCGGCGAAAGCTTCTGCAAAGCGATCACCGATCGCTTTGGCCATAATACTGCTGTAATCATCCTGGGCAGCATCAAACCCGGCCACCAGCTTTTCAAGCCCAAGCCCGGCTGTCACAGCAAAACAGCCGATATAGTCTTTCACATTCGAAGAAACCGGCGCAATAAAATCTGCCAGAGAACGATTAGGTTTACCGGCTGGCATTGGCCCCTGCTGACGTAAGCCCGGCAACGTTGCCAGAACTCTTCCGTCAGGTTCCCCACTATATATTTCTATGTCTTCGCCGGAAACTGAATTGGCTGGAAAGATTCCGAATACACCACGTGCGGTGATCTCTGGTGAATCTATAAACCGCTGTATCATCTTCTGTGCATCAGCGAAGAGCAGTCGAGCCTGCTCACCCATTTTTTCATCTTCAAGAATACGCGGATATCGGGCACGCAACTGCCATGTATGAAAAAACGGTGTCCAGTCTATGTAGTCAACCAGCTTTTCAAACGGCATATCTTCTATAATATGCACTCCTGGCTTGGACGGTATGGCCGGTGGATTCTCCTGCCAGTTCGTCTTAAAGGCATTATCCCTTGCTTTTGTTAAGGGCAGAAGCGATCGTTCTTCTTTTTTATTATCAAAACGCTCTCTCACTTTGGCATAGTCGTCATTCAGCTCTGCGACGAACCCGCCTTTGTGCTCTGCACTTAGCAGTTTGCCGGTTACTCCCACACTGCGCGATGCATCCGCGACATACACAACCGGTTGCTCGTAGTGAGGGGCGATTTTAACAGCAGTGTGCATTTTCGATGTTGTCGCACCTCCAATCAACAGTGGCACAGTAAAATCCAGACGCTGCATTTCTTTAGCGAAATGAGCCATCTCTTCCAGCGATGGTGTAATCAGCCCCGACAAACCGATTACATCAACTTGCTCCCTGCGAGCAGTTTCTATTATTTTCTCCGCCGGAACCATCACGCCCAGGTCAATCACTTCGTAGCCGTTGCACTGCAACACGACGCCCACAATATTTTTTCCAATATCGTGTACATCGCCCTTCACAGTAGCCATTAAAATGCGGCCATTACTCCTGGCTTTCTGCCCGGCTTTTTCAGCATCCATAAACGGAAGCAGCCACGCCACTGCACGCTTCATCACCCGAGCTGACTTTACCACCTGAGGCAGGAACATTTTCCCCGCGCCGAACAGATCGCCAACGATATTCATACCGTCCATTAACGGCCCTTCGATCACCTGCAGCGGGCGATCGAACAATAACCGGGCCTCTTCGGTGTCCTCTTCTATATGATCGGCAATTCCTTTAACCAGTGAGTGCGCCAGGCGCTCGATTACCGGCAACGTGCGCCATTCCTGAGTTTGCTCCTGGGCAGCAGCACCGTCGCCACGATAATTTTCAGCAATTTCCAGCAACCGATCGGTGGCATCGTCCCGGCGATTCAATACAACATCTTCAACCCGCTCACGCAGCTCAGAGGGAATATCTTCATAGATCGCGAGCTGGCCCGCGTTGACAATACCCATGCGCATACCAGCCCGGATCGCATGATAGAGGAAGACGCTGTGAATCGCCTCACGCACCGGATTGTTACCCCTAAAGGAAAACGATACATTAGAGACGCCGCCACTAACCATGGCATGCGGCAGAGACGCAGCGATTTCTCTGGTCGCTTCTATAAACGCTTCACCGTAACTGTTGTGCTCTTCTATACCGGTAGCTATTGCAAATATATTCGGGTCAAAGATGATGTCTTCCGGTGGAAAGCCCAGCTCGTCAACCAGCAGGTGATAAGCTCTGCGGCATATACGAACTTTGCTTTCAGTGCTATCGGCCTGGCCATTCTCGTCAAATGCCATTACTACAATCGCAGCGCCGTATTGCATGCACAGGCGCGCGTGTTGCAGAAACTCCTGTTCACCTTCCTTCATGCTGATTGAATTAACCACACACTTACCCTGAGCGCACTTTAACCCCGCTTCAATCACCTGCCACTTTGAGCTGTCGATCATAAGAGGAACACAGGCGATATCTGGCTCACCCGCAATCAGATTGATGAAACGCACCATGGCTTCTTCGGAATCGAGCAGGCCTTCATCCATATTGATATCAATTATCTGAGCGCCATTTTCAACCTGCTGTCGTGCAACTTTCAGCGCCGCGTCGTAATCACCCTCGACGATTAACCGTTTAAACACCGCAGAGCCGGTAACGTTGGTGCGTTCTCCGACATTGACAAACAAGCTGTTCGAATCAATGGTGCAGGGCTCGAGACCGGATAACCGGCAGACCGGATTATTTACCGGGATTTTTCTCGGCTGATGCTCATCCAATGCATCAGCAAATGCCTTGATATGCGCTGGTGTCGTACCGCAGCAACCACCGATAATATTGACGAAACCAGAGCCGGCCCATTCGGAAATATGCGCCGCCATTTGCTCCGGTGTTTCATCGTACTCGCCAAAAGCGTTCGGTAAACCGGCATTCGGATGAGCTGATACCGCAACATCGGCAATACGTGAAAGCTCAGCCACATACTGGCGCAACTCGGCAGGCCCAAGCGCACAATTAAGTCCGATGGCAATCGGTTTCGCATGACGGACCGAATTCCAGAACGCCTCTGTGGTTTGCCCGCTAAGTGTTCGACCTGAGGCATCTGTAATTGTACCGGAGATCATAATCGGCACATCGTTCGAGGTATCGGCAGCCAATTGCTTCAAAGCGAAAATAGCCGCTTTTGCATTTAAGGTGTCGAAGATTGTTTCGATCATGAACAAATCGGCCCCCCCTTCCAGCAAGGCTTCTGCAGATTCGCGATAATTAACCACGAGTTCGTCAAAAGTCACATTGCGAAATGCAGGATTATTAACATCAGGCGACAGTGACGCCGTACGATTTGTAGGGCCGAGAACACCCGCTACGTAGCGGGGTTTATCAGGCGTACTGAAACTGTCTGCTGCGATTCTGGCCAGACGAGCTGATTCCCGGTTAATTCGCGGTACCAGTTCCTCCATCCGGTAGTCAGCCATCGCAATTCGCGTGCTGTTAAACGTGTTCGTTTCGATAATATCTGCGCCGGCAACGAGGTAGTCTCGATGAATAGCAGCAATAATTTCAGGCTGGGTCAGCGACAGCAGATCGTTGTTTCCCCGTAAATCCAGTGGATAATCTGCGAATTCCCGACCTCGATAATCAGCCTCTTCCAGTTTATGTTCCTGGATAAGCGTACCCATCGCTCCATCAAGAAGCAGAACTCGATCACCAAGAATCCTTGTTATTTCTTTGTTTTTATTACTATTTATCATATTAATTCCGTTTTCACCGGGCGCTTTTTCGATTCAGAAGAGCATGTAAGGCAAAATCATAGCAATAAATATACATATAAAGATATCTTTATATTTCAATATTAAATAACACACACAGGAAAAACAACACAAAGTGCTGCCGTAGCTGCAATCAGACGATAGCGCACAGAGCCAATCGAATTGGCTACGATAATTTCAAGCGAGCCGAATTGGAGATTAAATCGAGTGGAAATTGAAGACTAAGACGTTCAAAGGCAGCATTGCGCCACCTGTACTCATTGCCATTGCAGAATCAAGAGAATTGACTCTAGGAACCAAAGCACCCGCTATAACTCAGTGTCAGCTCAGGGCCATCACTATTGTTTATCGAGTTAAAAGAAATATCATTATTGCCCGTCGTTTGCAGCAGCAATAACGTAAACTCGCCGCTGGACAAGAACAGGTTAGTCAGGGGAATCACAGAGCTTTGGTTCGGCACCCAGGTTTGCGTCAACGCACCCGCCGCGCTGCTAAGGACTGGCAGATCTATGCTGTCGTCCGATTCCGACCACACAAGCGTGTTATCGTGAAAAACACTGATGGTTCCGTTGCCACCATCACTGGCGACTGTCAGTGTTAGCGCGGCTCCGACCAGCTCACCTTCAGGCAGGCTTATGTTAAAGCCAATCAAAGCCTGACGCTGCCCCAACTCAACTCGCAACGGACCGGCGGCCACAACATTATTGTTACTTCTAAACACATCCCTCGTCGGCGTAAAGACAAACTGCTCTGTCGTCACAGTGCACTCGGTTGCCTGTACCAGCGTATTGATCGCGACCGTTGCGTATTCTTCATTGTCATCAGCCGGGTTACGCACTGCTATTGCAAAGCTTAAGGTTGCGCCTGCTGCCGTATTAGCCGGAACCGTCCATTGAATTTGATCTGTGGCTTGATTCCACTCAAAATCAAATTCAGACGATGCAAGCACGAACGGCGCTGATCCGCAATCAACAAACCCTGAAATGTTATCGATGCTGACTCTTTGCCCGGCTGTCGCTGTCACCGCCGGAACCGCACTGATCGAGCAACTGACTGGATCTACGACTACATTCGCCGCAAGCGGATTAGTACCTTGCTGCCGCTCGATATAGTTGGCAACACCGTCGTTATCGGTATCAATATCCAGCTGGAAGTCACTCTCGGTGAAAACCACACTCTGACCATTGCCGGAAATCTGCACGGTTGTCTGCGCGGTCGCCAGTACATATGGCTGACCATTAAAAGTATCTAGTATGTCTGATTTTAACGTGACATTGTCACCAGCGGTGGCTGAATCGGTGGCAGAATAGTTATTGGTATTGCGTGAAAGCCCGATACTACGGCTGCCTGCTCGCAGCTCCGCGTAAACATTTTGTGGATTCTGAATGTCAGCAGGTACACTGAACATGACAGTGTAACTGACGGTGTTTACGGGTGAATTGCCGGCGTCAGAAATATTCGTTCCGGCTATCAATTCAGCCAGATCTGACTGCCCGTCACCATCTCTATCCTCAGCGCTATAAGCATCAGCGGTGAAAACCACACTCTGCTGATCCGTTAACACACTAAGCTGCTGCGACTGATTGCTAACCCGGAAATCGTTGCCAGTCACCAATTCCACAAGACTTACTGTCACCGGCAGCGGTGTTCGCCTCGGCACACGAAACTCACCCGTGAAGCCGTTGCCTGAGGCCGAAGCGGTCAGTCTTCGAATACTATTACCAACTGTCGCCTCTACGATGAAGTCGCTAAAACCACTGCTCCCCAGTGCTGAGGGCCGCTGCGCGAGGACACTCACACCCACCATTTCCGGTGAATCGGTTCCATCGAACGGATCCGTATCCTCTTCACGTTCTATAATATTACTAACGGAATCGTTATCACTGTCATGGCTGTCATAATCGTATTCATAACGCCGCAGCCTGACAGAGGCATTGGAATCTGATGTGGACAGCTGCTGTGAGTTAGATGCCAGAACCAGCTTGTTACCTGAAAACGTCTCACTAAACTCTATAGTGACCGGAAAAGTAGATCGTGCAGCGACTTGAGTCTGCCCCCGGTAGGAACCGTCTCCGGATCTACTCAGTGGTACTTGCACTCCATTGACCATAGCCAACGCAGAAATATCGTCCGGATCCAGAGCGGTTATCGATCGAATCCGCTGTGGTAATGGAACTGATAAACCCGTCGAATCGACAGTGAGCGTGTCGGTAACTTGACTATCACCACTCTCACAACCAACGATAAGCGATGCTGCAAGCGCTGCAAAGATTGTCCGCTTCAGGATAAAGTCAGACATCGATATCTCCAGATAAAATTGTTGCCGATATTTTTTCAACGACCATCGGGACGATCCGTTATACCGGCTTCACACTTTGCTTTAGTTTGCTGTCGGACCATCACTGACAATAGTCAGCGTGACAGTACCGGGATCAGTCGGGGAGTCGGAACCACCGCCACCACCACCGCCTAATGCACCCAGCAACAATAGCGCACCGAGGCCGATCAGCCAGCCGCTCGGACCGCTGCGTTTCTCGGGCGCAGTTGACGGTGCGGGTTCAGAAGCCGCACCAGCAGGCGCACTGGCCGTTGCCACCGGTTGTTCAAGCGGTAGCACCATCGGCGCATAGGAAAAACCACGGCTGGTTCGATTGCCTGATGTATCTACCGCTTCAATATAGTATTGAAAACCGGGGTAATCTGACACCGAGCTTTCAACCGCTATCATGTATTCACCTAGCGTATCGAGCAAAACCCGCATGGGAATACTCGCGAACTCCCCTTTGTCACTCTGGCGGTAGTACAACGTTACTTCAGAGACCTCGATGTCATCTGATACACGTGCCAGAAACGTCTGCAGTTCTCCGGCAACACCGGCCGTTTCCGGCTGACGGTGTATAACGACCGGTGCTTCGGTGTCCGCTATCTGCGCCGAGGCCATTCCATAAAACACCTGGGTTAAGCCTAAGGTAACTGCCAGGAATACATTGACTGCGCGTTTCAGTAGGTTAGTCATTCTGGTCAACACTCATAAGTTTGGTGTACGCAGTGTGCACTATTTTATCCGCGGTAAAAACCGCATCACGATTACTATCTCTAACGACAGACGGACAAAATTATGCAGCTTGTATGACAAAAATGAAGACCACGCTGCATGCCAACCGTTTTACTCCTGATATCAGCGGCTTACGCGTGAGAATTATCGGCCATAAAAAGCTGAGGATACAAGGCAGCAGGGCAAAGCAGACGAAATCGAAAATTAAAAGATCAGATCAGCGATTTCAGCTCAAAGCCCGGGTCTTCTACCTGCTCCTGCGCAGGTGAAATGCCCGCAGTGAGGAGCTTCCGGGCCAACATATGATCGCGCGGCATGTTAATGGAATCTACCGCGAGTAGTTTTTCACTTTTAAAGTGAAAAACCGAGAAAACACCAGAGTCCATATTTCCTCTGATCACATGGTTGTCGGCATCGAACGAGAGCCCGGTCATTTGCAGACTGTGCGCTCCCTGGTCAGACCAGAACCACGGCACCGAGTTGTAAGGCTTGCTGTTACCGGCTACACCTGCCGCCACCACCCTGGCCTGATCTGTTGCATTTTGTATCGATTCAAGCCGAACAGCACGTCCCCCGGCGAACGGGTTCGGATGGTTAGCGCAATCGCCAGCGGCAAAAATGGCCTCATCTGACGTTCTACAAAATTCGTTGACAACAATGCCGTTGTCGCAGGCAAGGCCGGCTTGCTCTGCAAGCCCGGTATTCGGTATCACACCGACACCGATAATCACGAGTTGTGCTTCCATCCTGCTGCCATCGGGCAACTCTACTTCAGCCACGGCTCCGTCAACGCCGTGGATAGCGGTGACCCTTTGCCCCAGCCGAATATCAATACCCGCTGCTCGATGCGTCTGTTCAAACCAGGTCGATACCTGTGGTGCTACAGCTCGCGCCATAACTCGGTCGGCCATATCCAGAACGGTTACTTCCTTGCCCATGGCTCTGGCAGCTGACGCCACTTCGAGACCAATGAACCCTGCTCCTATAATCACCACACTTTTTGCAGTCCGGAGACCCTGCGCGATCGCATTGGCGTGATCAACATCCCGTAATTCACAAACTCCCGACAGATCGCTGCCGTTTATCGGCAATGGCCGTGGTCTTGCGCCGGTAGCCAGCAACAGATGATCATAGTGATATTCCCCTGCCTCACTAAACACGGTTCTACTGGCCGGGTCGACTCGGGTGATTTTTTCATTTAAACGCATGGCAACGTTTTTGGCCGCGTAGAAACTCTCGGGGCGCATCGGCAACTTGCTTGAATCGTCCTTGCCGAGCAGATACGACTTGGACAACGGCGGGCGATGATATGGATACTGATTTTCTTCAGAAAAGACAGTAACAGGCCCGTCAAATTTTTCCTTACGCAGAGCCAGGCACAACTGCACAGCGGCCTGACCCGCGCCAACCACAACTACTCCAGGCTTGCTAATTTTGCTCTGCCGGTAATTGCACAACCATTCCTTCCAGATCGTCTGTTACCTTGATCTGGCAACTGAGCCTGCTGCCCGGGCGACGTTCTTCTGCAGCAAAACCGAGCATTTCATCTTCATCGCTTTCCATTGCCGGTATTTTTGCGGCATATTCTTCGTCGATAAAACAGTGACAGGTGGCACACATACAGGAACCACCACACTCGGCTTCAATCCCGTCTATGTTATTTGTCAAAGCATTTTCCATCAGGCTCACGCCTGCTTTGGCTGCTACTTCATGACGGGTACCGTCTGCGTCTACAAATGTAATATTAGGCATGTTTTCTCACGTAAATCTGTCGGACGACATCATAATCGACTCAGCGGTGAATGTGTATAGATTGACCGCCTGTCGGTAGCTTTTCGACACTAAAGCGGCGCGTCATCCCTATTACTGAGACTATATTCAGAGGAATTACCCGTGACAACCAGAATCGGAGCATGTCGCCCTTCACTGCCGACAACAACGGACCTGCCATCAGCACTGAATGCAACCGACTCGCTTTGTGCCATCCGATGCGACGTAATAATTCGCGGCGCAGCTGCCAGCGCTTGCGGCCAGCTCTGTGTTTCGTTTCGATAATAGAGATAAACATGGCGGTAATTAGCCACCACTGCCAGAGTCTCATCCGGACTAATATCCATTGCCGTCGGTGTTTGTAAAATACCGGCCACCAGCAACCTTTCCCACCATGGATCATCGCGGGTCCAGCCCAGTGGCTGAATCGCACCTACCTGTGTTGCAACCAGGTGCTCCGAGCTCAGCGCAGCATCAAGCGGAACCGAATATAATCTGGCACCCTTCGATGCCTTTGCAATCAGATAGATCGCGCGGTCAGCCACCGAAACAGACGCAGACTCTACGTTCTGCGGACCATCGTCATAGCTTAGTGTTAGCGTGTGCTGTGGTTTCAGCGGCTGGCCGGACACGTTCAGGCCTGGTTCTCTGAGAAAGTGCAGATGTACCTGATCGCGGCGTTTTAGGTTGTCCCCGGTATCTGCAATCATCAACCAGTTTCCAGTCGCATCGGTGTAACTGCTCAGATCCTCCCAATCCCTGTTGCGAACATCTACCTCGTGGCTTTCGATAAGTTTTCCGGCGCGGTCTATGGCAAATAATCTGGCCTCGTTACCGCTATCGTTAATTGCCCAATAGAGTTTCTGCCGTGAATTTGAAACCGCCATACCACTAAGCTCTGTGATCTGCGGGCTCTCTATACGCCCGGCCAGATGCGTCCGGAACGGAGAATTCAGCAGCTGAGAAACACCCGACCCGCTCTGCTCCGACAAAGGCTTGGATAACTCCGTTGACTCATGCATCAGTGATTGCGATGTCGAATCCCCCAGCCACTTTTCCTGCACAGATGTGCTGTAGGTAGCACTATATTTAGAAGTACAGGACACCTGCGTTGCGAAGGTATACGAAATAAATACAACGTACGCAGCAAGGCGCAATCTTCGAAGCTGATTAACCAATTTCCCTATCCGATAATCCATTGTGCAAATGGTTTTGGAATCATCCATTACCAACCTGATCTTCATCTGCATCCGCTACACTTGTGTTCAGGTCGGTTAAATCTTCAGGCTTCTGCAGCCTGTTTGCAATTGACACTACGTTGCCTTCAACTGCCTGATCAATCTCAATGCCACGCGCTCGAACAGCAGCGGGTACCGATACTCGCATCGGTGAATCCGGTTCGCGCCGATTTGACAATCGCTCAATCAACCCGTTCGCATCAATCTGGATAATATCACCGGAACGAAGGTGTTCAGTGGCTCCCGGCACATTGATCAGGCCAACAATATCGTAGGCCCGCGCGACCACCGCTGCATGAGACATCCAGCCATCCTCTTCGGCAATGATCGCTTTGGCCAGCGGAAAGATCTCCAGCCAAGCGGGCGAGGTCGCTGAGGCGACCAAAATCTCCCCTTCCCGAAAACGCTGCACTTCCTCTTCATTGCGTATTACGTGAATAACACCACTGACTGGCGCCGTACCGGCCGCCACTACACCTCCACTAATCTGAACGGGCCGATTTTGAAGTCGTTTTTTGTTATCTGTCAATTTGCCGCTCTCTATTATCTATTCGCCATACCAGACCACTGTATTGAACACAGCACGACTGCAGCTACAACCGGAACCGGATCAACTCGCGTATTTCGTAACGCCTCTGTGTCGGCATATTTCCCCAACAATTAAATGAAACAGGAAACAGGAAACAGATCACGAACTCTGATCTTTCCTACTCAGTAAGCCTGTTTTCATCCATCTTCAAATCAAGCAATGTCGTTGATGTGTCGAAAGTGTCAGAGAGACGTGAAAAAACGGCAGGTACTACCTGGACTAATCACCTGTTTTGATGGCCCGGTCTGTTGTGCCAGCGAGAGACCGGGATATCGCCGTATTTCACCAGTCCGAGTAGAAGCAAAGACATCCAGAGTACCGCTGGATGGACAAAATAAGGCTGCAAAAAACAATGACGTTAGAATTTGATGAAAAGGCTATAGATGCAATCAAGTCGTTGCAGCGACCAGGGTCTCCCGATATTCTGGGCAGAATAGTCACCATCTACCTCGAAAAAACCCCTGCCCTGTTAGCGGAAATCCAGGCTGGTGTAGCAGCAAACGATGCTGACGCCGTGAAAATGGCTGCGCATTCATTAAAATCAAGCAGCGCATACCTGGGCGCTACAGGACTTGCAGACCAATGTAACCAGCTTGAATCAAAAGCATCAATCGACGATCTGTCTGACGTTGCCGCTCATGTGGACGCAATAAACAACGGCTTTGAAGCGGCAGCTGAACAGTTAAAAAAAATAGCATGATGCATAACACAACAGCTGCCCGCAGGGAGGCTGCGGCGCAAAAATCAAAGGACAACTATACGTACACAATTGCAAAGCATGGATTATCCGGTGACTGAATCCCCTATCGGTTCGCAACCCAATAGCAAACCCGTGGTCCTTCTAGTCGATGACGATATCGCCGGTCTGATCATGGCATCCGAAGCGTTGGCTGGCGCTGGTTTTGATGTGGTAGAGGCTGAAAACGGTCTGCAAGCTGTTGAGCAGTTTCTCACGCATCAGCCCGATATTATTATTATGGATGTCATTATGCCGGTGATGGACGGTTTCGAATCGTGCATTAAAATAAGGCAGCAAAACGGTGGGCAGCACGTGCCTGTTCTAATGGTGACCGGCCTTGATGACGTCGAATCTATCCAGAAAGCCTACGATGTCGGCGCCACCGATTTTGTAACCAAACCGATCAACTTTTTTCTGCTTCCCCACCGGGTACATTACATGATGCGAGCTGCCAGGACGGCAACCGAACTTCGCGCCAGCCAGACACGGCTCGACAAAGCGCAGCGCATTGCCAAACTCGGGCATTGGGCATGGTCTATCGAAGAGGACACCATCGACTGGTCCTCCGAGTGCCAGAATATTCTCGACACTGTAGAAATGGGCAGCAGCCTCGATTTTTTCCTGTCGACTGTTCATCCCGATGATCGGCAGCTTGTGTCCGGTGCAATCCAGCGAGCACGCACAGAAGCACAGCGCTTTAGCATTGAATTCCGGACCTGCGCCCGAAAAAAAGACGATATCCGCATTATTAATGTGGAAGCTGAACCCGAACAGATCGGCCATATGGTCGGAACAATACAAGACATAACCGAACGCTCAAACGCAGAAGAACAAATACACAACCTCGCGTACTATGATCTGGTGACGGGACTACCGAATCGCGCTCATTTGTACGATATGATCTCTTTATCGCTATCACAGGCACACCGTTTCGATTCCCAGTTTGCCCTATTGTTTCTTGATCTTGACCATTTTAAAAAGGTTAACGATACCCTCGGTCACAACGCCGGTGACCTACTGCTGAGAGAAGTTTCAACCCGTTTAAAAACTGCCGTGCGGCAATCCGATGTTGTCGCCCGGAGCGTCGATCAGGAGATCCCTCATAGCAATATAGAATCTATAGCGCGCCTCGGCGGTGACGAATTTGTTGTGCTCTTGAGTCGCATCGAGCGCATTGAAGATGCTGCCTCCGTTGCCCGCCGAATTTGCAAGGAGATCGCAACCAGCTTTTTGCTTGATGGCAACGAAGTACGTATTACCACTACAGTCGGAATCAGTCTGTATCCCTCTGACGGCAACGACGTTGATACCTTGTTAAAGCACGCTGATGTCGCCATGTACCACGCCAAAGAACAAGGCCGCAACGGGTATCAATTCTATTCCGAAGATATCCACCAGATAGCTCTCGAACGCTTTTCACTGGAACGCGATCTGCGACTATCCCTAGAAAATAATGGTTTTCATCTCGAGTATCAGCCAAAGGTTGCAGCCAACAACAAAGGGCTTACCGGTGCCGAAGCACTGGTTCGTTGGCAGCACCCGGAACGCGGACGCGTAAATCCGGGGGATTTTATTCCACTCGCTGAGGAAACCGGGCTGATCGTTCCGCTGGGTGAATGGGTCTTGCGAACCGCCTGCCAGCAGATGGCAGAGTGGCTCAACGCCGGCATGGAACCTTTTGTTATGGCGGTCAATTGCTCGGCGATTCAGCTGGTACGCACCGATATGGCTGCAGTGATCAAAGCTACTCTTGAAGCTACCGGACTGAATCCTGAATACCTGGAGATCGAGCTGACAGAAAGTCTGCTAATGCAAAACGTAGAAGAAGGCATTGTCATACTGCAGGCATTGCAGGAGCTCGGGCTTCATGTATCGATCGATGACTTCGGTACCGGGTTTTCCTCGCTGAGTTATTTGAAGCGACTGCCCGTGGATAAGCTTAAAATTGATCAGTCTTTCGTCAGAGACCTGACCACAGATCCGGGTGATGCTGCCATTGTTACATCAATGATCTCTCTGGCTCACAACCTCAGCCTGACTGTCGTAGCTGAAGGCGTAGAGACTACTGATCAGCTGGAGTTCCTGCAGAAAAAACAGTGTGACGAAATACAGGGATATCTGATCAGCCGCCCGATGCCCGCAGAGAATTTCGCTGAATGGGCAACTACCCACCAGAGTCAGACACTGAAACTTGCCAGCTGAGTAACCCGCAGGCTCTGGTTAGTGCCCGTCCATAAACCGGGGCGTAGCGAGGGTCACTCAGGTGCGTGAGATTTCGCCAACCACATGTGGCCGTTTAGTCATTCTAAATAACTACATGTGGTCGGTGAAAGATCGCGTGTCCTGAGGGATCCGCAGTAGCGCTGGTTTATGGACGGGCACTAGTTA
>MDLA01000069.1 GCA_001730015.1 Chromatiales bacterium (ex Bugula neritina AB1) | reverse complement strand
CCTCCTGCATAGCTCGATCATCGAATTTCAATCGGTTTTAATGCAACCTGGGGGTTAACTTGAATGCTATTCAAATATATATTTTAAAATCACTGGCAACAACGTATTTCCAGCTTTTAACCCCTCAAAAAAAACTAAAGAATACTGGCAATTGCACTAAAATTCAAATTGTAGCTACACCCCACTGAGCCGATATTCGGCCAGATCAAGAATTCTGTATTTCGAGGGATTAGTATCCAGGTGCCAGCTGAGGTTCGCTGGCAAGCCGTGCCATACCTCACTCCATGATTGGAATAAGAATCGACAGCAAGACACACGTCAGAGACTTCTAAACGCTAACCTATACTTTACTCTGTATAGTCGAGCGCATCACTTCCTGTCTCTCACTTGCAGACGAGGAGGTTCTCACCAAGGTGTTCAAGCTCACATGCGGCCACCTGATCTTGCCATTTCCATTAAACCTATCGGAAAAATCCAGCATCACAACTTGCAAATATTGCATTACCATCACAGCTTGGTTATGAACGTCAGTTTCTTCCAGCTCGTAGATCCAGAAAGTGGCGTCCATTTGCACAGCGACCGCTTGATCAACAATGAACGGTATGTTGACAATATCCCCGGTTGAGACAGCAGTACTCACGCTATACTTAACACCTCCTTTGATGTTGCCGGGTGTACTAGACTGAAGCAAGCCATGCAGATTCCTTAATTCCAACTCGTCAGGAAAAAAAGTATTATCAGATGCAACGAACCCGCTGCAGGGCTCAAGGTAACGATCAAGCGGATCTTGATCCAACGGAACCTGGGTAGCAGTTGAAAACGGAAACAGATTAGTCTCAGGTATAACAATATCGGGATTCTCACCGAATTCTTCGGCTGTTCCGAGCGCTAGTAATGAGTTCCCGTGTGAGACGGTTCCCAGCCTCGCTATATTTACACCTGATTGGTGGTGATCAAGAATATGCAGCCATAGACCCGGTTCATGATGAATGGCGACTTGCTCGCGCTCCTTGGCTTTGCCACTTTTAGGTTTATCCGCCGAACAACTTCGCCTTATAATCTGTTCATAGTCCAGAGCGATTATTGTCTGTTCCAGGTTCGCATCGATATCACGTATTACTCCACGTTTTGGCACTCCTTTGTCTGCCTCTTTCAGCAACAGTGTTTCGTTGTACTGATTTGCAAGTACCCGGTAATCACGTGGATCCCCAATTGCGACACTAGTATCGCTAAACGGCAGGGCGATCATATTCCACCCCCTATCCGCAAAACGATCACTGTTTTGCCACGTACCAGGAAGATATCTAAGCAGCCCTAACTCGGGATCACCTGTTTGCGCGTAGCCAACCTGTCGCTGTCCGTTCAGGTTATTTATCAATTCTTCAGCTATCATGCATTTCTCTCTGTGAGCATCAAATGTGCCTTGATATTGTGAGAGAATTTTTCGAATAGACAATGACTTGGCTAGATCATTTTATCCGCAGATACAAGCAGACTCATTCTATGGCCGGTCAAACCAATGGACTAAAATACATTCAACCAATACGTTCCAACGCCAGAAACCTTCAATACTTACGCACAGAACTAATGATCGGTTTTACCGAATACCCTTCTATTTCAGATGTAAAAGTCTGTCTCTCGATCATAATGAGTGACGCCCAACAATTAATGAACGTCTAAAACTTATGATCTCCTCGCTCGACGGATAGAAACGAATCGACTCAGGTGTAGCGAACTTTAACGCAGGAAACTGTCGCATCATCTCATCTTATGACATTACCATTTATGCCGATGAGTCGGTAATAAATCGTTTTTCCTTGACTCGATGAAACGGCTTAAGCAAACCAAACCCCCCGCGTTCGTCGGTTAAAGAAGAAGAGGAATCAAGACCTTCGATTACATTAACCGTCGCAGCGAGACTCGTGCAACCAGGCTTCGCCAACTCGTCCGCTAACCGGCGCGCAAACATAGGAGCAGCTACACTAGTCCCTCCCATCGGTCTCACAGAGCCACTCATACTTCCCGCTGCCAATACACCATAATGGATACGGGATCCTTCACTCGCTGCTAATAAATCAGGTTTTCTGTTGTAGGAGGGATTTACTGTTTCAGCCTTAGCACCGACTTTGGGTCCACCGGCTGAATACTCAGTTTGCTCCAGTTCACGCTCATAATAAGAACCAGCAACATTTACATTTTCACCTGTCGCCGCAGCATTGATCAATGACTTTCTACGTACAGGACTGCTGCCACCCGAATCCTCCACTATCTCTCTACCTTGGGTATCATAGTCATCATACAAGTCGTTCACAAAATACGACTGTTGTCCTAACAATGGATATCCGTACACCTGATCGTCACTTACAATCCAGGCATCGATCTTTTCAACGGTACCCTGTGCAATTTCATCCTTGTTGAATGCCCTCCGCGTAAGAGTTATAGTCCATACACCAGAAGGAGACACTTCCGTGTTGGCCCAGGGGCCATTTTCTGCTGCCAATTTGGCGGTTGGCGTTAGTGTGATTCTAACCATACCCCGGCCTGTATGTCCCGAAACAAAGCAATACTTTATTTCGGCTATCTGGTGGGAGTCGGATCCAATAATAGTATTCAATCTAGCTCCCGCACCGTGCTGACACAGTATGGGCTCTGACTTTAACCCCGTGGGAGTCGTTAACGTAAATTGAAATCGATCATCGGTAAATCGAGGCTGGTCTGGCAAAAAATCAGTATTTTCATCCTCCACCTTACTATCGTAAGGCAGCCATATCTCCATAGCCGTACTCGTGCGATCCTCCGGCAGCACCTGCCATTCTAACTGGCTGGGATGTACTGGCTGTCTTGAATCGAAAGTAACTTCCGAATGGGTGCGTGTCAGATGATTGTTTCCTGAGGAAATCACAATAGAAGCACCACCTTCATTTTCATTATGACTCTGTATTAGTTTCGATAGATTTTTTTCAAATAAGGAAGTGCCATCGTGAGGGCCCAGATTAAATCCAAAACTCAAATTAATAACTACAGGGAGCTTTTCTCCGACACTATCAGAAATCTGTACAGCCCGTTTTAAAATGTACTCAACTGCCGCAAGAATGTATAACTCTAGCTCAGCACCTGTTCCTCGTTCCACGGCTTCCTGCCACAGCTGCACGCCTATTATGGGTCGGTCTTGTCTATCATCATCCGGGTCATAACCTGCTGCAATATCCAGCACATGCGTTCCATGCGTCAGTCCAAGCGCAACTGTCGATCGCCTGTCTCGCTTAAAGTCCATGGTGCCAAACTTCCTATAGACGTCTGCATCGCTCGGTTCATCCTCTAGAAGATCATCGATTTCCTTTTTCCCTTTTTCTACTCCGAATGGGACACCAGCACTGGGAGTAGCATCCGTGTCTTGCCACCAAAGATACTGAAATCTCGATTTGCTCTTTTTATCTCGGAAAGAGTTATTGGCAAATCCCAATCCATCGTCAATTACTGCCATTATAACCGTTTCGTTTCTCCACTCTCCGGGTGTGACTGGTTGTGGTCCATCACTGAAGATTGTATCTTTTACAGTATTACCATTAATAGGTGCGAATAACTTAAACGACGCTCTACTATTTGCAAAAGACCGCATGAATTCAGGGTTCGCCAACAACTGACCGTTGTTATTAAACAAGTTATCCAACATGTGTGGAGTTGTAAAAAAAAATCCAGACGATAGCCTTAACGGATCAACCTCTAGCGCCTCGAAAAATCTAACTACAGAATCATCATTCACGGCATCTTCTGGTATATCGAAAGCCACCGGCACTGATATGTTTCCATACCTCGAGGGAAACAGGGATTTTTGGTTTTTTGGTTCCCCGGCGTCTTCAATTGGTTGTAGCTGTTCTTCCTGTACATATTGAAAAAACGCAGAGCTTCCAGGACCGAGAATAAACCAATTGGCAGCCGGATCCATGCCAGGAAAGATGTCATAACCCTCTGGTTTTGTAACTTGCTCCC
The DNA here is from genome assembly GCA_001730015.1 of Chromatiales bacterium (ex Bugula neritina AB1). Classification (GTDB taxonomy): domain Bacteria; phylum Pseudomonadota; class Gammaproteobacteria; order Granulosicoccales; family Granulosicoccaceae. The sequence goes on along the minus strand of MDLA01000069.1, from coordinate 13,805 downwards.
ACTGATACTTCATATTCGCTTGCTCGTTGGATCTAACCATTCTTGACTGGCTTTAGACCAAAGCCATGACAAAGGTGTCGGATTTGATGGTACAGCCGGTGTTACGGCCGAGAGAAATCCAATCCATTCCTCTTTATCTATAATAGAGCCCGTGCGAGCAACATCGATATAATCTGAAACGACAAAATCAGAATCAGCCAAAGAGCCCACACTCGACCTGCCTTTGAACCAAACCGTTGTAAGTTTGTCTGCTGATTGCATTGAGCGGCTAACAAAGTAGTCCGCTAAGGCCAGACCGAGAACACAACCTGCAATACTATCTACAGGAAAATGTACGCCAGCAACTGTTCTGTTTATCGCGATTCTTGATGCCTGACGATACAGTTGCGTCCGGTACCCTTCATGTGCATAAGGTTTGGTCGAGTTGCTCTTACACAACAACTCCAGTACCCGTGCAACGGCAAACGCTTCGGTTGCATGGCCGGAAGGCAGCGTTCCGTGGTCAGGTGTAAGGATCATAGGCTGCACCTGTGCACTGTATTCCATCGGTCTTTTACAGGCTAAAGCATATTTGAATCGGGTCTCGACATACGCACAAAGCCCTAAAACCACATCCAGCATCTCCAGCGTGTACCTGGTGCGATCCGGTCTCATAAAAAGAATGGAGGACATAAACGGCACAGGTCCATCCAATTGATCTACAATCTCTTCCTCTCTATCCAGCCGCAAGGCAGCATACCCGTTTAAGAACCGTAGCTGCTTTTGAAACAACTCTTGTGAAGGTCGTTCCATCCGAACAATTTCAGAGTAGCTAGCGGTTGTTGGTCGCGTCAATCCCGAGGCGTTTCGCTCTATATGATAGAGACTTGCTGATGGCGGACTGCTTTCTGTTCCCTCTACTCCGGGGTAAAAGTCAAAATCGAGCTTCGAATACAGATCAAAATCGAAAATGTCAGATCGAACTTCTTGGCTGAGCAATTTGAGATTAGCAACAATCTCAGAACCAAGCGAATTTGGCAGATTTCCAGTGTCCGGCGGTACCCAGCTTCCTACAATGCCATCTCTGTTTGTTATCAGACTACCAGCCGAAACATCATCGACCAATAGTGCACCGCTCCCGGTTTGCGCCCTCTGTGCGCGTTGTGCTCGCTGCGCCCTCTGTGCGCGTTGCGCTCGCTGCGCTCTACTTGTTGCCATCAGACTTCCTCCACGTGATGATCAGTTTACTTACTAATGATTACCCTTCTAAGTGTAAAATTATATAACCCATATGTACTACATTCATTTGGAAACTAATCAGGTACCCCAGCCAACTTTAAAATTGTTACGTTGTCCCTCAATAACTTGCTTTCCGATACCGGAGCATATTGCTTGTATTTAGTTATTGAAAAATCCGGATACAATTCGAGCAACTCCCGAGTGTATTTTTTTGCATTATTCTCCTTTCCTAGACGCCAATTGGCAATCACTCTCATACGGAGACTAGATCCATGTAACCTATTCAAAAGTAAGGACCTTTCCACCCACTCAAGGGCCGTCACAGCATCGTTTTTCGCTAGATAAGCACTCGCAATCGCTGATTGATACAAGTAGGAGGACGGGTCCACAGGAGAAAGCTTAATTGCACGCATCGCATCACTTACCGCTAGTTCTCCGCGTTGGCTAAAAGATAAGAGTACGGATCGACTGAACCATGCTAAACAGTTGTTATTGTCAAGTACAATTGCCGAATCATACCTCTTTTGGGCAATATCAATTCGTTGAAAAAAATGTAGTTGCACTACCCCATCAGCGACATGAGCCGCTGAGCATTCGGGATCACAATCTAGGGCTCTTGCCGCTGCGTCTCCCGCCAGCATACCTTCTCTAGTGCGATCGACCATCCACCCCTGCTGCGCTCTCATTACACGCCACTCAGCCAGCATTGCATGAGCTGGCGCCCAATGAGGGTTTCGAATAATCACAACCTCTAGTGCTTTGCGTGCTAAAAAGAAATCCCTGCTGCCAAACCGATTCATCATATTTGCCGCGGCAGCCAACAACTTATGCGACTCAAGATTAACAGGAGCTTTTGCTCGCAATTGCTTTACTGAATATTTTCCAACGGCTGCATACAGATCAGCCAGGATTTCCCCGCACTTTGTTACGCGCTCCAGCGACTGACGATAGCCCTTGATACCATACCGCTCGGAGAAGATTACGACACCAGCATTCCCCTCAGAAAGCTCTACGTGCACCTGGAGATCGTTACCGATGATGGAAAAGTGTCCCCCCACAACAAAATCGCAATCCAGTATTGATCCGGCCAATAAAACACTAGAATCACGACCGCAAAAGGCCTTTGTCGACTGCCTTGATATTACGTCGAAGCGGCCATCAATGGACGCCAGATGGATCAACTCATCTGCAACAATTTCACCAATGAGTCGGTCGTGGTCAACTACAATACACCGTGCCTCAAGCGGAATAATAGCTAACCGCGCGACTGTTCTAAGTAGCACTTCATTAAGATCGAGATTAATTGGAGCGCAATTCTCGCGAAGTCTGAAAGCTCGTACACCGTTGTTGTAATCTGCAATGCTTAACTCACCAAGATCCACAACTCTCGCATCAACAGAAGCGGTAATTTGGTCCCTGACAGTTGTTGTTACTACGATATCAGAGCCGGTCGACCACGCCGCGAGCCTGATTGCAATAACCAACGAATTCTCTGCAGAACCAATGTGCCCGACTATCGACATTTTTGGGGAAGCAGAACGGGATTTCCCTGCGATGTAAATTTGAGGCTGAACACGCAAAATAGCGAAGGCACATTCCAGAGCCCTTATCCCAGATTCAAATTCAAGGAAGTACTCATCTTTCGAAAAGCTCTTAATTCGGCTGACTGTAAAATCGCCAACCACTTCCTCTATCGCATAACGGGCTGTATCAAAAGAATCACCCGATTCAATTCCGAGGTCTTGTGACCCTTGAGAAAAGTACCAGAATAGATAAACTCGGGAAGAATCCCCTGTGATTAAACTATCTACCTCAATACCTCTAAGTGGAATCCGCTCGTCAGTAGTTTCAGCGGTAGATATTTGAGTTACCTCATCCAATAGAGGGTCTGGACTAGTTTCGAACTCATCAACTGAGGCGTTGGTTTTAATTTGAACGGCAATCTCTTGCGTTTTTTCTGAAGGCTCTACATCGAACTCATTGGCAAGCGCCACCCAAAGACCTGAATAGCATCGTAACGCTTTAGCACTTTCACCTAAGTCAAAATACCGCTGCATGGCATACCGGCAGGCTTCTTCATCCGCTGGATCGAACTCCAGTAGACACTGGGCCGCCTCTAGCCTTGAACCATTTGACTTTTCGGAGCCCAAAAGCTCTCTTAACGCCGTGTGCAAGCGCGCACTAAAATCGGCTCTGACAAATCTCACCCAATCAACAAGGGCCTCGTTTTCAAGTTCAAGACCGACAAGAAAAGATTCTTCGAGCTCGGTGATTTCGGTATGTAACGGCACCTCTTCACCAGAAAGAATCTTCTGTATCACGACGTCGGTATCAAGCTCCAAAAATCCCTGATCCAAAGAAATTGTGTTTCGTTTTGTTTGTAGAATATGATCGTGCTGAAACTTTTCCAGCTCCCGTCGTAATCGAAACAATGCCTGCCGAAGATTGGATTTCGCTTTTTGGGAGTCGGTATTTGGCCACAGTGAGGTTGCAATTTGTTCTCTGTCGACCTGCCCCTTTCTGGATAAACAGAGGCAAACGAGCACATGTCGCGAAGCCTGCAAACTTAAAACTACAGGTTGTCCGCCAATTTGCGCACCAAATTCACCGAGCAACTGAACTTGCAACAAGTTTTCGACCCACCACAGACCACTTGATTCTCTAAGCAGTACAAATACCTGCCCACAGAATGACCAAGACCGACTCCCCCCAACTACGAAGTAACTAATTTTAGGTTTTCCTAGCGAAACCCGCTCAGAAAACTGTGCAACCTCTTACCAAAAGCTACACACCTTCGCAATCACCTATATAGAGCAGTTCTACCACATACTGTATCAGCAGTCCAACACCAATCTATCGTTACCCTTGATGCGTTCAAAATGCGATCAATCACCTGCGCACCATCTGCGACCATTGAAAGAGCCAGTCTTCTGGGTAACTGTCCTCAGTGGGGAGCATGCTATTTATTAAACTACGATTGCTTTATGCCAACCCGCTACGTATCGCATATCGCGTCGCCTCTGCAATTGAAGACACATCAAGCTTTGAGTAGATAGTGGAAATATGTCGAGCGGCTGTATTCGAACTTATCCCCAAACTGTCGCCAACCTGCTTACGGCTGTAACCATTAGCAATTAGTGTAAGAACTTCCTTTTCTCGACAGCTTAACGGGCAGTCTGGAAATCCTATCCCAGAGTTGCCCTCGATTTCTTGAACATACACTAAAATCTGTGTCAAACATTCATTTGGCATATTGTTAATAACGCTGTACACGTTAGATAAAACTTGCTGTCTATCCAGTTTATCATTTATAGCACTTGTCATCAGTGAAGCTCCCTCGACAAAACCATGACTTAATGATAGATAACTACCGTTATTCCACCGTTAACCCGTTGTTGGTTTAACGTTTATCATCCGGAGAACCATTTCTGCTGATAAGTCAACTCAATTTCAAAACCCGGCAATCGGGGAGGTATCTTTCACAGTTGCACAGTTAAACGGACATCCATCCTTAGAATCCTTCAATTTGTACAGCAAAAGATATAAAACGCTTTCTTAGGATCGTATAAAATCGGGGGTCTCGATAATTTTTGACGCGCGAAGTCCTCAACGGACGGGGTATGTACACGGCAAGGTTGCGGCAATCCGAGTGTATTGGTAGCGGTTGCCATCTTTTTTCCTCCGCGTAGCGCATCATCAATACCGGTGTTTATCGACCAGCGCTGATCATTAGTTTTAGTACATTCCATAGTGTCGAAAATTGCAAACCATCGCTTAAAAACTCATGAATCTTGCTCACAGACAGGATTTATTCTGTCAAGCAAGGCATTCCAACTTATCGTATGGAAGGCAAAATCGTAGTCGTTGGTTGCGGGCAATGCACCTAAATAATTCACTGATTATTTTAACTCCCAAGTTTCTTGTTCCAGCGAGAAAATCATAAATAATGGACGTGGCTAAGGGTATTCTTTATTGATTTTTAAAACCCCCTCAACATCACCAACTACCCCCTCAAAATCAGGATTATAAGTAGTACGCGCAACCGGTGTTCCATCAGGGGACTCCGTATGTTGTGCACCAAACCAGTGATTACGCGCACGCATACAAGCAATAAAAACGGGGTATTCATTTCCATTGCATACCAGCACCCGGCCATTTTCCCCGAACAACGGGTTTTCAGGCCGATACATAACCCCAAGATGAGACTGATTTATAATCCGGGCGCCGGGATTGGCGATATCGCGATATTGCTGAAACTCGCCTGAATCTGGCAGCGGAGCCTCGTGGTAGGTAATCAGCCGGCGAGACGGGTGCACAAATCTCTTGTTAAACACGCGCTCTACATAATCACTGTCGACGACGGAGTCGTAACGGGTATTTACCATCAGGGTTGGAATGGTTATTTTGTTTTTCCGCCAGCGTCGCTTCAATTTTTTTGTCAGCTGATAATATTGCCAGCCGGAATTTACTGGTATTGAATTATATTTGATCGGATTATCTTCAAGGATCATCCCGCCGAATACCCAGGGCTTGAACCTGGCGTAGATGCCAGACCAGCGCAGATAGTGATTGAGGCGGCTGTGGTATGCAGGGGATACCAGCAGCAATCCGGCAATATCTGCTTGTTCCAACGCGAGCAATGTGGCGATTACTGCCCCCATGGAGAACCCACCGAGATAAAGTGGTATATCATCTTCACGCCACAGATCGAGATGTTCCCGGGCGGTAGTTAACCAATCCCGGTAAGATACGTTCAGCATTGCCTCTGGCGTTGAGCCGTGGCCTTCGAACAATACGGCACGGGCGTCGAAGCCACGGGCTGCCAGTTCCCGAGCGAAATCCCGCCACACATAGGGGGAGTCGTTCAGACCGTGGAACAGCAAAAATCGACCACGGTATGGCACATCCGGATTGGCATTTATCTCAAACGGCAGATTTAATTCTATGTCTTGTGCCGTCCGCTGACGCATGGAGTGACTGCTTAGGAAAGTACGGATGGCTTTGGTTTGCTGGTCGAAGTCGCTGTTTAACGGTGGAAGCTTGTGCTTTTCTATACTGCTTAACGGAGGCGATTTTCCGTTGTGACCCAGGCCGGGGCCGTGGTCGGCGGATCTACAGGCAATCACTAATGTTGCCAGTGTCAATATCAAGGTTGTGCGTGCTATTGCTGGTAACCGGGATGCCACATTAACAATCATACACCCAACTCTCCGCCCCTTGCCCCCGCCCTTGCCCTCAATCATTAGCCCCACAAGCGGTCTTCATATCGTTATCGCAAAGACACTGTACAGCGCGTTTGCTCTTCACTTACTATAAAAATACCATTCATGTATCTATTCGGCGAATCTGGAAAATTGCGCCGGATTTGAATATTATCATGGGTGTATTCCGCTCCCTCGAAGCGACTAAGTCGGACAGTAAGAATAAGGAGAGTCTCGCGGCATGGAACGCAAGTTTACACAAGGGTATCAGCGCAGCTACTTCGACTCAGAGAATCTGCAAAACCTCAAGCCGTACCTTCGAATCCGGGATCCGGCTGAGAGATTTGAAGATACCGCTGATCGCGAGCGATCCCCGGTACTATTAAGTTTCTCGCGCACCAGACTGGTTGAATTCGACTGGATGTCACTGGCCCGGGAATCCAACCCGCCCGCTTCACCCAGCGAACAGCTTCGACTTGAGTTTGAAGCATCGTGGGGCTTTGTACCTTTTTCGATACCACGGCTCTCTGATGTTGTATTCCAGGTGACGCAGGAGCGCCCCTTCTATTTTTTCCTCTATTCCAACAATGGCACCGGGGAGATTGCGGGTGGACCGCAATCTGTCACCGATGGCACCTGGATAATCCACAATCGAGATAATGATGAGTATTATCGAGTAATGGCAGGAGCAGACGCCAGCGTTGACTTCAATACCGATGCCGCTTCATACGAAAACACCTGGGCGAGTCAGGTAACGGAATTACACCGGGTTTACAGTGCTCAGCAAATCACCCCCCGCCAGAGTAAAGCTTCGGCGGAAAATGGTTCTGTCAGTACTGAGGAGCTGGTATTCAGGAAGCTCATTACGCCCCCCATTGCTTTGCCAGATGAGCCGCCGCCTGCCAGCCACACAGCCGCACCGGCAAGAGAGAGCGAACCTGCCCCGGAAGGGATAGTGCGTAGCGAAGATGTTTTCAAAGATCTGCCACAAATGCGCAAGACAGTTGAAACATCCTGGGGCTTCAAGCCACATACACTGCCACCGCTTGAAACTATTTTCTTAATTTCCGGCGACACCCCGGAAACGTCTTTTCACCGAATGGCAGGTCCGGGCGCCGTTGAAAAGCTGGAAAAGGGAGCGCTCGTCATCAGACACGGTCATGGAGAGCGCTATTATTGGTGCGTGCCTTACAACGGTGCTTCACTGGATTTTTCCAGCGGCGAAACCTATGCACTCTCCTGGCAAAGAATTGAGAGACTGGAGCTAGTTTCCAACGACGAAAACAACTCACCTTTTCCCGCAGCAGAAGAAATTGATCTGGGGCCTCAGGCTATAATCGAGGAGTTCCGCGAACTTGATTTATATGGTGAGTTCTCTAGAACGCTCAGTGATAAGGCCGATCAAATCCCCGATTCAATTGATGCACTGTCAGCAGGAGCAGAACAGATAGAAGAGGCATTGCAAACTTACCGCCGGTTAAAAATGCGCCACGCAGACATCGAGCGCGACAAGGAAATCCTGCAGCAACGGGCCCGCAAACTCGGGTTCCATCTGGCAATAATCGACGAGGAATATCAACCGGTAGCAGAGAGCACGGAATCTAAAGTAACACTGGAGAAAGGCCGGCTCTACCGAACATTTATAAATCGCGCACAATGGACTGAAACCGTTGCCGTACCAAAACGCGATCAGATAGAGGTAACCGTAGGGTTCTGGCCGTTTTACTACAAAGAAAAACGCTCGATACATCGAACGGTGCAGCGACCAATGGCTATGTCCAGGGAGTATGTCGACTATGAAAAGGTCGAAGTCGACTCCGAACCCTGGATGAAAAAACTGGCTGAAATTCAGGCCGAAGCCGGCACACGTTGCTTTGTCTTCGATATGACCGATACCGGTTACGTTACCGATCAGGGCGAACGGCTCGAAGACGTTATGGCGCAATGCCACCGCAATGAAATCTTTCGCTTAAATACCGTCTTGTTTATTCCTGCCTATCAGCAGCGACTGGTAAGTGGAATTGTAAAAAGTAAATATCTGGTTATTCGTCGGCCCATTGCGGGGATGGCGCCAATAGGTCAGCCTCAGTTCATGATCGAGGAACATTTATCCTATCGCAGCCAGTGGCAGGGAACCGAGCTGGGTCAGCTTACTCACAGCCTCAACCTGGCTCCGGGTGAAACGCGAACAGTCAACGTATCCCGAAGCATCCGGCGCGAGACCGAGGTTGTTGAGTCAATAAACTCTGTACTCGATGTTACCGAGTCCCGCGGTGAGGATCTTGAAAGTTCTATAGAGAAAACTGCTCGTAATGAGGGTGAGCAAACAAGCTCTGATCACTGGAACGCCAAAGCGGGCGGCAGCTACGGCGGGTTTAGTGCAAGCGGCGAAGCGGGCGGCTCGAACGCGATGTCGTCGAAGCAGTTTGCCGAAAAAGTGGGTAAAATTGCCAGTAAAGCCGCCCGCAACATGGCGCGTAACCAGCGTCAGGAAGTCAGCTCCAGCAGCACCAGTCGCTCGGTTGTAGAAACCTCCGAATCAAGTGTAGGCGAAATTACCAACATCAATCAGGGACGAACCCTCAACCTGCTTTTCTACCAACTCAACAATGTATTCCACGGAGGAGTTTTTCTCGAAAAGCTACGTTTGATCGTTGTACCCAGTACCGAGATAGTAGCCGGCTCCGGCATACGTATTCCATTCACTTTTGATTTATCGAATCTTTCAGATTGCCTCACTGTATTAGCCGCAGACAAACAATTCTGGGGACCACTTGGTATTGACCCGATCAATATTAAACTGGTCGCTTTACGTGCACTGTTTCGCACGCTGACAAAGGAGTATATAAATTTCGATCATGCCGGTTTAGACAAGCAAACGCTGGACAACTGGAACTCCCACGAAGATTCTTCTAAAACACTAGGGTTCGGTGACAAAATTCCACAAGCGATTCTCGATGCGTTTAATTCGCTGGGCAATGCAAACTGGTCTGAAGAACAGTATCTGAAGGAGCTCAAACTGGTTGCAGAAATCCTGGTGCGCCTGACTGAACAGAACGAACCCGTGGACCCACACCGACTAGTCGTACCATCGGGCGCACTGTATCTCGATGCGCTAGTCGGCATGCAGCCGGCAACGGAAGCCTATTCGGAGGAAATGCGGTTGCGTGAACTGGGGGTCAAAGATGCGGACATAACGCAGCGTCAGGCCGAAGCAGAATTGACACGGGCCAAAGCGGATAGCTATCGCCGTATGCCAGCAACGAGCTATACCATTGCAGAGCCTGCCATCAAGAATGTGATCGTATCCGATGACAGGCTTACGCTAACAGTAATGTTATCCAGCGCGTTACCCCGCGGACGCTGGCAACTAACGTTTGCCGGACTCATTGCCGCAGATATAGTTGAATCCGACATTGGAAGTGAGCGATTGGAATTTCACTGGAAAGAAAGCCCGGAGTGGATGCAGGTTCTCGATACCAAATCCCTAAGACTGATAGAAAAAGAAACCGGGGCTTCGATCGCATAGAAATTGATCGCCTACCCCGGGTGTACTGTGACCTATCGAGCAAAATACCTGATGCAAGCACTGCTAAATCCTCTGGCAGCGGCCTTGAACGCTCCCCTGGGGGCCCAGATTGATGCCGCGCTGGACGCCGCCCTTGGGCCTCCACCTGCCGATCCACCACCTGATCCCCCAATTCCGCCACCAATAGTTCAAGACGCAATATTACTACCCGCTCAGATCAACGGTTGGACCGTATTACGCAATATCATAAACGGACATACAAACCCTTTCGCTGGAATTAATTTTGACCCTCAGGCGATTATAGAGCAAGGAAGCTGGATGGACCGCGAGTGGGGGTTGGCCGGTTGGCCGGCAATTAATGTACAGCGTCACTACCTAATTCCCGGGACCCTGGCACAGAACCAGGCTGGGCTCGCTTTTGTAGATTGGACACATGCACAGAATAATGCATTGGCTTGCCTTGCACATACGCACCCGTTTCCCGGGATGCGCCTTATTGATAATCAGCAAGGAATTCCAGAGTGGTCATTTCAGTATAATCTGGCACCGCCAGGTACCCTCAAAACCATCGGTAAGACGGAATACATTGCAGACTTACTTGGTAACGAGGCAACAAGACAAGCACTGGTTGCTGCCTGGTTAACCTGGAAGCAGGGACAACTGGATGCGTTTTTCCATGAGCAGCTAGAATTAATTGCAGCTGCATTAGCAGACGGCACACCGAACTCGGAAGTGCCCGATGAACTGCTTGGACATACCCGGCTTGCCGTTGCGATTGATGAATTAGTTGCAGGTCACCAGATGCGTGTTCAACCTTCGGCCGAAGACATAGAATTCGTTCAAACCCACAACCCTGGAGAGCAGATATTCACATCGCCACATCACGTGTACACACCCTATGCAGTCACGAATAATCAACCCATTAGTATCACTAACCCAGGGAATCCCGTTCTTGAAAACGGCACACATGCCACCCTCACATACCGTTTGGAGCTGATGAATAATGTTGTAGACGAAAATACTGTAGTCGTACAACCATAGCCTTCGCGCGTGATAGATACCAGTTCACATGACTTTCCACCATATATTAGTGAAACATCATCAACAACTCACGCATTCAACAGCTTACTGTCCAATACTCGCCTTGATTTTTGAAAAAGACGTACAACCTCCAAACGCTTTTTCCGGTTGAGCGGAAGACGACGACCCAATTTGATGCAGACAGGTTAATTTTCCGGTATCCATATCAAAAACAGGTGATCCACTTGAGCCCGGCCCTGTTACATTGGCATAGAATAATGAGTAGCGGCTATTTTTAATGGGATCCTCTTCGAGACGATGACTGACACCTAGAGTGAAACCGTCATTTATATTCCACTGTAGCACTCCAACGCCGCCACCCAATTCGGGATACTCTGCCTTCACCGATTGAATCTGATCCGCCTGCATCGCGTATTTATGCAATGCATCATCCATTTCAAATATTAGCGCATCTGCCTTACTGTAGGGCGACCAGTGCAATAAGCTGGCAAGCTTAACCGGCGCCGCAGAGTTCGAATGCGCCGGGAAGATCACCGAGATTTGAAGACTTCTCAAATCTTCCTGGGTCGGCTTGATATTATCAGACCTCACAAAATGTGCCGCTGTTACAAGCACTGTTTTATCTTTCCACCGTTTATTTAGCGCACCGCCGTTGATCAGGAACCCGGCAGCCGCTGCACTGGGACCCGCACTCGATCTGCCGGTACGAATTATTCCGAGCGCAAGCTTGTGCCTGGTAACAATCTGCAGCCATGCGGCATCAGCCACTACCTCACGCCGGGTATTCGCTACCTTTAAGTTTAAACCTTCATCCAGCTTGAGTCGTGCAAAATCCAAGTCGTTGTATAGAGTAAATAACCACAATGCACTGGCAGCGAGCAATATAATCACTACCGCAATTCCTGCCCAGATACCACGGAATGTTCGTCTCTCCCTGACATGCCTTTGTTCAACAACGCTTAGGCGTAATTGCTCCGCCTCCTCGCTAGCCACAAGAAAATCCAGTTGCAGACCAGTCAGCTCCGGTGCACCTGGAGGCCGATTGCCGATCAGTTTCTGTACATCGGTGATCTCATCACCCCGCAATACGATTGATTCAGCGCCCTCCCGCCAACTCTGGGCTCTCATCAATAGTTCCGATGACGCGCGATACCACTCAACGTCAGTTTCTAACGAATCGACTAGCAGTTGATAACTGCTGATATCAATTGCACGATCATCAAATCGCACCTAATTTAATGCAGAGATCCAGGCCGGAGGTGCAATCGAGGTTTGTTCCAATTGCAATGGCAAAACACGCTTACCCAGGTTCCGCGCGGTTTCAGCTTCCCAGATGCACATTTCAGAACTACACCAGCGATCAGTGACAATCGAGCAGAAAACATCGCACTCTTCGATCATAGCGGCGAGGAGGTTACGCCAGGCTTCCCCGCCAAGTATATCTTCACGGTCGAACAGTGTATCCTAGCCGGCCAACTGTAAAGCCTGCAATAGCTCCCCAACAGACGCCGCATCGCTACGTGAATAAGAAACAAAAACGCGCGTCTGTCTCGAGTTGATCCGGCTCATACCTGTTTTTGAATACCCTAACTATCTAGAATCGAATGATTCCCTCATTCTAGCGAATAGTGACTAAATGAGTGTGACTTTCTTGAGAAATTGAATCAAAGCCTAACCGACCAAACCTGGTGTGTTTGAATTCACTTGATTATCACTCTTTTATCTTGTATATCATGCTCAAGCAACAAGGGGAATATTTTGAAATCTACACAAAGATTCTCGGACCGTGTTTCGAATTACGTTAAATATCGCCCATCGTACCCCGCCAACCTTATAGAAACTCTAAAAACTGAGTGCAATCTCTCCAAGGGATCGTGCATCGCTGATATCGGCTCAGGAACCGGGAAGCTTTCGGAGTTGTTCCTCCCTGATGAATTCTGTGTGTATGCTGTAGAACCAAACAAAGAGATGAGAGAAGCAGCTGAAACACTGTTTAAGATAGATAATAACTTCAGGAGCGTGGCAGGTGAATCGAGTAAGACCACACTAGCAGACAATTCAGTCGATCTGGTAACGGTTGCACAAGCCTTTCACTGGTTTGATCCATTCGAGGCTAAAAAGGAATTCAAGAGAATTCTGAAACCCGGCGGGCACATCGCCCTGATATGGAACAACAGAAACACCTCCAGCCCATTCCAGGAAGACTACGATCAAATTCTGACCCGACACGCTCCGGACTACGCGAAGTCTAGCCACCGGAATATTTCTGACAAAGAAATAGCCGATTTTTTCTTTCCGCAGATCTGCAGGGAATTTAGCTTCACCTACAGCCAGAAGTTTGATCTTCAGGGTTTTCTCGGACGCATGAACTCTGCTTCATATACCCCGAAACCAGATACCAAAGAGCACCTTGAGCTACGAAAATCTGCCAAGCGACTATACAATAAATACGAAAAGAACAATATGATAGAATTTTCTTATGTAACCAAACTCTACCTGGTGTGAAGATGCCTACTTGTTACAGGTCGGTCGGTACATCCACCGGAATCCGGCAGAAGTTAAAGGCGCAACGGATAAAGCGCTAGATACATTTATCTGGTCTAGCTATCTGGCCTACACAAATCGGGCAACAGCGCCGGATTGGCTGACCCGCGAAATGACCTATCTGATGTTAGGACAGCGAAACTGTTATGCCGGTTATCGAGCCTACGTTGCATTGGGAAGTGAGCAAGAATTCCCGCAGTTTTACAGCAAAGGAAATTTGGCTGGGATATTGGGTGGGAAAACGTTCCGCGACGATATAAAAGAAAGGGAAG
>MDLA01000068.1 GCA_001730015.1 Chromatiales bacterium (ex Bugula neritina AB1) | reverse complement strand
TCATATAACGCGGTTTTTCAGCGACAATGAACAATGCATTAATACTTACCCAGCCTCAACACTAAACGACCTTTTTGGGTACCACATTCAAGCAGCGTTGTTACTCAGACAACCGGAATTTCCATAGAACCAAGGCCCTCAATACTAACTCTCATCGAGTCGCCCTTGCTTACAGGTCCGACACCCGCTGGTGTCCCTGACAAAATCACATCTCCTGCGGCGAGGGTGAAATAGACAGACAAGTAGGAAATCATCTCGGGAACTTTCCATATCATCTGGTTTAAATCACCTTCCTGTCTTACCTCACCATTAATTTTCAATTCAACCCGTCCCTGATCCGGGTGCCCGATATCGTCAACGGTATGAATAATACCTACGGGTGCAGAACGCTCGAAGGCTTTCCCGATCTCCCAGGGACGCCCCATTTTTTTCTGCTCGCCCTGCAGGTCCCGACGAGTCATATCCAGCGACAGGGCGTAGCCGTACACATGGTCAAGTGCATGCTCCAGTGCGATATTGCTACCACCGGACTTCAGCATAACTGCCATTTCAATTTCATGATGGACGTCGGAAGATTCCGGTGGATACGGAAACTCACCGGAAATATCCAGGTTATCTGCATTCTTCTGGAAAAAAAATGGTGCCTCCCGATCCGGGTCATGCCCCATCTCCACCGCATGGGCGGCATAATTACGACCAATACAGTACACCCGGCGTACCGGAAACATTGCACCGGTTCCCGCTACGGGCAAGGCCACTACTCCAGGCGGTTCGATAGTATAGGTAGACATAGAATTTCCTTTGAGACAGCGTGCGTCGAGAACACAACTAATTCAGATCAATTATGCCTTATCCCTGAAATAAGTTACAAATCAACTTATCTTACGACTAAACTGGCATCATTCGTCTTACATTGATCAACCAAGAGCACATATTGATCGACCAAAGAATCAGACGCTAACCGGTCAGTCACAGGAGGAACAGTGCTAGCTCGATCGGAACCAACGGGAAATTCCAGAGCATTGCAACAGCTGCGGGAATTCATTGACGCTGGAAATTACGGACCCGGCGATCGTCTTCCTGCCGAGCGCCAATTGATTAATGCTCTAGGGATAACCCGCACAAATTTGCGTAAAAGCCTCGATGCACTGGAGCGTGAAGGCTCTATATGGCGCCATGTGGGCAAGGGTACATTTATCACCGCATCAGTTGACGCGGCCGATGTACCCGGGCTTGCAGAATTGAGCCACCACGTTACACCGACGCAGATGATGCGTGCTCGCATGTCACTGGAACCGGCCATCGCGCGCGAAGCCGCTGCCAACGCCTCTGGTGAGATGGTAAAGCAGTTTATTCATGCACGCGACCTGGCTGTCGCCGCAACAACCTGGGACGCTTACGAATCAGATGATGATGCGTTTCATCGTTCAGTAGCACAGGCAACCGACAATATCTTGCTGCTTTCGCTGTTTGATCATTTAAATCAGGTACACCGTGCGGTTGCCTGGCGTCAGGTTATACGACAGACCGAGAAATCGCCCCGCAATCATCAGAGTTTCCAGGAGCATGATAGCATACTCAATGCCATAGAGCAGCGTGATCCCGTGGCTGCTCATGCAGCTATGCGGGACCATTTGAGCTCGGTTTCAAAACTTTTATTCGGCGATATTTAGCCCGATGTTAATCATGCAGACTGCCAAGCGATTGACCGGCAGCACGGCTAACAACGAGAAGGCGATATTTTGAATCATCCTTTCTCATCAATCACAGCGAATTGTTGCTTTTACTCAACAATATTGTTCTCAAACATTGATCTCAATGGTAGCCCGATGAAATACACCCACAGAAAGTAGTACTTACCTAAAGCGCCCTTTACCCGGAATATCCGGAATCATCAGCACTTAACTTAGTGTGACATTTCACTGGAGAATTGACATGCAACTATTCAAGAAACTGGTTTGTACCGTATTGGCGGTACCATTGGCACTTGGCATCACTGCATCAGCTGCCAACGCAGAGAAAATTCGAATTGCTCTAGCCGAAACACCGTCCGACGAGCTGGCTGCTTTTTTCGTTGCACTGGATCGGGCAAAAGCCAATGGGCTCGACTACGAATGGACTGCATTCTCGGACGAAGAACTTGCTATACAAGCCGTATTAAGCGGTCAGATGGATATAGGCTTCGGAACACCCTACTCTGCCATGCAGCGCTCGAAAGCCCCTCTGCGTATTATTTTTCAGTTGTCGAAACTAAAGTTTTTCCCGGTCACTAATAAAAAAATATGAAAGCCTGGAAGACCTGAACGGTGAGCCTATTCTACTGCACTCCCGGGGCGGCGGAACAGACTCTATAGCCAACGTAATCGAAGATAAAATGAATATAAAGTTTGGCAAACGATCTTACGTGCCCGGCTCATCGAACCGTGTGGTCGCACTGGTCGCAGGCCAGGCCGACGCAACCATCATTGATCTATCCAACAAAAATAAAGTTATGCGCAAACACGCGGATAAATTCAACGTACTGCCTATGTTTGATGTAGAAGCCAGCGACGAGGCGCTTTTCGCAAACCTCGACTGGATAAAATCTAACGAAAAAGACGTGCAGATTTTTGTCGACGCGCTTCTGAGTACCTGGGGTGATATGGCGAAGGATCCAACAGTGATTAGCCGAGAAACCAATCCTGATGGTCCAATCGGCCAGCTCCCGAAAGAAATACTCGGCGAGCTTGACAACTTCTACACAGAGGCTGCAGCAGGCGGTCTGTACGATGCTGAAGGCGGGGGTCGCAAAGCCGCTGAAGCTGATATGGAATGGTATAGCAAAGCAGGTCAGCTGGAAGGTGATCCGTCTACCTTGAATATTGAAGATTTCTGGTATCTCGCACCACTCGATGCAGCAATGTCTAAATAGCTAGTTCTGGGAGCAAGCAGCCAGCTGGAAAGCTGGCTGCTGTTTATTCTACGTTACAATTCTTACCCATGCACTGTGCGGGCATTTTTATCATTAACTACTCAGGATAAGTACACCAGCGTACCCCTGATCACCGAATCGTTTCCGCAGTCGCTGCCCTCATCAGGCCATAGTTTCTATATCACAGGTTCCAAAAGTGCCTCATCGCTCACTTCTACTTAAACTCTTCTCTGCATTCCTTGTGTTTGTGCATGGGAAATTGCTGGTCGAATACCAGTCAGCTATGCATTCCCCATCTTCTTTGAGTCAATGGCAGCACTCGGGCGTATGGAGATCGACGGCTCACTGCTACAGGCTTATGTCGAAACACTAAAACCGCTGGCAATCGGCATACTCATCTCGGCATTTACCGGTATCGCAATTGGTCTGTGGATCGGTCTCAGCAACTGGTTTGACTGGTTGTTTTCACCAATATTTATTGTTATGCAGGCAGCGCCATTGGCAGCTCTGATACCACTTCTGGTAATGATGTACGGCATCGGACTAAACTCCAAAGTGTTTGTCGTATGCATTATGGCCATGCCGGTAATTGTATTAAACACTGCAGGTGCTGTGCGTAACACGCCAACATCACTGATCGAAATGAGCCGTTCCTTTCAGGCTAGCGGGTGGGAAGTTATTTTAAAGATCATCATTCCAGCAGCTTCGCCAGTGATGTTTTCCGGCTTGCGGCTGGGAGTTTCCGCTGGATTCATCGGCGCTATTCTCTCTGAACTAAAAATAACACCGACCAGCGTTGGCGACAGTATCACCTACAGCCGATCCATCGCCGACTACGCAAGCATGTACGCTGCAACATTTTTAATTATCGTACTTGCGGTTCTATTTTTGAACCTGCTTGAAAAAATTGAGCATTATTTTTTCGAAGGAAATTCTCGTGGCTATGCCTCAGACTAATTCTACACCCCAGGGCGATGCCCCACCGCACGACAGTGCCGTATCGGTACGCAACGTGTCTAAAACTTACGGAACCGTTGAAGCACTTAAAGACCTGTCTCTGGAGTTTCCACGCGGACAGCTTACCTCACTTCTCGGACCGTCTGGCTGTGGAAAAACAACGCTCCTGAAAATTATAGCCGGGCTGCTCGAACCAAATTCCGGTGAAATTGAAGTCGATGGCGAAGCGGTAAATGGCCCTGGACCGGATCGCGCGTTTGTCTTTCAGGATTTCGCTTTACTGCCCTGGGCGTCGGTGATGCGCAATGTCGCCTTCGGACTGGAGCTCCGTGGTGTCGCAAGAACAGAACGGGAAGAGATAGCCGCTAAATATATAAATGATGTAGGTCTTTCAGGCTTTGAAAAAAGCTTTCCACACGAGTTGTCCGGTGGCATGCGCCAGCGTGTCGGGCTGGCCAGAGCGCTGAGTGTAGATGCCGATGTGCTGTTAATTGATGAGCCGTTTTCAGCAGTCGATGAGCAAACCCGCCGCAAGTTTCAGGAAGACCTTCTGGCGTTGGTTGCCAATGAAAACAAAACATTTATTTTCGTGACTCACTCCATTGAAGAGGCAGTCTACGTCTCTGATCAGATAGCTATTCTGCTTCCAAGGCCCAGCCGCGTATCCGATATTATTCGCCCGATCGGACTACGCGAAAAAGATTCACGAAGCATCCGCCGTGATCCCGAGTATCTCGATATAGTAGATCAGATATGGGATTCACTTAGAAACTATGTGGAGTAGCCGATGACACTTTTCGGTTTTCGATTACCCGGAATGTCTTCATTGATCATTTGGGGCTTGCTGTGGGAGATCATCGGGCGTACCGAAGTGTCTTTCTTTTTGCCACCACTATCGGCAGTTATGGCAACCTTGTTTGAAATTATCGGCTCTGCAGCGTTTCAAAAAGCGCTGTATGAAACCGCCTATGCGTTTTGTGCCGGTGTGTTTTTCGCGGTTTCAATTGGTATTCCAACCGGAATCCTCATGGGGAAAAACCGGCTGATAGATGAATTGCTTCTGCCGTGGGTTAATATATTTCTCAGCGCTCCGCTAACCGCGTTAGTACCGGTTCTAATGGTCTTGTTCGGTTTTGGAATGAAATCAATCATCATCACCACTACACTTTTTGCGATATGGATCATCATCCTGAATGCCAGAGCCGGAGTCATGCAGATAAACCGTTCGCTACTGGAAATGGCACACAGCTTTGGTGCCCCCCCCTGGGCTGCCTTCAGCAAAGTTTATTTCTGGGCGGCGTTACCCGAGATTCTAGGTGGTATTCGAATTGGCGTGATACGGGCAGTCAAAGGGGTAATTATTGGTCAGCTCTTGATCTCGATTGTCGGTTTCGGCGCTCTGTTTGAGCTCTACGCCAATAACTTCCTGATGGAACATTTCTGGGCTGTGCTGCTGGTGCTGTTCGCCATGGCTTTCACGATTTCAGAGGTACTGGCGTACCTTGAACGCCGCGTATCCTACTATGCAGCCAAGCGCTAACTTACGTCAGCTCGGTAGAAATGATACGATAGCAGAGGTTAAAATTCGGACACAAAATAAAAAAAATAGCTAATTTGCAGCAATGCACGATATAATGTTTGAGAAAGCGACATTATAAAATGACTAACGATATAACTGTACCGCCCGCTTTCACGCCGCAATCCTTCAATGATTCGGTCTCAGCTGTCGATCGGCTGATTGAAATCTACAACCGCAACACCGAATTTCTGCGTGATTCTTTCAAACGCTATCTCGATGGTGACCTGCCAACCAATAAGCATCGGGCCTTCTACCCTGAAATCCGGTTCCGCAACGATACCTACGTTCGCGTAACTTCAAGCCTCTCCTATGGGCATGTTAGCCAACCGGGGCTTTACTCTACCACCATTACCCAACCCGCACTGTTTCGTGGCTATTTGTGCCATCAGCTGGACTTATTAATCAGCAACCATGAACTACCTGTTGAAATTGCCGAGTCAAGTATTCCGATTCCGCTTCATTTTGCACTGAAGGCAGGTACTGAAGTAGTCAGCGAGAAACCAGCGGACCTCAGCGCAGCCCTGCGTGACATCTTCGACGTCCCCGACATTGAGCACGTCAATGACTTCATCGTCAACGGTACCTACGAGGCGACCGAAGGTGAACCCAGCCCGCTGTCACCATTTCCGGCTCAGCGCATCGACTATTCGCTTCATCGACTGGTCCACTATTGCGCGACTGATCCTGCCCACTTTCAAAACCATGTGCTGTTCACCAACTATCAATTCTATATTGACGAATTCTGTCGGCTGGCGCAGCAGATGATGAAAGATGGTGACTCCCCCTATGCGGCATTCGTTGAGCCTGGAAACATTATTACCAGATCCGGTTCAGATCAAAGCACTGGCGAGCCACTCGCACGTTTGCCACAGATGCCAGCCTATCATCTGGTTGGCAAGAAAGGCCGCGGTATTACGTTAATTAATATTGGTGTCGGTCCTTCAAATGCGAAAACCATTACCGATCACGTAGCCATATTGCGGCCTCACGCATGGCTTATGTTAGGCCACTGCGCCGGTTTGCGCAGCTCACAGGCACTAGGGGATTATGTACTGGCTCACGCCTATGTACGTGAAGACAAAGTGCTCGACAACGACATTCCGGTCTGGGTTCCTATACCGGCGCTGGCTGAAATTCAGCAGGCACTGGAGGCCGCAGTTGCAGAAGTGACCGGGCTCGATGGCATTGAGCTGAAAAGAATCATGCGAACAGGCACCGTTGCATCGATCGACAACCGCAACTGGGAGCTGCAAGACCACCGGGAACCAGTGCGCCGTCTATCCCAATCGAGAGCTATCGCACTGGATATGGAGTCTGCCACCATCGCCGCTAACGGATTTCGGCTTAGAGTGCCGTACGGAACACTGCTGTGTGTGTCCGATAAACCGCTTCAGGGCGAACTCAAACTTCCCGGTATGGCATCAAAATTTTACCAGGAGCAAGTAGCGCAGCACCTTCAGATAGGCATGCTTGCGTTACGAAAACTAGCATCCATGGAACCGGAGCGACTGCACTCACGAAAGCTTCGAAGCTTCTTCGAAACAGCGTTTCAATAGGAATTCGTTGCCACAATTTAACGGTTACACAGGTGTCTTGGCCACAAGCGCATAACTGTAACGAACTGGGCGCTTGTTACAGATAGCAGGGAATTCACCATTACCGAAGCAACTGATTCAATTCGATACCGCACAGGCACACACCGGATCCAAAACCCACAGGAGACTCTCGAGCGGGTGCTACCCTATAAAAATTCTATGGGGATCACTCGCATTGCCAATGTAACCGGCCTCGATACCATTGGCATACCGGTTGTGATGGTGTGCAGACCCAATGCTCGCTCCGTATCTGTTTCACAGGGAAAGGGACACACCCTCGAGGCAGCAAAGGTTTCCGGCCTGATGGAAAGCGTGGAAGGGTTTCACGCAGAACATATCTCCCTGCCGCTTCGGATCGCCAGCCAATCCGATATTCAGCAGACGGTTAACACCGCCAACACGGAACTGCTGCCACAGGTAAAGGGCTCTTTGTTCAACCCACACTATCCGATTTGCTGGATTGAATCTGAAGACATAATGAATCATGAATCACTCTGGTTACCCTATGAAATAGTGCACACCAACTATACTGCGCCCCGCCCGTCCGGCAGCGGCTGTTTCCACGCCAGTAGCAACGGGCTGGCATCCGGCAACAGCACAGCTGAAGCCACCGTTCACGGCATCTGTGAGCTGATTGAGCGTGACGCACTATCACTGTGGCATCAGTTAAATTCCACTGGTATTGATCGAACCTCTCTCAATCCGGCAACCATAGACAGCGCTTTGTGCCAGAACACAATGGCGAAACTCGAAGCCGCAGACCAGAATACCTGTATCTGGGACATAACCTCTGATTGTGCAGTTCCAAGCTACTTTTGCGTCATTGTGGATCGCCACTCTGACACTCAGCATATCGGGGTAGGCTCGGGTACGCACCTGTCTCGCGAAGTTGCGTTGCTTCGTGCTCTGCACGAAGCTGTGCAGGTGCGCACCACGTATATTGTTGGTGCTC
Organism: Chromatiales bacterium (ex Bugula neritina AB1); assembly: GCA_001730015.1. Lineage (GTDB taxonomy): Bacteria > Pseudomonadota > Gammaproteobacteria > Granulosicoccales > Granulosicoccaceae. The sequence goes on along the minus strand of MDLA01000068.1, from coordinate 4,234 downwards.
GAGACGACATAACGCAGCACGAATATACATCGCAGGGCATGAATGACAAACGTGAATATTTCAGCCGCTTTATCCGCCAGAGCTCCTTTTCGGCGCATTATTCACGAACCGCCGATCTCCACTCTGATTCCGTGGCACAGGATCTCAGGCAATTGCTTTCGCAGCTGCAACTCTGTGGTTTATCACAGGTACTTCGAGTAGATCTGCGCAAACCTGAATACGATATTGCCGTGGTGCGTATTGTTATACCAGGACTGGAAGCCCCTCACGATGATGAAGATTATGTCGCGGGACCAAGAGCGAAAAGCCTGCACAGGAATAAATGAACTACAGCGTATGCGATCTTTTGGCCAGCTATTGCAGATCAAATGAGTTGGTTATGAATAACTATTCGCTTAAATCGATCGCATTAACCGAGGCTGTGTGCGTCAGACAAATTAGTTACACCCTCGTTACGCACTCTATTTCCGGAGCGGCGACCGGATCAATAGCAACAGATACTGTAACAAAAGGCGCAGCTGCGTGATTATAGTTTTCGCAGGCCCGACCATTTCCCCCAATGAGATTTTGCCACATCTCGATTGCATGATTGCCCCTCCGGTGAAACACGGCGATATCATAAAAGCCCTGCAACACAAGCCTGAATCCATCGCAATAATCGATGGTTATTTTGAAGGTGCCGCCTCGGTGTGGCACAAGGAAATTCTCTACGCGCTAGATCAGGGAGTCCCAGTGTACGGCAGCTCCAGCATGGGTGCACTGCGAGCATCTGAACTTTATCAGTTCGGTATGATCGGGGTCGGGCAGATATTCGCGTGGTATCGCGACGGGATTATTGAAGACGATGATGAAGTTGCGGTTTCGCACGGCCCGGCCGAGGTTAATTATCTTACCCTTTCTGAACCGATGGTGAATATACGTGCCACTCTAACGCTGGCATGTGAGCAGAATATTATTGACGAGACGACCCTGCAAGCGCTACTCCACACGGCGAAATCTACTTTTTACAAACAGCGCAACTGGAGCCACCTGCTCGAGATCTCTAATCAATGGAACAAGAGCAACAGCGGCCTTACAACATTAGTTAACTGGCTTACTCAACACCGTGTTGATCTAAAAAAGCAAGACGCGCTGCAGCTGTTACGAACAATGAAATCGCACCAGACAGCTCAGACACCAGTGCCTGCCAGCCCTTTTCATTTTGAATGGACTCATGTGTGGGAAGCAGCCTATCAGGAGTATGGCACGCCACGCACTGATAAATCGATACCACCCGACAGCGATAGCTCTATAGTGCTTGACGAGTTGCGTCTTAACCCTGATCGCTACCAGAACTACCGCGACAGAGCCTTGTTGAACTGGCTCGCCAGTAACCGCGTTACCATTGATCCGGCAGAAGGTTCCGCAAAAGAAGCGTTGAAGCAATTTAGATTGGTTAATTCTCTAAGCACGAGAGAGCAGCTGGTCAATCATATGGCCGCCGTCGACCTGACTGAAAACAACCTGATCGCACTGTTAAAAGAAGTCGCACGAGTTAATCAGCTTCGACAGCACGCAGGTGATCTGCAAGCTGGAATTATTGACCAGCTTAAACTTCAGGGCGACTACCTGAACCTTCTAGACAGGGCAGCACGGAAAAAACAAGCTCTGCAAGCCGCTGGCCTGTCTGCTGGATCTGCGGATGCATTAACCCCGACGGTTTTATCCTGGTACTTTCGCGAGAAACTCGGCGTTGCAGTACCCCGGAACATCAACGAACACCTGATCAGTATTGACCTGACCTGTTCCGATGATTTCTATCGATTAATTACAGAATTTTATTTATACTGTGTAAAGTGCGAACAGGCAATCATTTAAGTTTCACACACGGTTTCATCAGCCGTATTTTGTCAGAATAGCCATGGAAAAGGCAGAGGGATAAATCCAGGTGGGAACACTATTCAGACTATTACCGCAAACCCCTACCGGGGAAGGCAGCATGCCAGCGGAAGTAGTCGAAATCTCAACGCCACCCGGCCAAATGGGCCCAGGCCCCAGTGACAACACCATGTATGTCATAAACCCGGTGAAAAAGGGCCGGGAATACGGCATGCATAAAGACGATCACGGCAACCCGTATGTTTATCTTCCGCCGTGGAACGGACCCGTTCATGAGCCCGCCACACCGGATGCAGAAGGTAATTTCCTTCACTATGAAAACATCAACGATCCACGCTTTCATGCCGCCCACACCTATGCTGCAATTCGCTATACGCTCGATGTCTGGGAGCAATACTATGGGCGTCCAATCGAATGGTACTTTAAAAACTATTACCCGAAAGCTGAAGTCGTTATTCTGCCGGAATTTGAAAACGCACAGATAGGCCGCGGCTTTATCGAAATAGGAACCGACGTTAACAAAATCGACGGTACCCTGTCACCGTTCCCCCTGAATTTCGACGTTATCGCACACGAAGTAGGCCATGGCATTCTATTTTCTGAAGTCGGGGAACCCGACGCCGACAAGGAAACCGGTGAGTTTCTTGGCTTTCAGGAGTCAAGCGGAGATGTAGTATCAATGATCGCGATACTTCATTTTGATTCCGTCATCGATGAAATTCTTGAGTCGACCTCGGGTAATCTGTACATGGCCAATCACCTTAACCGGTTTGCAGAAACATCAGCTGTCGCACAGATACGCATGGCAAGTAATAACTATAAGTTATCTGATTTTAGTGACGGCTGGAAAGATTCACACCTGCTGGCGCAACCGCTGACCGGCGCAATTTTCGATATTTTTGTCGACATCTTTCATGAAGAGCTGGTGAGACTCGGAGCGATATCTACTAACCTTGAGCAACTATCCGATCTACTTGAGGGAACCCCTGAATACGAAGCCCGACTGCATGGTGAATTCGAGGCCGCCTATGAAATGCATGCCTCGTTATTTAAGGAAGCCCTGCTCTACTCCCGTGATGCGCTGGCCACACTACTGATAGAAACCTGGTCCCGCTTATCACCCAACTACCTGAGATATACAAATTTCCATCAGGCCATGCAGCGTGCAGAACAGGCTCTATTCAATGGCTTATATCGAAATATAATTGACGTTAATTTTAAATGGCGCAATATAGGCACTGCCATAGTCGGTCCGCAGCTGCCGAAAGAAAAAGGAGAAGATCATAGCCATAGCCACGGAAAAGCTCACAATCACAGTGAAACGGCGGAAACAGCAACAAAGCCATCCACTGCAGTTGGCCGCAACTCCGCTGAAGGCAGTTATAGAATGCGAAGTCATAAATCACAACCCTACGCGCGACGTTATCGGGAGTCCAGAGGAATGGAACCCTGAATCTAACCGCCTTAGCCCGACGTTCTGTTTTGTCAGGCATAACGAAGTACAACCAAGATAATTCAATCAGGAGACAACAATGACCGAGACACTACTGGGAATATCAGAAGTACTCATGTACGGCGAGAAAGTAGCCGACATGACCTACACAGACAAAGCTGATCAACCCACCCGACGTTTTGTCCGCGTATACGGATTCAGCTACGAAGGCGGATACTACCACCTCGATTCGCCCGTCATCATGTTGCTGGCGGGTGAACCATCCCCTATTGACAACTCAACCCCTGCTGATGTTAAAAGCGCTCTGTCAGGGACTATGCAGGTGTGGACGGCCGATAAAGGCGATCATTCCGCCAGACTGGATGAAACAACCGGTGCTATTGAAGATATTCTGCTCGAAGCAGAACTCGGCGATCACGCACACGGTGGCCGTGTCAGCGGCGGGCGAGTCAGTGGAGGCAGAGTAAGTGGTGGCCGCGTCAGCGGCGGACGTGTGAGTGGCGGGCGAGTCAGTGGAGGCAAAGCGGACTAACAGCCAGAACTACCCGTTTACCAGAACAACGCGTTTAATTGAACAACGCGTTTAATTGAACCGGTGTGGTTACTTTACACCGGTAATCTCAATAAGATGGACAGACTCATGGTTAGGATCTGCGTAACAATAAGTTACCGAATTATAAAGTGACTATGCATTTAATCAGTGTGATTATAGTTGCATGGTCGAAACAGATAGAATCACGAGGATACGCGAGAAGTATGACGCAGTCTATCCAGAGCTTGATGAACGAGGGCGCCGCCGCTGGGCGGCAGCCGAGGCAAGATCGCTTGGTTGGGGTGGTGTAACGGCTGTAGCTGTTGCTACTGGAATTTCGGATCGAACGATTCGCAATGGAATTCGTGAAA
>MDLA01000067.1 GCA_001730015.1 Chromatiales bacterium (ex Bugula neritina AB1) | reverse complement strand
TTTACCTCAATTAAGAATACTTACCCAGCCTCCGTGCGAACCGCACCAGAAGAGACCATTACAGATTGCCGAATAGAAACAACCACAAAAACTATGTCCTTTTTCCTGTAGAAACCACTTCAACAGCAGCCAGTAAATCCCGGAATTCCGGTGACACCGCTTAACTGCAAGCCAATCGCTCATTCCGATAGGTGGTTGCCATTTTTACTAATAAATCGAATGCTTGCCGGGTAGCGCTAACATTTGCTTTGTTCTGGCCGGCTATATCGAATGCGGTGCCGTGCGCTGGGGTCGCTACAGGAATGGGCAAGCCACCGGCGACTGTTACGCCGCGTTCAAACCCGAGTAATTTGATGGCGATCTGCCCCTGATCGTGATACATGGTGACGACGGCATCTACCTCGCCGCGCTTTGCTTTGAGAAAAACAGTGTCGGAGGGCCAGGGGCCGGTTACGTTCATTTGCCGGTTCTGGCACTGCTCTATAGCAGGTGTGATGATATCTATTTCTTCGCGGCCGAATTTGCCGTTGTCACCGGCGTGCGGGTTTAATGCGGCTACGGCTATAGAGGGGTGATTTTTTCCGGCGCGCTTCAGGGTGCTCTCTGCGAGCTCGACGGCGAGGATAATTCCGTCTTCGGTGATGTTTTCAGCCACGTGTTTGAGCCCGATGTGGCTGGTGACGCGGGTGGTCATCATGGAGTCGAGCACGTTGATCTCGCTGTGGTAGCCTTTAAACCCCAGATAGCGTGCCATATAGCGGTGCTCGTCTTCGGCGTTTAATCCGGCCGATGTCATTGCGGACTTATTAAACGGGGCAAACAAAACGCCGTCAACTGCTGCGCTTTGTGCCAGATCCAGGGCTTTGTCGAGGCACCGTAGTGAGGTGGTTCCGCTGGTAACGGTGACTTCGGCAATTTTTACATCTTCTTCATTGATGGTATTCAGTGGCAGATGGCAGAGACCGAATTGCGTGCTTAGTTCATCAGCAGTTATAGAATTTATTTTGATGTCGGTCTGTGCTTGTTTAGCACCGCGACGCCACAGGTGCTCATCACCAACCAGTACAATATTCGCAGCTGTGAGTACTTCCTCGTCCTGCAGCAGTTTGGCAATGAGCTCCGGTCCGATTCCTGACGGGTCGCCCGGTACGATAGCTATTCGTGGTTTGTTGTTGTTGCCGCTATTCACCGGTTGTGTCGCCTTCATTGTTTTTTTTCTCATTGACAGCGAGTTCAATATTCGTTTCCGCTGTGGTCAGGTGTTGCTTAAGATCGATCGCGGTTTGTGATTTGTTTCGGGCCAGTAGCGATGCCACGATATTTTCGTGCTCTCTCTGGGTGCTTTGCCGACTGGCGCTCCTTTGCGATGAAAGAAAGCGTACTCGCCACAGGCGGGCGTTGTACTGCGCGTGTGTTTCAGCCAGCGGTTCGTTTTTGGCTGCGGCAACAATAGCAATATGAAAATCCATATCGGTGCGAAACGCGGCAAGGCGGTCAGAGCCATCTGCCGATGCCTGCACTATCTGTCTATTTAACTGCTCTATATGTTGAAGCTCTGCATCGGTTGCGTATTCGCACGCCAGTTGCCCGGCCAGTGCTTCAAGCGCACCTTGTATGCGCAGGCAGTTTTTAATTTCCGTTAGTGTCGGGTCGGCGACGAAGGGCCGCCGTGCTGCTGTGTATTGCACCAGTCCTTCGGTAGCGAGCAGTCGAATTGCTTCTCGTAGTGGTGTTCGACTGACGCCAAGTGCTTCTGCCAGATCTCTTTCCGGCAGGGCGGTGCCAGGCGGAAGCTTCTCCAGTAGTATCATGGCACGCAGTGTCTGGGCTGCATCGTCTGCCAGGCTGTTGCTGCGGGTAATGGTTTCCGTGTCGCCCAATAGATTTTTTATATCACCCGATAAAGCCATGATTACGGGGCCTCTGTTGATACTGGAATGCGGGGCTTCGTCGTGCTTTTTGGCATAGTACGGCTGGTTGTAGATGGCATTATTCGATGATCTCGAAGTGATCGAGGTGCTTGTCGCTGATAGTGATGCCGAGGCCGGGCAGGTTGTTGTCGAGTTGCAGGAAACCGTCGGTGGCTTCCGGGTCGCCTTCAAAAATATAGTAAAACAGCTCGTTGCCAATTTCGACATCAAACACTGGAAAATACTCGCTAATAGGGCAGTTCGCGTTTGACATGGTGAGGTGGTAATTATGCACCTGACCGGCGTGAGGAATTACTGGAATTTGGTGCGCTTCGGCAATAGCATTAATTTTCTGCGCTGCGGTTATTCCCCCCACTCTGTTGGTGTCGTACTGAAGCACGCTGACTGCACGCTTTTCTATGAGGTCTTTACAGCCGATAATTGAAAATTCATGTTCGCCACCGGATATAGGAATAATGCCCATGGCGTTTAGTTCTATATAGCCTGAGACATCGTCAGCGATCACTGGTTCTTCCAGCCAGCGTGGTTCGAATCTGGCGAGTTTCGGCAACATGCGTTTGCTGTAGTCGAGGTTCCAGCCCATATAGCTTTCGAGCATTAAGTCGACATCGTAGCCGAGTACTTCTCGCAGTGCTTCTACACGTTTTATATTTTCCCGCATGCCGGGCATGCCGTCTTTAGGGCCGTAGCCAAAGCGCGATTTATAACCGGGGTAGCCGTTTTTCTGCGCTTCTTCGGCTTCCTTCTGCATTGCGGGAATGGTGTCTGCGTACAGCTTTGAGTAATAGACCGGAATTTTTTCTTTGGTTCGCCCGCCCAGAAGTTTAAAAACCGGCTTGCCTACCTGCTTGCCCATGAGATCCCAGAATGCAATATCTATAGCGGACATGGCTGTCATGCCAATGCCTTTGCGGCCCCAGGCGTGGGTGCGGCGATACATTTTCTCCCAGATGTAAGCGTAGTCGAACGGATCTTCACCGATCACCAGCGGGGCGTACCAGTCGTCTATGGCTTTTTTCACCACGGTTGGTGCCAGCGCGGCGTTGCCGATGCCGACGGTGCCATCTTCTGATTCGACTTCGCACGTCAGCCACTGGTGGAAGCGAAAGCTGCCCATGGCATCACCGCGTTCATACAGCGCATCTGAGGCATTAGTGCAGAAGTTTCCCTGGGGCGGGACGGTGGGGCCGGTCCAGTTCCAGACGCGGGCGCGTATCGATCTTATGCGACTCACTTTGCTTTTCCTCCAGGGTGCTGACTTGTGAGTGGGCCAGCAGCGCTGAGCGAACTCGGGGTGACTGAAAACTAAAGATTATTTTGGTATACCAAAACAGGAGGGTATCACACAGGAGGCTCTCCGAGAATGAATGATCAATGTCGAATCCGATATTTTAAGTCAGATTTTTATCCTCTTCACAACAACTTTCATATATGAAAGGGGCCTGGATCGGATCGGGAATACTTTTACGTTCGCTGCAAATTATCATTTGAAATTTTAAACATCATATGTTTAAGTACATCTTATGACAGAGGCAATTTTCTACGATCTCAAGCAGCTGACCGGCTTGGCGCCCAGTCTTTCAGCTCAGGTTGCCAGAGCCATTGGTACCCGCGTTGTTACCGCTAAACTTCATCCCGGTGATTTGATCGAAGATGAAGCAACCCTCGCCAAGCGCTATCAAGTGAGCCGTTCGGTAATTCGCGATGCAGTGAAAACTCTGGTTGGCAAGGGGCTGCTTGAAGTGCGGCGTGGTATTGGAACCCGTGTTCGACCGCGCGCGAACTGGGGGCTACTGGATGATGACGTTCTCGCCTGGCAGCAGAGTGCGCCGGCAGACTCAACACAACTGAATCAATTAATGGAGGTGCGGCATATAGTCGAACCCAAGGCTGCTCGCTGGGCTGCTGAGCGCGGTTCTGATGAGAGTCACCTTGCTATTGTAAGTGCGCTGGAGCGAATGGAGGCGGAAAAGGGGGCAGTGGAAGATTTTGTTTTTGCTGACGCAACTTTTCACCGTGCAATTCTGCGCGCTACCGACAATGATTTTCTGGTAGCACTCGAAGGCGTTATATTCTCGGCCTTGTTGAGTTCTATACGCTTAACAAATGATGATCCGCGGAAAAATGAAAGGTCACTGCCAGTCCACCGCGAGGTCTATGAGGCGATTGCCGCTCGTGATGGTGATAATGCCGAACGGCTGATGAGTTATTTGCTCGGAGATACAAGCCTGCGACTTAACGGAATGTTGAAACCGGTTTAAATGGTGTTTCGCGAGCTTGCCGGTGTTGCTGGTTTGCTCGATATTTTGTCGATGGAGGGGAGGATTAGCAAAGAAATAGACAAGAGAATTGTTGCCAGGTGTACCACGTATCTGGGGCAGGTATTGCCCTGCAACGTGTTGTTTTTATATTTTAAAGTCAATAATCTAAAGTCAACTAGATCCAGTCAGGAGAATCGAATGCTCAATATAGAACAGGTTTATTCCGGGAAAACCAGGGTCAGCGGTATTGCGCTGGCTTGTGCCCTTACTTTTGGTAGTGCAAATGCAGCGGATGTTGCCTTGCTGTTACCGGAGAATGTTAATCCGCGGTGGGAAAGTCAGGATGCGGCATTTTTTCTGGAGTCAATGAAAAAGAATGCACCTGCGGCATCTGTTGAGGTGCTGAACGCCAACAACGATACTGCAGCGCAGCAACGCCAGGCTGAGCAGGCGTTAACGCAGGGCGCAAAAGTACTGGTAGTTATTCCTATTGACGGTGAAAGTTCTGCCATTATTGCGGACAGCGCGAAGGAAGCGGGCGTTCCAACCATTGCCTATGATCGCATGATTAACTCGGAAAACACCACTTTCTGGGTTCAGGCTGACCTTGAAGGCATGGGCTATGACCAGGCCATGCACGTGATTGAAAACACCAAAGATGGTGATACCCTGGTAATGCTCAAAGGCTCCCCGACTGACCCGAATGCCGCGGTGATCCACAATGGTCAGCTGCGCGCACTCACGCCTTTGTTTGAGTCGGGCAAAAGAATAATGGGCTATGAGAACTGGACTCAGGGCTGGGATCCGGCTATCGCACGACGTTCAATGGATCAGGCGCTGACAAAACTCGATAACAATGTACAAGGGGTTGTTTCTTCGAACGATGGCAATGCGGGCGCGGCAATCGCTTCAATGGAAGAACAGGGTATGGCTGGTACGGTGCCTGTTTCCGGGCTGGATTGCACTATACAGGCGCTGCAACTGATGCTGCTGGGTAAGCAGACGCAATGCGGCTGGCGCCCTCTGGCCGATATGGCTGAAGCGACTGCGCAAGTGACTGCCCGACTGCTTGAAGGAAAAAGCGTAGATGATCTCGCCCCGAATACCGTTAAAAACGGCGTTGGTGCAGAGGTAAATTATGTGTCGGTTGGTTCTTACTCGGCTGTGGGTGAAACCGGCGTTGCCTATGTTATAGATAACGACACCTCTGTTAGCAAGGATGCCGTCTGCGAAGGTGTTGCATCTGACACCGGCTTCTGCAAAAACTAAGCAGTTATGGTCTCTGAGTCTATAGAGAGGGTGGGGCATTCAGCCCCGCCCGCACATTTGTCGGTTGCTGATATTAGCAAACGGTTTGGCGGTGTGCAGGCGCTTGAGCGTATAGAGTTTGAAGTGGCTCGTGGCGAGGTAATGGCTCTGGTGGGTGATAACGGTGCCGGTAAGTCCACCCTGATGAAAATTCTGGCCGGCGCTTATGTAGCGGATGAAGGGAGTTTTCAACTGGAAGGAAAGCCTGTTTCTATAGCTAGCCCGCAGGATGCCACTCGCCTCGGTATTCAAATTGTCTATCAGGATCTGGCTTTGTGTGAAAACCTCGATGTCTCGGCCAACCTGTCACTCGGATCTGAACCAATAAAGCCCGGGTGGGGGTTTCTGCCGCGCTGCCTGCGTCCGATAGATGATCTTTTAATGGAAAAAACAGCACTCAAAGCGATTGACCAGCTTCAGGTTCGAACCTTGAAATCGGTACGCGCGAGGGTCGGTGGTCTGTCCGGCGGTCAGCGACAGGCTATTGCTATTGCGCGCGCTGTGGGCGCAGATTCCTCCGTGGTATTGCTCGACGAGCCAACAGCAGCGCTCGGAGTTGTGCAAACCAGGCAGGTGCTCGATGTAGTAAAGCGATTGAGAGATACCAATCATGCGGTGGTGTATATATCCCACAACTTAAAAGACATATTTGAGATTTCTGATCGCATTACGGTATTGCGTCACGGCAGCAACGTCGCCACCTATCGTACTGACGGAACAACACCGGATGAAATTGTTGTTGCGATGACGGCGGGTGTGACCGCAGGCTCCACTGATGCAGACTGAAAGCAAACCGTCATTGACTGAACGATTTCGCCAGCTGCGCGAAACACGCTTTGGATCTTTTGTACCCGTGCTACTGGCGCTGGTCGCGATCTGGCTCTGGTTCGGTATAACCGAGCCCGCCTTTCTGAGCCCGCGTAATTTCTATTTTCTATTTATGCAAAGTGCGGTGGTCGGGACTCTGGCTGTCGGCATTACCATTGTATTGTTACTGGGAGATATCGATCTGTCAGCGGCGGCCACAGCCGGGGTGTGCGCTGCATTGATGGCGGTGCTAATCGTCGCCGGTGTGCCGGGTGTGCCTGCGGCATTAATTGCTATTGCACTGGGTATCGTAATGGGACTATGCCAGGGGCTGCTGGTGTCCTATATCGGTATTCCGTCTTTTGTTGTAACGCTGGCTGGATTGCTCGGGTTTCAGGGACTGATGCTGAAGATTCTGGGCATTCAGGGTGCGATCAATATGCGTGATCCGGTTATTCGCGGAATTACAACCGTGAGTCTGCCCCCGTTTGTTGGCTGGGTTGTCGGCGTGGTTTGCGTAATCGCATTTATTGCAGTAGTCCTGCGGCGACAGAGGCTTCGCAGAGCACAAGCACTCGAGCTTGAATCTGCCACAGCACTTGTGGGGCAAATTCTATTTTTTGCGGTGCTGGTGCTCGGTACAGTTGCCATGCTAAACAGTTATCGTGGTGTACCTGTACTTGTTGTTCTGTTACTCAGCCTGACTGCCTTGCTGGGGTGGATAACAACCTCTACGCCATTCGGACGGGCGCTGTTTGCGGTCGGGGGGAACGCCGAGAGCGCGCGCAGAGTTGGTATTAATGTAAAGCAAATCCGGGTTGCGGCATTTGCTATAGTCGGCATGATGGCGGCCATTGGTGGCATTGTCGGCGCTTCGCGTTACGCATCGGTTTCGTTTAATGCTTTTGCGGGCGGGCCTTTATTACTGGAGGCTATTGGTGCGGCGGTCATCGGTGGTACTTCACTTTTCGGAGGCCGCGGTTCCGTGTGGAATGCCATTCTAGGTGCACTTGTTATTGGTTCACTCGGTAACGGGCTGGATTTATCCGGTGCCAGTGCGGCAGATAAGTTGATGTTCTCAGGTGCTATTTTATTACTGGCTGTAGCCATTGACGCTATATCCAGATCCGGTGCCAGCCAGTCTTCGTAACGGGAAAAGCTATGGTCGCTGAAACCTCACTGTTTTCAGAAAGCGCTGACAGAAACCTGATCGATGGAATTCTCGATGCTTTGATTCCTCCCAATGCTCAAAGCCGGATTCCAGGAGCCGGGGAGTTGGGAATAGCGGAGTATCTGGAGAAAGTTGCCAATGAGGATGCTGTTGTTGCTGATGCTGTTGTTGCGATAATGGACGCGCTGCGAGGAAAAGGCGGTCTGCAAAAACTCCCGGCAGAGCGAAATGGCGCCGAGTTGAATGAGCAGGGGAATGTTCAATCGGCAAACTGGCTGCAGCAACATTACCCGGAACAGTTTGGCCATCTAGTAAAAACCACCTATATGGGCTACTACAGCCGGGCTGATATAAGAGGGTTGCTTGGTTTATCGTCTGAGCCAACGCAGCCAAATGGCTACGCCGTGCCAATTGAACCACCCGATGAAATGGCGGCACTGACCCGATCAGTGAGAGAGCGTGGGCCTTGTTTTCGCAGCTGTTGATCGGCAGGTAGCAATTGATGAAGAACGAAACAGTTGATGTATTAATTATAGGTGCCGGTGCATCCGGTGCTGCTATTGCCTGGTCGCTAACTGACACGCGGATGCGAATACTGTGTCTTGAGCAGGGGCCTCATCTACAGGATAGCGATTTCCCGAGCCGGAATAGCGACTACGAATTAAGCCGGTATGACAAATTCAGCTGTGACCCCAATGTTCGGCAATTGCCGCAGGATTACCCTGTTAACTCAATAGACTCGAGCATTACTCCGGTTAATTTTAATGCGGTGGGTGGTTCGACTATTAATTTTCTGGGTCACTGGCCTCGGTTGCGACCGTCTGATTTTAAATCTAATTCACTGGACGGTGTCGGCTCTGACTGGCCGATAGACTACGGCACACTGGCCCCATTCTATGATCAGAACGATCGTAATATGGGTGTGTCGGGTCTCGGAGGTAATCCGGCTTACCCGCATTATGTACCACCACTACCACCGATCCCCATCGGCAAACTTGGTAAAACACTGGCGCGCGGCTTTAATGAACTCGGGTGGCATTGGTGGCCTTCAGATGTCGCTATTCTCAGTGAAGACTATGAAGGTCGTTCCAGGTGTGTCAATGCAGGTACATGCGATCTCGGTTGTGCCGTGGGCGCAAAAGCCAGTGTCAGTTTTAACTATTGGCCAATGCTGCAGCGCCAGGGAGTGGAACTCAGAACCGGTTGTCGGGTGCGGGAAATTACCGTAGGCGAAGATGGTATGGCGACCGGAGTGCTGTATCACGGTGAAAACGGTCAGGTACACGAGCAAAAAGCTGAAATGGTTGTTGTGGCCTGCAACGGTGTCGGTACCCCGCGACTTCTGCTTAACTCAACTTCCAGCCAGTTTCCGGATGGACTGGCTAACCGCAGTGGCATGGTTGGTAAAAATCTGATGTTCCATCCGCTGACTGGCGTAACAGGTGTATTTGACCAGCCAATGGAAGGTTTCAAGGGGCCTATGGCCTGCAGTATATTGAGTCAGGAGTTCTATGAGACGGATCCATCCAGAGATTTTGTTCGCGGCTATGGTTTACACAGCGGTCGCCATACCACCCCAATGACCTACGCACTCGGCGGATACGGTATAGATAACCCGATGCCCTGGGGCGCAGAGCACCGGCGTCTCTTTGATGAAGTCTATCCCTATTCCGCGGGCCTGACTGTGGTAACCGAGGATCTGGCGCACGAGTCCAATTGCGTTACTCTTGATCCTGAGCTCACAGACAGCGATGGCATACCCGCGCCAAAGATAAACTACCGCGTGTGTGAAAATACACGCAAAATGATCGCGCACGGAGAGGACAGAGCTGAGGAGGCGTTACTGGCAGCCGGAGCCAGACAAATTCTAGGAAAAGGTGGTGATGTCTGGCGCCGTGCAGGCTGGCATCAGATGGGCACCGCGCGTATGGGCGACAACCCGGATAATTCAGTTGTAAATGCCTGGGGGCGAAGTCACGATGTGAAAAATCTGTTTATTGTGGATGGCAGTATTTTTGTCACAGCCGGCGCTGTCAACCCGACTTCTACGATACAGGCACTGGCACTGTATATTGGTGATCAAATAAAAACAAATATTGCCAACTTGTTTGACTAAAAATCATCCGTATTCCGGTCACTGTAAAAACCAGGTGATTATTTGTTGTTTTTTTCTCTTGACCTCAAGTTAACTTTAGGAAATATCATTCCACCTGAGTTAACACACTTGAGTCAATACAGGGGAAACGCATGACCGCAAACTATCTTGAACACGTCAATGTTACTGTGAAGGACACTCACTCCAGTGCGGCACTGTTGTGTCGGCTGTTCGACTGGCATATCCGGTGGCAGGGGAAGGCGATGGAAGCCGGCTACACTATTCATGTCGGTAGCGAGCACTCCTATATAGCGCTTTATACCCAGCCGGGTGTGAAAAGGTCAAACGCTGACAGCTACAGTACAGAGAGTCAGATAAATCATTTCGGTGTTGTGGTAGATAACCTTGATGCGATTGAGGCTCGGGTTAAACAGGAAGGCCTGACCATTACCAGCCACGCCGATTATGAACCGGGCAGGCGGTTTTATTTCGATACGCCCGATGGTATAGAAATTGAGGTGATAAGCTATAGCTGAGTAACCCTCGGACTAAAAACGACCATCCGGATCACGGCGCCACTCCCTGGTGGGAGTGCGCGCTATTCTTCTTCGTTTTTCTGTTCGGAAAAAAGGAAGTCGCGGAATGCAGCAACCGCCGGGTTCGTGAGTGAGCCCCGCGGGTATACCACGTAGTAGCAGAATGTGTCACTGACGCTCAGCGCAAACGGTAGAACCAGGCGACCGGATTTAACATGTTCTTTGACAAACACGCTTCTAACGAGCGAAATTCCTTCGCCCGCAATGGCGGCTAGTATTGTTGCCGAGCTATCTCCCAGTAGCGGTCCGTGCCGTGCATTGATGGTATCGTTACCGGCACTGCGTAACCATTGCGCCCAGTCTTCAAAGTCACTTTCGTGAAGTAATGTGTGATTCGATAGCTCATCCGGCGTCTGTGGTGGCTGGCGGCCATTAGCGAGAGTGGGGGCGCAAACCGGAATTAGATCGAGAGACATCAGGTGCTCGGCTTCAACGCCCGGCCAGTTGGCTGTGGTTCCGGCACGCACGGCCATATCGACATCGTCGCTGAAATTGGACAGCTGCACAGAGTGATGTAATTTCAGTTCGATATCCGGGTATAAGCGCCAGAAGCGCCCGAGCCGTGGCACAAGCCATTGAGTTCCGAACGCGGGTGTTATCGATACCGTTAGTTTGCGGTATGAGCCGGGATTGCGGATTGATTCCGAAACACTGGCGATGTCATCGAGACACCGTGTAGCAACGTAGAGCAGTTGCGCTCCCTGTTCAGTGAGGATCAGTTTTCGTGGCAGGCGCTTGAACAGCTGTGTGCCCAAATACTCTTCCAGCGATTTGATCTGGTGGCTGACTGCAGTCTGAGTCACAAAAAGCTCTTTGGCCGCTAGCGTGAAGCTTAGGTGACGCGCGCTGGCTTCAAATGCACGCAGTGCGTTTAGGGGTGGAAGTGCTCTGATCATCTTTCACGCATGAGAAAATCTTATTTGTATATGAAATATGGTCGTTTGTTGCGCTGTGATATTAACACTAAGTTTCGCATACGGAGATTTTATTTAAAATATACATGAGTAAATATTATGATCGGGATTCTATTTGATAGCGTGGCACGGGCGGGCGGAATCGAGTCAACCAACGATGCGCGAATTCAGGAAGAGATGCAGCGTCGATTCCGAATCGATGCCGAACCCTTACCCGAACGGCAGCTTATGGAGGTAGCGTCTGTGAAACCCAGGGGATTCTGTCCAGAATTAAAAGGGTTCTGCTCGACCCAGGCGAGCCTGCCGTCTCTGTCGCTGACCAGGTGTCTCGGCAATGAATGTTCAGGGTGAATGCTGTACACAAACGGAGATGGCCAGTTGCAGCAAAGAACGTTACATTCCACGACTGCTACGCCAACTGATTGCTGACTATCGACAAAAACGCAAACAGTCTATTTCGATGGAGAAGCTGTCTCGATTAAGTGATTGCCAGCTTTGTGATATCGGCCTGCACAGAGGTGACCTCGGTATTAGCAGACGGGAACTTGATGAGTCTTTGCGGCTTGCCCGTGTCCGGTTCCAGAGTCCGCGGTTGTGATTGTTGTTCGACTGATGGTAATGGTTTAATAACATAGGCGCGAGGAGATAGCTTAAATGGGTACTTTGATGGAAAATGCTAGTTGCTGTAATGAATTGGCAGGTCTGGTTTGTATAGATATACTGTTACTCTGAACGCTTAATATTCTAGATCAAATATTGAATAGTCGATTGCGAAAACGTGGCGCGCGCCGTTATCAAATGAGTTGTCAATGAACAGTAAGCTGTTTCTTAATCAGATTGGAGACAGCGTTCTGCTTGCAGAAAATGCGCGGCGGTTAAGTGAGGGTCTGGCGGGCGAACTGCCCGATACCGAAGAGTTGCTGCGCTTAACGGAAAACTACGGTATAGATCTGGCGACCAGCGTTCTGCACCAATCGATTTTACGGCATGAACGACACGGTGATTTTTGTGCCCGACTGGAGCGTACTGCTGCAGTCAGTGATGTTGTTGAGCAGCCACCTCGATTATTCATCGTCCCCGGTTTGTACTATAACGATTTCCCGGAAATAGGGGCGCACGGTGATTTACTGCGGCAGGTGGCGGCGCGTTTTGGTGTTGATGCTCAGCGAATACCGACAAACAGCCGTGGTTCGATTGGGCAGAATGTCGAGATACTTCATGCCGCGCTATTGCGTCATGCGGATCAGCCGTTCTGGCTGGCTTCTGTCAGCCGTGGCAGTGCCGAGATAAAATGGCTAATGCACCATTATCCGGGGGCGGAGTATCTTGAAAACCTGAAAGGGTGGGTTAGTATCAACGGGGTTGTGCGCGGTACCGGGTTGTTGCACGGAGCGGGGAAAAGCACAGTGAAAAGGCGTTTGCTGCAGGCGCTGGCGATGGCTAAGTCTGTAAGTCCGTTGCTGATCGATGAACTCAACCCGCAGCGACCGGAATGGAATTACGCAGTTTCTGAAAAGCTGTTTTATTTAAACGTCGTTTCTGTTCCAATGAGTTGGGATATCACCTATCACGTGCAAAAGCGATACCGCCAGTTGTCGTCATTCGGTCCCAACGACGGCGTTGCGACTCTGGGTGACTATACAAAGGAAACCGGATTGCTGTATCCGCTGAGTGGTGTCGATCACCTGCTGCGTACTAATCGGCTGGCGTCGGTATTTTATCAACTGTTACGTTTGCTGTTTCTACCTGCTGTCGTCCAGGAAAAGCAGAGTAACCGGGAGATCAAAAATGATCAGGGTATGCAGGGTAATAACGGTATAAGGGCAGGTGATTAATAGTAGAATGCAGGCACAGCGAACGCCTGGTAACCACTGGACTCTAACATCGATCATTTAGTAACGAGCAGCAAGCCGTTCATGATTTTGCTCTGGATTGGTGCTTTGCAGAGTGCTGCGCGCTGGCTGGAATTGCTGGCTTTTGGCGTCTATATCTACGATCTGACCGGTTCGCCGTTGCTTGTGACCTTGGTTACTCTGGCAAAGCTTGCGCCGTTAGCGATATTTGGCCCGGTGGCCGGAGCCTTGCCCTCACGCTACACTTCTCGAAGTCTGTATCTGCTCGGACTAACCGTGATGCTGGTGACCACACTGGCTGCACTGCTTGCTTCGCTTACCGGGGGGTTATCAGTCTGGCAGGTTATGCTGATCTCATTTACCGGCGGTGTGTTCTGGGTGCTCGACTTCCCCGTTAGAAAATCATTGATCGGTGATGCAGTGCCAGTAGCGGTGTTGGGCAAAGCAATGGGCTTCGATACCATTGCCAACAACGGTACGCGCATGTTAGGGCCGGTATTGGGCGGTATGCTGTTGCAGTTTGTTGGCCTGACCGGAGTGCTCGGCACAACATTGTGCATGTATATTATCTGTTTTGTTCTGACTATAAAGCTTCAGCTTGGCAGAGAGCTTGTCAGTGGCGAAGTTACCTCAAGTCTGGCGGATAGTGTGCGGCAGGGGTTGCAGGTGGTGCGTCTGGAGGCGGTATTGTCGGGAACATTGATGGTTACCGTTATCTACAACCTGTTCGGGTTTCCCATGCTGTCTCTGGTGCCGGTACTCGGCAGAGATGAATTACAGTTGTCAGCTTCCGTAATTGGATTGCTGGCTTCAATGGAAGGTGCCGGTGCCTTACTGGGCGGCATTCTCTTTTTGAAGCTGGGGAGGGTGCGCTACTTTCGCAAGATATATGTCGTTGGTGTTGCGGGTGGGCTGGTATTTGGCATGGTGTACGCGGCAAGTACGAGTGCAATGCTAATGGGTTTTGCCCTGTTGCTGATAGGTGTTGGGTCGGCGTGTTTTGCAGCAATGCAATCGACGCTGTTAATTTTGAATTCAGAGGCACGATACCGCAGTCAGGTGTTCGGCATGTTGTCGCTGAGTATTGGTTCGGGAATTATTGGATTTACCCAGATAGGTCTGGTGGCCGGATGGTTCGGCCCGCGTGCTGCATTGTTGTTGTCTTCTGTAATTGGGCTGATCTGTCTGTTTCTGGTTTGCCGGCGATGGCCGCAGATAATCGGTGTTCAGCCTGAGTAACGGCATTGCCTAATGGCCGTTACTGCATGGTAGACAGGCTGGTCGCAACGACGCGATTAACAATAATGGTCTCTCGATCAATTAGTTCTCCGACCCGGTCCGTCATTGTATTAAGCCATTCATCTGATTTATAAACAGCATCGTACAGACGCTGTCGATCCGCTTCGCTTTCGAAGCGTCTTATCCAGAAGTAGACTGAGTCGTCTTCCTCGCCGCGATAACTACCGCAGATGACCATGCCTTTTGAAACCTGAAACGGAATTATTGTTGTTTGCATGAAATCTACCCACTCATCCATTTTACCTGGGCGAATCTGGTATTGCCGAATTTCGAAAAATGCCATGTTATGGTTTACCTTGTTAGGACCTTGCTGTGTATTGGGATAATTGTGGCAGGCAGTGGCTGGAGCAGTGTATCGGGTTTAGGCTGCTTTGTTCAATACCGCGAGTACACCTTACTCATTACCTGATCCGACAGCGCTTCTTCTCTTGTGATAAAGCAGGGTTTCAGTTTGCGAAACCGGTAGAAAATTCCATGTATTAGTATCTGCTCCATACCGATGTTCAGACGGTTACCGGCGCGCCTGTCGCGACGCGCCTTCGGCCATTCAAATTAATTTTGGAGTCTGGCGCGTCTAAGTACTACGCCTCCGGCAACTATCAAAAGCAGCAGCCACTCAATAGAAACCGATCCACCGCCGCTGCCACTGAAGGATGGACGTCTGCGTTTGAACGCAGGCTGCTGCGTGTCTTTTCTGTGTGAGACGACGGGGGCAGCTGCCCGGGTAGTTGCTGCCTGTGTTTCCAGTGTCCGGCGTTGTTTATTGTTACGCTCTATGCCGCGAGCTTCAAACTGTTCGTCGCGCATGACAACCATCGAGGTGTGGTCAGTTACCAGGCTGTTTTCTACAGCGAGGCTGACAATAGCACTTTTATATTCGCTTTCGTTGCCGAGGTAGTCCTGCATGTTTTGCAAGTCGAGGATTTTCGCGTAAGCCCATAGACGTTCCAGTTCCGGATTGCGAGTACTGTCGGTGAAGTCGAAGCGGCTCTGGTAAACCTTTTTCTCACCGGATACTTGACCGGACAAGGTTACAATTGCCTCTCCCTGGCCCCGATAGTGCCCGAAAACAACCAGCTGCTCACCGCGATATAAAGAGGTTGTGACGGCTGGTGTGAGGTCGGTGACTTTTATCCCTTTTATATCGAGATTTACATTATGCAGGGCTTCATGACCCACTTTGCTGGTGAACTCCATCAGCTTGCCAACGATGTCGTCACTGTTTGATACGCTTACGGCGAAGCCATTCGAAACCTCTGTCATCGCTTCGAGTAAGGGGCGGTTTGCGCCGTTACCAATTACCGCGGTAAATAGTCGTACATCGTGATTCCTCATGAGTTCCAGAAAGGATTTTTTCTCGGTTGTGCCCACATTGGCTTCGCCATCGGTAACCACCACGATTGCGCTGGTGCGATCCGCGTCGAGTGATCGCAGGCCTTTTTGCATTCCGGCATACAGGTTAGTGCCTCCACCGGGTTTTGTTGCGGCGAGTGTGTTGCTCCAGTGCTGGATATTTTCGGGGCTGATATTGACCCAGTTTCCAGTGATCTCGTTAGCGTTGTTGTTAAACAAAATAATTCGGAATCGATCATTGCTGTTGAGTTGCGACAACGCTCGTTGTACACCGTCTACCAGTGTTCGATATTTGCCGTTCATTGACCCGGACATATCTAGAACAAAAGCCCAGTCCCGACCTTCGGTGATTTTCGCAAGATCGTCACCGGGTGTCAGAGTCATCATGAAGGTTCCATGATTATCGGCCGGATTCCTGTGGGTGATCAGATCTATAGAGCCCGGCAGATTATCTGCCAGCCTCCAGTAGACAATTATATCTTTGTCCAGCGAAACAACCGGGGTTGCAACGGTCGCGGGTGCGGAGGCTTGTGTAATGTTGTCATCGTCTGATGTTGGATTCGCGGCATTGCTGTTTGCATTGCCAGTGCCGATTTCAACCAGCCATTCCTGATCATTGATTTTGTCGACTGTTGCCTGTGGGTGTGCTGGAACCCGCATGCCGCTGATCGGGTAGCCTGAGCGTAGTTTGAGCTTGAAGGAAAACGATTCGTGTACGGTTGAATCGGCGGACCAGAAAGCGGCTGCCTGCTTGTCGGTGCCACCGTCTTCCAGTGGATAATTATATCGTCCTATACCGGTATCTATATCTGCTGCCTGCAAGTATACCAGTCGGATACGGGTATCCTGACCGGCGCGTACCGGTGATACTTTTATCTCAAAATTATAGTGCCTGTTTTTCCCGGCTATACCGGTTTCCCGGCCGGAGTTTTTTTCTTCTTCATAGATGGCCTGGGCCTGTTGCTTTTCCAGCACTTCGCCAATAACCGGTTTGCCGTCTATCCATACGGTGAACTCTGAAACTGCGGCCTTGTCCGGAACCGGGAAATGGTAGGTGGCTTCCAGATCCTGCGCGTGGGGGTTGCTGAAGATCTGATCCACACTTGTAGTTGTGTATCCATCTTCAATGGTGACCTCAACGTGATGGGACCGAATTTCTAACGGGGGCAGATGCGTATTGACGGGAGACATAAGTCCCGCTGCCTGGCTGGTGCCAGTCAATGATGCAAGAGCCATAACCCCGAGGGTGAAGGTTCGTGCCAGCGTGCTAAACAGGATTTTCATTGCAGTCTTTGTCCTTTGCCTGATCGTGTAAAGAAGCGGCAACTGTGCATGAAAGATCAATTAAACAAAACTAAAATGAAATTAGTAGTGTTTATTTGCATATGCGGTACGTTAATACTGTTCTTTTTGTTGATTTCCGCTCGGTGAAGGTGTTATTTGAATTACAACTATTTCAGGTGCCATGGGGGATTTTGCGTGCGTCATGATCCTTTGATTTTGCTTTATGAGGGTCAGGTGCGGCCGTGATCGATAGAGTTTGGTGATCTGCTAAACTGTCCTTTTGATCAAGGCGTGCTTGTGTCCAGGGGTTGCTTATTGCAGAGGTTTTTGCCAGATGTCGTTTGAGCAATTGGGATTGAGCAGCCCGCTGTTGCGGGCGCTGAGTGACCTCAACTACAACACACCAACGGCGATTCAAAAAAAAGCGGTTCCCGTTGTTCTCAGCGGCAAAGACCTGCTCGCTGCTGCCCGCACCGGAACCGGTAAAACAGCGGGCTATGTGCTGCCTTTACTGCAGAAGCTTGAGTCCGGACACCCGGTAAGTGCTAATCAGACGCGAGTACTGATAATAGTGCCCACCAGAGAGCTGGCCAGTCAGGTCGGCGATAACATTCAGGACTACAGTCGCTATCTGAATTTAAAATCTCTTGTGGTTCACGGCGGAGTGAAAATCAACCCACAGATGCTCAGCTTGAGAAAAGGAGTGGATATTCTAGTTGCCACGCCGGGGCGATTGCTCGACCTGCACGCAAAAAATGCTGTCGGGTTTAGAGAGCTGGCCGTACTGGTTCTGGATGAAGCGGACCGTATGCTCGACCTGGGTTTCAGTGATGAGCTTCGGGAAATAATATCGAGGCTGCCGGTAAAGCGCCAGACACTACTGTTTTCTGCTACCTTTTCACCCGCGATCCGCAAGCTTGCAAAAGCCATTGTCAGAAACGCGGTCGAGATACAAATAGATGCGCCGAATCGTACGGCTGAGGCTGTCAGGCACTGGGCCGTACTGGTAGATAAAAAAAGAAAACCGGCGTTGCTGTTGCACCTTCTAAAGCTGAATAGTTGGAATAGATTACTTGTCTTTGTGCGGACGAAAAAAGGTGCGGACCGATTGGTGGGAGTGCTGCGCAGTGCAAATATCAGCAGCGCCGCCATACACGGTGATAAAAGCCAGAGCTTCAGGGCGCGTGTTCTGGAAGATTTTAAAAAGCAGCGAATTAACGTAATGGTCGCAACTGATGTGGCAGCCCGGGGTATAGATATAGATCAGCTGCCGCAAGTGGTGAACTTCGATCTGCCAGACACAGCAACTGACTATATACACCGCGTTGGCCGTACTGCTAGAGCCGGTGCAGCGGGAGAGGCAGTTTCCCTGATTTGTGCCGATGAGCACCCGCAGTTAACCGATATAGAGCGTCTGTTGCAGCAGTTAATCCGGCGCGAGTACGAACCGGGATTTGAACCGGTCCATGAAGTTCCGCCGAGCAGGCTGGATACACGACCGATTAAGCCCAGGAAACCGAAGAAAAACAAAAATAAAAACAAAATAATTTTGACAAAGAAAACACAGGCAAAGAAAACACAGGCAAAGAAGGCTATAGCGAAAAAATTTGCTGCGGGGCGCGAGCACCCTGGTAAAAGGCGAAGTAAGGTGCGACGGCAGAATAATCGTGATGGGTGAGAACGCCCGGGTTATCTCTTACGCTGGCCTATAGTTTCCGCCATTGGTCCGCCGGCACAATCGCACCACTGTGTGCGATCACACGAACGGCACACTGATGTCCGGACTGAAGTGCCTGAGTGGCATTTTCTCCTTGAACCAGAGCACTCAAGTACCCGGCGTTGAAGCTGTCACCGGCGGCTGTGGTGTCGACAACAGTATAATTTTCCGGTGTGTAAATAGCCGGGTCTGGGGATTGCTCGTAGTTATTTTCGAGCGATAACGGGCCTTTGGCACCGCGTTTCAGGGCACCGCGGGTGATTCCGTAATTTTTCAGCCGGGAAATAGTCGCTGCTTCGTTGTTGTCGGCGAACAGGTCTGTTTCATCATCTACAGAGGGCAGGGCTATATCTGTTATGCGCCAGGCATCGGAAATTGTGCGTTGCGCGGCTTGTTTTGATTCCCATAGCTTTTGACGGTAGTTGGAGTCAAATACCACCAGGGTGTTTTTTTCCTGTCTCAGTGTCGCCAGGTAATTGAGCAGGGCGAGGCGAATATCAGCGGGCAATATGGCGAGTGTGATGGCAGACAGGCACAGTACGTCAAACTCGTTTAGTACAGAGAAATCTGGTGTATTTGTGGTTTGAAACAGGGTTCGGGCGGCAGATTGGTTTCGCCAGTAACTAAACGTGCGTTCGCCGTCGCTGTCTGTGGTTATCGCATATAGACCGACCAGTCGATCGGCGGAGTAACTTATGGTGGAAGTATCTATGGACTCACTGTGTAGAAAATTAACCAGTCGAGTTGATAGTGGATCCCGGCCCAGCACTGTGGTAAATGAAACAGTTGCAGAATTACCAAGGAGCCTTTTAAGGTACACCGCTGTATTCAGGGTGTCGCCGGCAAAACCAAGTTTAGCGTGTGTGCTTTCGTGCTGGCCGAGTGTTAACTCAACCATGGCCTCCCCGATGCAGGCGATGCGCCGGGCGTTTGTAATTTTAGTCACTCTGTTTGCAAGGCCCCGGAAATACTTACCGTTTAGATCATTTCAGTTTCTGTTATGCCCCCGGAATGGTGTATCGCCGGATCGGGGTATCTCGTCAGCTTCGATTGTACTAGAATCTTACCCAGTTGTTCAGAAGTCATGGGCTTTGCGAGATAAAACCCCTGGAGTTCGTGGCAGCCGTTATCCTGCAGCCAGCTCAGTTGCTCTTTTGTTTCGATCCCTTCCGCGACGATAGTCATACCCAGCAATTCTCCGAGGGAAAGAATCATGTTGAGTATTGCCGGTTTGTCCATACTCTGCACAAAAGCTTTGTCAATTTTCAGGCAGTGGATATCGAAAGACTGCAAATACACCAGATTTGAATAGCCTGTGCCAAAATCGTCTATCGCCGTTCTAACGCCGAGCTTGTGTAGGCGTTTGAGTACTTTTGCTACGTTGGGAATATCATTAATTAACATAGATTCGGTGAGTTCCAGCTCCAGCAGATGGGCCGGGCAACCGGTATCCTGTAGAATCATCTGGACGTTGTCTACAAAGTTACCTGAGCTGAACTGACGTGCAGACAAATTTACGGATACCCGTATTCCCATACCCTGGCGGTGCCACTGTGCGGCCTGACGCGCACCTTCTCGCAGCACCCAGTCGCCGAGCTGGTTGATTAGGCGGGTTTCCTCTGCCATATAGATAAAAGAACCCGGGTACAACAAGCCTCTTTCAGGGTGTTGCCAGCGTATTAGAGCTTCGGCACCTGCTATGGTTTTGCCGTCGGCCGCATAACGCGGCTGGTAGTGCAGCACAAACTGGTTTTGCTTGATGGCCAGTGCGAGTTGCTGTTCCAGCTGTGAACGCTGCTTAACTTCGGTCAGCATTTGATCGGTAAAAATATGGTATTGATTTCCACCGGCGGCTTTTGACTGGTACATAGCGATATCAGCGTGCTGCAACAAGCTCTCGGGGCTGTCTGCATCACTGGGGTATAGACAAATACCGATACTCGGCGTTACCCGTAGCGGAGAAGAGTCTATCGACAATGGCGAGTCGAGCCTGTTGATAATGCACTGCGAGATTTTGGTTAATGTTTCATAGTGATTGACTGATTCCAGTAGCAGCAGAAATTCATCGCCACCCAGCCTGACCAGTGTCATGTCTTTACTAACACATTGGTTGATCGTGTGAGCTACAGCGATCAGGAGTTTGTCGCCAACCGAATGACCGAGTGAGTCGTTTATATTTTTAAACCGATCAAGGTCAATATAAATTATGCCCGCTGTGGCTTGTGGATTTGACGCTATTGCTGCAAGTTTTTCTTTTAGGTACAGGCGGTTTGCGAAACCCGTCAGGGAATCGGTTCGGGCCTGGTGATGGGCATCGCGCGCACCTTTATGAAGTAGGGTGATGTCAGATTCAGAGACTAAAATTGATTTTTTACCAGTTACAGCATCCTGGCTGTGCTGAAAGTGCATTTTATGTCTTTTGCGACCGGCTTTTGTGAAGACGCTGGCTTCAACAAGAAACTGATCGCTAAGGGTGATTTCTGTTTTTATGTTATCCCAGTCTTGCGGGTCGGCGATATGATCACTAAGGTGAGTCAAGGCCTTCGGCAACATGCTGTGTGCTGCAGGATTGCAATACAGAAGCGAGAAATCTTCACTGTAGAGCGAAATCATTAGTGAGGTATGACGCAGTGCCTCCGTGCTGCGCAGGGTTTCAGAGTCGCTGTGTAAATCCTGACCGACACACTCAATCAGCATACCGTCCCTGCCGTCATCCAGTTTGATGTTGCGATATTCGAGGAAGCAATGGCGTGGAACTCCACGGGGGTAGAGTGTCCATCGATCTGAGAATTTGCTGCCTTTGAGCAGATGCTGACGAATATTCAGCAGATGGGTTGCGACCGTGGCTGATGTACCTTTTGACATATTGCGCGATGCCAATTCTTCACAGCTGCTGGCCTGCCAAAGATCAAGCGCTCCCTCGTTGGCCCAGATAACCGACATATTGTCAAAATCAAACACCCAGATGGGCGTTGTAAGTGTCTGATATACAGACAAAGTCTGCTGAACACTCATTAACGAGTCGGGGATATCCATAAGTCTGTCCCTGCTGTGGTGTAGGTTCTGGCAATCTGACGGGGTGCGTTGTTAAGCACTTTCAGGGCCAGAATGGCCGTACTACCCCGATTTGATTTAATTCAGCGGGCAGGGATACAGGCGGGATGTTGCGGTAAAAGTGAAAAAACCGGTGATTGCGTTCAGCGGGCTGAAGCAAGTCACCGGTTTTATGGCCGTTCTATCAGCCGTTTTAATAGCGACAGATGTCTGGCTAAGTGAGCGTTACATCATTCCCATCTCTTTATAGAACCTCTCAGCGCCCGGGTGCAAAGGAACACCAATGCCTTCGACTCCATCGAGTGCAGTTTCCAGAGTAATAACCTTACCCTTGGCGTGGCCGTTGTCGAGCAGTTTGCGCGCGGTGTCTGACCACATGGCTTTGGTGATTTCGTAGATGAGATCTTCATCCTGATTGGCATTGGTGACAAATAT
Organism: Chromatiales bacterium (ex Bugula neritina AB1); assembly: GCA_001730015.1. Taxonomy (GTDB): domain Bacteria; phylum Pseudomonadota; class Gammaproteobacteria; order Granulosicoccales; family Granulosicoccaceae. The sequence continues at coordinate 25,137 of MDLA01000067.1, read as the reverse complement.
CCCGCTGACCGCTACGGTGTTTACGTCGTAGTCGACTCCGGGGTATGTGCCAGCCGGAATCAAAGAGGGGATATAATAAGGAACGGTGGCGTTGGCCTTCTGGATTTCTTCATCACTGAAGTTGTAGAGTTCCATGCCCTTTGTATTGTCGAGCTGGATCATCGCCGCGACGGGCGTCCCTGCTGCGTAGAAGTAGGCATCCAGTTGGCCGTCCGCAAGGCGCTCGGCACTTTGCGAGTTGTTTAGCTCGGCTTCGTCTATGTTGTCGCGGTTGACACCGTGATCACCGATGATGAGCTCGACTGCAATCTGAGTGCCTGAACCCGCCTGCGCAATGCCAACACGCTTGCCTTTCAGGTCTGCCAGGTTTTCGAGTGAGCCGCCCTTGGGCAGCACCAGGTGAAGGTCTTCCGGGTAAAGGTTGGCCACAATGCGCAGATCCGGTTTGGCGTTCCCTTCGAACTTGCCGATGCCGTTGTAGGCGAAATGCAGGGTTGCTGCACCGGAGAGTCCGGCTTCCATCTGGCCAGCCTGAATCGCATTGACATTGTGTGCGGATGCATTCGTTGACTGCGCCATGGCTACCAGCCCGGGAACACCGCAGTTGCCGCCTTTATCGCAGGCGCGAGAGCCTGGCGGGTTAGAGATAGCGTTGGCGATGATACCGCCGATCGGGAAATAGGTTCCGCCGGCACCACCGGTTCCGATGCGGAAGAATTTCATATCCTGTGCGTGGCTAAGTGGTGCCAGTACCGTTGCACTCAAAAGTGCAGCACCTAGCATGTTCTTGATTTTCAAGTTGGTATCTCCTCTGTTCCAGGGGTTATCAGGGCAAACGGAGTACCGCGAAAGCGGCTCCTCGCTGGCGAAATCAAGAGTAAACGAATGCCTTTGCAATGTAAAACAACGCGATGACAGCCTGTCGGGTATCCCTCGCATGTCCGGTAGATCAACACCGGACGGGTAGCAGAGCGGATCGCAGGTACAGTGTTGTCTATCGTGTCTGCTGAGCGGTTATTCGTTCCCGCCAGGCGACAAAAAGACCAGCGCCGGCAATCATCAGTATGCCGATCACTTCAGTGATTTGAGGTATGTCGCGCCAGAAAAGATAACCCCAGATAGCGGCGAAAATCAGGTAGCTATAGTCGAAAGGCGCAAGTAACGAAGAGTCCGCTGACTGATAGGCTCTCCCCAGTCCGAGGTTTGCCAGAGAATTGAGCAGACCACATAGAACCGTGATGCCCGCAACCCACCAGAATAGTGGTTGCCACGCGCTATACATGTATGGATTGAGTACACGCACGGAAGGTGGAACAGGAAAAAAAGTCAGCACCAGTAAGCCGCAGCTTCCTACCAGCAGCAGGCAGAGGTTTGTGGCCAGTACCATTGCTATTGGTGACTCGTTCCGACAAAGTCTTCTCGTGCACAGGATAAACAGTGCATAGAACAGCCCTGCGCCGACGGGCATCAGGGAGGCAAGTCGGAAACTCTCTGTACCGGGTTGAAGTATCAGCAGTGTACCGGCAAACCCTGAAATAATAGCGATCCAGCGGCGCGGGCCGACGTGCTCACCCGGCAGTAGTGAAGTTATTACTGCTACAAACAGTGGAAACGTATAGAGACCACCGGCCATTTCAGTGAGGGTGAGTAGCGGAGCACTGCCAATGAATAAAAAAGTTGCACTGACCTGCAATAGCGCTCGCAAAACAACGCGGCTGACCCTTTCGGGTTTTAATAAAGCAGGTTCTGCCAGCCACCAGACGATGACCAGTAAAACACAGAGGTTAACCAGGCAGCGCAGTGTCTGGAACTGCCAGATTGATATATAGGCAGAAAGGTACTTGGATAATGCATCCTGCAAACCGAGCATTAGCAATGCACCCAGTATTAGTGATACAGCCAGAGCCGGCTGATCTGTACTGCTGTGTTTGAAGAGGCTGATTACCGGGCTCCGGTGCCGTTGAAATACGGTGAATTGACTTCTATTGACGTTCTCACAGTTTCATTGTGAATGGAATCCCCTGGTCTGGAAGTTCTGTTTACAGTAAACCGGACTGGTAGTAGTAAGACACAGGGATCTGTTTATCAAGCACCCGGCTGTGTAACGGTTGCGTGTGAGACGGTTGACGGAATAAATTTAAAGCCCCGGCACCCGGGGCCGCTAACGAGGGCTGAGTGTAGTTCAGTATTATTGATCCAGGACACAAAACTAACCCGGGCACACCCGAAAAAGTTCAGTGTCAGCACCGGTTTTGTGTCAACACGCAGATACTCCGGCGAGGATTTTTGTGTGCAAGCTGTTCGGAGATGAAGTAGCAGTACGCGTTGCATCGCGAGAGGGATTGAAGAAACTTAACTCAAGTGTTCCGCCACTTTTAGGAGGACCAGTGCCTGGCCAGTCCAATTTACAGTTTGCCGAAGATCATGAACTCTACAGCGAGCCTGAGAGTGAGCGTTCGTTTCTGGAACTGACTCGCGATTACACCGATGAGTGTGTAATACCGGAGACCCCATGGTTGTCTAGAATTGAGACAACGGTTCCACGGCGCAATGTCAATGCGTTACCGAAGGGCTATCGAATTGCCAAGCGCTGCGTTGATGTTATCGGTTCACTGGTGCTTGCGACAATATTATTACCTGTCTGGTTGCTTGTGCCTTTGCTGATCAAGCTGACTTCTGGTCCCGGTCCAATAATCTATAAGCAAACACGGGTTGGACTTAATACCAGAGGAGAGGTTACTCGCCGTATTGCGGATAATGTAGTACCGATTGATCAGAATAAGCGAGTTACAAACTGTCGACGTAAAATCGCTGGTTATGGCAAGCCGTTTACACTGTATAAATTCCGCACGATGAGTAATAATGCAGAGAAAAACGGTGCGCGCCTGGCTCAGGTTAACGATAATCGCGTCACCGGTCTAGGCAGGTTCATGCGTAAAACCCGCATAGACGAAATTCCACAACTGGTTAATGTGCTGCGCGGTGAAATGAGCCTGGTCGGCCCGCGACCGGAGCGTCCGGTATTTGTTGAGCAGTTGTCCAGACAGATTCCGGACTATCTCGACCGGCTGGGGCTGCAGCCTGGCCTTACGGGTATTGCGCAAATAGAAAACGGCTACGATAACGACACCGAAAGTTTTCGCAGAAAAGTTGCCTATGATTTAAGATATCTACAAAATTGCAGTATCGGAAATGATTTGAAAATTCTGTCTCGTACCATCTATGTAGTTATTACCGGCAAGGGGGCTCGTTAGTCGTTGCTCAGAGAAAGTCGGTATTAAAGGATGATCGCAATTAATAGATAGTGGCTTTTCCGCCCGCCAAATTACCGCACGCTTCACTTGTTGTTATTTCAGCCGGACCATTCACTTCGTGATATGATCGCCACCCCATAAATAGTCCTGGCTGAAATGAACACGGGTAACCCTCGGCTTTTACTGATTGCGCCCTTTGTGTTCCTGTGTTTGTGGTCTGGCGGCTACGTTGTCGCAAAAGTCGGGCTGGCCTTCGCGGAACCAATGACCCTGCTCGTGTTTCGCTTTGTCGCGGTTGTTTTGATCATGCTGGTGATCTTTGTATTTCTTCGCCCACCACTTCCCGAGCGACTTATCGACTGGGTACATCTGGCGATAGTCGGCTTTTTGATTCAGGCGGTTTACTTCGGCATGTGCTATCTCGGCTTTAACGCCGGTATAGCAGCGGGAACCATGGCGCTGCTTATGTCACTGCAACCGATACTGGTCGGTCTGGTTGCGCCGCGCTGGAGCGGTGAAGTGGTGGGTTGGCGACGCTGGAGTGGTCTGGGGCTGGGATTGCTGGGCACAGCCATTGTAATTATCGCTCGATCCGACATCGAGCCGCCGACTTTGTTTGGTTTGCTCTGCGCGATTATCGCACTTGCCGGAATTACCGGTGGCACCTTGTGGGAAAAACGCTTTGGTCTGTCTCATCACCCGGTGACGGCGAACCTGTTTGGCTATACGGCGGGTCTGATCGGCGTTGCGCCATTAATGTTTTTGCAGGAATCAATGCACGTCGAGTGGAACTGGACGTTTGTCGGCGCGCTTGCGTATCTGGTTATCGGGAACTCGATCATTGCTGTCGGCTTACTGCTGGCTATGATCAGAGCGGGTGATGTAAGTCGTGTGTCAGCGTTGTTTTTTCTGATACCACCTCTGGCTGCCATAATGGCCTGGTTTGTACTCGGTGAAGTCATGCCGCCAACGGCATGGTTCGGCATAATTATCGCCGCTATCGGTGTGTTTATCGCAACGCGCCGTCAGTCGACAGGTCCAGGGTAGCGTGTGTCACTGATTTCAAATTATCTGCTTTAAATAACCGTGGTGGTTGTCTGGTCGGCGCTTGTCTGGTCGGCGCTTGAATCGAGGGAACAGGTGGTTGTGCAGGTGACGGCCTTACTTGCGAACCGGATCAGGGAAGCAGCGGGATAGAGTTCTCATTTTTATACTTTGAATGTCTCTTTGTACTTTTAGAAATTCCGTATACCCGCCACTGGTACTATGCTTGCTGCGGCTTATAAACCTCGCACCATTCTGCCGATTCTTCAGCCATTGTTCCAAAAATTACGCACCATATATTGGGTTCTGGCGATCAATATTTTCCTCGGAAGCGACGCAGTCCGGTCGGCCTCTTGGTGGAACTGTGGCTGGTTTTATCGCTCTGAAATCAGTGTGTCTGCAACTGGATCGACAACAGATTATGCCGTTCAGCTTTATCTGGCTTCTACCGATTTCAACGATTCCTACGTGTTCACTTCAGATGGAAGTGATATTCGCGTAGTCGATTCTGACGACGCCACCGAACTGAACTTTTTCCTTGAGAGCTGGGACGCTGTATCGCGCACTGCAGTGCTGAACGTGAGTGTGCCATCCTTGACGTCGGCTGGTCGCAATATCTATATCTACTATGGAAACTCAGCCGGGGAAGCAGTCAGTGAGGTTCCACCAGCGAGCAATGCCCAGTCAACATTTGTTGAGTCCGGCTGGCGCATTCACTCCCGATTTACCACAATCGATCCCACTAACGAAGCCGAAGCTCGCTCAGTATTCGGCTCTATTGCGGATGGCACAGGTGGCTATGGCTGTGCAGTCTTTGACAGTATTAACGGGCGTAATAATCAAAATACCTTCAGTGGTCCAAACGGGAATTACGGGTTGCTGAACGAGGTGTATTTTGAGGTTGATGTTCCAGGCTTCTGGTCTTTTCGATACGGTGGTGACTATGGGCTGGGTGGCGGCCTGTACGTCAATAGCGAGGCTCTGGATGAACGCTGGAATGAAGATCTGTGGTGGGGAAGAAACTTCAATAACCCGGATGTACTTAGTGGGTCAATTCTGCTCGACAATGGTTTTCATCACATAGAAACAATTGGCTTTGAGGCTTGCTGTGACGGTCCGATTCATATTCAGTTTAAAAAACCCGGATCTGATCAGTGGCAGGATATGACTTCCGCCAATCTCCCTTTGTTCGGTCGAAGTTGCCCGCCGGGAAACATTACTGAAGTGCTGGTTGATCGCGTTACACCGACCTTATTTGGCGGCAGCGTCTATCTGGATAACGGTGTCGGTGGTATAGCACATGATGGAGTCAGAGATGCCGGGGAATTAGGTGTTCAGGGCATCAGTGTGACTACGACGGTTGTCGCAACCGGCAGTACGCTGGTCGATGAGTCGGAAGAAGATGGCAGCTGGGCGACGTGTTTTCTCGATGAAGCGGGCGGCAGCGAGATTACCATCGATGCCACGTTTCCCGCTGACTATCTTGCAGTGTCAGAGTCGGTAAGTGCTACTAATACCAGCGTTGCGCTTGATCACTCGATCGAGTTTACCGCAGCCCCGGACACTAATTATACAGATATAAATTTTGGTGTTATTGAGCGGCCAGAGTTGTCTGCAGACCGAAGTACCACGATCTCAGCAGGAACAACAGAAGCGTTGTCACATGAATACCGGGCGACTACAGCCGCCGATGTCTCGTTCCAGATTTCGCAACAGGAACACGAATTGCCATGGAGCTATACCTATATTACATTTCGCGACATTGATTGCGATGGTGAAATCGAACAGCCGGCGATCCCGCTTGTCAGCCCGATTGCTGTAGTCGCCGGGGATTTGGTCTGCCTGGTGATTCAAGTGACAGCCGGTGCCGATGCTGATTCGTCCACGCACTTAAAATTGCAGATTGATGCGACCAGTGTGTTTAGTGGAACTGGACTCAATGATACAGTAACTAATGTCGACGAAATTACAGCTGACCAGGTAGGGGAACTGATATTGCGAAAGCAGGTTTGCAATCAATCAAGATTTGTATGTGACCCCTTGAGCGGTAACGGATTCGGCCATTATAATGCTGGCACACCGGGAGAGACTTTGCTCTACCGTATAGTATTTTCATCGATAAATAACGACATAACCAACCTGACCGTTTTCGATTCGGTACCGGTTTTCACAACGCTGACCCCGATGAGTATAAATTTAGTGCGAACGCCAGCCGATGTTACCTGCACATTGGTGAAGCCGGCAGACCAAACTGTATCTGACTATAGAGGGAATATCGAATTGCATTGCGATGGCGATGTCAGCCCGACAGACCCGGGTATAATCGGTTTTTCGGTTTTGATTGACTAGACCGCGTTAATCATGGATTTGACAGAATCTCACCTGATCTTTGATTCCGCAGGGAGTTATTTTTCCTGCAAAAAAATCAGTAAGGTTTAGATGTGAGAAGGAAATGCACTGTCAATTCCCGAGCTGTGATTAAATCAGTTTTTGCGCGTTATCCTCCCTAACGCGTGAATAATGCGAGTTGCTTCAAACCAGTGGTAAGTATTTTTTTTGTGAAATTCACAGTGTGTAATTTTTATTGTGAAATTATTATTAATATTGCTTATGGTTGAGCTTTGGCTTGACCGTTATACGTACGCCTGATTCCCTTTGTTCGCCATTTTATCCGGTAATTCACCATGTCCAAGATATACAACACGTTGATTCTGGGGGCCTCCTATGGCTCTTTGCTCGGTACCAAACTGGCGATGGCGGGTCACGATGTCACTCTCGTGTGTACCGCAGGAACAGCAGCGTTAATTAACGAACAGGGTACAGTTGTCCGGTTTCCGGTGCGGGGTCTCGAAGAGGCGGTTGTGGTTCGTTCCGGTGAACTTACCGGAAGTATAAAAGCTCTGGTACCTGAAGCAGTTGATGTACAAGCCTACAATCTGGTGGTTCTTGGTATGCAGGAACCGCAATACAGTAGCTCGCCCGATGTTCGCGAGCTGACAGAAAAGCTGGCAGCCGCCAGGGTTCCCTGCATGGCTATTATGAATATGCCTCCATTACCCTATATGCAAAGGCTGCCCGGTCTGGATGCTGGTTCGCTGTTGAGTTGTTATAAAGATGCCAGTGTCTGGCAGCAATTTGAACCCGGACTGGTGACACTCGCAAGCCCCGATCCGCAAGCATACCGCCCTGAAGATGCAGGCAAGAATGTGCTGCAGGTTAGTCTGCCGACAAATTTCAAGGTGGCGCGTTTTGAATCCGAAGCGCACACCGAAATGCTACGTACGCTTGAGGCCGATATTCTGGCAATACGGCATACTCACGGTGAAAGCGAAATCGAACTGCCGGTTAAATTGAAAGTCCACGACTCCCTGTATGTACCACTGGCGAAGTGGAGTATGCTCATGACAGGAAACTATCGCTGCGTACAGCGTGATGGAATGATTCCCATATGTGATGCCGTGCTCAGTGATCAGGAAGCCTCTAAGGCTGTCTATGAGTGGACAGCGTCAGTTTGTGTCGCCATGGGTGCCGAAAAATCAGACCTGGTTCCATTCGAAAAATACGCCAATGCCGCAAAAGGGTTATCGCAACCATCGTCTGCAGCCAAGGCTCTGGCACGAGGTGTAGCGTCAATCGAACGGGTTGATAAACTGATTCAGCTGGTTGCTGCGCAACACGGATTTAATTCTCCTGTGGTCGATGAAATTGTTGGCAACGTTCAGTGGTATCTGGATAACAACGCGGAATCGTCTATGGCGAAAGCGGGCTGAGATTTAAACCGTTCAGGCCCTTGTTGGTGTTTTCAAGAGACGTTGTATAGAGTCAGTACGTTTCGTGGTAATTCGGGCGAGCTCCTGCAGCGGGATTGCTGTTATTTTTGCAATACGCCCGGCTATTTGTACCGGATAGGCGCTCTCGTTACGTTTACCTCTAAACGGAGCGGGCACCGGATACGGTGCATCGGTCTCCAGTACAATTGACTCAGATGCGGTGTTGATCATCGTGCGGGATTTCCGCCCCTTCCATTGTAGTGCTATTTTCCTCTGCCTCTGCCTCTGCCTCTGCCTCTGCGTTTTGCTTTTCTTCCGTAACCATAGATTCGAGAGAATCATCGTGCAGATCGTCGTCGTCAGCGTCAAATTCAGACAAAACAGGCACTGGATCAACCAGTTTCCATGCGGGCATTGCTGACATAACACTACCGAGCAGCAAGCCACCCCTGACCAGCCAGAATATATAACCGAGTGATAATCCTGTTGACAGCGTTAAGGTACTGCCTAGCACCACTTGTTGTTGCCGGGTGTCTGAGTCCAGCTGATCGCGTGTCTGGTTCAGGTTTTCGATGATCGACTTGGCACTGCTGCTTGTATAGTTCCCCGGAGCAAAGAATAACTGCTTTAAATTCACTTCACTACCAATGTCACCGAGCGCAGTGTCATTGGCGATCGCAGCTGCTGCTGTCAGCGTCCGCTGTCTCAGTGCGTTATGTTTTTCAACGATATCGTTGAAATCATCGGCTTTTACTTGTGCGGTATGTGCGGGCATATCGGAAAATGAGGGGGGTGTCTCAGCAGCCGTTTTAGCGGCACTGGCCGAGGGTTCCTGCGGGAACGGTCTGATTTCCGGCGCAGGTGCTTCGGGTTCCGCTTTACTTTCTTCAACGGCAGGCGCAGCACGCTCCGGTTCGCTCCCCGTCGGGGGCTCCTCCGGGGCGGTTACAATTATTTCTTCGAGTACAGAGTCGAACTGTGGCTCTATATTCAGTTCAAAAGTACTATGGGCTGTTTCTCCGGCAGTATCAGTTGCTGTTATACGAATCTCCAGAATGCCAGCCGCGCTGTTATCCGGCTGCCCGCTCAGGATTCCAGCCCTGGCATTGAATTCGAGCCACTGAGGAAGAGCCGATCCGTCCGTGAGGGTAGCCGTTAGTTGCAGCTCGTCGTCCGGGTCTATGTCGGTAAACTGATTATCCGGCAGTTCGATCTGGATTGGCTCGTTGACTGTAGCATGCTGGTCAGGTATCACGTTTGCACTTGGCTTGTCGTTCGTTGGCACAATTTCTATTTCAACGACGGCGGTACTTTCGAGGTGCTGTCTTAGATCAGGTTGGGAATCAATTACCCGGTAGCTAAAGCTGTCACTGCGTGTTTCACTGCCGCTGTGTGTGTAGCTGAAGGTGCCGTCTGTATTCAGCTGCAGATCACCATAAAGAGGGGCTCCGGTGAGTTTGACAGATAATCCGGATGCCGGTGTGTCTGGATCCAGATCGTTATCGAGAACACTCAGGGCTCCGCCGACCAGTGATTGAATCGTTCCGCCCTCATCAACAATAATCTGATCAGAGTTGGCCTGCGGCGGATGGTCGCTGATGATTGTAAGGTTTATTGTGTAGATTTGTTCTGAGATATTCGAGCCGCCGCTGGCCGTATCGCCGGTATCAATCAATCTGTAGCTAATCGAATCGTTGATGCTGCCAACACTTGAGGAATCCGGTTGAAATTGCAGTTGCCCGGCCAGAACTGATTCTATTTCTATGATTTCCCCGGCTTCAATTGCAGAACCTTGCAATAGCAGTGTGCCGTTTGACGGTAAACCAAGAATTCCCAGTGCTTTGAGTGCGTCACCATCATGACCGTCGTCAAAGCCAAGCTGATCAACGGTGATTGTCAGTGCTGTTGCATGATCGGTGGTCATATGACTATCAGAGCCTCGCGGGGCTTCTGCAATATCGATAACGTTCACTTTTATGGAGCTGCTGTCAATGAAAGCGGGTACGGTTGTGTCTGTTTGATAAAGTTCTATTTCTATTGTTCCGTCACGCGGCTCGCTTCCGTCGTGTTGTACCTGGATCGCGTTATCGATGATGTCCTGAAGCGTGAAGTCACTGATCTCGACACCGCGCAGTGTGTTCAGTATTTTCACTGTTTCCGGTTGGCCGATTATTTCAATATATAGATCATCGGGTATGCTATAGCCGCCAACGGTGTTGATCTGCGTTGTAGTCAGTAAACTGGTATCGCCTTCAAGCAGATTCAGTGGTTCATTATCGGTTAGTTGCAGTGCCTGATGTATACTGATGTGAAATTCATCCACATGGGCCAGGGCTGCGTCTTCGCCGCCATCACTGATCTCAAATGTGAAGTGGTCTCTCGCGCTTGCAGCGTTGTCGTGAAAATAGCTCAGGCGCAGTTCGTTGATGTCGGCCTGGGTGAATTGGTCACCAGTACCCAGCGGGTTGTCATTAAGCAGCAATTTACCTTCGCTGGTTGGGTTGATTAGTGTATAGATCTTTGATTCAGGGGCCTGATCGGATTCGTCTTCGTCAATGGCACGGAGCACTGTTGCATCAATTACCTGTCTTTCACCTACAATGGTTTGCAGAGTGCTGTTAACTGAAAGTATCGGGCTCTCATTGATATCGAGTACTTTTATCGGGATCGAGTAAAATGTGGAGTTGCCAATGAAATCACTGACACTAGTGTCGAGTAAATAGCTGTCCTGTGCCTCGTGATTCAGCGTAGTATCGGTTATCAGTACAGTCCCGGTGTCGTCAATTTTGAACGGATCACTGGTGTTTTTCAGATCGTACGATAATACATCGACCACCTGCACGTCAGATATAAGCGGACCGAAACTACCCGGTGTAAGTGATTTAAATGCTATTGTGGTGGTCGAGCTTGTTGCGGTGAATACTGCAGTTTTTTGCTGCCACTGCAGGTTTTGTTCAGACCAGTCAGTAAATGGCGAGTAGTCGAATTCGAATCGCTGGTTCCCGGCGCTGGCCTCCAGCTGCACTATTCCGGCTAAAGGTGTAGAGCGGAAGTTGCCTGATAGAGCGAATGTCAGCTGGTAGCTGGCACCGGGTGTTGTTTTTATCCGTTGCTCTATTGCGCCTGCACTATCGCCATTTAGATCAAGTGGTGATCCACCAGCCGGTCCGGCCTCCCAATGACTACCGCGTAAATCCACGCTGCCGGAGATGACTTTCCAGCTTCCCATTTCGGCCCCGAGTGAATCCCCGTCTGCTTCGTACCGGTTGAAGTCGGGAAAAGGTCTGGCGGCGTTATCGAAATTTCCATCCTCTATATGTTTGAAGATCGGATCAGGGTCGATTGCGCCGAGGCTGCCGAGCACCGTGCCCGCCGGTGCATTCTCAGTGACGGTAAATTCCAGGTCATCCGTGGGGAGATCAACCGACTTATTAGCTGGTGTTATGTGCAGTTGCATGGTGGAAGCGTTGGTGGATAGGTTGCTGCCACCGTTTTCAGTTCCACCATCGTCGAGAACATGGAATTCAAATTCGCTGGTCGCGGACACGTTGTCCGGTTCGGGTGTATAGAGTAATTTCCCAGTGGATACAGATATTGAGCTTATTTCCTGTCCGATGAATACCGGTGAGCCATTGTGGTGCAACTGACCGGAAGAGGGCAGGCTGGCTATTCTGACTGACAGTAGTTGATCGCCTTCTACCGGGTCTGTGAAGCCGAACTCGTGTGTTTTGAAGCTATAGATTTTATCAGATGTGAGCTGTAGGGAACTGCCATTACCGATGGGCGCGTCATTGACCGGTTTTACCTCGATATTAAAAACCTCAGGAGCAGCCGATACCGCTCCGTCGTTGTCTACAGCAAAAATTGAAAATGCCGGTGTACTGCTTGCAAATGCGTTTTCTTCCGGTTTCCAGTATGCGTGCCTGGATGCATTTACACCATCGTTTCCATCGGTAATAAATGGAGCCGCTGAATTGAAATCGGGCCCGATGAGTAGCGTACCGGAATGTTCACTGGTAACTATGAACTCTCTAATTGTACCATCGACATCTTCCGCTCCTATGGCTTCACGGATTGTTTGGAAGTCAAGCTCTATTGTATTGTCTTCCAGAACCGCTGCATGAGGGTTTGCTGTGGAGACGGTTGTCGGTCGGTCATTGATCGGTGTAATGTCAATAGTAAGCCGACCGGAATTACTGCTGAGGTTGTCTCCACCCTGATCCGTACCCCCATTATCCAGCACCTTAAAAATCAGATGATCATAACTTGCACCGCTACTATCAGGTTCGGGTTCAAAAACCAGCTGACCATCTTCTATACCAGTTGCCTGAATAGTTTGTCCATTGCTTACCGGTACATCATTTAATAATAGGCTGCCATGCTGAGTAGTGTTTGTTATCTGCACTGCCTGCAATTGATGGCCTTCTACAGGATCAGTGAAATTGAAGGCCGAAAGCGGCAATGCTGTTGATGTGTCTTCTAAAATTGTATAACTCTGATCGCCGGCCAACGGTGCATCATTGACAGACGTCAGGGTTATTTCTCGAGTTACCTTGTTGGAAGTTTCCTGGAAGTAGGTTGCGACTATCTCAACAGTTCGATCACCTGCGGATGGGTTATCACTCGTGTTTTCGAAAGTAACACTGCGCAGTGCGGTTTGCCAATCGGCGTTTGCATTGCTGCTGATGATCGTTAGAGTACCGGTGTTACTATCCCAGTATCCACTAAACGTGTCGAAATTAGAGAACCCTAGTGAATCCTCGCCCTGAGCATAGCCATCAGTCACTTGCAGGACTACGCTATCAATGAGTGCATTGCTGGCCAAGGCTGGTTCAATGGTACTGCTAATTGCCATGGCCCCGGCGTTTTCAATGTAGTCCAGTGCACTCGATTCAATGTTGACTAGCTGTGGGGCGGTAACATCTCCGATCGCTATGGAGAATGTTTCATCGTAATAATTACCAGCAATATCCGTGATGCGAACGGTAACATCGTGGGCCTGAGTCTGCTCGAAGTCGAGATTTGCAGCGCTCGCGACGGTAAGTCTGCCGCTGTTTTCATCAATGGCAAACGCGTCAGCCGGATTGGTTTCCAGACTAAAAAGCAGATTCGAAAGTACCTGTTGCGCATCCCATTCGATAATGTAGGGGTTTATGTTGTAATATTTCAGATCATTCCATTGGCCATTAGTATTGCGAAGCGTGGCATAGTCTTCGCCGATAGAATCGTCATTGGGCTCATTGGGATGCCAGTTTTCGTACGCGCCATTTTGCGCCGCCCCTGTTTCATCGCCTAACCAGAACAAGGGGCCGTCAACAGTGCCGGATTGCCATCGCCAGCTTTCTTCGGTGGTCCGATCCGTAGCGCCGATCCATACTTCACTATTGAGTGATTGCGCGATAGAGTGGACAATATCATTCTCATAATCGGAATAAATGGTGACTAGCTGCCCGGGTACACCATTGAGGATTTCAGTGTTTGCATTCGCTTGGGCAGTAAGCCACGTCAGACGAGAGTCCACCGGCAGGTAGAATTTGCTGGTTGCTCCATCGTAGATCAGGCCCGGGTCAGTGGCTAGCACGGTGGCGATGGTATCTGCTAATTGTGTAACCTGGACATCACCGATAACAGCCCCGTCATTCCCCGTCGGTGACAATGAAGCAAATGCCAGCGTCGTTGTTGATGAGGTGGCCACGAAAGTCATACTGCGTTCAGCCCATAATAAATTCGAGCTACTCCAGCCATCAACGGGATCAACGGAAAAATCGGTGCTTGTGGCGCCAGCGCTGACGCGTAGCACCTGTGTTGCGGGTGTGCCGAAATTGCCTGTTAGTGCAAATCGGACCTGATATGACTTTCCGGGTTCGGTTGCAAATGATTGACTGATCGAACCGGGAGTCTGACCATCAAGATCCACGGCTTTACCACCTAGTGGGGATGTCGCCCAGTTGCCGAGTACCTCAATGTTACCGGAATCGACATGCCATACACCGCCGTTTCCACCGATGAAATTGCCGGTATCGTATCTTTGCGTGGCATTGTCGCCTGAATAGAGAAATGTACCGTCACGGATCAGGTCAATTTCCGTATATAGAGTTTGCGGAACCAGTACGCCTATCTCGGCTCCCGTTCCCGCGCTCTCGATAACACTGAGGCCATGAGACGGGGTACTGGTCATAAAACCCACCCCGGCGGCATGGGCGATGGTCAGCTCACTGCCACTCACAATGTCAGTGATTGCTCCAATGTTGCTGAATTCGTCCATGTGCCAATTGGCTACCAGGGAATCCGGGAAACTGGTCGGATCTATTTTACTCTGGTAGTTATTTGCAATTTCAGTTGCTGACTGCACATCCTTCCAGATTCGAAGATCGTGGTAGGTTCCATGCAGGCTCTGGCTGGTATCAAACCCGGCAGAGGTCGCCCCCTGATTTTGTGCCAGAACCAGGGTGCCGTCAGCGGGTACAATGTATCCGGCCTGTACAGCGGTTTCCGTCAGGGCAGGCTTTCCGTTAATAAAAATATGGGTATCCCCGTTCTTAGATTCCCAGCTAACAGCGAGCTGGTGTTTGCCGCCATCCAGCAGCTGGGGATAGGCTTGCGTTGTCTCAACGCGTGTGCCGTTTATATTAAATACGACGGTTCCATCGATATCTATTCCGAGTAATAGTGAATCTGCCTGTGCAGCAGTAGCGTAGGATAACAAAGTATTGAAGGAGTTAGCTTTTGCTACTGAGAACTGGCTTTCTATGGTGAGTGCCGACAAGCCTCCCAGCAAATTTCCACCGTCGCTGGCCAATAGATAGGCGTCATTTCCATCGTCTAGGTTCAACTTAATTCCGCTGGAAAGATCCGTAGGCCCTACGGGCAATACAATTGTTTCAATGTAAGCTGTGGCTAAGGAGTAGGGGCTGTCACTGGCAGTTGCCGTCGTGTCTGCATACATAGTTTGCGAGCTATTGGTGAGAGCACCGGTGTATGAGTCATCAATGGCGAATATTTCCAGTTGAGGCGCTGCCCCGGTAACCCCTGCTTCCGGCTGGAATCGAATCATGCTGGATTCACTGAGCGTAAGTGCAGCCGTGGTACTGACGGAATTGATGTCAGACCAGGTGTTCGCTGAATCGGTTGAGTATTGCCAGGTTCCGGCACTGGAAGATTCACCACCGACCACGGCTATCCCTGCAAGTGTTCCATCAATGTCCTGAAAATGGCCATCTATTACATCGTTGATAATCTGCCCTGGCGGTGTCGCGTTTCCCTCGTTGATACTATAGAGAGAAGTATTGCTGAGTGTTGGGGAATCATTGACAGCGACAAGCTGAATGCTGCGTGTAGCAATGGTAGAGTCGTTGCTACCGTCGTTTACTTCAAACGACACTATACGCTGCGATAGATCGGGATTCTCGCTATTATTCTGATAGTGTACATTTCTTAGCGCTGACTGCCATTCGGAAATAGTAGCACTGGAAGTAGCGGTTAAAGTGAGTCTGCCAATGGTCGCATTGTAGCTGCCAGAGATGTTAGCGGTGTCGGCAAATACCAGAGAGTCCTCGTCAGGCTGGTAGCCGCTGGTAATTTGAATAGCGGCTGAAACGAGGGTGTTGCTGTCGTCGTCAGTGATGACGAGATTGTCTGTCACAGACACAGCACCATCGCCTTCCGAGTACACCAGCTGGTTAGTTTCAATGGCGGAAAGCTGAGGCAGGTCATTTACCGGCTCCAGATCCAACTCATAAGTAATCGGGGTCTGAGTACCCAGGCCATCGTCAACAAGCAGATTGATCCTGTCTGTAGTGGCCGTTTCATCGCCATTGTGGGTATATTTTATGGTGTCAGGAGTATTGATATCCTGTTGCGTGAATGTGTCTCCCTGAGCCAGGGTTGCATCATTGAGGGTCAGATAGCCAAAGTCTGCCGCATCAACAATAGTGTACACAATGGAAGATGGAGGATCGTTGTCAAAGGAATCTTCTGTCAACAGGTGAGTAGAACTAATTGATACTGTAGTGTCTTCTGCAACTGTTATTTTTTCATTGCTAACCACCATCTCTTCATTGCGCAGTGTCAGCGATACCGTGCCTGTACTGAATTCATTGAGCTTGTTAGCGTTAATTGCTGCTACATCGATGCCCTCTAGAATCCTTACATCCCTGAACTCATGATTGATCAGGTGATACTCAGGCGTTCCTGAAACATTTTCAACACCGAAGTAAACAGGGTCTGTTGGCTCAAAGGGCGCTGCTCCAGCAGTTGTTACTGAATCACCTTGTTCCACACCGTTAATGTAGACTGATGCCCCGACACCTTCTTTTACCACAATAGCGTAGTTATGCCATCCTCCGCCTTCCATGCCGCTGATGTCAAAGGTATGATTGACAATTCCGGTATTATCGCTGTCACGGAAGTCCGTATACAATGCGTTTGGCACGGTAGGATTGGAAACGTGTGATCCTGAGACCCAGACATTCAGCGAGTTTGCTTTTTCATAGTCACCTTGCGAGTAAAAGGTTTCTTCATTTCCGTTGTTCAAACTGTTGATCTTGAAATCAAAGGTCAGAGTGAACTCATCCGGGTAGTCAAAGTTTGCTATTTCTATGGAATCGTTGCCATCGAAAACGAGGGTGCCCGGCGTACTGTCGGTGTTTGTTATACCTGAGTTCCGACCAGTATCATCACTGCCGTCTGCTTGCAATCGCCACTGGCTGATCAGGTCGGCGTCTCCGCTCATGGCGAAGTAATCAAAGCTGATCGGGCCGGAATCGCCGGTATTGCTTTGATAATTCAGAGTAGTCGAATTCTGTGTTAGTGAGCCAATAGAAGGCGAGGTGGTACTGATAATTGTGGTTTCATTGCCTTTCGCCGTATCGTTTTCGAATGGTGATATCGATAAAGATTCTCCCGCCAGCTGGTAGCCAAGATCGTCGTCAACAGCGTTGAATATAGCAGGGGCAATTTGGAGTCGGCTTACATAGGAACTGCTCAGTGCTCCGCCCGGGCCCTGAGCGCCGTTGATGTTGTTGTCGTCAATCGTCCACTGCAGATCAATTTCTGTCGCTGTGCTGACCGCATTACTGTGGTGGTAACCTATAGAGCGAAGAGTGTCCCGTACTGCCGTATTAGTTGCAGAATTATTAAACTGCAGTTGAAGGGTCCCGGCATTATTTTTTACGACGGTACCAATTACTGTGCCGCCGCCATCGGTATGAATAATTGTATTGCCGCTTTGATAGCTACCAAGGTCGTATTCGTCTGCCGGGTTGGCTCCGCCGAGACGTTCCAGCGTTACTTCAAGTCCGCTATAGTTATTGAGCAGGTCAAGCTCCGCATCTTCAGGCTGTAAGTTCGGTCCGATTAGTACCGGGGTACCGTTACTAACAAACACAGGATCATTGACGGGGAAACCGGTTAACAACGGTGCTTCATTCTGGGCTATCCGCTGCACATTTACATGACGATCAAACTGATTACCGCTGTCATCAAACAGGCGCACAGTAATAGGATATTGCGTTGTATTAATTTCTTCGGCGGGAGTTTGTCCGCTGGCGATACGAAGTTGCCCTTTATCAGAGTCGATGGTAAACAGGCCATTATGGTTGTTCAGCAAAACGTAGTTATAGAGTCTCTCGGTAGTCTGTGAATCCGTCGGAAAGAAATTTCCTATGGTGTCCCCTGCAGTCGTATTGTCGTCAATGTTCAGTTGATCGTCGGCAATACTGGTAACCCAGTTACTGGTCGGGTTGACACTCTTCACGATTATGTCGTTGTCTCCCGGGTTGACCAGGTCTACAACGCGATCGTTGTTGTCGCCGGCGAGTCTGTTGAAACGCCAGTTTGCGAGTAGGTCTGCAGGCGGGCTATCGGGGCTGAACTGGCGAACGAGATTGTCGTCGACTTCCTCAGTACTGAGTACTCTGTCCCATAGACGAACGTCGTATATTGTGCCCGCATAGCTTTTTGTTGGATCCAGCTGGCCGCTGTTGCCTAATACCTGGCCGATGATTAACGGTGCTGTGGACGTTACTGACTTGCCTATGTGGGAATTATCCTGCTGTTGCAGTGCGAGCTGTCCATCGATATAGGTGGTACCGGTACCAGTGGCACTATCCCAGACCCAGGTGTGAGTGTGTGGCTGGTTATCGGCAATTATCGGTGATAGTGTGGTTGAAATCTGTGTATTGTCTATCCATGGAAAAACCAGCAGACCACTAGCTGAATCAGTTGAGAAACGGGTTTGAATTGTGTGATCACCAAGGCCGGTCGTCAGTGAGGCTGGTGCTTCGAAATAGCGATTGTTGCCGCCATCGCTATTGATGGTTATGCCGTGGTTTAGTGCAGACGGCGCTGAATCAAGCCCGTTGTCAAGTAAATGTGCTGCGCCGAACGCCGCCGGATTTGTCCAGGCCACATCGGCGGAATCGGCCCATGTAAGCTCCGTATCAGTGGATCCGCCATTGGCATCATCATTCAGGTGTACCTCTATACCAAAATTCAATCCGTCAGATGGTACAATACCGAGCTGATTCCAGGGGATTGCAATTTCTTTTGTGTAGCCGGTAGCGGTATTATTTGTACCTATTTCTAAACCGGTCAAAGCAAGCGGGTTTGACCCCATAACAATGGTGTTGCTGGTTCGCTCACTATAGAATTTGGTATCGTCCACGCCATCATAGCTATTCTGGCGGCTGTTGTCAGGATCAAGGTAGACAGCTATTGAGTCGTCGTGCCAGATGCTCAATGAATCATCATGAGGAGTATCGTCGCTTACTTCTACCAGCAAGTATAACGAATTGCTGTCCCATACCGCTTTCCAGCTTCCTCCAGGGAACGATGGGGGGGTAGAGACATCCCCGGAATGATCAAGCAGGTCTGCAGGGTCAGCTGAGCTCCATAAAATATCAATGGCGCCGTCAATTGCTGGGGCATCGGCAACTCGTGTAATTGAATGGGCAAACGATTCAGATGCACCGCGGTCAGGGATGCCCACTCGCGCGTGGTTGTTGCTGTCCGGATCAGTGGCGGCAGGATCCCCGCTGTCCCGGGCAGGACTATTCGCTTGCAAGGGATGCTCAGCGATTGATGAATCGCTGATATAAGTTAGTGGTTTGAGTAGGGCACTCTCGTCTAGCACATCCCCGGTATCCTTGAAGCCACTGGTGCCGTCGGAGTCGTGATTGTAGCCGCCACTGTTCAGGTTACTTGAATTGCTGAAATTTTCACTCACAGAGCCGGAAACCGTGTTGGCTTCGAATACGCTATTGGTTATGTTGGTCGCTACACCACCATTGCGGTTGTTTATACCACCGCCATCGCCACCTGTACTCTCGTTAAAGGCAATAGTACTGGATTCAATATTGATCGAAGTGCCTGAATCACGGGCACGAATGCCTCCACCATCGTCGCTCGCGGTATTTGTGCTGACGGTGCTGCGGAGTATATTGAGTGTGGTGCCGCTGTCGACGTAAACTGCGCCGCCTTCACTGGCGGTATTTTTGTGTAGAGAACTCTGAGTGATTGTTACCGTACCGGAATCAGCCCGTATTGCGCCGCCGAATTGAGTTGCCTGGTTACTGTGAATGTCTGATCGACTGACATTCAAGGTGCTGCCACTGAACATTATCGCTGCACCATCATTTGCGCTGTTTTCGACTAACGTAGATTTCTCTATTGATGCGTTACCGGTAGCGTATATAGCTCCGCCATCACTATTGCCTGCAGAGTTGCTTTTCAGTTCACTGTCGAGCAGGCTCAGAGTGCCGAGACTATGGATGGCACCACCTGTGTCCGTGGATGTATTGTCACTAAACGCGGAATCTGTGACTCTGAGTGTTGCATCTGAACCGACAAAAACGGAGCCCCCGTGTGATGATGAGCCCCCGCTAAGTGTCAGGTCGTGCAATTGCAAACTGCTGCTATTGTGTATATCAAAGTGCCGGTCGCTGATATTGCTTGCGTCAATTACCGTTACACCGGCGCCAGCGCCTCGAATGGTTAGATCTATGAAGATATCCAGGTCACCGGCTATCGCGGAATTGCCCATCTCCGAAAGCGTATATTTTCCACCTGGCAAAATTATTTCATGGGAGCCATTGGTATTGTTTGCGGCAATTATTGCTTCGCGAAGTGTAATTTCGCCGTCTGCGCCAGGGTTTGCCTGCAGTTGTGAAATAGATGAGGTAACAGGTGCATCTATAGAATCGTCTGTTGTGGTTACGACCAGAGGAGTACTATAGATAATTGTAAGCTGCGGTCGAAGTGCGTCATTCAGTGCTTCACTGGAATGAATATGCAGTTCAGAGCCGGTAGCTGAGCTGGTAATAAGCCAGCCGTGGTTAATTGCTCCATTGAGCCAGCTTTGCACAGAAGCGGTGACATCAATATTAACCGTACCGCTTGAGTCGGTGTGAAACTGGGTGGCAGGCAGTGAGGCTGCCTCAATGTCATTCGCCTGAACGCCAGCGCCGAATTGCTCCCAGGAAGCGTGCTCGTCCCAGCCTTGAAGCAAGGTATGGACAGTGGCTGTACTGCCGGCTTGAGCCGGGTTACTGATCTCGAGGGTCAGGGTAGCGCTGCTTATAGTGGAGCCTGGTGCAATGCGCTTTGCATCAGTACCTATGAAGTCGTCAAAGCGGATTAGTGTCTGGGTTGCATTGCCGCTTAGATCACTGGTCCGGAGATTAACTGTATCACCCTGATCCTGTGATTCGGCCAATTCAGACAGAGTGGTATCAACGGTCTGGCTGTAGCCTGATGAATCTCCGTTTCTAAATGTCAGTGTGGCCAGTTCATCCAGCCAATCCTGCTGCGCAGCGTCGCTTAGCAGCGCAGCGGCCGCTACGCTGCGTGTGCTGTATTCCAGATCCCAGTCTGCCTGCAAGGCCTGGTGCCCGGTGCTGTCGTCGCTGGCGGCAATACTCGTGCCGGTAAGACTCGCGAGAGTTTCAAGCAGGCTCACCCCGCTGCTGCTGGCGGCAAGATCGCAACCGTACAGCTGGATACTGGCGCTTTCCTTGAATTGTGGCTGCCATGCGCCAATTAAACCCTCGTGGTGTGAGAGCGTTGTGGCGTCAAGCCAGCTTCCTCCGAGTTGCAAGCCGCTGTCGTTTCCATGGGAAACTATGTGTAGTGTGGCTACAGATTGTTGATTAGCCAGAATTGCGGAGATCTGCTCCAGACCCGATTCTTCACTCGACAGCAAATAAACCTGCAACTCGCGACCATTATGCGCCTGTTGCCTGAGGTCTGAAATCAGTGTGTCGATATCGCCGATATTATCGTTAATCAGTACCAGCTCACGCTGTGCAGCTGTGGACCACTGATCCGCCGATACAATGGGTGAAATGACCGGCGCGTCCGTTGGAAGCGGTAAAGCAATGGATTCTGGCAGAACCTGCGGACTGTCAATGGCCAGCCCGAACGGGTCAGCTGAATAAAGTACCCATGGTTCCAGGATCTCTATTACCGGCTGTTGTTCAGCTACGGTCGGGGCGACGCGCGTTTTTGACCTGTCACGGCTGAATTTGCCCATGCGCCACCACCGATGATCTTTCACGACAGTGAAAAATCTGCGCGCAGCAATTGGAAGTAGCTTAAAGCGGGATTTTGCGACATGGGACTTTGTATTGACAGTTCCCATTATGAATCGGCCGGAACGTGCTGAAACTAAAAAGAATTTATTGCCAGTGTTTGATGAGCCCCAAAATGTGCTCTGTCGCGTAAGTAAAAGGCATGATGTGCGCAGATATATCTTTAATTATCAAAGTCTTGATAGTATGGTCCGGAATTGCCGAAGGGTTGCCCGATGAACTGCCGGAGTCCGCTTGTGGCGCGATGGCAGACGCTTTAATCCTCCGGGTTGTTTAACCCGTATTATTCACGGGATTGACGGGATCTCGCTTTATTTTTGATTCCTCAGAGAACTATTTCTCTTGTAAGTATCAGTAAGTATTCGAATCGAGAAGAAAATCCGTTGTGAAATCCTTTGGTGTGAATAGATCAGGTCGGCGCCATATCCTCGCCACCCCGTGAATAATGCGGGTTAAATCACTATTAGATCCAGTGGGGACCGGCTTAAGCGTTCGACACCATTTTGTGTCACAAGTACGGAATGGCCCCAGCACATGGCCTGATTGGTGTCATTATCCATCAGGATCATGTGCAGGAAATACACGTTTCCGGTGTTCATGATCAGCGGGTTGCCCTCGTAGAACATGGGAAAATCCACCCAGATCGGGTTGAACACAGCGCCCATGCCATAGCCGCAAGCTTGCATTCTTGCCTCTTTCAGCCCATGTCGGTCAAATACATGTGCATGTGCCTGATAGACATCTCCCATTGGCTTTCCGGGCCTGATTGCCTCTTCACATGACACTAGTGCTTCGACGGCAGCCCTGTGCATGGAACGTTGCTTTTCGTTAGCTTCTCCGACAATCAGTGTTCGCATCATTGCTGCCTGATAGCGAAATTGTGCACCTGACCATTCCAGAGTTAGTTGATCGGTACTGTCTAAATGGCGTGGTCCGGAGTGATAGCGACACAACAACGCCGTATCACCGGAACCAATGATGAACTCATTACCAGCGTAACTGCCGCCACCTTTGAAAACCGCTCCCTGCATCGCTGCCAGAATATCTCCCTCAAAAGCACCGGGCCGGGTGGTTTCAATGGCCGCATCGAGCGCATCGTCACTAAGCTCGGCGGCTCTGCGATGATAGGCAATTTCCTGTTTGCTCTTTTCACGCCGAAGCCCCTGCATTAGCTGTGTGGCTTCGGTTAGGCGGACGGTGTCTTTAAGAGCGAGGTTGATCAGATTTCCGTTATAGGCTGTCAACCCTGCTGTTCTGGTTTCTATACCTAGATTGCCGCCCGTCAGGCCCGTTTTTGTCAATAAGCGCTGTAGATCTTCAGCCGGATTTGCACCTTCAACCTCGGTCCAGATGTGAATATTCTCGTCAGCGATTATTGACGTTTGCTGTGCCTGGCGCAGATCCGGTAACCGGGTCAGGAGTTCGATTCTTCCATCTGCAGTTACAACCAGACACTGGAACATGGCAAAGCCGAATGTATCGTAGCCGGTCAGGTAGTAGTGGCTTTCAGGGGCGAAAAGCAGCAAGCCGTCGAAGTCTGCCTGCTTGATCGCAGCGACGGTGCGCTGCAGACGCTGATGGTATTCGGACAGACTGAAATGTACGGGCATGAGGCGTTCTTGAATAGCGAGTAAAAGCGACAATGCAGTATAAATTATCGGTCTGGTGATTCCAGCTTTGCGGTGATTAATCTTGTCGAGGTGCCGGGAGCCAGGCGTACTTGTATGGGAAATTCCGTGGCCCTTGCTTTCGATCGCGGTGCAAACCTCATTTATCCGGGGGCCTTTATTACGATCGTCGTTTTTGTTGAGTGTAGTGTCGCGATATTCCGGTTGAGTGTGAACTGGATTCAGTTTCGCGAGGTTGTGCCGAATTGTTGCGAAAATGAATAAAAATAACTGGTTCGTAGGGTATGAGTGGTAGTTTCGAGAAAAGAAGCGATTCCAAAGTGGTGTTCGGCGCCGATTCGGCGATCTACATGCCCACCCTGTTGCTGGTCGTGTTGATTGTTATCAATGGTTTATTGGGCTTTTATTCAGTGCGCAGTCAACAGCATTACGTACAGCACGTCGGGCTTGAGCTGGTTCCGTCGCTGACGCTGACGACAGAGGTTGAGAATTCGATGCACATGACAGTCAATGCTAAACGCGAATTACTGCTCGTTGGCAATGATCGTTTGCGCCACCAGAGGTTACTCGCGGATCACGAAAAATACCTTAACCGGGCTGAAGAGAGTATTGCTAATCTGGGGGCACACGTAGGCGGACACGGCGTCGAAGAGCTTGAGAGCAGCGAGGCCACTCGTGGTCTTGCGGAACTGGTTCGACGTTGGGTGGCTTCTTCGTTCAGGGTGAGAGAGCTTGCAGAAAAACTGAACAAAGACGATGAGCAAATTCGCTACGCAATGTTTGAATCCATGCTGGCGTTCACTGTGCTGGATACCCGGATTAAGGAAGTCAAGCATGTGATTGTCGATTCATTTCGCCACGAAACCTCCAGCGGTCTGGTGATTGTAAAATTCTCGCTCTATGGTCTGCTGGTTGCCACACTGTGCGGACTGATGCTGAGTCTGTTTTCTCTTGCGTATCTGCGGCGCAAACTGAATCAGCTGGTAAAGCGCTTGAATATTCACGTCGGGCGACAGGTTTTTATGCGTCAGATAGCTGAAGCACTGGAAATGGAAGATTCACCGGAAGGCCTGAGTAATGTGACCGGCCGGGTACTGGGTGAGCTGTGCAAGGAAAACCGGGCTCAACTGATGCTAACCGGCGAGGATCAGGAGCTCACAGAGGTGGCAGTTAATAGCGTTGCAGGTTCTGCGCACTGCGATGTGGCATCGGCGAATTCCTGTGTCGCCATGCGGCGCGGTCAGATATCCGTTTTTGAAGACAGTTCTGCTATCAACACCTGTCCCTATCTGGTGGGTCGAAAGGATACTCCGGTCGCGGCAGTATGTGCACCGGTTACCTACAGCGGTTCCGGGCTGGGAATAATCCATGCGATTTATCCGGTCGATGATCTGCCAACGGAAGACCACCAGGAGCAGTTGAAAGTATTCAGTACCCAACTGGCGGCGCGCTTAGGTACGGTAAACGCGTTTGGGCAATCGCAGACGCTCGCTGTAACTGACCCCTTGACCGGTTTACTGAATCGCCGCGGTTTGGAACAACGCGTCGCGGATATGACAGAGCAGACGTATACTCTGGCGATGATAGATATAGATTTTTTTAAACGACTGAATGATAGTTTTGGACATGAAACGGGTGATCTCGCTTTGCAGGCGTTTTCTGAAGTTCTGATGACATCCCTGCCGGAAGATGCACTGGCGTGCCGCTGGGGCGGGGAAGAGTTCAGTGTGCTTCTTCCCGGTCTGAGCGCATTAGAAGCAGTACCGTGTATAGAGAATGTGCGTCTCCGCCTAGTTGAACTGTGTTGGTTCAGCGTGAATAGGACACGAACCTGATTTAAACTAAAGAAAATCAG
>MDLA01000066.1 GCA_001730015.1 Chromatiales bacterium (ex Bugula neritina AB1) | reverse complement strand
CAAGAAGGCGGGTTGGTCCGAGCAACAAATAGCTCAGTTGCGAGATTCATATCCGCAACCAAAGCCTGCAAAATCAACTGGCGACGCACCGCCATTGAAGCCAAAGACAAAGATCAGTTATACATCCGTATTCGAAAACTACGTCGCTTTTGACTATCTACCCAATATCAGTTGGCGAGAAGCCAACGATAAAGTGGGTGAGATTGGAGGCTGGCGTTCCTATCTAAAAATAGTTCAGGACGCGGCAAAGCTTGAGGCTGACTCCAAGAAAGGAGAAGACTGATGAAGATTCGTCTTTGGGCGGTTGCCGTATCAGCAATAGTCCTCACTGGTTGTGTGCGTTTTGATTTAGATAAGTCACTGTCGCAGACCAATAGTGAATTCACCGAGTTCACCACTGGAAATCTGCAGCTGCGGCGCACACAGGAACAACGCGAACAGGCGAGATCACGAGCTGATTCCATACTGGATGAACCGCTCGACCAAGCAGCGGCCGTGGAGCTGGCACTGCTAAACAGTCCTGCTGTTCAAACCATGCTGGCTAATCACTGGGACCAATCCTCAAGCACAGCACTGAGTGGCAGTATTCCCAATCCAGTGTTCGAATTCGGGCGCCTTAGTGCAGATGATGAGCTTGAGATTGAGCGGATACTCGCCATCGGCCTGCTAGACCTGCTGCGTTTGCCTATGCTCTCACGGGGCGCCAAGATGCAGTTAGAAGCCAATCAAGTAGCGTTGGCAGCGGATACTGTGGACCTGGTTACGCGTGTGCGACAAGCTTGGATTAACGCCGTTGCTTCCAAACAATTAGCAATCTATGCCAAGCAGATATTCTCTAGTGCTGAGGCGAGTGCCGTGCTTGCCACCAATATGCAAGCCATTGGAAATTTCAATGCGGTGTCCCGTGCAAGACAGCAAAACTACTACGCTGATGCTGCCACCAATCTAACCGTTGCACGGCACCGCGCACTCGCCAGCCGCGAAGCACTAGTCAGGCTACTAGGTCTAGACGACTCACAAACAGTAAAACTGCAATTACCCTCTCGCCTACCCAACTTGCCAGACCAACCCATCGCACCGCCAGAGGTAACTACCATCGCCTTGGAAAAACGGCTCGATGTCAACATGGCCATGACCGGTCTTAAACTGGCAACCATGCAACAAGGTTTGAAGTTAGTTGGTGAGATTACGGATATCGAAATCGCAGCGATTAGCGAATCGGTTTGGAAAGATGGAGAGGGGGAGTCGGCCAGAGGCTATGAGATAGGCATCGAATTACCCATCTTCAAGAACATCGGGCAAGTTCGCAATCGTTTAAACGCAAGATCTTTAGCTGCCAGCTCTACACTAGAGAGCGTTACCCGCTCTGCGATCTCACATTTACGTGAATCCTACTCGGCATATCGATCCAACTACGATATAGCGAAACACTACCGAGATGAGGTTGTACCGCTTCAGCAACTGATCTCTGAGGAAAATGTCCTGAACTATAACGGCATGATCATCGGTGTATTCGAACTGCTCGCAGATTCAAGGACACAGATTCAAACGGTTCAATCTTCAATTGAGTCCACCAGCCAGTTCTGGCTTGCCGATGCAGCACTACGTGCGTCATTGGTCGGTAAACCGGCATCCTCTGAGGTTGCGATGGCAGGTGCTGGCGGTGGCGGTGAAGCAGAGGCTGGCCACTAATGGGTACTCATTCAGATCATCAAAATAAATCAATTCAACACTACTACTCATCCAGGAGATATTTATGAGCTCCCGCAGAAAATTCTTAGCGCTGACTGGTATGGCCGGTGCAGCTACCGTTGTATCGAAATACTCACTGGCTGCTCTACCGGAACTTGTCCATCAGGACTCGGTAGAGACTATGCCACCCCTCACTCCACCCAATGGACGCCCCTACGACCCTGTAGTCACCTTAAACGGCTGGACGTTGCCGTGGAGGATGAAGAATGGGGTAAAGGAATTTCACCTCGTCGCAGAGCCTGTTGTTCGAGAAATGGCCGAAGACTTCTCCGCACACCTTTGGGGTTATAACGGTCAGTCCCCTGGACCCACTATTGAAGTAGTTGAAGGCGACAAGGTACGTATATTCGTCACGAATCGATTGCCGGAACACACCAGCATCCACTGGCACGGCCAGCGCCTCCCAAATGGCATGGATGGCGTATCAGGTCTTAATCAACCTCCAATTCCATCTGGTAAGACCTACGTCTACGAGTTCACCGCAAGAAGACCAGGTACGTTTATGTACCATCCTCACGGTGATGAAATGACCCAAATGGCAATGGGGATGATGGGCTCGTGGGTTACACATCCACGTAAGTACGATGAAATCGCCCGTGTAGACCGAGACTATTGCATTCTTCTCGCCGGTTACGACATTGACCCGGGTAGCGCCACACCCAAAGTTATGACGATGCTCGATTTCAACCTATGGGCTTGGAACAGCCGTATTTTCCCGGGCATCGATACACTAAATGTCAGACACAATGACCGTGTTCGTGTCCGGATCGGTAACCTCACCATGACCAACCACCCTATACATCTACATGGTCATGAGTTCGAGGTAACAGGTACTGACGGTGGGCCGACAAGACCCGGATCACGGTGGCCTGAAGTCACCACTGATATCGCGGTTGGTCAAATGAGACAGATTGAGTTTCTCGCGGACGAGGAAGGTGACTGGGCCTTTCATTGCCATAAGAGCCATCACAC
Source organism: Chromatiales bacterium (ex Bugula neritina AB1) (assembly GCA_001730015.1). Classification (GTDB taxonomy): domain Bacteria; phylum Pseudomonadota; class Gammaproteobacteria; order Granulosicoccales; family Granulosicoccaceae. The sequence continues at coordinate 15,030 of MDLA01000066.1, read as the reverse complement.
TATGAACGCGATGGGTCACGACGTGCCTACTTTGATCGGTGTGGACCATAGCAATGTAGCAAAACAAATAACCGATTTGATTCCCGACTACATGGTGATGAGCGAGCGAGGTATGGCAGATATGACTGAGATGGAAATGCCAATCCCCGATAACACCGCGCCAATGATGACCGGTGACGGCCCGTTTGGATCTATAGAAATGGGAGGAATGCTCTCTATCGTTAAAGTTCGCAAGGATCAACCGCCAGGCGACTACTCAGACCCCGGATGGTACGAGCACCCAGAAGGAACCGTATCATTTGAGTATGTCGGGGAAGTGCCGGCTGTCAGCCGGTCTTCTGGAACGTCCGGACAGTCAATGCCCAGATCTAAACCTAACGACCCAAACTCGGAAGTCAGTATTACTAGCATAGAACCTTTATCACAGGCATCACGTGCTCTGCCAAGAATGCGAGCACGCAGCCAATGGAGCAATATACGTTCTAAGCCATCTAACAAATCCAATATTCTACATTCAATACCCCAAGGAGAGACAGTCAGCGTTATAAAGCGTTCGGGAAATTGGATGGAGATAAGTTCCCGAGGAGTAATCGGTTACATCAGTGCCAATCTGTTAGAAAAATTGTAGATAGTCCTGTTCTTTAGGGACTTCACTACATGTTTTTACTAGCGGCACTACCCATTACCACTATAAGCTGTTTCCTATTTGATTTATGTCAAATATAGATATGCCTGAGAATAGATAGCCCGTGCGGAAAATTATTTTGAATATATATATATGGTTGTGGAAATACATAAAAACCCGATTGTCGAGGTTCGTACCCGCTCATATCAATAATCCGTTTAAGCTGATGCGACGGATGTTGATATCGGGAAACAAAGCCGCGTGGTTTACACTATGGCTCACTGGGTTAGGAGTGATTCTTAGCCCGATTGATTGGGCGCTTCAATTTTTTGATCATAAGACGCGGCCAAGAAGACGCTCCTGTGCCTCAGGTGGGCCCTATATATTCATTTGCGGCCCAGCAAGAAGTGGAACCACGCTGGTTTTTCAGGTTTTATCCAGTACCTTGGAGATTGCATATCCCAGAAATTTCACAGCCATGTTCTCTCGCTCTCCGCTATTGGCAATGCGTCTGTTTTCTCGAGACCAGAGAAATAATCGCAACACAAGCTATCAGAACTATTATGGTAAAACAGTTGGCTTACAAGGGCCGAGCGAAGCAAATCACCTGTGGAATCAGTGGGTAGATTCCGATATATCAGGCTTCAGAACCCAACTCCATACGAAGGGCGCCGAGGAGATGGCTAGTTTTTTCGAAATATTGTCGCAGCAAACCGGCTTGCCCACCCTTGCTAAGAACAACAATATAAATGCATTTGCCAATGCAATCGCCAGTCGACTCGACAACTCATATTTTATCTGTCTTCGTCGAGACAGTCGCTTTCTAGCCCAATCATTAGTGAAAGCTAGAGAGGAAATCAACGGTGACATGTTGCAGTCGTATGGAGTTACTAATACAGCCACTTGGAATCTCAAATCCGATCCATTGGATCAAGTGGTAAGTCAAATAGAGTATATGGAGTCCCTCGCAATCAAACAGCAACAGGAGATTGGGGAGGATCGCTTCTGGATAGTAGAATATGAAGCTTTCTGTGCCAATCCGGAGGTGCTAGTGAATCGGGTCAGGCGCCAGATACTACAGAAAAGCCCTGAGGAGGACAGAAATGTCTCGTACGAAATCCCAACTATTACCAATAGCAACAGAGTCTCCGACCTTTCGCTACTCAGAGAGTTAGAAGAACGACTGGGTAGATCGAGAGCAATTTAACGTGAATATTAACCTTTTGTTTGGCCAGGCATCATTAAAGTATCTTATCAAATGTGTTGCTGTTACAAAAAAGCAATACCAAACTACTAATTGTATAGGAAATATAAATATGTCATTCACCAAAAACATAACCACCTCGCTATTTGCATCCGCATTGTTCTTCACTGTTCCAGTCATCGCTGATGGCGACCTACCACATGTGGCTGGAGAGGTTAAGCGGGTTAAACCCGGTTCGGGAAAAATCACTATTAAACACGAAGCGATTCCAAACCTGGATATGCCCGGTATGTCAATGGTTTTTCGGACAGAGGACGGTATAGATATCAGTCAGTTCAAAAAAGGAGACAAAGTCATGTTCACTGTCGAAGAGAAAGACGGGAAGATGGTAATAGTTACTATTGAGAAATCCGAATAACTCGCCCTTTCCAATCATCAGGAACGCTATTACATGAAACCTACTAACGCCGCTCTTTTAATATTTATCGGCTCATCTTTTTTCTCTGTCGCTTACGGACACGGTGAGGAAAAGCATAGTGAGCCGCGTGAATACGATGCTGTCAAAACGGAATTTGGCTCATACGAACCAACGCTTGTTCCAGACCGAACTATAGAGATTGGTATGAGCGACAATATGCGCTTTACACCCAGCGCTATTCAGGTGACAGCTGGTGAGAAAATAAAGTTTGTATTAACTAATAATGGAGCACTTAAACATGAATTTGTTCTAGGCACTCCTGAGTCTCTAAAGGACCACGCCGCAATGATGATCAAATTCCCAAACATGGAGCATGAGGAGCCTTATATGGCTCACGTTAGTCCAGGTAAGTCCATGGATATAGTGTGGCAGTTCTCCGAAAGTGGGAGTTTTGAATTCGGATGTCTACTTCCAGGCCATTTCGACGCTGGAATGAAAGGGATACTGGCAGTCAAATAATATCTTCGATGCTTATACCTCAATTCTCTCCTTTTTGTTTTTAGAAGGCTATTCATATGACAACGCAAAAACACATCTACCAACCTTCAATATTACTATTCTTAGCGATCACAATAACCGCCTGTGGCGGGCATAAGCACGGCGGCGGGGACCATGACAAAAGCAGTGATCATCATGCCTCCGGGGAGGGACACCACAGTGATGACTCCGTTGGTGTTCCTGGCTCTGCCGACGAAGTGGACAGAACCGTAACTGTTGCAATGAACGACGATATGCGATTTGTCCCGGACAGTATTGATGTGAAGGCAGGCGAAACTATCCGATTCGAATTGGTCAACAACGGAGCGGTTAAACACGAAATGGTGATTGGCGAAGCAGAATATCTGATTGAACATGCCGAAATGATGATGAAATTCCCTGGAATGGAGCACGAGGAACCAAACATGCTACTCCTGGACCCTTCTGCCAATGGTGACCTTATTTGGAAGTTCACAAAAAGTGGCAATGTAGACTTTGCCTGTTTGCAACCTGGTCACTACGATGCCGGCATGAAAGGCGTTGTCTCGGTTGCTGAGTAGCAAGTACATCCATACGGTGATGTGTCGTAGTGGCACATCGCTATTCCATAATTCATTTGTCCGACTAGGGTCTCCCATCACTCATTCAAATTCGCTTTGGCTGTGTATCAGCCTAATAATATTCAGTCACTCATCCTACGCCTCTGATAGAGGGATTGACGGCATCCATTAAAGTGAATATACCAGCGCATAGCTCAGCAAAACTAGATGGAAACAAACGCCAATGTTAGGCGCCATCCTAGCAGATTACCACAACGTAGTTGATGAGTCGGTTGCTTTCCTCTTTAGAAGTGAAAGTATCTGGCTTCACGTTGTAGGGCACACTGTTTTGATTGTTATGCCAATCTTGTTCGTTTTCATTGTACTTAAATGGACTATCGAACTTCTGCATATCTCAAATCAGAGACGCCGCACTAACAACATATTTCGTTCTAGCAGTAGTGGTCAGCAATACAAAATACCGTGTGGGTTAATGGCTTTTATTTTAACGCATTCGGCGAAAAGACAGATATATTTATCTGTGATAGCACTATCTATTCTCCCGATAACCTACTCTCAGTTGGAACTACCGAAAAGAATAATCGATGGGGCGATTTCCACAACAGGCTCGCTAAATAGCCAATCCCTAAATATTAAGGCAGGAATTAGTCAGACTGATTATCTATTGTTTCTGTGTGCCCTTTATCTTAGCTGTATTTTGGCTAGCTCATGTTTAAAGTATTCACTAAATCTCAGAATGGGGAAAACTACCGAGCGTTTAATTCGATTAATGCGTCTTTTAATTATTAAGCAAACCTATTATAAACCTGTGCATAGAATGGAAGACCCCTTGATACCCGTAATAACACAGGAGGTTGAGCCTGTCTGCAGATTCGGTTCGAGTGCTGTAATTGCCCCACTTTTGCATGGCGGAACGGTTATCACGATAATAAGTTTTATGATGATGCAGAATGTTATTCTTGGCGCAGCAGCACTAACCATGGTTCCTGTACAGCTTTTCCTCATTCCCAAGATGCAACGCACTGTCAATCAATTAGTTAAAATCAGAATTGGTATCATAAGAGCGCTCACTGGAAACATTCAGAATAGGTATACCACAAGTAGTAGAAGAGTGACTCGGGAGAATATTAAAAGCCTTCACAATATACGTAACAAATTCTATAAAGCAAAATACCTAATGAAAGCACTCAACAATTTTATTATGAACCTGACGCCATTCTTTTTCTTTACTATAGGAGGCTATATGGTATTGATGGACCAGTTGACGCTTGGCGCATTAGTTGCCTCACTTGCATCCTATAAAGACTTAGCACCAGCGTTTAGAGAGTTATTTAAATATTACCAAAACTATCATGATGCAAAGTCAAGATATAGGGAAATTTTAAACTATGTGACGGGCTAGTGGACCGCTTGATTAATTAGGTAACACATTTTTTGCGCGATTAACGGCAGAAAGAATTGTCTTTGCATCTTTTTTCCAAATAAATGGTTTCGCGGATGTTCGATTGTGTACCTGAATAAACTCAAGTAGTGCCTCTTGTAGCTCAGCTACACTGGTGAATATTCCACGATAGAGCGCACGGCGCTCTAACTGAGCGAACCAGCCCTCCACAGCGTTCAACCATGAAGCACTTGTGGGCGTGAAGTGGAAATGTATATAGGATCTTTTCTCAAGCCACTCCATCACTTCTTTGGTTTTATGTGCGCTGTGATTATCAAGAATTATATGCAGATCTTTTCCCACTGGGTGGCTACGATTAATTTGCTTTAGAAAGGACAAGAACTCTTTCGAGCGAGTGCGTTTCGCAACTTTACCGATCACGCGTCCTGTCAGTATATTGAAAGCAGCATATAAACTCGTCGTTCCATGTCGCTTGTAGTCGTGTGTCCGACTACCAACTCGACTGGAAGCAAGTGGTAATCCTGGTTGTGTTCGATCTAGCGCTTGTATCTGTGTTTTTTATCAACGCTCAATACGACTGCGTTAGCTGGCGGACTCATGTATAAACCAACAATATCAACAACTTTTTCAGCAAACTCTGGATCATTGCTGATCTTGAATGTTCTCAAGCCGGTGAGGTTGTAAATCCGCTGCCTTCCAGATCTTACGTACTTGATATGGGGTTATTCCGACGTGTTCTGCCATCAGCCGTTCGCTCCACTGGGTAGCCTCTTCGGGCACATATTCAGTGGTTAGGGTGAGCACTTGTTTTACAATCGACTCATTTAAAACCGTGGGACGTCCGTCGCGTTGCTCATCAAGTAAACCTTCGATACCGCTTGAGCGAAAACGATTTCTCCACTTGTGCACCGTCTTTGGCGATACTAATTGTTCGTCGCCAATTTGCGTTGGAGTTTTACCAGCATGTAAACCAAGTAATATCTTGGCACGAGTTATTTGACCTTGTGGTAGCGTCGTAGATCGGAGCCAGTTCTTTAACTCCAGCAAACTGCTATCATCTAACTTAAAAGATTGAGGATGTCGCATTCTTCCATTATAACGACTCCACCTTTAAGTTACCGTATTTATCAAGCGGCCCACTAGATGGGAATATTTCTAGTCACAATTGTATTTTCGCCACATATCTGCGTTGTGGCCTTCGAGGATTGACTCGCAAGGATCCACTTTCTGGGAAATAAATGATGTTTTTTATAACAGTAAAAATGCTTTCATCTCGAATGAAAACTACCCACAGATTCTTTTAACGAGGCATAATTACTGTGTGCCTCATATAAACCTACAATAAATTCGCAAAGCTAAAGACTACACCCAGCATTCTGCGACGAGCCCTATCTGTGATTTGTGTGGATCACGCGGTTGGTTCGTTGGTTCTGCGAGAAGTTGTGGTGACTCCCCTCGGCTTACTCTCCATATGCTGTCAGGTGTGTCTAACCCAATCGAAATGAGACACATTTTGAGCGATCAGTATACTGAGGCCGGGAACTAATACTGCAAGAGTGTTGTCTTAAGTGGGTGGTGTGGGTGGTTTTATGGCACTTCTTTTGCCCCGAAGCACTAAAACTCTTGCAATAGTTTAGGGATACTTGACACAATGGTAACATGATCAGCTTCGCCAACATACACATAAGATACCGATTCTGCATCGATACGATGCTAGGTTGTGTTGTTAGCAGTGTTCGCACTCTATTAGTCGCTGTGTTGTTAATCGGCTCAGGAAACCTGCAAGCAGATACGATAGGCATCTCCAAAAGTGATTCAGTGCCCTCGTCAAATTCCGTGGTGGAATTTGTTACTGTGAATACCGACACCGACCCCATGCTCTGCGAAATGCCTGAGTGTTGTGATGGTGGTGGGCAAGATTGCTCGGTCAATTGTGTCTACAGCTGCTCTGCCACCAGTGCCGCCGCTATCACCTCAGGCTGGTCCCACTTTATCAATGTGGATTCCGAGTTTCTCCCGGCAACCGACTATGTGGCATCTGTTGTCGAACCCCCAGATCCATTGTTCCGTCCCCCCATTATCTAGTTCTTAGCTAACGCGCTTAGCGCGTATTCTCGATGTAATTTCGTAACTGGGCACTACTTGCGGCGCAGTACGAAATGGGTTTCGTTTGCAATGAACAAAGATAATGACCAAAAAAACACAGAATGCGTTGGACCGCTATGGCCCGGTGTCCCGGCGTGCCTTTCTTGCACGATCCGGTGCCGGTGCGTTAGCGCTTAGCCTTCCATCGAAGTTAGTCGGTGCTGAAGTTGGATCGTCAAAGCAGTTCGCGCTGAGTGCCGGTAAGAGTACCGTACAGCTCGTCTCCGAATCTCATCCAACGACCAGCGTTTGGGCCTATAACGAAATCATTCCTGGACCAGAAATTCGTGTTCGACAAGGCGACCGCGTCGGTATCGCGGTGGAGAATAATCTAGACGAAGAAACTACCGTACATTGGCATGGTCTCCGGGTTCCAAATGCCATGGATGGTGTTCCTCATCTAACCCAAACCCCCATCGCGGTTGGTGGAAATTTTCATTATCAATTTGATGTACCTGATGCCGGAACTTATTGGTATCACCCGCACCAACGAGGCTTCGAACAAGTGGGGCGTGGTCTTTATGGAGCGTTCATTGTCGAGGAGCAGGAGCCTATAGTTGTCGATCGGGACATTACCTGGGTGCTCGATGACTGGCGACTCGACCGAGATGCACAGATAAGAAATGACTTTAACAACCGACACGACGCATCGCACAATGGTCGAGTCGGCAATACCGTCACAATCAACGGTCAAATTCCTACAACACTCAACGTTCAGCAAGGCGAGCGCATCCGATTGCGATTAATCAATGCGGCAAACGCAAGAATCTTCAACTTAGAATTTGCAAATCACGAACCCTGGATTATTGCCTTGGACGGCCAACCTGTTGAGCCGCACCATTCGCCAACCAACTCAATCGTGCTCGGACCTGCTATGCGTGCAGATCTTATCATCGATATGACCGCTGATCCGGATCAACGATATCAGGTGACCGATTCCTTTTATCGCGATCTTGAATATACACTCATCGATATTGCATACGATGCAACTGCCAGACGGGAGCAGTTACTAGATACCTCAATGTCTTTACCATTGAATACGATGCCGGAGCCCGAATGGGCGGGGATTGAACGACACGAGATTCGATTCAACGGCGGCATGATGGGAAATATGATGATGAGTGGCAACAGCGGAATGAACATGATGCAGATGATGCGTGAAGGCAAAATGTGGACGATAAACGGTGTTGCCGCCAGTGGGCATGTGATGGATCCGCTCCTCACGCTTAAGCAGGGCCGCAGCTATCATTTCGAATTGCTAAACGATACTGCTTGGCATCATCCTATTCATTTGCACGGTCATTCATTCCGAGTTGTGAGCAGAAATGGTAAGGAAACTCAGCATCGCGAGTGGCAGGATACGGTGCTAATGGCACCGGAGGAGCGGGTCGGCATTGCGTTTGTCGCAGACAGTCTCGGTGACTGGATGTTTCACTGTCACATTTTCGAACATCAAGCTGCGGGCATGATGGGCGTTGTGCGGGTGAGCACTTAACAGATCTTTCGAGTATCAACCAACAATTACCGTTATCTACCAACGAGGAACGAAAAAATGAAAAGTATCATAGGACTAATAGTGGCGTTGTTGAGCATTCTCGGAGGTGCAGTGTTCACACTCTCGGCTCAGTCATCTCACGCGACAGAGGCCATTCTTTATAAGAATCCAAACTGTGGATGTTGTGAAAACTACGCCGACTATTTACGAGACCATGGCTATAAGGTCACCGTAAAACCGACCCATGAACTCTCAGCAATGAGTCGTGAACACGGAGTTCCAGATGAGCTACAAGGGTGCCATCTCGGTTTGATCGATGGTTACGTTGTCAGTGGCCATGTACCCGTCTCTATCGTTGATAGGTTGCTTAAAGAACGTCCGGCTATCAAGGGGGTAACTTTAGCGGGCATGCCGTTGGGATCACCTGGCATGGGCGGAAAGAAAAATGAACCCTGGAAAATATACGCAGTAGGTGAAGGCGAGCCCAAACTGTATGCGACTGAGTAAATCATGCAGATGGGCAGAAAGAACACAGTCGAGCAATAGAGTGTGATCAGATGTATACGCATTGATCGCTCGATTCATGGGTGCCGCAATGCAGTGGTGCCTGTCAATGCGGTAAGGGTTTTTTCATTCATCCTTATCCCTGTACCGAAAGCCGCGCGATTGATTGCAGCAGCCACGGTATTCGCATTGGCGTGTGTTGTTCTTCCTGTCCGCGCGGGTGAGGACCTTGATGACAAGGTAGTTGCCTTGCTTCCGGATAATCCGATGATCGTTGAACGCGGTCGCGAAGTTTACGAATCACATTGTGCAAGTTGTCACGGCAAACAGCTGGAGGGACAAGACAATTGGCGACAAAGATTCGATAACGGCATGCTACCGGCACCACCACACGACAAAACGGGACACACGTGGCATCACGCGGACGACTTGTTATTCGAAATCACCAAGTACGGGGTGGCGAAAGTCATTGGTGATCCTGATTATCTCAATATGATGCCTGTATTTGAGTCTGTTTTGGAGGACAAAGACATTATTGCGGTGTTGTCGTTCATCAAAAGCACGTGGCCGGCAGAAGTACGAGAGCGGCAGGAACGAATTAACAACGCTCAAGAGAACGGGTTCGAAGAGGTCAAGAAAAAATCATGGTTAGACCGATGGTTAAATCGATAGAAATGCGAATTCACGCCGCGTTAAAGAGTCTATCCGCTCCGCTATCGGTGTTGTTACTGTTAGTTTTCGTATCAACAGTTCAGGCGCAGCAGGACAAGCCGTCGTCGGGCTCTCTTCAGTCTATTCTGAATGGATCTCCGATTGGTGAATCTACCTCGCCACTGGTTACGCAAAACAAAGTCGATTCGGTAGTACCTTTACAGTCTGATAAAATCATAGCGTTCGCGTTCGGAGACAATACAGCTGATGAGGCCATTCCAACTCCAGATAAGGCCTACGTTGGTAGTGTGTCAGTGGTGGATGATTCTTTGATGGAGGTTTCTTTTGCTATTCGAGACTGCTGTTACCTCTACCAAAATAAATTCACGTTCACTTCTGAATCATCGGGATTAGTATTGGGAGCACCCGATTACCCTGACGGAAGATCCTATACGGATGCGTTCTTCGGAGACACTGAAATCTACCGAGAACAGGTAAGTATCAAGATTCCAGTTGTGATCAATGAAAGTCATGAATCCCCGGTGTTGATTCGGGTAGGTTATCAAGGTTGCGCCGATGTCGGTGTGTGCTACCCACCCCAAGAAAAGGTGTTTCCTGTTGATTTCCTAGTGGGTGATGCCGCGATCCAGACTCCGGGTTCGGACTCTACGAGTGGAAACCAATCTACGGATTATGTTAGCGAGCAAGATAGACTTGCTGATTTTCTGGCACAAAAAGGGGTCTGGTCGTTGCCACTATTTTTCGCCCTAGGTGTGCTGCTGGCATTTACCCCGTGTGTATTGCCCATGATACCCATTCTGTCGGGCATCATTACAGCGGATAAATCTATCACACAGGGGAAGGCGTTCGTGCTATCCCTTGCCTATGTTTTGGCCATGGCATTGACCTATGCCGTAATTGGTGTGTTGGCGGTTGCCTCAGGTGCCAATCTCCAAGTTGTTTTTCAGCACCCTGTAGTGTTAGCGACGTTTAGTGCCTTGTTTGTGATTTTGTCGCTACCGATGTTCGGTGTCTTTGAATTGCAACTACCGGTGGTATGGCAATCGTGGTTGACCAGGTTAAGCCAACGGCAACGCGGTGGTCAGATAGCGGGCGTGTCAGTGATGGGTGGATTATCAGCACTGATTGTTGGTCCGTGTGTGGCGGCGCCTCTGATAGGAATATTGACCTACATCACCCTAACAGGTGACATGGCGTTTGGCGGATTGGCGTTGTTTGTATTAGGCCTGGGTATGGGATTGCCCTTACTGCTGATTGGTACAACCGCAGGCAGATGGCTGCCTAACGCAGGTCCCTGGATGCAGACTGTTAAGGCAGCGTTTGGTGTAGGCCTTCTTGCTGTGGCCATTTGGCTACTCAGCCGAATAGTTCCCGGTGCTCTGACCATTGTATTTTGGGCAATATTGCTGCTGGGTGTTGCATTTGCTCTCTTCTATGGTGCGCGAGGTGTAAGTCGCCGCCTAGCCATCGTTAGCGGAATCATGGGTGTCACGTCCACTCTTATCGGTATAGGTCTGGTGATGAGTGTCGTTTCAGGTGTAAATGACCCATCACAACTAACATCCTCCTTTCCGTTCGGCACGACAGCTCGTGGCGGCTCGACTGCTATTGAGAAACCGGCTTTTGCGCGCATCAAGTCTGTCGAAGAACTCGACGCGCGGCTAATGGTTGCTGCGCAGTCCGAGTCACCAGTAATCCTGGACTTCTATGCTGACTGGTGTGTGAGCTGCCTGGAAATGGAGCGATTTACCTTTCACGACCAACGCGTTGCTAACTTAATGTCTCAATTCACACTGCTTCAGGCAGACGTGACTAAAAATGATGAGACGGATCAGGCACTCTTAAAACGTTTCGGCATATTTGGTCCGCCAGCGATTCTCTTTTTTCCGCCAGCGGAGGATGAGAAGCGGCAGTATCGCGTTGTTGGTTTCATGGATGCAGATGATTTTTCGTCGTTATTAGATACTGTGCTTGAAGCGGCTCGAAATAGTACTCTATAGGGCTATACAGGACTCCCAATATGTTTATCCTCTCAGTACAATCCATAACAAAACAAATTCATTGTATAGGCGTTACTGTAGTAGTACTGGCCCTGTCACTACCGACACACGCAGACAGTTCCACTGATCGGATCTACGATCAGCTCAAACCACATATTGGCGATCTGACGCGAGACGCAATCAGCGAATCCACAGTGAATGGGCTTTATCAACTTACCCTTGGTTTTGATGTCTATCACGTGACAGCCGATGGTCTTTATCTGATTACCGGAGATATCATTGAACTCACGTCTGGCAAACCGGTAGCAAAAACTGGTCTTGAGGCAAAACGCCTCCGTATGATTGCCAGTGTGAGTGAGTCAGATATGGTTATATTTCCGGCGCGAGGCGAATCGAAGGCAGCAATCACTGTTTTTACAGACATTACTTGTCCGTATTGCCGAAAGCTGCACAAAGAGGTCGATTTACTCAACGAAGCTGGAGTCTCAGTTCGCTATCTGGCTTTCCCACGAAACGGAATTCCTTCGGAAGGTGAGAAGCAGCTTAGTACCGTATGGTGTTCGGAAAATCGGCAAAGCGCAATGACAAAAGCAAAGAACGGCGAATCAATCTCTGCTCCAGAATGCGACAATCCGGTTGCAGATCAGTACCAACTCGGTGTTGAGATGGCCATCCGAGGAACACCAGCAATTGTGTTATCGGATGGCACGCTAATTGGCGGCTACTTACCCGCCGATAAACTTATTCCACAGGCCATTGGAGCAATGCCATGATGGGTAATTGCTTAAAATCAGCACGTGTCCGACACCACGTTTTTCAGTCACTATTGCATTGCTTGTTACTTATATTGATTTCCTTCCCTGCGTTTGCCAGTGACGGTGATGCCCGACGAGGTGGAGAATATTATCGAGCGTGCGTCGGCTGCCATACACTTCAACCCGATCTCCATATTAGCGGTCCGAGTTTATCTGGCGTGTGGGGTAGAACCGCAGGGAATGCTAAAAACTATGTACGCTATTCACCCAGCCTCCGTGACGCTAAATATAAATGGAATGCGAACATGCTCAACGCATGGCTAATTCAACCTGCAAGGTCAAGAAATTGGCCGTTTGATGGGACCTGCCGAATGGGACTCTTCTGAGATGGTGGGGTTTTTACAATCGTACATTGAATCTCCGTGAATTGTCAGTTTTTAAAATACTTCGGTTCGAAGAGACCGCAAATTCTTAAATAGTGAATGCAACATTTAACAAGGATAAATACAATGAAAACATCTAGAACCATTGATACTGCCACAGTATCCAAAGGCATGAATGATCTAGCCGCTCGACTACCCGACGCTCTACGCAATCGACGTGCACTTATCGTAACTGGCCTTCTCGTGCTGGCTCTTGGCCTGACTTTAAATTGGGGTTGGCTTACCGCTATAGGCGCTGCTCCCATTCTGCTTTCTTTGGCACCATGTGCCCTTATGTGTACAATCGGTATTTGTTGCTTAAAAGGAAAAGATAAAGCAGGCTCAGCAGGTTATCAGAATTCGGATGATAAAAATGTCAGTTAAGTACCGGTAGGTGATGATCATGTTTTCTAAACTAAGTCAACAACGTCTGTGTGCAGCCGATCACGTAGAGTTCTTTGATTTTTCAATCAAAGCTGTATTACGACACTTTACACTGGCATTACTGGCAATGGGATTTGTACCTTCTGCTCTAGCTGATCATCCTGGATGAGAATTTTGACAGTTGGATGTTAGAGCAAGAGAAGTATTTCCAGGTCATAGACAATCCCACTGCGCCACATTTTGAACTAGAAGATCCAACCGGCAAATCGGTGCGATTGTCTGATTTTAAGGACGATATTGTTGTGCTGCATTTTATATATGCCAGCTGCCCGGATATCTGCCCGCTACATTCGAACAAGGTGGCCGAACTACAGGGGATGGTCAATACGGCGGGTATGGCAGAGCAGGTGCAGTTTATTTCCATTACGACGGATCCAAAGAACGATACCGCAGACGTACTCACTAATTACGGAGAACGTCATATTTTTGATCCAAGCAATTGGAAAATGCTCACAAAAAGGAGGAATAGCGGTGCACTTGGTTTACCAACTATTGGAGAGTGGAATCTTATCAGTGCAGAGTCACTCACATTCTTGGATATATTAGTCTGTTCACTATCCGACTTAAACGATTTATACCCAACTCCGAATGCAAGCACTGCGAAAAGTAGAGCACCTACAACAACAAATCGTCTATTCATCGGCGAGCTCCCAATAATAAATTGTACAATAGCAAGGGGAAACATGGCAATACGCTGATACCAACACAGCGTACAAGGCACCTGCCCCATAACCTCGCCTATAAACAGAGCACCCAGAGTAGCGCCTAACGCGACTAGCCACGCGATAAACAACATCCCCCAGTTATTAGAGTGGTTTATAACACGCATATCATCAGTAAAGTAAATTCAAGACAGCTTAAAGATAGCCTGCCGAGCAGGGTTTGGAACGATGGCTTTCACGTCGTTATGAGATTATAATACCTCTAGCTACTAGAGGTTCAAGAAAGAATATTTGTTTTTCTTCGAGACGCTTTCTGCGCTCACTTCTGTGGCAAAATGCCTCCTCGTAACCTCTTCGAGGGGCCCAGCCCGGTGAATTTTATTCCAGGGGTATATATATCAATACAATCAACAAATTAGGATATGTGTATCTAACACTAGCAGCTGTGATTCTCAACCTTTCCGCCTGTGATTTCATGTCAGACCATCAGAGTACTGATGAAGTTGCTGCCCATAATGCCTGGGTCAGAGCTACGCCACCCGGGGCCACAACCAGCGCACTGTATTTGACGCTCAACAATCCCACGGATCAGGCTATCAGTCTGGTATCTATAAGTTCATCAATCTCAGACAGAATTGAAATCCATCACACCGTCACTGAGGAAGGCATGATGAAAATGCGCCCACTGGATAATGTTGACATCTCAAGCAAATCCACAGTGGAACTGGCACCCAATGGGATTCACGGTATGTTGTTTGATCTTACACAGCCACTAAAAGAGGGAGGTGAACTGAATTTCGAACTGAATTTTGCTTCACACCCACCTATCACATTGGTGGCACCGATACAGAAAGGTTCGCCCTCGGCCATAAAACATTAGAGCAGAGGGCAAAACGGGTTCCTAACTTATAACTACTTTAATAGACGTCGTAATGTAATGTTAAGCGCCTCAATGGTAATAACCATGACAACCACCGCGAGCGTAACACTGGCCGCTTTGTCGTACTGAAACGACCGAACGTAGGTCTGGATGTAGAAGCCAATACCGCCAGCCCCAACGACTCCAAGAATAAGTGACTCTCGCAAATTTAGCTCAAAACGAAAGATAGTATCTCGCGCTACAACCGGAGCCATCTGAGGCCAAATCGCATATCGCAAGCGCAATAGTGGCCCTGCACCGGCGCT
>MDLA01000065.1 GCA_001730015.1 Chromatiales bacterium (ex Bugula neritina AB1) | reverse complement strand
GAATTTAATCACATAGCTGAGCAGCTACGAAATGCCGCTTAGATACAAACCTTCAGATTTAATGCAACGCCAGGGTTCAGTCTCAAGTCACCACCGCAGTGACTTCGATTTCAATTAACATATTTTCGTAAACCAGAGTTGGTACCGGAATACCACTGGTGGCAGGACCTGGTTTTTTATAAGCGTTTGATCGAACCAGTAAATTCTGGTGCAAAGCCTCAGCTGATGCTTCACCCTGATAAAACGCTGTCACCTTGACGACATCATCAAGTGTTGCTCCCAGTTCTGCCAGCACTTTTTTAATGTTGTCCATTGCTGTGCGGGTTTGTGCGACCATATCACCGGGACTTAACACATTTGCATTGATATCGAGTGACACCTGGCCTCCCAGATGAATCAGGTTGCCACACTGGTTACCATGCTTGTAGGGAAGCGCGATTGTCCAGTCCCAATGCCCGCCTGGCCAGCTATATATTTTAGGCAACCGCCTGGAATCTGAATTCTCATAGATTCTCATGGCGGTAACCGCAATTTTCGTCATCAGGCCCGCGACCGCCAGGTCAGGCAAGCTGATCCCGGTTGCAGCAGGACCAGGGTCATTAAAATAGCTTTGGCGTATCAATGCCGGCTGCTCCCAGTTTGCGGCTGTGCCATCGCCAACATAAAACACATTGAGCTTAAGAACATCACCGCAATCGGCCCCAACCACATCAAGTGCTTTGCACAGCTGGTCCATCATCAGCGTAGTTTGAGCGTTAACATCTTCCGGCTCCAGCACACTTCCAACAGTATCAATAGCAGTTATATCGCCGGTGAAAATTGCACTTCCACATCGAACGACATGAGAAAACTGTACTGGAATTGGCGCTAGACAATCGAGGGTATAGTTGCATCTGACCAGGCGATTACCACGGCTAGCCTTCATGGCAACGCCTTCCAGCTCTATCAGCATATCCGGATAACACAACTGAGGCAGTGGAATAGTATTTACGACGGGCTTTGCGTTTGCACCGATCGCGTCGCCCAATTGCAGGAGTATGTTTTTTTCAACGGTGTCATCTCCAACGAAATACACAACCAGCCGCACCAGATCATCTACCTCTGCATCCAGATCGTGCAGGATATTTTTCAGGTAACCAAATACACTATCAACCTGCGCCTGTAAATTACCGGGGTGTCGCACGCGCCCGTTCGCATCAAGGTCTGCCTGACCGCCAGTGAAAATATAATCACCCGCCCTTACACCGTGTTGATGTGTTAATTCGACCGGCCAGTTCCAGTGGCCTTCGGGCCAGCTATAGCGTTTTTTCATGTCGTTGCACCGCTACCGTTTTCTGGACTGTTGTACACGCTGCCTGTAAGCCACTATTCGCTCTTTCAACCCGGGCACACTGGCAGATTCGCTAAGCGCTGCCATATCAGCGGCACGCGTATCCTGAATGGTGAGCGCCAGCAGGTTCTGTAGTGAATCGTGTGGTAACGCCGAACTACGTTGCAAAACCTCGGCAATTCTGGCGCTCCAGTCGACCTGTGCTACTACTTCACTAATCAACCCCATTTGCAGTGCAATGGTCTCGTTAACTACTCTGGTGTCAATCAACAGATCACGCGCGCCGTCTGTACCGATTAAATCAGTCAGTCTGCGCGTACCCAATGCAATTCCGAATTGCCAGCCGGGCATACGGAATGTTGACCCAGGGGCTGCTATTCTCGACCCCGCTGCAACGACAATATCTGCACCTGCCCCGACGGCGTGCCCGTGCGTTAACACCAGCACTGGAAATGTCGCATGATGAATTCGTTGAAGTAGCGTTTCAAGGCGAACAAAACGCAATAATAAATCGCCGTCGCTGAGGCTATCTATATCCGAGAGATCAAATCCTGCACAGAAGTTCCTGCCGTTTGCGCGTATTACACAAAGACGGATCGGCCTGGTAATTGACAGCGCGGTAATGAGCGCCTCGACCAGCTCCGGTGTCAGTGAGTTGGAAGAATCCGGTCGATTCATAGTCAGCGTAAGCTTGTCGCCATCGTTCTCAATAATAAGATCGTTGCTGCTAGTACTGTTCAAGAGATCACACTCCCATCCAGACGATCACAATTCCTTTTTAGTATGGCTTCAGTGTACATCGAACCACTTGGCGGGCAACCGACCTGGTTAAAACCTGATCCTGTATCCGTAAGCAGCGCCGTACAAAAAGGATCCGTGACAAACTCACAGAACTCTATTACTTCCACAGCTTTCAACGATGACATAAAACCCTTAATAGTAAATATTCAGTTCACGCAATTTGGCTTCAACAATAGTTTTTTATAGCGGGTGACTACCACTCAATAACAATTCTGGTTCCCACTTTCACCAACTTCATAAACTCATCCATTTCCAAATTTGTAACGGCTATACAACCGTTGGTCCAGTTAAATCGTTGCACAATCGGATGCAGCCATCCAAACCAGTTTCGCTGACCATGAATCATGATGAATCCACCGGGAGAAACACCACGCTCATCAGCTGCTGCTTTGTCAACATCGTTGGGATAACTGATGTGCATAGCCCGATAAAATGACGAATCCTCTTTTTTGTAATCAAGAGTGTATTCACCCTCGGGGGTTTTCTCATCACCTTCCTGCTGTTTGTGCCCTTTCGGGCGGGCGCCGAAAGCGACATGGTATTCCTTTACCACATCAGTGCCGTCCATAAGATACATTTTCGACCCCGATTTATCGACTCTCACAAAATCAACTTGCGCGTATGCGGGAATACCAGCAGACAGAACCAATAGAAAAAGTATCTTCAGAGAAAGCAATTTAACTCGGGATAGCATGTGGTAAATCACCAGAGATTTTTTCTATAACGTTAACCGGCATGGCGACTCTGCGGGTATGGTCTAAGCCCCAGCAGTATTTCTGCCTTCTGCGTGAGCGGCTGATCCATAAGGGTCTTGTCGGTGAGATCGGCGAGGCAATTTACAACTTTTGCATATACCGATTGACGATCCTCACTGGTATCAATTTCAACGCACTTATTTTCCTCTCTGAAAAACTCAATGGTCGGCAGAGTCTCGGCTTTGAACGTGTCAAACCGATGCTTCATACTCTGGACATTATCATCGACTCTGCCCGAATATTCGGCTCGTCCCAGAATGCGTTTTTCAAGTACCTCGTAAGGGCATTCAAAGTACAGCATCTCTGGCAGAGACGACTCTCGCCCGAATATCTCGTACCAGCCATCCATATTCTTCAGAGATCTTGGAAAACCATCGAGTAGAAAGTTGCTTCTGCCTGTGGCTCTGGTTATTTTCTCCATTGCCTCCTTGATCAGATTGATGAGAATTTCATTGGGCACCAGCTCACCGGCTTTCATGTGCTTTTCTATAGCTTCCGCTGTCGGGCCACCAACCTCAAGCTCTTCTCTTAGAAGCTCACCAGTGGATAAGTGGTTCCAACCGAGTTGTATATCGGCAAGCTCACACATTGTGCCCTTACCGCTGCCGGGCCCTCCTGTTACAAAAACCACATTCGGTGCCGGACAGGGCAGCCTGGGATCAAAATGATGCACCACTACTTCGGGGGCCGGGGCAACACCTTTTTTATATACATGCCATTTGCGATCAATTGGCGGGAGCGTATCGTCACAGGTGTTGTCGTAGGCCAGATGACCGTCGAGACGACAAATACGCCATGATTTATAGCTATTGGAATAAGACAACGCCGGGCTTCTGGCCGATTTCCCGTCCGCCCGGTCCCATGCCATTTTACCGTTCCAGTATCCCGGACTTGAAAGCGTTCCCGATTCGGATTTAGTTGGAGGCTCTGTTGAAGGTACATACAAACCATCAACTTCCGGAAGACCCGCACCCGATACTTCAATAAACAAGGTATTAGGCGTTACTGAACTGGCATCATTCATAAGATTTTCTTGAAAGAAGGGATTCTGTAATCTTATAGGTTTAGCACGGTATTGTCGCTATCGGTTCAAGTCACCACGCCAACCCGCTCCAAATCTGCAAACGGGCGTCGCCGGAAAGGCACAGCGTTTATTCGCCACCGAAGCTGTTGTATTACTCCTCTTGCCTGACCACCCATTGCGATCGCCATTCCGGTGCTGCGTAGTCATCCGGCCAGTACTCCACCTGCTTCGAAATCTCCTGTCCCCGGACCGTGTGAAAGGTAATTGCGCGGGCGCGCTGCACACCGTCCGTTATTGAAACGTCTGTTACGACTGAGTTACCTTCGCAAACAATAGATTGCAGATCAAACTCCCACAGACCGTTTTCGGGATAAGCGCTATTGACTGCTGCAAAGTTATCACGCCCCGCTATGATCTCTGATGACTGCGGCCAGTGCCCTTCGAAGTCATCCGTTAGCCACTTGCTTGCCGCATAAAAATCATTACTACGCATAGATTCCCAGAACGCTAGTACGACTTCTTTCGGGCTCATGGAAATTCCCTATATCGGTTATGCATAGTCGTTAGAGAAACTCACGTCTCAGCGCGCAATTCTATGCGTCGAATTTTTCCGGAGATCGTTTTAGGTAGATTCTCTCTAAACTCAATTTCCCGCGGGTATTTGTAGGGCGCAGTCGTTACTTTTACAAATTCCTGAATATCTTCGATCAGCTTGTCACTGGCTTCTATACCATCAGCCAGTACTATAAACGCCTTTACCAATTGGCCGCGCAATTCATCTGGCTTACCAACAACCGCTGACTCCGCCACAGCCGGATGCTCCAGCAGCACACTCTCCACTTCAAATGGACTGATTCGATAACCAGAAGAACTGATTACATCATCGGATCGCCCGACAAACCAGATATAACCGTCGCTGTCGCGGGTTGCAGTATCACCGGTATAATACAAACCATTTCTAAACGAATCGCGATTACGCGCTGAGACGCCATCGTAGTAGCCATCGAAAAGACCGATCGGTGGTGGGTCGGTAACAACCAGCGCTATATGGCCTATCTCATCATCAGCGACAATCTGTCCTTCATCGTCAACCACCCGCACATCAAAGCCCGGTACAGACTTACCCATCGATCCGGCCTTGACCGGCAGTGACGGACGGTTCGCGACAATATTGACCGTCTCTGTCTGACCATAACCGTCGTATATGGAGTTACCGGTTGCGGACTGCCATACCTTGATCACTTCAGGATTCAAAGGCTCTCCCGCGCTCACTGTGTGACGTATTGAAGAAAGCGAGTACTGATTTAAATCCAGTTGCGCAAACATTCTGAAGATTGTTGGTGGCGCACAGAATGTGGTCACCCCCAGCCTGCTGATCAGTCGCAGGTGCAGATCGGCATCGAATCCACTGCCGTTATAGAGAATCAGGGTGGTATTCAGCAACCAGGGAGAAAACAACATACCCCAGGCCGCCTTTGCCCAGCCGGTATCCGATAGTGTCCAGTGAATATCATCGGGGCGCAGATCGAGCCAGTAGGCACCAGTGGTCAGATGAGCCAGCGCATAATGATGATCCCGTGGTACAAGCTTCGGGCCTGCAGTGGTACCCGAGGTAAAGTACGCCATCATTAGATCTGTACCTTTGCAGCCGCCCGGTTCCCCGGATACCAGCTCAGGACTAGCCGTCTGCAGCCCACGTTCATAGTTGTGCCAGTCCCCGACAGAATCACCTACAGCTATAAAATATTTCAGCGTCGGGCAGCGGGAACGGATTTCTTCCACCTTCGCTACGTGTTCTGGCGTCACTATAACGGTGGTAGCACCCGATTTATTCACACGGTACTCAATATCCTTTGCTGTCAGTAAATTGGTTCCCGGCATACTCACAACACCAAGCTTTATGGTGCCGATTATTACTTCGTACCAGGCAGGTATACGCGGCAGAATCACCATGGCAAATTCTCCACGCTGACAGCCTATGGCTTCAAGAAAATTCGCTACCCGGCTGGAGCGCTGCTTCAACTCGCTGAAACTATGCGAAATGACTGTATCACCGTCACTGCTCACTTCAAGATAGGCGGTTTTATCGTGGTGGTCGGCAGCGTAGTCGATTATGTCGAAAGCAAAATTGAAGTTTACGGGCAGCTGTATTTTTGTGTTGCCTTCAACATCCAGCTGTTCACGCACCTGTCTGACAATAGGGTTTAACGCCACGTTAATATTTCCTCCAGTACATTACCGCTTTAGCAGAGTAGCGCCAGCGCATTGATTGGGTTATCTGCCAGAGATCTATTAATTGATCACGTGCTGCTATTTAGAAAGCCTACTGTACATCTACCCGGTAACCAACCCGCGGAAAATGCACACATACCTGTCCGGTTTGCTCACTTTCCCGCAATAGAGAAATCGTATCGCTGCTTACCGCGTGTACTATTCCGTCGACCGCCATTTCACCCGCATTGACATCAGGCTTCACTGATACTGCCATACCGGGAACCAACTGCTGCGGGTCGTTTTTATCATGCAATTGCAGTGTTTCCACTTCGCTCTCACGAGCAATAGCCAGCGCCGCTTCAGCGGACAGTGCTTCACTGCTGCCATGGCCAATAGCTGCCACTCGCTGCTCCCAATCCAGCAGGTTCGGGAACTCCGACAGCAATTGTGCGCCGCCGTCATATCGGCCACGTACAAACCAGACCAGATAATACACACAGGCATCAGCAACTCCGGCATGGCTGCCAGTCATGAATTCGCAAGCGCCAAGCCAGTCATTAACCCAGGCCAGCTGCCCGCGAATCTGACTCGACAGATGAGCCAGTTCAGAACGCGCTTGCAGTAAAGCCTGCTGCCAGTCCGGCCCCATATACAACCGCCCGCGATCTTCGGCGAAATCGGCAGGAAGATTATCACCCTGGCCGGCAAGCACCAGTTTGATCGTCTCGCCAAAGAAGCGGTCATCAGTCCAGCGCGATAATCCCCACGACAATCCACCTCCCTGCGCCGGAAAATAACCAGGCTGTGGGAACCGCCGCTCCAGTTCGCGCAAAATACACTGGCTATCGCAGTAGACATCCGCACCGATCTGCATAACCGGTGTGCGACGATAACCGCCCGTTAACGGGATAAGATCCGGCTTCGGCGGAATTCGCGGAATTTCCACTGAACGCCAGTACAAATGCTTTATACCCAGGCCAACGCGCACCTTTTCGGCGACCGGAGATTGTGGATACTGATGAAGAATGATGTCTGCCATAGGTAATTAGATCTTTGCAGGGTGAAACCGTTATGATGCCAGATCCGGAATCAACGCGTCATCAGAAGCCTGGTGTCCGGTAGCACCAACCAGCACCCTCAACCGAAACAGCCCGGCTCCGGCGTTACCAACACAGGTACGAGTTAACGAATTTTCTTCAGCTGATGACACCAGCACCCTCATTTGGCACTTTTGATTGCGCAGCTTGTCACACGCAGACCCGATTCTGTGAACACAGTCGCACTTGAATTGGGAGCTGTATCTGAATTATGCAGAACGCAACAATATTAACGAATCAATTGTTTCAATATTGTTACGTCTCACAGTTCCATTTTATCAATTAGCTTACTATCCATCCAACTTCACGACACATACTTTGTTCTTGCCAAAGCGCTCGAAACCAACTGTTCACCCGCTTCAGCAAGACAACTAAAAGAGACTAATAGCGATGCAAAGAAGTTTACTTGCCAGCGTAATAATCATGTCCCTCAGCGCTTGTGGCGGCGGCTCCGGCTCAACGGACTCGAACACTGACACACCTGTGGTGGTACAAAGCGGGAACGGACAAAACACGGATGACTCCGGAAGCTCCAGCTCTGACGGCGGACAGAACGGGCCGGACTCTGGCAGTTCAAGTTCTGACGGCGGACAAAACGGTCCGGACTCGGGAAGCAGCAGCTCCGATGGCGGACAGAGCAATAACGATCAGGACACTACCAATAACACCGGCGAACGAATTACAGACGCAGGCGACTTTGCATCAAACAATATTGGTGGCTCAGTGATTCGCAGTTCTTCCCTCACTTCGGTTGCACAGCAGAATATCTGTACCACAGCCAGCGATCGCGACGATTTCTCCAACACCTGGGTTGGCGACTTCATTCTGCACAACAACGCCTGGCGACCCTTTCGCGTGTTTCCAGGATACGAATGGGAACAGTGCATCTACACCAACACTAACGGCGCACTCGTAGGCTGGGATTACGACTGGGGCCCCGGCCGCACAGGTATCAATGGCAGCCCGAATCCATCCGGCGATTTTTACGTTCGCTCCTACCCTGAATTGATTTTCGGCGTCAAAGACGAATTCCGTACCAGCGCGCCAAAATCAAAGACAGGTCTGCCGGTACTGCTTTCAGAGATGCCAAACATTTCTATAGACTACGCCTATAACGGCCCGCAATATGGCGAGTCACGAACCGTAGACGCCAGCAACAACCCACGCTTCCCCAATGGCACAACCATCTCGGGCGAACGCAATGTAGCCATTGAAGCATTTTTCTATGAAGATGCTACCGGTCAATGCTCTGGGGATATCGTTAAGCGATCCGGTGGATCAAATCATACCTACGAAGTGATGGTCTGGTTAGATGCAGGTGCTGAGCGCTTACCCGCAGGACCAGGTGATTTTGTTGCCAATCTGACCATCCGTGGTGAAGACTATAAGGTTTACACCAAAGGCTCAGACGATCGCTATATTGCATTTGTTGCGCAAAACCCAACTCCGACCGGTACAATTTACTGGAATGACTTTGTAGACTGGGCAAAATTCAACGCACATCAGGTTGAACAAAAATTCGGTGCGCGCAGTAACTCAGTACAAATTCAGGATGACTGGTGCATGGCCAACATTCTTGTCGGAACTGAAATATTCTGGGGTGCCGGTAATATTGACTTCACGCAATGGACAATCACCCAAAGTCAGTAGATCAGTGCCAGCAGATAACCGTTATCTGGTTATCTGGTTATCTGCCCGTTTTAACGAAAGACTAAACAGCCGGCGCATGCCGGCTGTTTACGTTTCAGCAAGCTGTTATTCCCTGGCCGAACTTAACCACAAGAAAGCCGGAAATAGAATGGTAATTTGCTACTATGCTCCTGCCTGCACTGTTTCCACCAGATAATTTTTTTGCCAATTCAGTTTATTGAAAACCCAATGCAGTTTATTAAAAACATAGTCATCATCAGCCTGCTCGAACTACAGCGCACCTTCAGCACCCCGCGAGGCCTGGCGGTAGTGGTTGCGTTTTTACTGGTATGGGCTTTAATTCTGCGATATCTGGTTATGGGTGCTGCAAACTGGCTAGCCAATGGTGAAGAAGGGCGGTTGGTCGGCTCGTTTTTCAACTCACGACTTATTGACTCACTGCTTGGCTGGCAGGTTGCAGAATTCTCTGTGTTCTGGGTTGTTGGCCTGTACTTGTTCCCCTTACTGTGCTTAATACTGGCCGCCGATCAAACAGCGTCTGATCGTACCCGTGGCACACTGCGACTACTGAGTTTGCATACCACTCGAAGCAGTCTGTTTTTCGGGCGCTTCTCCGGAGCGCTGATTGTACAGGCTTTACTCCTGTCTATAGTCACGGCTGCCACCTGCATACTCGCAGTGCACCGCAATCAACAACTGCTCATTCCTGCGCTCGATACCGCTGCGATGGTATTCGTGAATCTGCTATTACTTATTGCCGCCTATACCGCTGCTATGGCTGTTATCTCGCTGTTTGCCCGGTCTGCTCGTCAGGCAACAACCTGGGCAACCATACTTTGGATAGCACTCACCGTCAGTCTGTCCTGGCTGAGTCACAGGTATCCGGAGACCACCAACCTTCGATGGCTTGTCCCCGGTGCGCATATATCATCACTACTGCATCACAATAGCTGGCAGGCACTGCAACTGGCAATCGTACCGGGTGTTCAGGCTACAGTGCTGCTGCTCCTCGGCTGGTTCATTATTAATCGACGTGACCTGTGAGCACACCGATGAAACCCAGCACACTAAACGCACAAGCGAATGCTGTTGTCGATTGTCAGTCTCTGAGTAAAAACTACGGTAAAACCAGGGCTCTGGCAAATGTATCACTGCAACTACCGGCCGGAGCGCCTATCGCGCTGATCGGCCCCAACGGCGCTGGCAAAACCACTTTTCTAAGCTTGCTTTGTGGTTTTATCCACCCGTCACAAGGATCTGTTTCTGTGCTCGGACACCCCCCCGGCAGCACACAGGCGCTACGAAAAATCGCGGCCCTGCCACAAGACGCCTGGCTCGACCCGACATTTACCATCGCGCGCCAGTTACGTCACTACGCACAGCTCAGGGGTTTATCTAAATCACAGGCACACAGCGAGCCCTTGCGCGTGCTGGAACGAGTCCAGCTTGCAGATTCTGCTCAAAGCAAGCCCGCACAACTCAGCCATGGAATGCGCAAACGCATTATGATTGCACAGGCATTGATCGGTCAGCCGCAGCTGGTACTGCTGGATGAACCAACAGCTGGTATAGATCCACCGAACGTGAAGATCATTCGGGAGTTAATCGCAGCAGAGGCAGACAATGCCACCTTTATTATCAGCTCGCACAATCTCGACGAACTTGAAAAAGTATGTGATTCAGTTGTGCATCTGGCCAAAGGACAGCTTCAGGGCATCAACTCTATAAATGCTGCTGAAAACGAAGGCTACATAACCATTGCCATCAGACACGCTAATTCAGGCGATCATGCACTTGATTGCCTGAACGCTGTTACTGGTGTTAATCACGTTACCCGCAAGGGCAGCACAGATTTCGTTGTCGAATTTAACAGCATAGCCTACCCCTCGATGGATATTACACTGTTGACTGCGCTGGCCCAACAACGCATCGATTATAGACGCCTGACTAAAGGACGAAGCCTGGAGGAACAGATGTTTTCCTGATGCCCCTGTTTGATGCACCAGAAACCACACCAATAACTCACAGTAATCTCGGCCGGAAGCCGATCTATTATGGCAACTATTCGCCGTGCAAGGCCTGTTTTTTCGTCAATACCAAAACACACTGACTGTAGTTGTCCCTTACCTCTTTCAAGTCGAAAAGATGGCCCCACTTATCCCTGATCCACTGAACCGGGATAAAAGTAAGCCCGTAGCCTTCCAGCTCATTCTGGCGGTTTGTCGTTCTCCAAACCAGATTTCCGGCATACAGTTCGTCTCGGGTTTCAGCTGTATCCGCACCCAGCTTAGCCATCCACTCAGAATTGTTATTCAGCATACTCTCGTACTTTTTCTGATCGATGACGGTCAAAACAGCCAGTCCATTTGGCTTCAACACCCGATGGATTTCATTGATCCATCGCATATTGAGCTGCTCATCCAGGTGGCTGAACACCGAATTGGCAAACACCACATCAAAGCTGGCAGTTGCGTGAGGAATTGTTCCTTTTTGCTCAATTTGCTCAAAATTATTTGAGCAAAACGTTTCATTGCAGGAAGCCGTTAACTCCGACAGTACATCAACACCATGAATATTCTGCAGCGACATATCTTTCAAAAAGAAACGGGCAATTCTGCCCCAGCCGCATCCGAAATCCAGTATTTGCGTCCGGGAATCAATCGGTGAGCCATGCTGTGCACAAGCATCTTTCACGTGTTTATATAACTGGAAAGCACCGCGCATCATACTTTCGCTGGCGCCCAGAAATGTCGTCCTGCTTTGCGTCTCCTTGCTTGGATAACCCGGCAAAGCAATGCCGTTCCATTCAGCGCTCTGCCCGATATTGGCAACTATCGCCTCGCACCACTCTTCATCGCTGATGTACGGCGCACTCGAAACTTGCTGTGTTTCAGCCACGATTAAACTTTCCGGGAGTCAGGAATTCTACGCTGCAAACGCAAGGACCACGCCACAGGCTAATTCGCAAACACTTCAACCCTGGTGTTGCATTAAATTTCGAGTTCAGAAGCTTATAGAGCTGTATAAAAGG
>MDLA01000064.1 GCA_001730015.1 Chromatiales bacterium (ex Bugula neritina AB1) | reverse complement strand
TCTTAGGTGACGCCGAATCGTAGCTTCGCTGCCCAATCCATATTTTCCTGACAGTTTCTTCGACAGTGATGATGACGTGTAAAGACGCCCCTCAGAGGCTTCATTAAAAATGAACTCTAAGATTGTTCGACGTTTTCTCTCCTGCTCTTTGTCGTTCATCTCTCCCCAGCGCTGACGGACAAGCCGCAGATTGGAGCCGGCCACTTCTTGCCAACCCGCTTTGTCCCGTTGGAATTCATGTGTGCCGAGCGATGGCCCGTTGCGTAGCTCAGACCACATGCTGAGGGTCGATGGCCCCTGACCCTCATCGGATTTGGCTAATACGGACAGCGAGGTGGGGTAGGACAGTATTGCGCCCCCACCAGAAATGGCCGCCATCGGATCATCGATCAACATTCTGCGCGTGATTTTATTGGTGTGATGCACCACAATTAATGCGGCCTTGGGATTCACATGTTGCAGTATCACTTCCAAGCGTTGGGTAAAAAACGCGAGTAGATCTTCATTAAGGTCCCCTTCGGTTAATCCGCTTTGATATACATTTCTAAAAGGATCAATGGCGACAATATCAATCGGGTGAGCGGGGTTCGGAAACGCTCGATGAATAGCATTAATCACAACCTGTATGCCTTGTTCATCCAACTGAAAACGAAAGCGTGAAGTGAGAATGAGGTTATCCAGCCCACGTTCAAGTTGATCGTAGCTGGGTTGAATTACCTGCTTGTAACGCTCATCCAAGTATGGTTTTTCAATTTCAGCTTGGGCGTAGAACACGCGAAGTGGTCTGGGAAAGTTAAAACACAAAAAATTTAAACCTGCTGCGGCATGTGTTAGTAGATTTAACACAAAATCGCTTTTACCAACCTTCGGCGCACCGGCAATCAGCCAGGTACCTGCGGGTGTCAGTACTCGAGGACCAATCAAGTCTTCGGGGATGGTGCTCGGATTATTTAAAGCTTCTCGTGCGGTATGCGTGTGAAGCTGATAGTGGATGTCTTGAGAAGCGGGTTGCTGTGTTGAATGTTCGATAAACTGTTGGACATCCATGCCATCCTCAACGGCATCAAACGCATCCCACTTCTCAGGTTTGTCTTCGGGCGGCTCAAGCATTGAAACACTAACAACATCGAGTTTTGATAAATGCGCCGCAACTTTTTCAGCGTACTGTCGGCCAGCCTGATCATTATCCGGCCAGATTAAAACCTGTTTACCCTGCAAGGGTGTCCAGTCTGTTTTATTCACCGGTGCATTGGCACCACCCATTGCGGTAGTGGCAACAATGCCTTGCGATAACAACGCATCCGCACATTTTTCTCCCTCCACCAAAACTACTTTATCGACAGTGGCGATTTGCGGCTGGTTGTAGAGCGGACGGGGGTCCGGTGCACGCATAGACCGCGTCTGCACATCCCAGGGGCGATATTCTTTTCCTTCGACGGTGTCGTAGCGGTAGACGCACGCGAGCAACTGACCTTCGGCAGTGCGGTAATCCCACTTGGCGCTGGCGGGTCCAAGAGTATCCACAGGTGGCTCTGATGGTGCCTGTGTTGTCTGCTTGGGCATGTAAGAATTACTGTCATTCATAGCCGTATCAAAACCGCCCAACCACTGTGCAATCGACGCGATGACTTGCGGGAATTCCCGTTTCGTATCCAGGTGCACAACCTGCGCCCACAACTGCACAATATCGCCACCCTCGCCGGTGGCAAAATCTATCCACATGCCAGCGCGTTCGCCCTGCATTTCTATCACCAGACTTTTGCCTGGATTACCTTCCAGATCGCCGACCATAAATTGATTGCCGCGTTGTTTTCCGGCTGGAAATAAATAGGGCAAAGCTGCGGGTAAAGCCTGTATTAGCCGAGATTTAATTTCTTGGGTATTTATGCGGGGTTTATGTAATGCCGTTTGTTCCGGTGCATTGTTAAAGTCGAGCCAAACAATATTTTTATTTGTTTTTTTAGTTGTTTTTTTATCTGTAGTTTTATTGTCAGATTTATTTCCGGGGGTATTTCCAGATTTATTTTTCATTAAAGTTCTCCTTGCCAGCAGCGATCCTGCCAGGCACAAAATTTACATTCGTAATAGGTGGGGTCGTTACTGACGCGAGGTAAGCGCTCTTGTGCATCACAAGCCTGTACTATTTTCACGCCGCGATCAGAGGCGTGCTGAGCCAGCTCACCGTTAAATGGCACCCACTCAAAATACAGCTCCGCGGTGTCTTTATTGATTGCGGTGAATAAAGCTGGGTTGGTGGCAATGCCTGGAATCTGTGCTTCCATATAAGCTTGATATAAGGCTATTTGAGCGGCATACACCGGCTTAGATAGGGTTACCCCTTTCTTGACGGTATCTTCCCATGAGCGGCTGTTGAGGGACTTACATTCCCAGAGCGCCGGGTAGTGTCCCTTAATAGATTCAGGTCCCGCGGCAATCACACCATCGACATGCCCGCGCAATCGCCCGTCTATTGCAGCAAATCCAAATTGCTCGCCGCTGGATGTCTCGGTGTAGAGTTCAAACCTCGCTTTGCGCAACCAGCGAATGGCTAATTCTTCAAACACATGGCCGGCAGCAAAGATTCTTAATGTACGGCCGGTAAAAGATTTCCCGTCATCGACCGGTGCCTGAATAAATTCATATTGCAGGGCTCGATCACAGGCAACGCCCAAACGGGAAGCGCCTAGATAATTGCGTGGAGTTTGCGCTTGATGCTCTGCTTGTAATGCCTGATCAATAGTCTGGGTAAGCTGGTCCGACAGGGTCGGTTGATGATTAAAATCCAACATTAAAAAGGCACCTCGTTTTTATACAATGTCTGTAAGCTGGTGTGATACGCTTCTAGAACGGTATCAATTAAGCCGACAATTTCTGCTTTGTTGTAATCGCTCAAGCCTTTTTCCATCCCCACTCGCATCACATAGTCTGCGAGTGGTCCCAGTACGGATTCAGCGGCTTTTTGCTCAAGGACAGTTCGGTTCATCGCCATCCTCCGGTGATGCCATTGAAAAAAAATGTCCTGACAAGCCTTTGAACAGAAGCGTTTAACACTGGTGTGGCGCTTTTGATCCGACTGAAATTGTTTGGGATCGAACCAACCAAACCCTCGCGGTGGTCGGTGACAAATAAAACAGCGGTAATGCACACTAAGCGGCCTCCCTGAGTTCAGATGCTTTAAAAATACAGGCTTGAATGGTGGATTTATTAAATTGAAAGGCCAGCAGACAGGAAGCCTGATAGCGGGTTAAGCCAAAGTCCTGGCGGTATTTGGGCGGTAAAAATTTGAGTTGTTGTGTGGTGGCGGTTTGATTGAGCCAGGTTTTGGATTTATTGGCAGCATCTTCCGACTCGTGCTCATTGAGCCAATCATCGGCCGCGGCGAGGCACACCGTGCGCTGACCCACTGCCAATAACCGCGCAGCTAATTGTTTACCGCCACCGATCCCAAACCAGTGTCCATTTAAAAAAAACGCTCCCGCCCAAGCTTCAAATCCAGTGGCCATTAATGCGGCGTCATCACCAAATAAATCACACCAGCGAAACGAAGAGCGCTTGAGCAGATCGATTTCTGACATCACAAAATCTAAGAGATCGGCTTTGTCCTCATGTTCAGTAGGCTCCCAAATATGGCCACATAAGGAACACTCGCGCGTGCCCGATGGCACCACGGCACTGCAGTCAGGGCATTCTTTTTGCGGAGCTTCACTGAGCTCTTCGTGGCCATCAAGTTTGGTTCCCTGTTCCAGCGAGCCGTGCAGCAGAGTACTGGTGCCAAAATCCAGCACGATACAATCCTGCTTCACAACGTTAGGGTGTTCGTTGGGGTCGACGATGCGCAGGCCCCGACCGATCATTTGAATCAGGGTGGACTTATAGGAGCTGGGGCGCAGCAGAATGACGCAGCTGGTGGGTGGAAAATCCCACCCTTCCGTCAACACCGCGACGTTGACTATGATCTGCGACTCGCCAGATTCGAAACGGCTCAATGCCGCTTTGCGCTCGGCAGAACCTAGGTCGCCATGAACAAGTTCTGCCGAGAAGCCAGTCGCGATAAAGGCTTCTGCGACATTGCGTGCATGCGCCACCGTGGAACAGAACACGACGGTAGGCCGGTTGAGCGCTTTCTCTTTCCAGTGGCGAATGACAGCCTCAATGATCGGCGCTTTGTTCATGATGGCGTCCACTGTGGCCATATCGAAATCATCGGCGGTGCGCTTAACCTGTGAGAGTGCATCCTGAGTGCCCACATCGATCACAAAGGTGCGCGGCGGTACCAGATGCCCGGATTGAATCAGTTCCGCCAGGGTGATTTGATCACTGAGATTGCTAAAGACCGACCGCAATCCTTTTTTATCGCCGCGATTGGGGGTCGCCGTGACACCGAAAATTGCAGCCTCTGGATTTTTATCTTTTACCGTATCGATAATGCGCCGATAGCTGGACGCTGCCGCGTGGTGGGCCTCATCAATCACCAATAAATCCAGTGTCGGCATTTGTTTGAGATTGGCGTCTCTGCTCAGCGTTTGCACCATCGCAAAGGTCGCCTGACCGTCCCAGGACTTTTGTTGGGCATCGACCATGGAGGTGCGTACCGCGGGGTTTACGCGCGTAAACTTGGCGGCATTCTGCGTAGTCAGTTCATCGCGGTGGGCCAGCACACAGGCTTTGGCATCGGTATTGTTTAACAGCGCACCGGCGACACCAGAGAGCATGATTGTCTTGCCCGAGTTATGGGTGAGAGTAAAATCGCCCATCAGATAACGATGATCGCCATCCACCGTGAAGCCAAAGTATGCACCGGTGCCCGCAGGATGCACCGTGAAGCCACAGCGCAAGACATGTTTTTTTTGTTTGCGTGGCAATGCCTGCTTGCGCAGTATTTTTGTGGGGATCAGGTCCAGGTCACCGGAGATATACACGCGCAGATAGCGTTGGCCGTTGACGATTTTTGCCCGCAGCGTTGCCAGAAATCCGAGACTGCGGGAAACAAAAACAACATCCTCGGCAAGGCGCAATGAGCGGCTGGAAAACTCGAAGCATCGGCTGTGCATCAAGTGCCCATCGGTATCCAACAACCCCGCTAACATGGACAGACGCGTAGTCCGAGACCCCAGCTTGTAATCCTCTGGAATAAACTTATCCGCGGACAAATAACCGTATAACCCCAGTGTTTTTAACCAACTGACCAGTCTGTTTCCTCTAACGCTGTCATCTGCGAAACAATAAGTATTGGCGGCATTGCCGGGGATTTGTTCACAGCGCAGACGCAGTTGGTTTTTGGCGGCAAACTGTTGCAAGGCTTCGACTATTTCGACATCCGGTGTGGTAACAGTGATTTGATGGCGCAGACTGCCATCACCGATCAGCACACCGAGTAGGTAGGGGTCCAGGGTCGGACCATTGCGATCGGGAAAATCTGCCGGCATCCTCAACAGTTTATGGAGATGGCGAAAGGTATTTGAAGCCGCCAGCCAATCGCTGACACTGATATCGATCAGTTCATCGGCCCGGTTGGGCCCCGCTTTGGCATTGCCTGTATTGGTGCGCACCAAGGTCAAGATATGCCCGGTATTCACCGTAAATGGATCGCCTTTGAGGGGCTGTATCTGAACCAGTGCATCCCGCCCGCGATGGAGTTCGCGCACGCGTCTGGGCGCACTGCCCGGGCCCATCAGGATATCGCCCACCTGGATCTTTTCTACCCGTTTGAGGCTGCCATCAAACATCAGTATCAATGTTCCAGCAGCGTGACAACCCGTAGGTGCCACGCCCAGGGTGTTTTGGTGTTGTTTGAGCGCCGCTAGACTGCGCTCAACAAATAGCTTTTGGCGAGGTCGTAAAATCATCTTGCGCCCTCCCTACTGCGCCCAACTGGGGCGACCCGTTGGCACCTTGGCCTGGGGTTGTGCGGGTGCAGAAGAAGCTGAAGATGGAGATGAAACTGAAGGCGAAAAAGCCTGCGTTCTTTGAGCGGTTTCTGCCGTTGTTGCCAGCGTCGACGACACGGTGCCCATGATTGCGGCATAGTCCTTATGATCCGGGGTTACAGCCGTTTTAATGTTATTTTTATCCTCGCCAGTTAGATTTTTTTCAATCTCAATTCTGGCGACAAACTCAATACCATCGAGGGCAGCAAAACTTTCAATACATCGCGCCTGCTGTGCCTTGGGCGAATTATCCTGGGGATGTAAAGCGCGCGCCGAATTTAAAACCCCTTTGATAAAAGTGCGGCCCATATTGGCCCACTCGGGGCCTTTTTGACTGTGTAAGCCAATCAAACTCCACAGCTTGCGTTTGGCATAGGGGCCCTCGATCACCACAAACTCACAGTTTAAATAGACCGCGCCGGTAGTCGGACTTTGGGTGGCATAGCCAGCATTCCAGCCTTGTGCGGCATCATCAAAACCGCCTGGGCGGATGGTCATACGCACCTTGGCTAAGGTGCCCTTGGGAATCACATCAAAGGTGTTTTGATCATCGGCAGAGTTAAAGTCGTTCCAGTGGTTCATGATTGAATGCTCGCTTTGTTGTTGCTGTTAATGTTGTTGTTAATGTTGTTGTTAATGTCGCTATTGCTGTTGGTGGTTTTGAGGTTGTTGTTGCTATCGCTATTCGTATGGCTATCGATGTCGGCTTTGGCTTTCGTTTTATTGCCAGCATTACCAGCATCGCCAG
Organism: Chromatiales bacterium (ex Bugula neritina AB1); assembly: GCA_001730015.1. Lineage (GTDB taxonomy): Bacteria > Pseudomonadota > Gammaproteobacteria > Granulosicoccales > Granulosicoccaceae. The sequence goes on along the minus strand of MDLA01000064.1, from coordinate 10,983 downwards.
CATTGGTTTGTGTGGCACCGGGTTCTGGAGCGGCAAAACTCAGTCGCTCTGCCGCCGGGGTGACCGGGCCGTGAATTTTTTGCATCAAGCGCCCCAGGTGCGGTGCTTCCTGCAAGTCCAAACGGCCACTGCGGTCTTTGGCTGGAAAGCCGTAGGGATTTAGGGTGTGATTGATAAAGGCCCGATAGGCTTGGCCATCGTCATGGGGGATTTCTGCCAGGGTGATCACCTGATCGACAATGCCCGGCAGTTCCAGCGCAGTTTTGGAACCGTCAATTTGCGGCACAAATACTTTGCGATTGAAGTCATCGATTTTTTCGTCGAGGATGCCCACAAACCAGATGTTTTTATTGCGGGTGTGCTGCAAATGGGTCAGCCAGGCAATCATCTCCTGGCCATGGAGACCGTAGGCCCCGCGGGAGTCCGGTTTGCCACTGCGCTCACTAAATGCCTGCGGCTGGCCCTTGCACCACTGCAAACACAAACGGCCGGCGACGGTAATAGAATCGATAAACACGGTGTTGTATTGATCGAGGTTAGCGGCATCACCAAAGCGACGAGATACAGCGTCATAGTGCGCCTGACTGTAGGGCTGATCCTCGCGCAGGGCCGGATTGGGCCCGCCAATAAACACCGCAAAATCGCGGCATTCCTGCCAGGTGCGGGGGCGAATGGTATCGCCGCCCCAACCCTCGACGGCAAGGTCGCCGGCCTCCAGGTCGAAAAATAAAGTGGTGGCTGCATCGATGGTCCACAGCAGGCTGGTTTTGCCAATACCGGAGCGCCCCAGAATACAGCCCTTGATGCCGCGCTTTTCCGCCAGGCGTTGGTCGGCGGTGATAATCGGAAAGGTCATGCTTGCTGCTCCTGCACAGGATTCAGTTCAAAGGTGGGTTTGCCGGTTTTTAAGGTTCTGGCAGGCTTAAACGCCGCCTGCAGATGGGTGGGCCAGGCACTGTACTTGCGCTCTGCGACCCTGTAGCTGATATCGATAAAGTCCGCGGGGTTATCGCCGTTGGCGCGGATACGCCGGGCCAATTCCGCCAACCGGGCCTGATCCCAGATGGGCTTTTTAGTCAGGTCACAGGCGACAGCTATGCCCTGATCCTCAAAGCGCACCAGCCCGGTGTCCTTGCCCAGCTGTTGGCGCAGCACTTGCGCGCGCTGGGCATATTTCTGTGCGATAGCCCCGTCGACCCAATCTTTAAACACCTTGGCCCGACGCAGTTCCCGCCGCGCTTCGGCCTGCAGCTGCATCAGTTCCGCGGCTGGGGCATCGGCCAGTTCAGTGGCCGACAGAGTTTGCACTTGCTTGGCAGTTGGGCTCATACCGCACCTCCCGCTGCGCGCTCAGAGGTGCTTTTGCGCAGACACTCGGTTTCATAAGCCTCTATATCTTCGAGGCGATACACCACCCGGCCGCGTAACTTGAGAAACACGGGACCGATACCGCCGCAGCGCCAGCGCTCTAAAGTGCCTTCACTGACCCCCCAGCGATGGGCTAAACGTTGTTGATTCAAATGGCTCACATTCACGTTGCACTCCTAATGGTTGTTGCGAAAACGTGGGGCCATGATGCGGGATGGGTGGTGGTAAAATTGGGGGGACGGAGGGTGGTAAAATAGGGGGGATTTTCAGATTCGATGACCACCCTGTGCGATCTCGGTGGTGGTAAAGGTGGTAAAATGGTGTGCTGAAGGTGGTAAAACCGGTGGCATTGTTAACCAGGGCCCTATATCTGAGGGGGGATACCTGTCAGCGGGTGGTAAAGCGGATTAGTCAGAGTGGTAAAGTGACTTGGTCAGAGTGGTAAAGTGACTTGGTCAGGGTGGTAAAGTGGGTGGTATTTTTAGCAAAGCGGGTTTGTGCGGAGAAACGTCGTCCCATTCTGTCGCAGCAGATTGTCCCCGAAGTAATTGCCAGCGGAAATTGGAGCGCGGGCCAAAACGCGTGTTTCAACCCGGCTCCAGGCAGTAGTAGCCATTGCCCGCGGGCTTGATCAGTGTGTTCCAGAGTGGATGTGCCACGGATTTACCCTGAACCCGATTTCTCATAATGCGGTGTAGTGCCTCATTGGTATTGGCCTCCGCCTGTAGCAGATCCTTGTGCGCCCGGCCCCCTTCTCGATCCAGTGCCTCCACTACGGCAGCTTGTTTTTTGGTCAATGAATAGCAGATGCCGTTCCAGTGAACCTGGCGATAGTCGGTCGAGAACCGCAGACCGATACCGCCGCTGGGCAATGCATTGGGCGGGTGACCACTCAAGGCGGCATACACAGCTGTATGATCCAGTACGCACTGATCGTCCCGGCGCTCAAGCAGGTGCTCCAATGGCACAAGCGCTTTGTCCCATGGCATTTCCAGGCAAGCTGGGGTGGTGTGTGAACTGCTGACAATGATCGCTGGCGTGCGCCCGCCCTCTCGTCGCATTGTGTTTATAAAAGCAGGCAAGTTGCCTTCGACTTCCAGGCGCCGCACAAAATACAAATGGACCTTGTAGCTGCCAAAGCGGGCGACTCCCAGATGCCAGAGTAGGGATTCGCAGAGTGAGGTTGGGCGGTATAGGGTACCGAGCTCAAAGAAATCCCCAAGCCACAGCAGCAGCCGGTCCATCACCAGCCGATAGCGTCGCACCTGTGCAGTGGGCACCGTAACCCAGCCGACTGCGCTGCAGAAGTAGCGATAGCTCCCACTTGCCGCACACCATTCAATCTCATGAAAATGTTCATCTCCTTGCGCTAGATAGTCCGCCACACCAGCAGATTCCAGAAAACCATCATCGAGCAATTCATTGGCAACGGAAGAAAATGTGTCGAATAAAATTTCCCCCAGAATACTGGGGTAGGGGCTATTCAGCAGTCGCAATAAGAGCGCCAGGGCATCTCGACGCAAAGGTGTTGTCATTGGCCCAGCTCTTCGAGTAGACCCCAGCGTCTGAGATATTTTTCACCGATCAAGCGCTCCTTGTCAGTTCTACTGCGCAAATCACAGCCGTTAGGTAGCGTCAGCTTAACCGATAGCACTTTGCCGCGACCCACACCGTTGTGGGGATAAAACCGAATTCTGATTCTGGCCTGAGTTGGTGCGAATAAAGTCGAGCGCATGGGATTTTGCTTGCCAAAATGCTCTTGAGCGTAGTCGTGCAACGTTACCGGATTTTTTGCCGGCACATCAATTTGTACATGCCCCTTACCTGTCAAATCTTTAAGCTTGATCATGACTAACTGAACTGACTCGATCCCGTCTTCTGCATCCCAGTCCAAGGGTTGATTTGTCATCAATGGCTGCAGGTCATAACGTCGTAGCGGTAATTTGTCGGCTTTTGTTGGTCGCTTCAATAAGGCTTCGGTGAAAGCCTGGGCAATGAGAGTTCGACGCGTTCGCTTAGCTGCAATCACCTCAATGGTTCCAGAGCTTGATGCGTAAGTGATGGCATGCTCAAAAACCGGATGCCGGATACGGGAGGTGATATTTTCCTCTCCCTCAAATACCAGGTAGGTATCTGGCAAGCCTTCCTGATACACCATCAACTGAACAGCAGTTATTTCTTTACCCTCTTCATCCGGTAGTGTGCGCTCAAACGGCTCGACTTTGACTTTGTCGCCCAATCCAAATAATGCTTTGATTTTGGCTTTGAAAATATTGATGGATACTGGATCGTTGTGCAGTGGTAAAGACGCCTCAACCTGATAACCACTCCAATCCCGGCCATGGCGGTACTGATCGGAATAGCGAACGTCCTCGGCGTGGCGAAACTTGTCCGGCGCATGGAGATAGATCCAGCGGCTGCGTTCCATCGCCGAGGACATTCGGCTGAGCTGAGCTGCATCGGTTACAGCATTCAGCAGCGCCCCTTGACCCGTTTCATCTGCCATCTGAGTGATGCGCTCTGCATCCACCCGCAAGCGCGCCCGATCTCCCGGTGATAACTCGGCCACCCATGCAATCAGTTGCGCCGCCACCTGTGCGGGTTCACGGGACCAGTCCATGGTTGGGAGTGGAATCTGCTTGTGCTGGAAATATTCCTGCAGTCCTGTTGCTGAGGTGAGGCGAATAAACTTGCGAACAACCGGCATGGATTAAAATTCTCTTTACATCTGATTATTGAGCTCAATTTAAATTTAATTGAGGCCAAAAAAAGAATTTTATCACCAATTGTTAACAATACGCAGCCGTTGGCAATGCCCTGAAATGATCCACATCCATGCCCAGCGCCTTCATAGACCCAGGGTGCAACTAGACAGACAATGCTCGCCCATCGTTTGTCTCACAAAGTGGTCAGCCAATGCAATTAACAAACCTGTTATCCCCGAAACAAATGCCCCCAGAGCAGCGTATTGCCGAAGTAGCAAACCTATTGGCTAAAGGGCTGTTGAGACTTCGAGCGCCCAATTCCAGTCAAACGCCAGTCTCGGACTCAGAGCGCGAGATTTTACTTGCTATAGCGCTCCGTCGAAGCGTTCATGGACAACCGGAGAAGACAAAACACCAGGAGCCAACATGAACGCACCATTAATCTTTGAGCCCTCACAGTCTGTGGTCGCACAGATTACCCAGCTGTCGACCCTGACGATGGATGAAATCAAAGCGCTGTGGTGGGAGCTGCACGATAAAGCACCGCCCACCCATATTCGCAGCTTTCTGGAAAAGCGATTGGCCTATCGATTGCAGGAGCGCGAATTCAAACAGACCCACCAAGAGCTTGCCGCAAAGAATGCACAGCGCATTCAAGGGCTGATACAACAGCAAAACCAACAGTCGCACAACAAGCGCACGCCACAGCCGATGCCCGGCACCGTATTAAGCCGTAGTTATCGAGATAAAACCTACCAAGTCACCGTCACTTACGACAGTCAATTCGAATTTGAAGGCAGGCTCTATAGCAGCTTGTCGGTTATCGCCCGGGAGATTACCGGAACCCGCTGGTCCGGACCGTTATTTTTTGGCTTGAGAAAAGCCAATAATAGAAAGGGCACAAAAAATAAAACGCAGATAAAAACGCAGATAACATCGAAGAAAAAGTTGAGCAAAAAAGACCAACAAAAAAATTCAGTAAAAGATAAAAGCTAAAGCTAAAGCTAAAGCTAAAGCTAAAGCTAAAGCTAAAGCTAAAGGAAAAAGCTAAAAACAAACTGAAAAATAAAAACTGAGAAAAACTCCACTTAACAATTAGCAGAGTAAACGCAATGACAGAGCAGATTAAAAAACGGCTTCACTGCGCCGTATATACCCGCAAGTCCACCGACGAAGGACTGGACCAGGAGTACAACTCCATCGACGCCCAGCGCGACGCAGGACATGCCTATATCGCCAGCCAGCGTATCGAAGGCTGGACGCCGGTAGAGCACGACTACGACGACCCGGCTTATTCCGGCGGTAACCTCGAGCGCCCGGCGATGCAGCGCCTGCTTAGAGATATCGAAAACAACCAAATCGATATTGTCGTTGTGTACAAAATCGATCGCCTCACCCGCAGCCTGATGGATTTTTCCAAAATGATCGCGGTGTTTGAGCAGCACAATGTGTCCTTTGTCTCGGTTACCCAGCAATTTAACACCACCAACTCCATGGGCAGACTGATGCTCAATATTCTGCTCTCCTTTGCGCAGTTTGAACGCGAAGTGACAGGGGAGCGCATTCGGGACAAGATCACGGCCAGTAAAAAGAAAGGCCTGTGGATGGGCGGCGTACCGCCCCTGGGTTACGATGTTCAATCCCGCTGCCTGATCATCAACCCGCGGGAAGCAAAAACCATTCAGCATATCTTTAAGCGTTTTGCTGAACTGGGTTCGACCACCGCGCTGTACCAAGAATTATCTCTAGACGGTGTCACCAGTAAATCCTGGACCACCCAAGACGGACGGTTTCGGCCCGGAAAACCCATTGATAAGGGAATGCTCTACAAACTCTTACACAACCGCACCTATTTGGGAGAGATTCGCCACAAGGAACAATGGTACCCCGGCAAACATCAACCAATAATTACCCAGGCAATCTGGGACAAAGTGCACGCCATACTGGCCTCCAATAGTCACCAGCGGGGTAATAACACACGAGCCAAAATCCCCTTTCTGTTAAAAGGGTTAGTGTTTGCAGAAGATGGCCGTGCACTGACGACTTGGAGCACAGTCAAAAAGCAAAGTGGCAAGCGCTACCGCTATTACCTCAGCAGTCGCGACAAGAAAGAATACGCAGGGGCCTCTGGGTTGCCCAGAATCCCAGCGGCAGAATTAGAGTCCGCCGTGATCGAACAACTACGCAGCCTGCTCAAAGCACCGCCCCTTACCCAGCAAGTCGCCACCACAATACAGCAGCAAGGCCACTCTATCGACGAGGCGCAAGTCACCGCCGCCCTTAACCAGATTGATCGGGTCTGGACGCAACTGTTTCCCGATGAGCAGTCGCGCATTGTTCAATTGCTGGTTGAAAAAATAATCGTTAAACCCGATAGCCTGGATATTCGCCTGTGGCCAAATGGTATTGAAAGGCTCGCGCTTGAGATTACAAGTGCAAAACAGGAGGTTGCATAACCAATGGATCGCCAGAAAAGCCAATTCAATTCCTGCGACAATCCAAATAAGCTGGAAGCCAGCAACGGCCAAATCAGCATTAGCGTACCGATGCAATTTAAACGCAGCAGTGGTCGCCGCATGATTACCTTCCCAGATGGCACAAGCTGCGAGACCCGCCCCTGGGATACCAAACCGACATCATTGCAACTTGCGCTGGCCCGAGGCCACCACTGGCTCGCCCTACTGGAATCCGGACAGGCGAGTTCGATAAAGGCCATCGCAAAAAAAGAGGGCATCGACAACAGCTATGTCAGCCGCATGATTAACTTGACTACCCTGGCCCCGGATATTGTTGCAGCTATTTTGGATGACCGATTGCCGCCGGAACTGACCTTGTTTGCACTGGCTGCAGATCCGCCGAGGTTGTGGTGCGAGCAGAGAAAAAAGATAAGTTTTACGCCAATATAATTAAGCAACCACTGCGAAAAATGAATGGCTCAGCACCCAGCAAGCTCGGATTTTTAATTCTTGAATAATTGAGGATGAAAAAGGCGAATATTATTCTGCTTTTTTATGGCGCATGAATTCTTAAAATAAGGAACAATAATCATGTAATACAGGTTAATGACACCGTGTAATAGGGTGTAATAGCGTGTAATGGCAGGGCAAACGGGTCTAAATCACACAGCTTTGAACCCGACTGTTAGCACTTTCATAAGGTAGCCATTATCCCAGCCAGCTTTTAAGCGTTTGTTTTTGACTCCCAACTTCAAACTCTTCTCATTTTTCAGCAAATTTAACGCAATTTTGTTCATCATAGCGATATTCTCGGCTGCATGACCTTTACGCAATCGGTTTTGATCTTCATCAAAGCTCACATCTAGTTGCCAGTGCAGCTTGTTCTCGACATGCCAGTGGCTTCTAATCGCATGCGCAATAAATTCAGCACCCTTGTCACCATGGCTGGTGACATAGTAGCGCCTTTCTGTGGTGCTCTCTTCACCGATAATGCGCTTACTTTCAGCCACCGCAATACCCTTCAAGGTTTGCCAGTTTGGATGTCGCCTTCGCAACCAATCAATATCGGTATGCAGCAAAATACGACGCTTTTCTATGCGTCCGTGATCACCATCCACACAACTAAAAACACTCCCCTGCGTGTTATTCAATGGCTGCTCTAACTGAGCATCTAAAAAGCATTTCACATCGTCATGTAGACCGCCCTGATTGCCCTTCAGGGCCAAAACGTAATCAGCCTTTTTATCAACAATTTGCCGAGCAATTGCTTGCTGGCAACCCATTGCATCCATCGTAATGGTGGCCCCTTCAATATCAAGTAGCTGGAGTAGTTTGGGTATCGCAGTGATTTCGTTCGATTTATCTGACACCCTAACCTGGCCAAAACAAAGGTTGTTTTTCACTGACCACGCACTGACTAAATGAATCGCCGGATTATCATTGGCTTTATCCAAGGTTCGACGCATAACCTTGCCGTCAATCGCAACAATATCACCGCTCAACTCTCCTAGGCGTGTTACCCAGCGGGTAAAAGCTTGAACAAATTCAGCAGGATTGAGCCGACTCAGTACATCATTAAACGTGTCATGGCTGGGAATGCCATTCGGAAGATCGAGAAACTCCCCAAACCATGATTGTTTCGACTTTCCAAACTCCTCTATTGCACAGAAATTATCGCAGCCAGCGATGATGGCACAAATAGAGATCGTGATGATATTTATTAACGGGTGCCGCTGAGTACGCATCATTCTTGGATCAGTCAAATCGCCAAAAGCTTGCGTAATGGTAGTTTCTTTCACAGAGTGTACAGCCAAATTAGCCTATATCCCATGATCAGCAAAGTGAGTCAAGTGCAAAACTGGTCAATTTAGACCCGTTTGCCCTGCGTGTAATGGCCGTGTAATTGACTTTTTAAAAAATATCCATAGAATGCCGCCCTCAGTTTAGAGAGGATCAATAAGTTGCATTTAGATTGAAAGAATTAGTAAAGCCATTGCAGGTTTAGGTATCCTCAAAGCTACTCCTAAAAAAGTAGAGAAATTTGGCGAGATAGCTCAGATTTTTTATTGGCGGTTTTTTTGGTAAAAAATTACAAGAGAGGAACTATGAAATACATAATGTTTATTTTGGTACTGATTTTATCTCCCGTTATTTATGCGCAGGAAGACTTGCTGGATAATGACAAGCTTGCTTCGAAAGATGAAACTGTGACGATATGTAATGTGCAGGCACATGCTGGAACCAAGGCTATTATAATCAAAGTATGCGGCCAGAGGGCTTCAAAGAACCAGTGTGGTAGTAACGATGCACGCTGGGTCGGCTGGACATCTTCAGAAACTGGCGGTGGTGATGCAATGTATGGCGCAGCATTGACCGCGCTTATTTCAAAAAAGACGGTAACCATCCGAGTAGATGAGAGCACAGGCTGTGTTGGAGCCTATGATGGGGCTTCGATGCTAAGAATTAACGAGTAAAGCAAAAAGATTTTGGTTAAGGGAACTGTGCAGCGCTGGCTTAAAAAATGCAGGCCATAACTTTTAAAGTGTGCAGCTAACCGGCATCGGTCTAAGTTCAGCAGCAAAATAAAGTAGTAGACTATAAGCAAAGCATAAGATGAAAAAAATACGAATGACTTTATTGTTAACAGGCAAAGTGTTCTCTATAGGCTGTGCCAGCGGGAGGGCATTATTGCCCCCAAGGCTGCGCCTGCTAACAATACTCTTTGGCCTGCTTACAGCGAGCATTGCCAGCGCCGCAGACATGGTATTGGTTTCCAATACACCCCTGCCCGCCACAAAAAGTGCGCTAACAGTGCAGGCTTTTAGTGCCTTGCCCGATAAAATATTTAAGCCCGGCGATATCGTTGGATTGAGCTGGTCGGTACCGGGGGCAACCAGTGTTACTTTGACAGATACCACCAGCGGCACTCAGCTCGAAGGGCTACTGGCTCAGGGCGTAGTGCGAGTAACCCCCCAGACCACCACCACCTATACTCTGTCGGCAACGGGGCCAGCCGGCACCATAACCGCGAAAACACAAATTACTTTGGCCTCAGCACAGCCCCAAAGCAAATGGCAGGCCAGCGCTAACGGCGAACCCAACCTCACGGCCCTGCAGCGTATGCAGCAACAGCCCGAATCCATCGGCGCCTCACTCACAGCGCTGCGAGACGGCACCCTGTATCAGGGCAGTTTTGATGGCAACTATTACCAGTTCTCAGAAAAAGGCACCCTCAACTGGACGTTAAAAGCAGCGGGCGTGGTGATGAACCAGGCCGCCGTGGCGGCAGAACGAATTTATGTGGGCACCAGCAGTGCCAAAGGCGGGCGCCTGCTGGCCTTAAAACCCGATAAATCCATTCTCTGGGACGTACAAACCGATAGCGGCGTGATTGCAAGCCCCACCTTAAACGCCAGCAACAATACCGTCTACGCCGCCAGCTATAACGGCACCCTGCTGGGATTAAATGCCGCAACTGGCAGCGAACAGTGGCGCTACCAACTACCCGAGGGCGAGACAATAACCGCCGCCCCCACCCTGAGCGCCGATGAATCGACCCTCTATATCCACAGCACCGATCACAAGGTCTATGCCGTCAGCACAGAGCCGGCCCCACCGCCTGGATCCACCACAACCTATCAAGTGATTCACAATGCCGATGGGCCGGTGGTTGTGGTGCCGTTTAGTCACTCAGCGCCACAGCAGTCTACGCTGCGTTGGCAGCGGGATTTGCAAACCGAGCCCACAAAGTTGGTAGAAGAAATGTAGATACTTATTAAAAACAGGTTATCTGAGCGCAGGCAACTTTTTGTGAGTGGATCTAAGCGCGTTGTAGGTTTTATTTTTTAAAGTGCTAAGAATAAGCAGTTATATTATGGCTAGGTTTTCAGTTTGTCTGCCCGGAAAGCACACACTTCTCTGTGTTTTGTTGTTACTGATGGTGGGTGGTTATGTGCAGGCGAATACGCTAACAGTAAAGCCTGCTGTTAGTAGTACTGGTTATTTTGATGTCAAGTTGAACCCTGTTTCATATACCTGCCCTCTGACGCGTATGGGACGAGTAGGGGTTTGCCCCCACTATAGGAGGAATGTGCATGTTACTTTTGTAGATCAAAAGACAAACAAGGTTGCACACCTTGGCTCCCTAAGCAAATTCGGAACCTATTTAGGTGGCGACATTTATAGGGTAAAAGCACCCGAGGCTGGAATTTTTGGGTTTGAGGACTCTTATGTTGCGACGGCTCTGAGTGACCCTTTTCCATGTAATGGCGTTCCGCAAATAGTAGAAAATGAGCAGTTTTCTGTTGCAAAGCCTAAACCTACAGGCTTAATTAGTGAAAATCCGTTTATTGTAGAGAGTAAACAATTTTCCGCTAAAAAATCTGCTGTTTCATTATGTATTTGCAGTGGAGGGACAAGCTACAATAATCGCTGTTATTTTACTACTGATGAGC
>MDLA01000063.1 GCA_001730015.1 Chromatiales bacterium (ex Bugula neritina AB1) | reverse complement strand
CGAATTCGGCCGTATATATAGTAAATTCGGTAGTTTATTGTTTTGCAGTGACTTAAAACCCTGCAAATGCCAGGTTCACTGACTTAATGCTACAAAAATGCATCCAGAAAACCAAACTTCATCCCCAAGATCCACCAAAACACGACCTATCGAAAAACACTACACTGTGCGATCCTTGTAATAAGTATCTTTGTGAATAATCAACCCATCGCGAAACGTTAATATGTCAACACTCAGGAAATCCTGAGTTTCACCTGTTTTCAACTTAGCAGTGCGATGATACTCACAATAGGCTTTGTCGTCGGCTATACGTACATCCAGCGTAACCCAGTGTACGCTGTCTACCTTTTCAAACAAGCCGGAAAAAACCTGCCGTATCTGTTGAGTCCCTTCAAACCGTGTACCGTAGATTTCCGGGCCGGCACCATGATCGAAGATTGCATCTTCTGCAAAGAAAGGCATTACGGCGTCGATGTCGTTGGCGTTGAAGGCGTCGCCTATTGTATCAATAAGTGCCGGGGTAATGCCGAATTGATTTTTAGTTGCTGCGTTGTTGTCAGTCATTTATATATTTCGTTTGTTGGTGGTGCAAATCAAGTTACGCGTGAGTTTACGGTTAAATTGTCGGGTTGTACTTTCATTTCAGCATGGCGAGTGTCTTTTTAAAGAACGGGCTGTTTGAATCGGCCAGTACATTCAGTTCATCGAAGTGATCAACTCCGGGCACCACGTACATTTCCATAGGTCTGTCTGCGTTGTTAAATGCATCGAAATACATTTGAGACTGCCGGTGAAATTCTTCCGTTTCTGCGCCACCTACAACAACCAGCTGTGGTGCATTGGTCGCTGGCGGGTGATTGCGCATCGGGCTTTGTGATTCCGCCTCGGCAGCATCCATGCGAATACCTGAATTAAGCCCGGCAGTGAGGCGTACCGGTTCAAGGTAACTTAATGGCGAAACCGGTATTCCGGACTTGATTAGATTTACTGGCAGGTTGTCTGAGCATTGCGGCCAGTTTGTGGCCATCAGCATTTCAGTGATGTGGCCGCCTGCGGAGTGGCCCATTACTGTTAGACGTTCGCGGTCAATGCCGAGTGTTGCTGCGTTGTGCCATATATAGGCCATGGCTTCACGGGCTTGTGCGGTGATGCGTGTCAGCGAAACTTCGGGGCAGAGATCATATCCCACTATAATGACATTGACACCGGCCTTAATAAACGGTGTTGCTAGAAAGCTGTAAATGGATTTATCACCTCGCTGCCAGTAGCCACCATGAAAATAGACGAGCGTTGCGGCGGTAGGATTTGCCGCCGGGAAGATGTCGAGTTTTTGCTTGTCGCCTTCGCCGTATCGAATATCGAGTGTGCAGCTTAAGGTTTCACGTGCGGACTCACTGCGGGCAACCCAGTCTGGAATGACGGTGACTTCATAGTCGGGTCGTCCTTCACGCAGGTTATATTGTGCTTCAAATTCTTCTGCCGAGAATTTTTCGTGATGGGAAAAAACATTTGGGTCAATAGTCATTATTCCCCCTCGTTCGCTGAGGCGATTTCAAGCGCTTGCCATTCTTCGGGGTTTGTACCGAAAAATCGCATCACGTGTTTCTGATAGGCTGGCCGTTGGCTTAGTCGCTCATACCAGGCTTCTATATTGGGTAGGTCCGGGCGCGCTGCATCTACATTAAAATAGCGGTAGGCGATGCAGCCCAGCGGGATATCAGCCATGGTAAAGCTGTCGGAAACTACGTACTCACGACCTTCGAGATGCTTTTCAAATATAGACAGTACGCTGGCTGCGTCGCTCGCATGGGCGTTGATAGTTTTTTGATCTCGCTTGTCGGGTGCTGTGCGTACAGTCTGAAAGAACATTTGAATCACGGGAGTGAACGCTCGCGTGCTGCTCCATTCCATCCATTGATCTGCAATCGCTCGTTGCTGTGGATCATCCGGGCAGAGTGTTCCGGCCCCGTAACGTGCGCAGAGGTAGCGCACTATCGCCAGTGATTCCCACAATGAAAAATCACCGTCGCGTATGGCGGGGATCATGCGGTTGGGGTTTATTGTGGCGTATTGATCGGTATCGAGTTGACCAAAGCTTCCGCCAGCCAGTTTCAGTTTGTAGTCGAGGCCAAGCTCTGCAGCGGTCCAGATAACCGGTATAACATTCGATGAGTAGGGCCTTCCCCAGATCTCAAGCATTTGCAGTATCCCGTTTTTGACTGATTGATTGCGTTCCGAAGTGCGGTACTACGTGTTCGCATAGACGATCCCAGCTTGCGAGTATCTTGCTGTACGGTACGCCGGTGTATTGTTGCATCAGAACCAGGTGGTCGAGGCCGAAGGTCTGCTGGCTCTGGGAAAATTTCTCGATAACGTATTCGATCGATCCAACAACAATGATTCCGCGCTTGTTTAGAAAGTCAAACCAGTCATCGTTGTTATCGGTTGCTGTCATTTCTTCGCCGAGATCCAGATAGCCGTTTTTTGTCCACTCGCCGGCAGGTCGAGACCCTCCCAAAAACTCATAGTAGGCGTTAATTGCCGGTCGGATGGTGCGTTCGGCTTCTTCCATGCTCTCGCCTACATAGAATGCGGTACAAACCCCGACGCCCTCACCGCGTATTGCTTCAAAGCCACGGGCTTTTGACAGGGCTTCCCGGTACGGGTCCCAACAGGCTAATGTGCGCTTTGGTGCTGAAGACATGGATATCACACCATAGCCTTTAGACCCTGCCATCTCAAAGGTGGGTGGCGCATTCGACATCAGCCAGACGGGCGGGTGTGCCTGCTGAAAAGGGCGGGGGTGTACATACATTGCAGTGTACTCGCCGTCTTCGGCGTGGTAGCGCGGATCCAGCGGCTGAAAAAAGCGATTAGTCTCCTGCCAGCCGGGTACCGGAAACTCATAGAATTCACCTTTGTGGGTGAATGCTTCATTGGTCCATGCTTTTAATATTATTTCCAGTGATTCCAGATACAGGCGCATTGCTTTGCTGTTGTCTCTGCGATCAGCGTTTTTGTTGAACTGAATAGTTGCGCGCTCATTGATACCTTTTGCAACACCGAAGTCCACTCTGCCGAGGGTCATGTTGTCGAGCATTGCGATGTCTTCGGCCACTCTTAGCGGATGCCAGTCCGGAAGTACGATGGGGCAGGTGCCAACCCTGATCTTCTGACAATGTGCGGCGATGTGGGTACACATTTGTATCGGGTTGGGGGGCGCGTTCATGTAGCCGTTGTGCGCGAAATGATGCTCGGTAAACCAGGCTGTGGTGAACCCCGCGGCTTCCGCTAGTGAGGTTTGCTCGCGCAGCATCGAAAGGGCCTGGTCCCAGGGTATTGTTTCACCCGGATTGAAATTCGGTATCAGGTCAAAGCGCATGGTGAAGCCCGCTCGTGTTAGTAGAAATTAGATGAATCTATTAAAGAATTATTGCATGTGATTTGTTATCAGACACCATCTTCGGCGACCGTTATCTGATACTGTCCCGCTTCGCGGCGGGGTAAGCCGCAGGGCGAGCATTTTTACAAGGTGAACGATAACGAAATGTCAGGGCACTCAAATCGAGGTGAATATCTGCAATATACCAGCGGTAGTCTGATATTGCTGGCAACGGCGTTAATGTGGGGCGTGCAGTTTCCGGTTGCCAAGTCTGCCTTCGTAACGGTCGATGCCTTTCATGCGGCGGTGTATCGCTTTGGTATTGCTGCGCTGATGCTGGCGGTGATTTTGTATGCGCTTGAAGGGCGGCAATCGTTCAGGATTAACAAAGAAAGTCTTACCGTATGGCTTGTCGGTATTGTTGGCATGTGCGGTGCGCCGACACTTATCTTTGGTGGCCTGATGTTCACCCGCCCGGAGATTGCCGCTATTATCGTTGCAACCCAGCCGATTATGGCTGTGTTGGTGCAGCGAATAGCCGGTGGTGATTTGCCCGGGTGGCGAACCAGTTCCTGTGTTGCACTGGCTTTTCTGGGGGTGATCACGGTTGTCACCGAATGGAATACCGATTTACTTCAGTCACCGCTTGAGATCGCGGGTGATCTTATGGTGCTGACCGGTGCGCTCTGTGCTGGGTGCTTTATACGTTTGCCTGCGGTCGCTATGCCCATTGGTCTAATCTCAGGCTGACCAGCTGGTCGATGATGTCCGGCGCTTTCGCCAACACCATGGTTGTTGTGGTGCTGGTGAGTGTGGGTTTGCTTACACAGCCTACGGCGCACGATTGGTATCAGGCCAGATATGAATTACTGTTTTTGACCTATATCGGTGTGTTGATGGGCATGTTCGCATGGACAGCCGGTTCCAGACGAGTGGAGCCATTGAATGCAATGTTGTTCACCAATCTGATTCCCGTATCGACCTTTGCCGTCAGGTATTTTCAGGGCTACCGGTTTTCGGTGCTTGAGTTGGTCGGGGCACTGATGGTGATCAGTGCGCTGGTTCTGCAAAATATTGTGCTGCGTCGTCGCCAGTCTGTGAAAGTATCCTGACAAAAAAATACGCGTTGTATGTGGCTGCAAGCCGCTCGCCTTGTAGTATCCTTAAGTTACAAAATTAATAAAGCGGCGGCTGTTGATGAGTGAAAAATGTCCCCCACAGTTCCAGCCGGGAAAAAAACCGGTTGAGCCCCATTGCCTGCTCGATAGCAACGGAGTTGTCACTGAAGGGGCGGAGTCTCCGCTGACGATAGAGCAGACGCTGGAAGCTTTGCGGTTAATGATGCTGGGCCGCGCTTTTGATACCAAATGCTTCAGTTTGCAGCGACAGGGCAAGCTGGGCACCTTTGCACCGCTTCATGGTCAGGAGGCCTCTATTGTGGGCTCTGCCATGGCATTGAACCCCGAAACCGACTGGATTGCCCCGCAATATCGAGAGATGCCTGCGGCCATTCGCCAGGGGTTGCCGCTGGAGAATATTATATTGTATCGTCAGGGGCATCCGGCAGGTGGCGTTGTGCCGACAGGCGTTAACGTTATGCAGTTTCAAATCTCGCTTGCAGCACAAATTCCTCATGCGGTAGGGCTTGCGTGGGGTATGCAGCTGCAACAGAAAAACGGCGTTTCTATTGCCTATTTCGGCGAAGGCTCGTCTTCTGAAGGAGACTTCCATGAAGCTTGCAATCTGGCTGGTGTAACAAAGGCGCCGGTAATTTTTCTGCTGCAGAATAATCAGTGGGCGATTTCAACACCGCGTGAAATACAAAGTGCCACGGTTGATTTCGCGACGCGTGCACCCGGCTACGGCTTTCCCGGTGTGTCAGTTGATGGCAATGATCTATTCGCCGTGTATCAGGCTGTGGCTGAAGCTGTTGCACGTGGCCGCAATGGAGGCGGGCCGACTTTAATTGAATGCCACACCTATCGGATGTGGGCACATACCACGGCGGATGACCCGACCCGCTATGTTAATGAAGCTGTAGAAAAAGCCTGGGCGCTGCGTGACCCGATTGATCGCGTACAAAAGTATCTAGCCTCACAGAGTATGTGGGATGAAGAAAAAGCCGCAGAGTGGGAGCAGGAGATTACTGCAGAAATTCAGGCGGGTTTCGACAAGGCCGCCACCGTACCGCCACCTGGCCCGGCCGATCTATATGAACATGTGTTTGCTACCCCGACCGAGTCTTTGCTGCGGCAACGTCGCGCTCACTTGCAGGAGACCTGATTATGGCTCGTTTAACCATGGTTGAGTCGATCCGTGAAACCCTGCGTGCGGAAATGCTGCGTGATGAACGCGTGATTGTAATGGGTGAGGATGTCGGCCATCTCGGTGGTGTGTTCCGCGCTACAGACGGGTTGCAGCAGCAGTTTGGTGCACAACGTGTGTTCGACACGCCACTGGCGGAAAGTGTTATTGCAGGTTCTGCGCTGGGCCTTGCGTTGTCGGGGCTTATTCCGGTTATAGAAATGCAGTTTCTAGCGTTTTCGCAAAATGGTTTCCACCAGATTTGCCAGCAGATAGGCCGCACCCGTTTTCGTACCCGGGGCTCACACTCAGCGCCGATCACTATTCGGGCACCATTCGGCGGCAATGTAAAAACGCCGGAATTACACAGCGATTCCATGGAGCCCATGTACGCCCAGACGACAGGACTCAAGATTGCGATGCCTTCGACTGCAGCAGATGCGAAGGGGTTACTGGCCACTGCTGTTCGCGACCCGGACCCGGTTTTATTTCTGGAGCCGTTGCGGGGTTACCGACTCATTGCTGATGAGGTGCCCGAAGGCGAATACACGATCCCGTTCGGCAAGCTTCGCACGATTCGAGAAGGTTCCGATGTGACAATAGTTACCTGGAGCGCGAGTGTGCCGGTTGTGGAGGAGGCGGCTGAGCAATTGATTGCAGAGGGGGTTGATCCGCACATTGTTGATCTTCGCACTATAGTGCCGCTGGATGAATCCGGTTTAATTGAGGCGATTGAAAAGACCGGCCGCTGTGTCATTGTTCATGAGTCGCCGGCGGTGGCAGGCTTCGGGGCGGAAGTTATAGCACTGGTGCAGGAACATGCCTTTTACTCGCTGCAGGCACCATTAAGGCGGGTCACAGCGCCGGATGCACCGTACCCGACTCCGGGCGTGGAGGGATACTATGTGCCGGATGCGAAGCGGGTTGTCCGCGTTGTTCGTGAAACCCTGATTGATTAACCTGGAACGTCCGCATGGCAACACATGAATTTCTACTACCGGATGTCGGTGAGGGTCTGGAATCCGGAACTATTGTCCAGTGGCTGGTGCAGGCCGGTGAACAGGTTGCGGTCGATCAGATTATTGTCGAAATAGAAACAGACAAAGCGGTGGTGGAAATTCCAGCGCCGGTTAACGGCCGTCTGCATAGTCATGGTGGTGCAGTCGGGGCGTCGCTGCCGGTTGGTGCGGTGCTGGCAACATTTGAGATCGAAGCCGGGTCAGTCTCTGCACCGCCAAAGCAGGAGCTCGGTGCTGATACAAGCTCTGGCCCGGAGCTGGCAAACTCTATAATAAAATCTCAGGGTGGCACAAAGCGTAGAGCAAAGCGAATATTGGCAAGCCCCGCAACGCGTAAGTTTGCGCGCAGTAACCATATTGACATCGCACTGATATCCGGTAGTGGTTCACGGGGTCAGGTTACTCAGGCTGATGTGGAAAAATACCTGGCAACCGGTGTTGAAAGTAACAAGGGATTTCCAGATACCGCTGGCGCGCAAAGTGACCGGCATGGGCCGCGACCCGAAAAAATACATAAATCACTGGAATCGCGCAAAGAGCCATTGTCGGGTTTGCGAAAGCAGATTGCGAATAATATGCAAAGTGCCTGGCGTGATATTCCCCATGTATTTACCTTTGAGGAAATCGACGCGACGGCATTAACCGAAGCGCGCAGAGAGATAAATGCCGAGTACGAATCGTTAGGGCAGCGTGTCAGCTTTCTACCCTTTTTTGTCAAGGCGTGTGTGCTTGCTCTGCAGCAGCACCCGCGATTTAATGCATCGCTCGATATGGATAGCGAGACTGTCAGTTACCATGGTAGCTGTAATATAGGAATTGCAACCGCAACCCCTGAGGGGCTTATAGTTACGGTTGTGCATCAGGCGGAGCAAAAAACGATTCTGGAAATTGCGCGCGAAATAAGCGAACTGGCTTCGCTAGCACGTGAACGCCGTGTCAGCGTTGAGCAGATTAAGGGCGGGACTTTCACAATTTCCAATTTCGGCAGTTACGGCGGCACTCTGGGCACACCGATTATACGGCCGCCGGAAGTCGCGATTGCCGGCTTCGGACGTATTCATGAGAAAGTAGTTGCTGTTGATGGCCAGCCGGCAGTTCGACAAATCCTGCCGCTTGCGGTATCGGCTGATCATCGACTAAACGATGGTGAGCATCTGGGTGGTTTTGTCTCAACACTGGTGCGGTTGCTGGGTAACCCTGTGCGAATGCTTGGTCACTTGTAATTTATAAATTATAGAGAGCTCATCGATGGTCGTTGGCAATGCACCTGAAGCAGTAGATCTGGTTGTAATTGGTACCGGACCGGGAGGCTATACAGCAGCGTTGCACGCGGCCAGTCTAGGACGGGAAGTGACACTGGTAGAGCGCGGTGGTGAGCAGGCTGTTGGTGGTGTCTGTCTGCATTCCGGTTGCATACCCAGTAAATCACTGATCGAGGCTGCCGGAATATATCATCGAAGTCACAGTAGTGCGCACATGGGCATAACGGTCGATAACGCCTGTTTTAATATGACTGCGTTTCTTGATTTCAAGCGTGGGGTTGTTGATCAGCTGGCCGGAGGCGTAGCGCAAAAACTGAGCAGCGCTGGGGTGAAAATAGTTACCGGCAACGCGCTGTTCACGGACTCGAAAACCCTGGTGGTGGCCACTATCGACGGACAGGCGAAATTTCTTCAATTTCGCGATTGCATTATTGCGACAGGGTCCAGCCCGTTATCATTACCGGGTTTTACATTTGGCGACACAGTGCTCGATGCAGAAGCTGCTTTAGAGTTGCAGGAAGTACCGCAGTCTATAGCCATTGTGGGGGCGGGATATATAGGGCTTGAAATAGGGTGCGCGCTGGCGAAACTCGGTAGTGTGGTCACGGTTGTGGAGGCAGAGCCGAGAATTCTACCGGCCATGGAGGCCGGGCCCGATATTATCCTGCGGCGGAAAATGGAGCAGCTCGGTATTCAGTTTAAATGTGGTTGCAAGGCAAGTGACTATACAGATGGCGTGTTGAAACTGGTCGATAGTAACCAGGCTGAATTTCGGATTGAGGCTGAGTACGTATTGCTTGCGGTAGGCAGAAAACCGAATACAGCTGATCTTGAGCTTGATGCTGCGGGTATAGCTGTACAAGCTGATGGTCTGTTGGCGGTTGATGCGGACAGACGTATTTCACAGCACATTGCGGCGATTGGCGATATAACTCCCGGACCCGCTCTAGCACATAAGGCGATGGCTGAAGCGGTTGTTGCTGTTGATGCTCTATGCGGCGAGAGTACCGCGTTTGAACCGCAGGCGGTGCCGCTGATTGTATTTACTGATCCGGAAATCGCGATGGCGGGCTCCAGTCTGCAGCGGGCACTATCTGATGAAGTAAAAGCCGTCAGTGCAAAGTTGCCACTTCGTGCATCGGGTCGGGCAGCTACTATGGCAGAGAGCGACGGCTATATTGAACTGGTGTTTGTTGAAGTGGATCGTACCTTGTTAGGCGCAACTATTGTCGCGCCGCATGCATCGGAGTTAGTAGCTGAAATCTGCGTGGCAATAGAAATGGGCGCCAGTGTTGATGATCTGGCGCTTACTATTCATCCGCACCCGACGTTGAGCGAATTGGTGATGGATACGGCCTTGAAGAAGGTGCACTAGATGTTCGAGCCACCCCACAGTACGCTGTATTTCTCGCAGTGAATGATTAAAGATTTAAAATCTTCCAGGTTGATATTTGCCGGTAGAGTATACGTTTGACTGCCGCGGTTGCTTTTCAGGGGTGAGATCAATACGGCATTGTTAATCGCAATTCTACCATTGAGTGCAGATATATTATCGCGTGACAGGAATACCTTCAGATCCGGACCACCCTTGGTGCTGAAATTTTTTGTAAACCGGATAAGCGTCTTGCCATTCGACTGTTCTATCTCCCAGGAGCCCTTGATTTTATATTGCTTGTTAACCCAGTCGCCCTGAGCTGCCAGTGCCGGATTTGTCGCAAGCAAAGAAAACAGTGCTAGAACTGAAACGATTAGGAAAGCCTGATAGTTGAATGCGGCAGTTGATTTTGCTTCAGCCATTTTCTGAACTCCGGATTAAAGTGATACCATGATAACTGGCAGAAAATACGCAGTGATTTGTGTTTTATTCTGACCCGGTATGACAATGTTAGTTCTGTTACCCCGCATTATTCATGGGGTGGCGAGGATATCGCGTAGACCTTACTTAATCACGTCAAGGGATTTCACAGTGGATTTTCTTCTCGCGTCGAATACTTACTGATATTTGCAACAGAAAAAAATTCTCTGTGAAATCAAAGGTCAGGTGAGATTCCGTTAATCCCGTGAATAGTGCGGGTTAGATTGGTAGATGGACAATAAAATGATTCATGTAATAGCGGTGATAACTACAAAAGCCGGCCAGCGTCAGCAGGTGCTCGATGCGTTTCGGAGGAATATGCCGGCTGTTCACGCCGAGAAAGGTTGTATTGAGTATCGTCCTGTTGTGGATGCTGCTGATGCAGGTCCGATTCAAACACCCATAGGTGCAGATTCGTTTATGGTTATTGAAAAGTGGGATTCTATGGAAGATTTAACAGCACATGCCAGCTCGGCGCATATGGCAGCCTACGCCAACGAGGTCAAAGCGCTTATTGCCGATCGGGCCGTTCATGTGTTGACTGATGTCAGTAAATGACGAAGGGCCCGCGAGGGGCCCTTGTGGAGAAGCATGGTAGTCAGAAACCAGAGTGCGGTACAGCAGCTTGTGTATCACTGCTACGGCGCATCCGGTTAGTTCCGATATGTATCGTCAGGGAAAACCTGTATCGTCAATCGTCATTAGCCAACCTTCCGTTGTGAATACGTTGCGTAAAGCGGTTAATGGACTCCTCTGTTGCTCTATTGAATATCCGGTATCTAACACGTGTTACCGGTATAAGGCAGGCTACAGTGCCAGTAGGGTCACAGTAAGGCGGCATCGGACAATAGGTTTTTTTGATCGTTCCGCTATTTGTTTCCGCTGGTCTGTATCGTTGCCTTGAGTTACATCCTAGGGTCGAATTCCATGCTTAACTACTTTCAGTATTGCTTTAGCAAAAGGATTTATTTGCGTACAAGAGAACTATGCTTGAATAGTTGGGTGGTTGTTGTTCGCGCGGCAGGTGATCCGGTTAGCGAGGTGAGTTTTCAAGGGTTGAAGGGGCGGGCGATCTTCTCAAGCAGGCTGCACAGTGTCTGTTTTTCGTCGTCACTGAGTATTTCGATAAGATTCTGTTCAATGCGGTGTTGCTTTGGCAGTAAATCGTTAGCCACGTCAATTCCCTGCTGCGTTAACCGGAAATAAACGCCTCTGGCATCATCCGGGTCAGGGTGCTTTGCTAAAAGCCCTAGTTTTATCAGTCTCCGGCAGAGATTTGTGGTGCCGCCGGAGGTGAGTAACATGCGCTCCATAAGCTCGCGATGACGTAGCTCATACGGTTCACCAGCCAGGCGTAAACTCACCAGGGCCGAAAACAGGCCCCGATCAATTTGGTGCTGCTCAAATAGTGGCTTGTTTTCATGTTCGAACAGCGCAACAATCTGGATTAACCGGGCAGCGATTTCTTTTGCTTGCGGTTCAGTGTCTGCAAAGTCTTTGCTAAACCTGGCGGCTATAACGCTCGCTCTTCTTGACGGATCAATTCCCATGTGTCCACTCTAAAGCTTTCCGAAAAGCTTTAAAAGCGGGGTCAGGTGAATTCCGATGCTCGCCTACCAATTATTAATCAAATTCTTTGGTGCTAAACTGGTTTGAAGACAACCAGGGTTACTGAAAATGTCGCGAAAAGATCGCCCTCATACGTCCGATGGCCGGTATCTGGTCTCGCGTGGTGTATTGAAACGGTGTACGAATCCGTCGCTGGGTGACAGCGAGCGACGCAAAGCGGTTAAGGCGCTGATGCAGGCAAGAATGGCCAAAGAGCGAGCTGCAGTTGTGGCGGCGAAGGTAGCACTCGGGGAAGCCGGGCCCGTCTGGTGGGATGATAGTGCCCCGGATTACAGTGGTCAGGTTCCTGGCGCTACACCCTATGCGGCATGGTGGAGCTCCCTGACAGACGATGAACGAAGTGCGGGTGATTAGTGATTTAGTTGCTGTTTATTGCTACGGCCTTTCACTTTAAAATTAAACTCTCCGGCTGATTTGCCAGTATGTACGATAACCTTCAAAGTCTGGCAATGGCGTTTGAAGGTTACCGAACTTTAGATTGCTCAGCTGGTGTGGGTGTGTGATTAAATACATAACTATTGATGCAAGCCTCTCTGCCGCCGAGAGCTTCGATGCGTTGTTTCTGATCATTAAAACAACGCTGATTCACTTCTTCAGGATTGCAGATTTCCCGTAAACGCCGTTCTCCTTCCTGCAGAGTTTGCTGGATGGTAGATTCAGCCTCGCCTTTATTGCCAAGATCGTTCAATTCATTCGGATCTTCGACCAGGTCAAAGAGCTGAGGTGGGTGCCCGACGTAATAAATATATTTCCAGTTCTCCCAGCGAATCATAAAAGTGCCGGTGGTTGAACCGCCGTCGTGATACTCGCTCAGGATTGTACGGTGCGGGTTATCCTTTTGATTCGCTAGTTGGCGCAGTGAAATTCCCGCCAGTGAGTTGCTTACTTTGTCGCTTGTATTTCCACCGATGTCGACGGCTGTTGCTGCTATATCAATTAGTGATGCAGCGGTGGTGACTCGATGCTTAATCGGAAAGCCGGGGCCGGCGGCGATCATCGGTACACCCGCGGATTGCTCGTACATGACCTGCTTGGTCCAGAATCCGTGGTCACCAAGCATTTCTCCGTGATCGGAGATATAGACGACAACGGTGTTTTCGGTTTGCCCGCTGCGGTCCATCGCATTAATAATCCGCCCGACGCAGTTGTCCATAAAGCTTGTGAGGCCATAGTAGGCAGCAATGGCCTCGCGTATTTTGTGTTCGTCGAAATGACTGCCATAGTCGAAAAAGCGTGCGATGTTCTGCAGCTCTTTGTGTTCAGGTGCTGCTGTGCTGCGATAGCCTATTGGCAGCTCTAGCTCCATTGGATTATAGAGATTGTAATATTCTTCCGGGCAGGTTAGCGGGTAGTGAGGGCTTACCAGCGAAACAAATGCTGCCCATGGCTTTTCTGCTGTGTGTTTGCTTTCAAGCCAGTGCTCTGTTGCGGCTGTGATCTCCAGATCGTAGTCTGTGTATGTGCTTGTACCAATGCCAACGTCTGCTGCCAGTTCGGCTGCCTGACTATAATGCGGCGGATCTTCGCGTAGTAAGCCGATAGCCCAGCCAACTCCCCCAACCACGTGCATTGGCAGGATTTCATGGCTGAAGCCATTGTCGTCCTTGTCAGATCGAAAATGCAGTTTGCCGATAGAGACCACTTCCCGGCCTTGATCCCGAAGTTGTGCCATCCAGCTGTGAGGTTTTCCATGATAGGGAGTTGCGCTATCCCAGTGGCCGGTGTTGTGGACATAAGTGCCGCTAGCCAGGCTTGCGCGAGCGGGAACGCACATCGGTGATGGCGTATAGGCGTTGCAGAATACGGTGCCGCGTTCAGCGAGCTGATCGAGGTTTGGGGTTTTTACTACCGGATGGCCCATGCAACCTAGTGCATCGCGGCGATGTTCATCGGAGATAATTACCAGTAAGTTTGCCGGCTTGCCGGGTGGATGGCTCATTGAGGTTTATTTCCATAGTGTGTGGTTTCCAGTGTACTGGAACCTTCAAACTCCACCAATGAGTCAGTCAACCCGAATGCCCTGTATTAAACCAGGTTCATAGAATCTCTGAGCTTGAGGTTATTATCTATTGTCGTCGAAGCGCTGTGCTCGGCCGTTACTTCGTGAGCCTGGCATTTGGCCTGCAAACATCTTGACGCAGGGGGCGTTGTAGCTCTTGATAAAGGGTCAAATAAATCAACTACGGTTACTACCTGCGAGCAACGTGCCTTGTTTGCTTGGGTATGGGAGAACCAGATGGCAAGCTCTCACTGATGGAGTTTGAAAGTTACAGTACACCAGGTCTTGAGTTCCGGAGTTCGCATTTGCCATTGTTGCCTGGAGCCGCCGCCGGCAGTTTAAGCTAACAGGCACAATTGATTTGACGAGTTGGCTATTTGCTTTTACCCAGATTAACCTTATACGTAATTTCTCTCGATAACTACATCAACAGCAGGTGACACCATGAAATGCCCGAACTGCGATATTGCACTAATGATGACTGACCGGAAGGGAATCGAAATTGACTTCTGTACGCAGTGTCGTGGTGTTTGGCTGGATCGCGGTGAGCTGGATAAAATAGTTGAGCTGACTGTCGAAGAGCGGACTGTGGCGATAAAAAACTCGCAAACCAATGACTGGCGCCCGGCCAAAAGTGATCAGGCCAGACAATACGTCGAAAGCAGAGACAAAGGCCGGAAACAATACAAAAAACGTGATTCGATCATTAGCGAATTATTCGATTAGCGTCTGCGTAGCACGATTAATGAAATTAGCGGGTAGCCTAAGCGGTTTTTTTGCTTGCTACTGTGACAGAGCAAAGTAGATGACAATGCTGATCAAAACAGCAAATACCAGAATATTGATGCCCTTTGCCTTCATTAATAATATGCCCTGTCGTAGTGGGGCAATGATCGGCGTTTTATATTATAAATGTCAATGTGAATTTACAAATGACAGATAGCAAGCGGTTATGAATGAATCGGGAATTTGGTTAGGCGTGCTCAAAATCCGGTGCGGCTGCGTGACATGACGGTGTTTACACGTTAGCGTAAGTTCAGCAAATAGCCGGAATCTGGCTGGTTTTTCAACAGTTAGTCAGCGAGTACATCGGGAGTTGGCTCGGGTAGGTTGCTAGCGGGGCAATAATTTCAGATTGGCAAGATTATGCATCAGATGAAATAGCGGAGTTGACCATGGATAATGCTGAGTGTGTGGAAAGTATCAAAGAAGTGTATCGGCTCTGGGGCGCACAAGACCCCGGAACCTTGCCATTGCTCATGAGTATTGTTGCCGAGGAGGTGCAGTGGAATGGCTTGCCGGATGAAATAGAAGAACTGGCTTTTACTGCTTGTTATCAGTGCAAATCAGATCTAATCAAGTATTTTACTGCGCTCGCCGAAGCGTTTGAAATGAATTTTTATGAAGTTGACCATTATATCTATGATGGTGACACCAGGCTGGTCGTAGACGGACGTTGTTCCTTTACCTCCCGGACAACCGGAAATGTCTTTGAATCGCGCAAAGTGGATATCATCACCATTGAAGATGGAGAGATAGTCGAATTTTTTGAAATGTACGATACCGCGCGTTTCCTTAAGTCGCTGGGACGGGCCTGATCACTCCAGCCCGACTGGCAAACGGTAGACGGTTTCTATTGCCGGGGAGAAATCAGCTTTAATAGTATTGAGCAAGATCCCGTGTGATCCTTGCAGCGGCTTTCGATATTCTGATGATCCTTAACCTGGATTATTCGCGGGATTTAGGGCGTTGCACCTGATCTTTGATTTCACAGCGAATTTTTTTGTGATTATCAGTAAGGATTCAATGCGAGAAGAAAATGCTCTGTGGAATCACGTTTCTACGCGATAGGCTCGCCATCTCATGAATGATTCAGGCTCATTCTCCGGAGCATGGAACCCGTGATAACTCTCTATGATTACCTGCCGTCTCAGAACGCCTATAAAATAAGGCTATTGCTGAAACATCTGGATTGTAGCTACCGCACCGAAGAGATTAGTATTTTTGAGGGGGAAGGGCAA
This sequence comes from Chromatiales bacterium (ex Bugula neritina AB1), assembly GCA_001730015.1. GTDB lineage: Bacteria > Pseudomonadota > Gammaproteobacteria > Granulosicoccales > Granulosicoccaceae. Next base: position 41,931 of record MDLA01000063.1, on the reverse strand, counting down.
ACTGAGGAGTATCTGACTATAAATCCGACCGGTGCTGTGCCGGCACTGCAGCTCGAAGATGGCCGTACCATAGCCGAGTCGAATGCAATTTTACTATACCTCGCTGAAGGCACTCCGTTTTTACCTGATGATACTTATCATCGTGCCAAGGTGTTGCAGTGGTTGTTTTTTGAAGGGGAAACGGTGCAGTCGACAGTGGCTACGTTGCGTCATTGGGTATTAACTGGAAAAGACAAAAACCGTACCGCAGAAATTATTGAAGCCAGACGATCCGGATCTATGCAGGCTCTGCGAATTCTTGACAGCGAGCTGGCTGTGAATAGTTATCTGGGAGGGGGCAGCTATACCATTGCTGATATATCAGTGTTTGCCTATGTGCACCTTGCAGAGGAGGCGGGCTTGCCGCTGGCCGAGTTCGGCAATATTGTGCGCTGGATTGGTAGCATTCAGGCACAGCCACGTTTTCTCGATAAAACCTACCCTTATTCTATAGATCCGCACTCGGCTCTGGAGCTTCCCTGAGTTCACTCGGTCAGTTCGCGATCAACAGGATGACGGCACTCAGTCCAACGACCAGCAGACTGGTTTTGTCTTTCATTGCGAATATCAGCGGATCTTCATTGACCTCGCCGCGGTTGGCGAGTATCCAGAGCCGGCCCAGCCAGTAGGTCAGGAGAGGGAAAAGAAACCAGATGAATTTGGGGTGGTCATAGTATTGAGTGACCACAGGGCTGTTGATGTAAAGCCCCATGATGAAAACACTCATATAGCCCAGCGATATACCTATAATTCTGACCGGGGCCATATCTTCAACGCGGTAGCTTCTACCGCGGGCTATAAGCTGATTTCGCGATTGCAGGTTGTGGAGCTCTGCAAAACGTTTCACCATTCCCAGGCTTGAGAAAATAAAAATAGAGAAGCTCAGCAGGTAGAACGAGAGCTCAGTTTCAATGGCGGCTGCTCCGCCGATTACCCGCAACGTGAACAGGATGCCGAGCGCGACTACGTCGATCATCAGCTTGGTCTTGAGGTACAGAGAGTAGGAGATGGTCAGGAACAGATAGCCGATCAGAACAATAGTTGCCGGCCCTGGAAGCATCAGGCAGAGCACGGCTGTTATAACCAGCAGCGCAGCGCCAATGAGGACGCCGTGGCGTATGCTGAGGTTGCCGCTGGCAAGTGGGCGGTGGCGTTTTTTCGGGTGCGCACGATCCGATGCCAGGTCGAGCAGATCATTAACCAGGTAACCGAATGAGGCGATCAGAGAAAAGCAGATAAACATGATTATCGAGTTTCGCAGTGCGTTTGCATCGTCCAGCTGCTGCGAGGTGATTATCGGCACAAACACCAGCAGGTTTTTGAGCCACTGATAGGTTCTAAGTGCACGTGTTCCCGATTTCAAGTTGAGGCTGTTGCCCTTTGCGAACTGCCGGGACACACTCATACCGTCGGCGCTCAGTTTTTTTGCGGTGGTATCGTCTGCGGCAACTACGAACCGTTTATTTGCTCCGTGCCAGATTTCGGACGAAGTAGAACTGTCGCCGATATAGTCGTAATTTTTCTCCCCGAATTTTGAAACCAGTTCATTAGCGCTCCGGCAATCAATAGTTTCATCAAACAGCTGATGGTCATTGCCGAGCATTTCCGAGGCACACTCGGGCGACTCGGCAGTGAGCAGCACCAGTTTCCGGCCAGATTTTTTCTCTTCCCTGAGAAATTCCAGCAACGGTTCGTTCAGAGGCAGAGCGGATCCGGCTTGATCTTTCGCTGATTGTTCGAGCTGTAGCCGTTTTAGATCCAGAGAGGATGAAAGAAGCCCCTCAATGGTGTTTTTCAGTTTCTGTATACGACGTTCAGAAACCAGATCCGTTTTGAGTAAGGTGCCGGTGAGGCTACAAACCAGTGGGACGGTAGATGCGTCAGGATTTCGCAACCAGCGCTACTCCAAGAACGATAAAGGTGACTCCTGCCACCTTGTAAAGGGAGAGAGGTTCTGACAAAACCAGATGACCCCACAGGGTCACAAGGACAAATGACAAACCCAGAAACGGGTAGGCGAAACTGATGTCAACCTTGGAAAGCACTAACAAGTGCGATGCCATGCTGACAACCATTACAAAAAGGCCCCCCAGTACAAAGACGTTGAGAATTATAGAGGGAATCGCGTTGAAAATGTTATTGCTATTCAGTGATCCGATGCTGATTTGCGTCATTCCTTTTTTCAGCATGATCTGTGAAAGGAAATTGGTGAGGACGGTGAACAAAATAAGAGGAATAAATTTCGTCATATTGGCAAATTACAATTGGGAACCTTGTGATTGGCGGACTATACTTTGGCTATGGAAGCACAATAACCGTGTTGTGCCATCCGGTAAGCTTAGTACTTGTGGGAATGTGTGGGCGACAAAAACTGTGCAATCCTGAAAGCGTTTCCCGTGAGGTTTCATCTCACGCAAATACTGACAGCAAATTTCATTCGCTTGTCGATGCGCCGATATTAACCCTTCGAATTTAGATACTGGAATTACTACGTGAAGCATATTATTACTGGTGGCGACGGCTTTCTTGGCACCGAACTGGCGAAAAAACTGGTTGCCCGTGGCGAAAAGGTGCTGGCAATTGACATCAAGAAAACCGAGTCGCCTCACTATGACGATATTGACTTCATGATGGTGGATATTACCGACAAAGCGGCACTGGAAACGGTGCCCGTCGATGCGGATGACATTGTATATCACTTCGCAGCGAGGCTGCTGGTGCCCATTATCAAGCGAGCGGACCGGCAGGAGTATTTCTGGAGTGTGCTGTATCAGGGAACCGAAAATTTACTCGACTACCTGGAGCAGAAAACCGGATGTCGCAAGGTGATTTATTACACCACTGATATGGTGTACGGCCATACGGTGGAAAATCCGCGGCCTGAAAGTCACCCGCGAGTACCGCTCGGGCCTTACGGTAATGCCAAGTATCAGTCTGAGCTTCTGTGTGAGAAATACCGGGAGCGGGGGTTCAATATTACCTTGTTTCGTCCCCGGTTGATTATAGGTCCCGGTCGGCTCGGCATACTCGAATCGCTGTTCAAACTCATTGATAAAAATCTGCCGGTTCCGACTATCGGTGGTGGCCGCAATTTTTACCAGTTTATCTCTGTCAGTGACTGTGCAGATATTTGCCTGGCGGCGGTAGAAAAAGGCGTACCCAATGAGGCCTATAATGTCGGTTCGCTCGGAGCGCCGCGTGTACGTGCGTTGCTGAATACACTGATAAAGTCGGTAGGTAGTAAATCTATTGTGGTGCCGACTCCAGCGTTTGCGGTGAAATTTGTACTGGCTATACTCGATAAACTGAACATACCGCTACTCGATCCGGAGCAGTACCTGATCGCTGATGAAACTTGCATTCTATCAATGGAAAAGGCAAAAAATGAGCTTGATTGGGAGCCCAAAGACAGTGATTCCGACATGCTTCTTGCCGCCTACGTTTCGTGGAAGGAATCATTGAAGGGCGATGGGTCTGGCAGTTAGTTGGTATTTTCAGAATGAATGATCTACTGCGGATGTGGCCTTCTGGCCAGCTGTTGCGATCGATTAAGTTGAATATGAATAACTCAAACCGGTGAGTAACTCGTGGGGTAATCTTTACCCGGAAGAAGAGTGCAGGCATCAATTGCAATGGCGCCATGAACGGCTTCCGGAGACGCGGGCATCTGAAGAAACTCTGCTCTGCGTAGGAAACCGCCGCAGCTATGGCGACGTCTGTGTTAACAACGGCGCGTCTATCGCTGAGACAACAAGCCTGTCGCGCTTTATATCCTTTGATGAAGTAAACGGGGTACTGCGATGTGAGGCCGGCGTCACTCTATGGGATGCTGCTCAGCTGGTGACATCAGAGGGTTGGTTTTTGCCCGTTACACCGGGCACGAGCTTTGTCACAATCGGGGGTGCGGTTGCCAATGATGTTCATGGCAAAAACCACCATGTGGCGGGCAGCTTCGGGTGCTTTGTATTGCGCTTTGAGCTGGTTCGCTCCAATGGGGATGTACTCGAGTGCAGCCGCAGCAGCAACACCGGACTATTCGCCGCCACCATAGGCGGGCTGGGCCTGACTGGTTTGATTACCTGGGTTGAATTTTCACTGAAACGTATTTACAACCCGTTGCTCGATGTAGAGTCTATACCCTATGGCAGCTTCGGTGAGTTTGTAGAGCTTTCCAATGAATCGGAACGCACTCACGAGTACTGTGTCTCATGGATTGATTGTCTGGCGACAGGTGCCAGTCGTGGCCGAGGAGTTTTTTTTCGAGCCAATCATATTGAGGAGCCGGGTGATCTCGGCTCGGTTCTGCAGCGTGGTGATATAGGTATTCCGGGAGTTGTGGGCAATTGCTTTCCGCTGGTAAACGGGCTAACGCTTCGCGCGTTCAATAGTCTGTACAGGCACACCCATTCACGGCGTAAGAGTAGCAGTGAACCGTTTGGAAAATATTTTTATCCGCTCGACTCCCTGCAAAACTGGAATCGTATTTATGGCCGTCGCGGTTTTTATCAGTTTCAGTGTGTTGTGCCGTTTGATCACGCATCGGTGATTACCGAAATTCTGGGGCTGATCGGCAACTCCGGTCAGGGGTCTTTTCTGTCGGTTCTGAAATCGATGGGGCATGTTACATCGCCCGGCATCATGTCGTTTTCGCGTCCGGGCGTAACACTTGCGCTGGATTTTCCTAACCGGGGAGACAAGACAGTAAAGCTTTTGCAAACTCTTGAAATGCTGGTGGTGCAGGCTGGTGGTGCTATATACCCGGCAAAGGATGCAGTGATGGCGGCTGACAGCTTTCGTTCATTTTTCCCGCGTTTTACCGAATTTCAGTTGTTTGTAGATCCGGGATTTTCATCGGGTTTCTGGCGACGTGTGAGCAGCTAAGTGATTATTCTCTGTGTTAAATCCAGCAAAATAGAATCAACGATATGAAAGTTCTGGTGGTGTTCGGTGCGACGTCTGCAATAGCGCAGGCCTATTTGAATCGTGTGGCAGCGAGGTACGACAGGCTCATTCTTGTTGCGCGTAATGCTCAGGCCGTTGAGGAAATCGCCGCTCACCTGAGTGTATTGGCAAAGGCGGATGTTGAAGTGGTAACCGCTGATCTGGCGGATATCGCCGGGCAGCCTGCGCTGCTTGATCGAGTGTTTGCTTCACCCGTAGAATGTGCGCTTATCGCCTATGGTGAACTCACGGATCAGCAACGGTGCATAGAAGACCATGAATACGCTATGCGACAGATGCAACTAAATGGAACAAGTACCATTTCGCTGGCCAGTGGTGTTGCGCAGAAAATGGTGAAGCAAAAAAGCGGAACACTGGCGGTTATCAGTTCTGTTGCCGGAGACAGGGGTCGTCGGAGTAATTATTTCTACGGTACCGCCAAAGGCGCTGTTTCAACTTTTCTATCCGGGCTTCGCAGTGACATGGTTTCTCAGGGAGTTACGGTAATAACGGTAAAACCGGGCTTTGTTGACACTCCAATGACTAAAGAATTTAAGAAGGGATTGCTATGGGCGAGTGCTGACACCGTTGCTGCCAACATAGATGCCGCAATAGCGGCTAAAAAACCGGTGCTCTATACACCCTGGTTCTGGCGTTACATTATGCTGATCATAAAATTGATACCGGAATTTATATTCAAGCGCTTGCCGCTGTAAAGTCGGGCGCTGTACAACAAGGTTAGTTATTGATGCAAGGCGTGGAACAACAGCGTATTGCCGTATTCGATCTCGATGGCACTATCTCACGCAGAGATACCTACCTGACGTTTCTTTATCATTGCCTTGTGAAACGACCACAGCGGTGCGTTAAATTGCCGCTTTTGCCCTGTTACGTTCTTGCATACAAGCTGGGGTTTAAATCGAACCACTGGCTGAAAGCACGGTTTCTGAAAGCAATTGCCGGTGGACTTAGCCGCGCTGAGCTCGAAGAATTTGCGACCAGTTTTACGCAGATAACATTCGACAACAATATAAAACCCGAAGCGCTGGCCGAATTACAACGGCTGCGTGATAGCGGATATATGCTGGTGCTGGCAACCGCCAGTTTTGACATTTATGTCAGTAAACTATTTGATGCGCTCGGCATGGATAAATTGTTTTGCACAATCGCTGAGTTTGATGCTGATGATCGCCTCACCGGTGAATTGAAAACACTGAACTGTATCGGTGAGGAGAAGGCCAGGCAGATAAAAGCATGGTTGCAGGATACAACTCGCGCTGAGGTTGATCGGGCCTATTCAGACAGTGCTGTTGACCTTCCGTTACTGGCATTGGCGCAGCGCGCTATAGTTGTTGATCCAAAAACGGCGACCGCAAGGGTCGCCGCGAAATTAAACTATCCTATCGTTCGCTGGAAGTAGGCCGGTTACTTTTCCTACGCGGCCTCAGTCTGATTGGCTTCAGCGGCTTTAGCTGGTCTGCTCCTTGAGGCGTCCGGTTTTGGTTCTGGTTTAGTGTCCTGTTCGTCGGTAGTCAGATCGATAGGTTGTACAATATCTTTCTCTGAATAGCCGTAGTAGTCGTAAAATCCCTGGTAATCGAGGTCTCCACCGTAAGAGCTGATTTTGCGGATATTTACCTGTGTCACTACCGCGCCAGCCATGTGTATGCCGGCTTCACGCAATCGCTTGACGCCGCGCGCGGACACTCCCGTTTCTGTTGAGTTTGCCTTTACCGCGTAAATAACTGCGTCTGCCATTTGCCCGAGGATTAGAGCATCACTCACAGCCTGAACCGGGGCGCTGTCAATAACTATTCGATCATAACGTTTTTTCATTTGCTCGATCAGATGCTTGAAACGCTTGGTTGTCAGCAGTTCCAGCGGACTTGCGGGTATAGAGCCCGCGGGAATAACGTCGAGGCTGTCGATGGCGTTTATCTTTATGCAATTGACGAATTTTGCATCACCACTGAGTAGCTGAGCCAGACCGATAGAGTCTTTGAAGTCGAACGCGCGATGCAGGCTGGGGCGTCGCAGGTCACATTCTATAAGCAGGACTTTTTCAATCTGCGAAAGAGAGTGCGCCAGGTGGCTGGCAACGGTTGATTTTCCTTCACCCGGCAGGGCCGAGGTGACCATGATAACCTGGTGAGGATTTTCCAGTTCATCCAGGCTGATGCTGGTTCTTACCGTGCGGATGCTCTCTTCAAAAGAGCCTCGATCATCTACAAGTGAGCCGGGAACCAGCGCTGTCATACCCTTTTTGCGGAGCATTTTCTTTGAAACCAACGGGATAATGCCAAGCATCCTGAGCTTTAACTCTGACTCTACGTCTTCGGTGCTGGACACGGTGGTGTTAAGTGACTCGACAAGAATAGCGGCGGCTATTGCTGCAGCCAGTGATACCAGAAGAGTTAATAGTACGATAAGTATTTTTCTAGGTTTAACCGGGCGTATCGGGGCTTCAGCGTACTCTGAAACCTGAGCGTTTGTTGTACTCATGTTTTCTGCTTCATCGACTTCCCGCATCCGGGTGTACAGGGTGTCGTACATTTTCTGGTTGAGCTCAACTTCGCGCTGCAGATTCATCAGTTCAATTTTAGATCTGTCTACCTGCTGGATTTCTTTTTTACCTTTATCCAGCGTGGTTCTGAGCGAGCTGACCGACTGCTGTGCAAGAATATAATTCTTTTCTATGGTATCGACAATATTATAGATCTGGGTATCCAGATTTGACTGCGCGGTAGTCAGTCTTGACTGTGCGTCGACTACCTTGGGGTGCTTGTTACCGTAGCGATTGGATAGTTCATTAAGATTAAACTGGGCTTCCTGCACGTCTAGTTTGAACCGCCTGACCATTTCATTGGAGTCAATAACCGGTAGCCCCAATAGCGCCTTAGCGCCTTTTTGCCGTGTTGCTGCTACATCGTCGAAGACGATCTTTGACTGCGCCATTTTGCCTTCAGCATCCAGTAGTTTGCTGGTAACAATACCTATTTCCTGCTCGGTTAATTTGCCGACAGTGCCTTGTATATCGACTAAGCCGTACTCTTCCTTGTAGCTGAGCAGACGATCCTGTGATTCGTCGAGTTTCAGTTTATGCTGTGTCAGACGTTCACCGAGCCATGAGGTCGCTTTTTCTCCCATTTCCATTCGTGAGTCCATGTAACTCAGAATATAGCTGTCGGCGATTTTATTAGCGACGCGGGCGGCAAGGACGGCATCACTGGATTCGAAGCTGATGCGGACGAGCTTGGTATTTTTTATCGGGGTAACCGACAGTTTTTTCAAAAATCGGTTAACTGCTATCTGGCGTTCTATAGGCTCCGCTTCAAGCTCGAATGCCTCCGATCCTGAATAGCTGTTTGCTCCATTCGAAGACTCTGTCAGGCTGGTATCGATTGTCGAAACCGGGATGCCAAGGTTTTTGTCTTCCGGCCGTGATAGTTCGGGGTGACTGTAAAGCCCCATCTCTTCCATAACCCGCTTGGCGAGCTTTCGGGATCTCAGGACCTCGAACTGGGTTTGATAGTACTCTTTGTTTGTTGTATCAATACCGATGAGCTCATCGAGGTTCATCGGCATAGTCTGCTGAGTTTCAATCAGCAGAGTAGAAGTGGCTCGATAGATTGGTGTCATGCCGGTAACAATGTACGCCGCGAGACCGGTTAGCAGTGCGGTAGCCAGTAAAATTGCCCACCGATGCTTGCGTAGTATCTTCGCATATTCCTTTAGATCGATAAATTCTTCAGCGCTGGAAGTATCGCTTTCAGTGCTCATGTTTACCGAATGTTGCTGTTGAGCCGCAGTGGACATTCAATACCTGCCATTTATTGTTTTTGGTTGAGTGGAGGTGGATATGCCTTTTTGCACATCGCCTGTTAACTTATAGTTGATCTGCAAAGGCTTGCAGGAAGTTTCCGTCCTTTGATGCAGTAATTAGTCAGAGAGTTGACGTCTGCTGTCTGGTTAGTTGGCCCGATTGTTCGTAGACTGTTGTCGTATTGTCGTTACCTGCTACTGTTAAGGGGTGGGCAGGATGCCTGATCAAGTAATTATTCCTAACCAAAAAGTTGGTCAATGCCTTTATTCCTGTTACTGATTCTGCTGCTGCTGTCCGGTAGTTGTAATGTCACTGCGCAACCCTTGAGGATCGGCTTGTGGGGAGCCAGTCATGCAACGCTGACCAGTCAGTTGCTGCTGGAACCGTTTTCTGCAAAAACTGGTCTGGGAGCAATTGGCCTGGTTAGCCCTGCCGGTAATGAACTCTCTGTTTTACAAAGCAATACTGATGTGGTGCAAATGGAACTTCACGCTTCAATTGACGCGTGTGACCGTGGGGAAATTCGCATTCTGCCGCTCCATCAGCTGGTGTCGGAAAGTGGTCGGGCGCTTGTTCAGGACTACGTACCGAATACCCTGCAACCCTGCAGTATCGGCCAGTACATGTGGTCGAGTTTGCCAGTATTTAAAAAGCAGAACGATCACAGCGGTGCCCACCCCGCGCTGATTTCAGACTTTTTTAATGTGGTGGATTTCCCGGGTAAGCGGGCAATGGTCAAATCGCCGAGAAATCTCGCTGAATGGGCTTTGGCAAGCAGCGGGGTTGCGTATGACTCAATATATGAGGCGCTCGGATCAGAGAATGCCTGGCCATTAATCAGAAGCAGGCTTGCAGATATTGAGCACGATATCGTCTGGGTACAGGATGACGCTGAGGCACTGGCGCTAGTGGAAACCGGAAAAGTTACTTTTGCGATTGTTCATAGCCACAGCGCCTTGCGAAAAGTAGCGGAGAATCAGGCAAAGCTCGGGTTTTTGTGGGATGGTGCAATTACCAATATTAATGTTCTGGCGATACCGAGTTCCAGCACGCGCTTTTCCGATGCCTGGAAGTATCTGCAGTTTGCAACCAGTACCGAGATAGCTGGCAATGTTGCTAGCGGATACGGTTACGGTGTTACACGCTATTCGGCAATGACGGCATTTAGTCCGAAATACCGTTCGATGTTACCAACGAGCGAAAAGAACCGGCAGAATATTATTTGGGGCAACTCCACCTGGTGGCGTGATTCAGGTGACAAAATAAATCGATTGTTTGTCGATTGGCTGGTCAAAAAATCGCCGCAACCACCTTTCCTGGTGGTAAGCGAATGGCACTCAGCGCAGCGAGATCCGGTTATGGATTCTATTCATCCCGAGCTCGGAACGAATTAGCCGGATGGATCAGTAAGGCGGTAATCGGCCTCATGAGCATGGAAATAAAATTGATTTACTGATGTGCCTGAGCAACAAGGCTTCGAGGATACTTTTACACTCCTGTTCAATTTCAGTTCCGTAGGAAACCATCGAGTTATTTTCGGTCAAATCGGTGGCGAATAATCTTTCACGCGGGTACAGCCTTACCATTTTTTTATAGAATCCTTTGGGAAGTCTAAATGAGCCAAAGCTGACTGAATGAATATTTGTGCAATCGAGTTGTGAAAATATATTATCCAGCAGGGTTTCATAATCCTGCTTAAAGGTAGCGCTGTGAATCATGGGGTCGAGACGTAAGCCTACCTTCCACCCGTGGTTCTGAAGTTTTTTGAGCGAATTGATACGTTTTTCTACCGAAGGCGCTTTGTGTTCCAGAGCCGATGCGATGGTATCTGGAGTGAGGCTGTAGGCGATAACAGCGTTTTCGATCGGGTCTCGTGCCAGCAGATCTCTAATTTGCGTGCTTTTAGTGCGGATTTCGAGATGTGCAGAAGGGCAGGATGCGAATTGATCGAGTGCATAGCTGATGAAACCTGTTACCGGCTCCATGGCAAGACTGTCGCAATCATAGCCGGAGAAAAACCAGCTCGGATCGATCGATTCTCTGGCTATGTTTCGGATGTCGTCAATGAAGTCGTCATAGTTCACAAATACCACATAGTGCGCGGATCGGTACATGCCTTGTAAAAAGCAATAACGGCAGTCGTACAGGCAGTTAAGCATGTGGGAAAAATAATAGTTTTGCGTGCTACCAATGCCATAGCCAGCGGGCGTGGGAGTTACCCTATTCTGGTGTTTGCGTGCCAGTATCAGTGAGGGGTTTTTCTTTTGCAGGCGGAAATTCTGGGCGTTGCTATTGAAGACGCTGGTGTATCTGTCACACGGTATGATGGTCGCATTTGGAAATTTGTTACAAATCTGCCGGGTTCTCGGGTGAGCTGCAATTTCCTGTTCAACATAGATATGCCGGATCATGTCGCAGGCTCGAACGCGATAGCGGATAATCCAGCGTGCAGCCAGGCCAGTGCTTCAGACGTTGATTTCAGTTGTGTGAGTTCGCCGGGCAGATGATCCAGATCGCCGAGGAGCAGCTGGTGTCTTTCAAGTAGTCGGTGCAGCTGCCTTTTTTGAGTGACGCTGAATCGCCATTGTGCAGTAAACAGAGATAACATGGCCTGAATGTCTGTCGGTTTCAGTTCTTCTGCCAGCGTCAGCAGGTGGTTCGTATAGGTGCGTATCTCGTCTATGCGTTCGCCGATTAATAGCTGTGCTTTTGATTTATCAATAGTCGAGGCCGGGCTGTTTTCATTGTCGGAAATAACCTTTACGCACTGGACCAGCTCGGCAGTAGAGTATTTCAGGGCGATCTGTACATAGCCACTGGCTTCCATGTCGTGAAGCGTATTGTTACCGTAATTGATGATCGGGTAGTCGGTTGTTTGAAGCGCCAGCGAATCGAGCGTTGATGCAATCTGAACCGGATACCAGGTTCTGGATACAGCCATATCCTCAATGCTGTGCGCGCAAAAAGCGGATCCGACGGGTTTATTTTTGTGTCCGGCAATTCCTATATTAACCCAGGCTGCGTTTTTAACCGGGTTAAGGGCCGCGAGCCAGGCGGTTGCCGCCGCACTATGACATCTCCCGATACCGCTGACGACAAGGCAACAGTCGGCAGATTGATAGACTGGAAAAGCCTGAGATTGCTGTTGTCTGGATAAGCCGAACGCGTCGATCAGGGGTTGCGCTTCTGACGGCAATGCGACAACCAGGTTCAGCATGGATTATCTGTTTCTGGGCTGGAATTCCGGTACTGCTGTAAAAGGGTGTTGCAATACTCGGCAAGCTCGACGTTGCGGTGCTTGCAAGCCCCTTTGTGTAGTATTCGGGTTTTTTTTACCAGCATTTGAATTGTGTGATCTCTTTGAATATTGCTGAGCGTTTCGCTGTCTAGTAATTTCTTCAGCGCTTGAATTCGAAACCGGTCCATTCCCCAGTATTTTCTCGACAGCTGATCATCGTGTCCGCCATATTTTATCAGTTGTGCTTCGGGTATGAATAAAACCTCGTGCCGGCTGCAGATTCGCAGCCACAAATCATAGTCTTCGCAGGCGGGCAATGATTCATCAAACATCCCGACTTTCGTGAGGGTTTCTTTTTTTATTAAAGCGGATGAAGGTGAGATTGCACACAGTGGCAGACAGTTGAGAAAAATATTTCCGCCGTGCTTGCTGTGTTTTTTCATCGGATTGACGCGTATGCCATTGCGAATCCAGATTTCATCCGTATGACAAAGTACAGCATCCCGCTGTTCAGCAATTATACGCTCTTGATGACTCAGCTTTTCGGGCAGCCATTCATCGTCTGAATCCAGCAGTGCGATCCAGTCACCGGTAGCCTGTTGAATTCCATTGTTGCGTGCGGCGCTGACACCTGAGTTGGCTTGCTGCAGCACGTTTATTCGATGTGAATAGTGCTGTAAAAGTTGCCTGACGGAATCATCTGTTGATCCGTCGTCGACGACAATAACCTGATCGGCAGGCCGACTCTGCGCCAGTACCGAATCGATCGCTCGACAAACCAGTGGCCAGCGGTTGTAGGTGGGAATGATGACGGAAATTTTCACTGTGGCGTATCGGGGCTAGCCCGCATTATTCATGGGGTGGCGAGGATATCGCGTAGAGTTTGTTTTCACAGTGGATTTTCTTCTCGCGTCGATTACTTGCTGATATTTGCAACGGGAAAAACTCTGTGTGTATTCAAGTTTCTGTGCGTTATCTTCGCGACCCCTTAAAGAAAGCGGGTTAACGCTTGTCTGAGAATAAATGAGTCACCATATTGAGTGCATTCTTATGATCTTCAAACACAGTGGAATCGGGCTTGTCGCGGATCCATTGCTAAGCGAGGGTATCGTAAATCAGGATTAGCAGCGATGAAATTTAAAGACTATTACAAGATTCTGGGCGTTTCCGAGGCCGCGACTCAGGATGAAATTAAAAAAGCCTATCGAAAAAAAGCCAGGCAGTACCACCCGGACGTAAGCAGGGAGTCGGACGCTGAAGCAAAGTTCAAAGAGGTTAATGAAGCGCATGAAGCGCTTCGTGATCCCGACAGACGCGCAGAATACGATCAACTGAAACGTCAGGGATATTCGCAGGGAGATGAATTTCGTCGACCCGGTGATTGGCGAACCACAGGTGGGTTCGAATCCGGTCAGTTTGCAGGTGGACAGTTCGGGGATTTCTTCGAGTCATTGTTCGGGGCGTCGATGGGTGGAGCTGGAGGGTTCGGCGCAGCCGGGAATCCGGCTGGCGGCTACGGGCATGCTGCAGGCAGAAGGCAGCCTCGACAGGGAGATGAAGTCAGATTAAAGATGATGGTCTCGCTTGAGAATGCTTACAAAGGCGGAAAAGCCAATCTGAAAATTCCGGCCGGAGCGGGGCAGCCCAGCAGGTTGCTCAACGTGAAAATTCCTGCCGGTGTGGTCCATGGCCAGCAATTGAGATTGCGGTCACAGGGTCGCCCCGGTGTGCACGGTGGTGCGGCGGGTGATCTGATTCTAACGATCAATCTGAAAGAACACGCGTTGTTTGAGATTGATGGTGCAGATATTACGATTGAAGTACCGGTGACGCCGTTCGAGGCGGTTTCCGGATTAAAGCTGAGTATTCCCACATTGGGCGGTCAGGTGACTATGGCGATTCCAGCGGGTGTTCAGAGTGGAACACGCCTGCGCTTGCGAGGGCGTGGATTGCCCGCCAGTACGCCGGGTGATCAATTTGTTGTGGTGCAGATTCAGGCGCCAGTGAACCCGTCTGACAAAATTATAAAGTTGTTGAAGGCGGTTGACGAAGAAAATGAGTCAGATCCACGGCACCATTTTACCAGCTATTCGGCAGCGTCTTCGGAGTCTCCGGATCCGGTATAAGATGCGACACAGTGATCAGTTCTAGAGCTTTGTCTCGAAATAGCTGATGGTTCTTGAAAGCCCCTCTTCCAGCTGGATGGTGGGTTCCCAGCCGAGCGTTTCCCGGGCTTTGCTGATATCAGGCTGCCTTTGTTGCGGGTCATCAGTTGGTAGCGGTTTGAATACCAGTTCCGACCTGGAATTTGTCAGCCTGATGACTGATTCCGCCAGCTGCAGGATAGTAAATTCATTTGGATTGCCCAGGTTAATTGGCCCGGTTTCATCAGAATCGAGGTCCATGAACTTTATAAAGCCGTCTATTAAATTTTCAACATAGCAAAAAGAGCGAGTCTGCTGGCCTTCGCCATATATAGTGATTGGTTCGTTTCTTAGTGCCTGCATAATGAAATTGGAGACCACTCTTCCATCTCCCGGGTGCATTCGTGGTCCGTAAGTGTTGAAGATCCGGACCAGCTTAATCCTGATATTTTCCTGTCGATGGTAGTCATAGAACAGTGTCTCTGCGCAGCGTTTGCCTTCGTCGTAGCAAGAGCGCGGCCCGATAGGGTTAACATTGCCCCAGTAGTTTTCTTTCTGCGGGTGAACGGTCGGGTCGCCATAGACTTCACTGGTTGATGCCTGCAATATTTTGCACTGTAAATGCTTGGCGAGCAGCAGCATGTTGATAGCCCCGAGTACAGAGGTCTTTACCGTGTGTATCGGATTGTGTTGGTAGTGAATCGGTGAGGCGGGGCAGGCCAGATTATATATTTCGTCGACTTCCACTTGTAGTGGGTCCGTTACATCGTGACGGATAAATTCGAAATTCGGATTGTCGCGGAAAGTCGCCAGGTTATCTTTGGTGCCGGTGAACAAGCTGTCGGCACAAATAACTTCGTGCCCTGAGTCGAGTAATTTTTCGGTGAGGTGCGAACCCAGAAAACCGGCACCCCCTGTTATAAGTACCCGTTTGCGTGCGCTATAGCCGTAGTGTGCCATGAGTAGAATCCGTTGCGAATAGTCAGGGGTTCAGTGTGGTTTTGGGTCTGCTAGCCAGGCCTGTACTGATATTATTCTCACGCGGTGTTTTTAAAAGCGCTGACCATTCGGGAGAAGCCGTCTTCAAGAGGAGTAGTGTGTTCCCAGCCAAGTAGCTCCCTGGCCCGAGACGGGTCTCCTATAAAACACGATACGCTCGACTTTCTGCGCTCAACTTCGTTTACTACGCATGTGTTATTACTGGCCTTGACGGCTAGTTGGGCGAGTGTCCCAAGTGTGGTGCCTGATCCGGTAGCAAAGTGGATCGGGGGGAGTTGCTCTCCGGCGCTAAGGCATTCAACCACTTTATTGATGCCAACGGCGACGTCATCTACATGGGTGAAGTCCATGCAGGTTTGCGCATCATCAACTCGAAGCGGCGCCCCTTGTGCCGCGGCTCGTGAAAATGCGGGAACAACGCGGTCAGAGTAATCGTAGATATCTCCATAGACGTTGGCAAATCGCAGAACCGAAATAGTAGCTCCCGCATCCTGCGCGCAGGCAACCAGCCCTTCACATGCCGCTTTAGATCGGCCGTATATGTTCAGCGGCGCAACCGGCGTATCTTCATTTATCGGTGTTGCCGATTGGTCGCCATAGACTTCGCGGCTGCTCGCATGAATCAGCCAGGGCCGATCAGTTTTCTTTCGATTCAGTATACTGTTCAGTATATTTTGCGTGCCGTCGACATTTGTAGCCCAGGTTCTGCCCGGAAACTCCTGGGCCTCGGCAACCCTTGAAACGGCTGCCAGGTGCACTATGCCGTCACAATTGTGCAGTGAATTTTCGAGTAGCTCCCGATCGGTGATATCACAGGCCGTAGCGACGCCGACAATATCGATTGCGGAAATACTGTGCCCGGATTGTTCTAATTGATTTGTCAGTGCCCGGCCAATGAGTCCGGATGATCCTGTTACAGCGATTCTCAAGGTGCAACGCTCTTGCTAAAGACGGGAATGAGCAGTGTATCAGACTTGATATGATTGTTAGTCGGGTGCTGACACGGCCAAAGTTGAAACTGTGGGGGCTTTAACAGTTCCCGCAGCGCGAGTCCTTAGCTTGGCTCCGTGTCGGATTGCTGATTTCATCTACACGGGTTGCTATTCGAGACGGTTGTATTTTTCCAGATTTAATAAGTCGATAGATCGGTTATCTGCAATATGTGCAGGGGCGTTGAGATCGTCCCTCAGTTTTTGCTTCAATACTTCCATGGTGCTGGCTTCTCCGTGTACCAGAAAAACCGGCGGACGTGACTTGAAGTTACCGTACCAGTCCATTAGTCCGCGCTGATCAGTGTGAGCCGAAAGTCCCCCGATGGTGTGGATCCTGGCCTTGACGCGAACCCGTTCACCCCACAGGCGGATCTTTTTAGCACCTTCGACCAGCTTGCGGCCCATAGTGCCGTGTGATTGATAGCCCGTTACGATCAGGTGGCAGTTGGAGCGCCAGATGTTGTGCTTGATATGGTGCTTGATCCGACCGCCGGTCATCATGCCGCTGCCAGCGATAATGATAGCGCCATCCTGTATCTTGTTTATGGCCATAGAGTCTTTCGAGGTGCGCGAGAAGTGCAGGTTGGGCATGCCCATAAGGCTTCCCTTGTCTTTCCAGAATTGCGCGGCTTCAGTATCGTAAAGTTGATGGTGGCGAAGATAGATATCGGTGGCTTCAATAGCCATTGGGCTATCGAGAAAAATCTGCCACTTGTTCAGTCCCCATTTTTCATAGTTTCGAGCGAACATATAGAGAATATTTTGTGTGCGTCCTACTGAAAACGCTGGTATAAGCACATTGCCGGGTTTTTTCCTGATTTGCGCGACGATGTCGTCGATTTCGTCCCAGGTCTCCTGCCAGGGGCGGTGCAGGCGGTTGCCGTAGGTGCTTTCCATGAGTACGAGATCGGCGTCATCGATCATGGTGAAATCTTTCAGTATAGCGGTACCCCGGTGGCCGAGATCTCCGCTGAATACCACTTTGCGCTGCTGGCTTCCTTCCGTCAGCCAGATTTCAACGATCGATGAACCGACGATATGCCCGGCATCTGAAAGCCGGATACTAATGCCCTCGGCTATTTCCTTTTTTTGCCTGTATTCGAGGGTTTCGAATTGCCCGAGCGCTTTTGCAGCGTCGTCCCGGTCGTAGAGCGGCTCAAGTAGTTTTTTGCCTTGTCGCTGCCGCCGCTTGTTCTCCCACTGAGTATTCTTGTAGTTCAGATACGCAGAGTCCTTCAGCAATGTAGCGCATAACTCTGCGCTGGCTGTGTGGGTGTAGATCGGGCCGGTGAAACCTGCTTTGATCAATAATGGCAGCCGGCCACTGTGGTCAATGTGTGCGTGACTCAGTATTACCGCATCGAGTCTGGCAGCATCGAACGGAAATGGGTCGCGGTTGCGTGCTTCGTCTTTGGCGCGGCCCTGGATTAAACCGCAGTCGAGTAATATGCGTTTGCCGGCGATCGTGATCAGATGACAGGACCCCGTCACTTCGCGGGTCGCACCGCAACTTTGGATTTCCATACTTTTAACTCCGTTGGATTTAATTTTTCCGGCCTTACCGGGCGAAAATTACCGTCACTAGGAGCAACATGATAGCCTTATCGGGTTCCCAACTAAACAGCGCTGGCATTGTCAACTCCACTATCAGGCGACCTTTGCTGCTGGCACATCGAGGCACCAGCATAATGGCGCCGGAGAATACGATTCCGGCATTCGAGTTTGCAATGGCCCACCGCGCCGATGTGCTCGAAATAGATGTTCGGCTGAGCCGCGATGGTAAGGTTATTGTCACTCACGATGAGACGATTGATCGCACAACCAACGGCAATGGAAAAGTTCGCAGCCACGATTTAATCGGGCTGAAAAAGCTCGATGCCGGGTACCGTTTCCAACTCGATGGGAAGAAGCTCTGGAAAAGCAAAGGCGTGGTGTTGCTAACGCTCGAAGAGCTCTTTGAGGCTTTTCCTGCGGCGGGGGTTAATATTGATGTTAAAGACAACGATCCTGCCGCTGTGGCCGCTGTTGTCAGCGTTATAGAAAAACTGGGTGTGCTTGAGCGCTCAGTGATTGCAAGTTTCCACGATCAAAACCTGGAGTTCTGCCGGACCAATTTTGCGGGTGTACGTACCAGTGCTGGCAAATCTGATGTGAAGCGATTCTACTGGCGTTATTTGTTAAGGCATAAGAAGAATATTCTATCTGGAAGCCAGCTATTGCAGCTGCCTCCGCGCTATTATTTTGTTAACCTCTCTTCGAGTCGCTTTATCAATGCCGTGCATAGTGCTGGCGGCGAGGTGAACTACTGGACTATAAATGAGCCAGCTGCAATGAAGAAACTGCTTGCACTGGGCGCTGATGGTATTGTTACTGACAGAGCAGATCTGGCCGCTGGTGTACTAGAGAATTTCAAGCCCGGTTTACAGTGAAAGTAAGCTGGTGAAGCACTTAATCGGAAGGGATAAGGAAAGATAGCGTATGTCAGTATTTATCGATCGCGAAGCAGTTATTGGTATTGTCGGGCTGGGCTATGTAGGTCTGCCTCTTGCGGTAGCTTTTGGTGTTGAATATCGAACCATAGGTTTAGATATTGACGAGCAGCGAATCTCGGAGCTCAATGATAATATCGATCGCACGCTTGAAGTTGAACAACCGGATCTTGTGGCTGCGGACAATTTGTCGTATACCTCGGTGGTCGATGACATAGCAGCGTGTAATATCTATATTGTAACTGTCCCGACTCCCGTTACTGCACACAAACAGCCTAACCTGCAACCATTGCATTCAGCTAGTCGGATGATCGGCTCGGTACTGAAAGAGGGTGATATAGTAATTTACGAATCGACGGTATATCCAGGAGCAACCGAAGAGGAATGTGTACCGATTCTTGAGCGCGAATCCGGGCTTAAATTCAATACTGGTTTTACCGTTGGTTACAGTCCGGAGCGTATAAACCCGGGAGACAAACTGCATCGACTGCAGAACATAAAAAAAGTCACAGCCGGGTCGACAACCGATACCGGACAGATAGTCGATAGACTGTACGCATCCATTATCGACGCCGGCACTCATCTGGCCAGCAGCATCAAGGTGGCGGAGGCGGCCAAGGTTATCGAGAACACCCAGCGCGACGTCAATATCGCATTGGTTAACGAGCTGGCACTTATTTTCAATAAGCTCGACATCGATACACAGGAAGTATTACATGCTGCAGGAACCAAGTGGAACTTCCTGCCTTTTACACCTGGCCTGGTTGGCGGTCACTGCATTGGCGTAGATCCCTATTACCTGACTCATAAAGCGGATGAGATTGGCTATCACTCACGGGTCATTCTCGCAGGAAGGGAAATAAATGATGGTATGGGGCAGCACGTAGCGGAGCAGGTTATCAAGCTCATGACGATGAACCGGATCCACGTCGTTGGCTCTCGCATACTGGTACTGGGATTCGCGTTCAAGGAAAATTGCCCGGATTTACGAAACACTCGGGTTATTGATATCGTCGATACGCTGGGTGAATACAATGCGGAGGTCGACGTTTACGACCCCTGGATTGATGCGAATCAGGCCGCGGCCGAGTATCAGGCGAGTTTTGTTACCACACTGGCCGACAATGAGTACGATGCAGTGATTCTGGCGGTGGCCCATCAGGAATTTTTGGATGATGGAATGAGCAGAATTAACGCTACCAGTAAAACGCCACGGATCGTGTATGACGTCAAAAGCGTTTTGCCGATAGAAAGCGTCGATGGCAGGCTGTGAGCAGGTCTAACTCATAGTTATTGCCTGCACCCCCACCGAGGTACAGCACTGAGTGCTCGCTATCATGCCATTGCACCTGCTTCTCGGCAGTAGCTTGTAAGATGTAACTTGTTGAAGTACCGAAAAGAATAGTGCAGACATAAAAAAGGCCGGTATTAACCGGCCTTTTTAATAACGTGCGTGAGTAGTTTACAGCGTCTTAGCGCCGTTTTAATAAAGCGACAACAAGCGTGAACAGCACAGATCCGGCAGCGGCAGCCATTGCGTTCATCATCAGGTTGTTGTCAATAACATAGTTGCCATAAGTGGCAGCCAGTCCCCCGATGAATGCACCAAGTATACCGAGACACAGGTTACCAAACCAGCCGAACCCACCGCTTTTTAGTAAAGGGCCCAATAAAAAGCCCAAAATGGCGCCAATGACTATGTAAGTTAAAAGGGTTAGGACTGTTGCTGTTGCCATCGCTGGTTTCCGGACACTTGATTAATGCGATTGTCGAGCATGAAGTGTAGCAGGCCGTCGAAAAACAGGAGAATTTTTACTGAGTTTAACGGTGCGCGCCGGTTGGCAAAAAGCACTCTGGAATTTGAGTTAGCTGTGCTGGCGAGGCAAACTGCCGGGATGACCTGAGCTGCGGTGCGCAGGCAAAAAACCGTGACCATAACCAGAGTGAGTTCAGAGAAAGCGCATATGTCCGGCAGAAATCAACAGCGAGAGATCGACAAGACGTTTGACCATCTACATGCGTTTCTTGAAAAACAACCGGAGTGGCAGAAAAAGTGTGATGACTTGCTGAATCGCTATCTGGACGCGGTAGCGCGGCAGCTTGGAAAGTCCAGGGATTCCGTGATGGCAGCTTTGTTTAACGGGCCTTATTGTGATATGGCCTGGAAGTTTCTCTATGAGGAAATGGTGGCCGTTGCCTGGGATAACCAGCCCAGCTGTATAGAGGAATACCTCGGGAAGAGAGGGTGGCGTGAGAGTGTTGCTGGCAGGCGTTTTCTACGGGAAATGCACTCGACTGAATTGGCGATCTGGGAGGTCATTGATACGGATCCGGGAAAATCAGTTCACCTGCGCCAGCCGGGATCGGACAATCCACCAATAGAGGTTTCTGAGCGAAGTGCCAGTAAGACGTTAGAGCGATGGACCAGTCTGGTCGCACGGGTGATCTCGCTGGGTGATAATCGCATATTTTCCGGTGGAATTTTGTCGTATACACCGAATGACGGGCATCAATTGCACCAGCTGGTATTGGATAATCCAGCGGTGATGGAAAAGCATGGGGAGTTCTCAAATACCGCGTTTAGTCTCTGGGCCATGCGAATCATTTTGGGGGCCGACAGCACCATACCGGAATTATTCAATAATGATCGCGAGCGTGTTGTAATCAATCAGTACCGTTTTCCTTTGAATTCATCGATTGATGAACTGTTGCCGCGGCTGCAGCAGCACCCCGAATTTCACCTCGAAGCTAACGGTGATGATCAGCGTCAATGGTGCTGGCTGCGGTTAGATGATGATAAAGAAATCAGTGGTACGGTTCTCGGGATACTGCGTATTGGTGAGAAATACATTCATCTAGAGACCAATTCTGTGGAGCGTGGCGAGCGAGGTGTCGCACTGTTGAAGAGTCTGTTCGGGAATGATATCGGACAAGCAATAGGTGTACTGGAAAATACTGACTCGTTGTTTGCAACCGCGATGGATCCGCTGATTGAAGAGCCTGATAGTGAACTACAGGAGCAACCGGAATTGCTGGCGGTAATCAAGGCCCATCTTGATCGACACTACCTCAAAACACTCGATGAAGCGGTACCATTGCTTGATAATCTCACGCCGAGAGAATGTGCGGCTAATCCTGATATGCGGCCTCAGGTGATAGCATGGCTGAAAACACTGGAGATTAATAACGGGAAGTCAGAGCAATCCTATGATTTCCGCTGGATCTGGGATGAGCTGGGTCTGTCAGCTTGTTGACATCATAGTGCCTCGATAGTGTGGTTAGGATTTATTGATATTTCAACTTACAATGGGCCCCTGACAGAAGCCGGGGAGAATTGAGCAATACCCCCCAGATTTAGTAGCTGATGTTGCTTTTTTACTGCGCAATCCTATTCTGTATCTCTAATTGAAACAATTCTCTGCATATTTATTCGCATGATTGAAACGCAATTCATCAAGTCTTCTGTTGTGGCTGTATTGGCCTGTGTTTACCTGTTTTTCCAGCCTTTAGAGGCCGAATCGGCTACGCCTGTAGAACAGCCCAACATAGTATTGATTCTGGCTGATGATCTTGGCTACGGCGAACTTGGGAGTTTTGGTCAGCAGCTTATATCTACTCCTAACCTGGACAGGTTAGCGGCGGAGGGTCTCAGGCTAACCGATCACTATGCCGGCAGTTCGGTCTGTGCTGCTTCCAGGTCTGTGATCATGACTGGAATGCACCCGGGCCATTCAACAATCCGGGGTAACCGCGACAGCGAAAAAGGTCAGATTGCAATAGATAAAGACGATGTCACTGTTGCAGAAATCCTTAAAAGTAGCGGTTATCGCACTGGCGCATTCGGTAAGTGGGGTATGGGTGTTCCCGAGACAGACGGGGATCCGCAGTTGCAAGGCTTTGATACATTTTTCGGTTACTACGATCAGGGAAACGCACATAGCTATTATCCGGAACATCTGTGGCATAACGGCGAGAAATTTTTATTAGATAACAATCCCGGGATTCCCGGTCATGCTCGCTTACCTGCAGATGCCAATCCAGCGTTGGCAAGCAGTTATGATGCGTACAAGGGAACTGACTATGCCCCGGATCGTATTAACGCTGCTGCCCTGGACTTTATAGATGCCGAGGAAGAACGCCCGTTTTTTCTTTATTACGCGACCATACTGCCGCATCTTGCACTGCAGATCCCGGATCAATATCTGGAGCCTTATCTAGGGCTTGGTTGGAAAGAAGTTCCCTTCATAAACGAGAATGGTGTTGGTTATACACCTCATCTAACTCCGAAAGCTGCATACGCAGCAATGATCACACGGATGGATTTCTATGTCGGGCAGTTATTGGAACGGTTAGATGAAAGGGGGCTGACCAACTCGACTATTGTGGTATTTACTTCGGATAACGGTCCGACTCCTTTGCTCAATGAGGTGGATGTCGATTTTTTTAACAGTACGGGCGATCTCAACGGACTTAAAGAAACTCTTTACGAAGGCGGCATCAGGGTGCCGACAATCATTCGCTGGCCGGGAGTTGTGGAGCCGAATACTGTGTCTGGATTTGTCTCGGGATTCGAAGATTGGTTGCCAACGTTTGCTGACGTTGCATTTTCGAACATTGAACCCTCAGCACTGGACGGTATTAGCTTAACGCCCTTGTTTCGTGACAATTCGATGGCTCAGAGACCTTTTTTGTACCGTGAATTTTTCGGTTCAAGCGGTTGGCAGGCGGTTCGTGCCAGGAACTGGAAAGCAGTTCGTTCAAAACTGCGCTTTGGCGATACTGATGTGGAATTGTATGATCTGGAAAATGATCCCGGTGAGACTCAAAACCTGGCTCAGAGCAATCCACGCGTGGTGGGTGAATTGGTAGAAATCATGGATCGGGAGCATGTGGAGTCTGATATATTCCCATTGCCGTCAATTGACACCTACCGTTATCTGCATAGACTTGAATACGTTGCACGGACTGTTTACCACAAGATTAGGTATGGGCTCTAGATTACAAAAGGTGCCCTGATAATTAACCCGGATTATTCATGGGATCGACGGCATCTCACTTGATCTTTGATTCCACAACGAATTTTTTCTCCTGCAAATATCAACAAGTACTGGACGTGAGAAGAAAATGTACTGTGAAATCCCTTGCCGTGAATAACTAAGGTCAGCGCGTTATGCTCGCGAGCCCGTAATAATAGAGGTTAAACAGAACACCGATTGAACCACCTATTGAGGCGATTGTGAAACATGCCTTGATTGCCGGGCAGGTGTTGAGCGGATAGCGGGTAGTGCGCAATTATTCTTTAATCTGATCCTGGTGGGATCCTGCAGCCATCTGGGCGGGTGCTTCTCGCCGCAAAGCAGGTAGTCTTTTGTCAGTGAATTTCTGATTTCAGAATCCTCGCAAAGTTGCAGCGAGGTGGTCCCCAGGTATATCAGTTCCATCAGTCGCAATTGGGCAATGCGATGCGTCTGTCCGCCATGCTGATAGATCCAGTCTGATAACTGCATGAATCGATTGAATGGATTGGCTGCCAGAATCAGGCTGCGTGAATTGACAAAGCGACCCGAATTACTGATCAGGTCCCAGTAACGTGCAAAACGTTGCATGCGTTGTAAGGTTGTATAGCTGAAATTGCAGTTGCTGAGAAGCTGGTAGGGTGGCGACGGGCTATAGCGCATATCGAATGAACCAGTGTGGCGGGTAATCGCTGTGCCACGAAGCCGCTTTAGAATGCCGACTTGAATCTCCTGTGGATTTAACTCCACCAGTTTATTAAATCCATCGGCAAAACTCTGCTGTGTTTCGCCGGGCAGGCCAAAGATCAGGTCTGCGTGAATGTAGGCTGTGGTGTGCTGGCGAAGCCAGACTAGATTTTCTACCGATTTGGGATTGTTCTGTTTGCGGCTGATCGTTTGCTGTACTTCGGGATCAAACGATTGAATGCCTGCTTCAAACTGCAGAGTGCCGGACGGGAACTGTTTTAATAGTGCTTTTAGATCGTCCGGCAATTTGTCTGGTATTACTTCAAAATGCAGAAATAGAGCATTATCTGTTCGATCCAGAAAGAACTGCAGAATCGCCACACAGGTTTTTATTTTCAGATTAAAAGTCCGGTCGACGAATTTGAACTGGCGAGCGCCACGTTTATAGAGGGCATCCATCTGCTGCAGGAACTGTCCGGTATCAAACGGCCAGGCTGTTTTATCCAGTGCTGACAAACAAAATTCACATTTGAACGGGCACCCGCGTGAGGCCTCAACGTAGATAATTCTGTTTTTCAGATCGTTTTCGGAATACAGGTAATACGGAAATGTCAGTTGGTCGGTTGCAGGGGTTGTGGCGTTAGTGACTTTTTCAACTGCTGCCTTGCTGGTCGTTCCACTGCTTGAATTCAGGTTAGCGGTATCGTTTGTGGTAATGATGCCGTGGCACAATTGCGCAAATGCCAAATCGGCCTGGCCAGTGATCAGATAGTCAGATACAGAGAAAATTCTGGTCTCTTCATACTCGTAGCTGACTTCCGGCCCGCCGATTACAATCGTGATCTGCGGCGCAATTGTTTTGATTAGCTCAATGACTTCGGTCGATTGCCGGACGTTCCAGATATAAATTCCAAATCCGATGATCTTCGGTGATAGATCCAGAAGCTGTTCGACGATATCGAGTGGTCTTTGGTTTATAGTAAATTCTATAAGTGCTGTTGCGCGTTCCAGCTCTCCCATATTGGCCTGCAGGTATCTAAGCCCGAGAGATGCATGAATATAGCGAGCGTTTAGTGTGGTCAGGACAATGTGGTTTTGGCCAAGCGCTGCAGTATCGAGTGGCCGGATCGGCCGGAACCGTATGGGGTTCTCGTTGTTGCCCATAAGCGAGTGTTTCGCGGACTCAGGGGGTAGGATTCTAGGAGCTGGCTGCCCAGTCCCAGTACAATTCGCGGCACATTCGGGCAACGGGTCCTGCCTGCAGGTACCGGTCTTCAATGCGTGTGACAGGCGTTATTTTGGCTATGTTTCCGGTGGCAAATATTTCGTCGGCGTTGCGGAAATCGTCGAGCGACAAGGTAGTCTCGCTAACCACTTTGCCTTCATCGCGCAGTAACTTTGTGAATCGTTTGCGAGTGATCCCGTTCAGGAATGTACCGTTGGGTGCCGGGGTTAGAATTTCGCCGTCGCGTACCATCATCAGGTTTGATGTGGCGGTTTCAGCAACGTTGCCTAACGCATCACAGACAATAGCGTTCTTGAAACCGTTAGCATTCACCTCGCGCAGCATGCGGGCGTTATGCGGGTATAGGCATGCGGCTTTGGCATTGACCAGCTGCATGCTGAGCATTGGACGGCAGAAGCGGGTTGTGCCGAGGGTCATGCTGGCATCGGTATCGGGCATTGGTACGTTTTCGAGGCACATGCAAAATTCGGTGGATTCCGGATCACCTCCAACCACTGAAGGTCCGGATTCTTTTGACCAGTACATCGGGCGGATATATACCGATTCGTCCGCTGCATAGTGCGCTAGTCCTTCCAGCGCTATCTCTACCATGGCGGCTGTCGTCAGTGTTGGTTTCAATCCCATTGCTACCGCGGACTCATTGGCTCGCTCACAGTGGCTGTCGAGATCCGGTGCTACCCCATTGAATTTGCGTGCGCCGTCGAATATCAGCGTGCCAAGCCATGTGCCGTGATCGGCGGCTCCCATTATCGGGGTATTGCCTTTTTCCCACTTGCCATTGAAGTAGGTAAAAATTGTATCGCCGACCGCCATTTGTGTGCCTCAGTGGAAAAGTGTAGATAGGGTAATGGTAGCAGTCTGTTTCTTATTCGAACACTGCCAAGGCAGAGAAAGCCCCTAATGCTTACGGTTATTTGACCAGATGGATAAAAAATGATTATGATTAGAACCTGCATGGCAGCAGAGGAAATTCAATGCAGCAAATCAATCATCCCCCTGCAGGTCTTGAAACGGATCTGCATCCTGCGCTCGATGAACATGAATCCAGCGTGGAGTCCGACCGCTGCTATTTCTGCTACGACGCTCCTTGTGTGACAGCCTGCCCGACCGGCATAGACATTCCGCTTTTTATAAGACAGATTCAAACCGGTAATCGCACCGGCGCTGCAAAGACCATTTTTGATGAGAACATTCTTGGCGGGATGTGTGCCCGTGTGTGTCCGACGGAAACGTTGTGCGAACAGGCATGCGTGCGTGAGGCTGCGGAATCACAGCCGGTGAAGATTGGCCGGCTGCAACGCTTTGCGACCGACTCTTTTCTGGGTGAGGCAGTACATCCTTATCAGCGGGCCAGTGACAGCGGGAAAAGAGTCTGTGTTGTTGGTGCTGGTCCGGCCGGATTGGCCTGTGCCCACCGTCTGGCCATCTATGGTCATCAGGTTGCTCTGCTTGACGCTGGAGATAAGCCGGGCGGGTTGAACGAGTACGGGATCGCAGCTTATAAAACCGTTGATGATTTTGCTCAAAAAGAAGTGGAGTTTATTTTGTCTGTCGGCGGTATCAGCCTGCAAAAGGGCGTGCATGTCGGCTCTGACGTATCGTTTAAGGAGCTGCTCGAACAATATGATGCGATTTTCCTCGGTATAGGCTTGGGTGATGTAAATCAGGTTGCGCTTGAGGGCAGTAATTTGGCCGGGGTATCGAATGCCGTAGAGTTTATTGCAAACCTAAGGCAAAGCGACGATTACACAGGCGTGCTTCCGGGCCGCAGGGTGGTTGTAATCGGAGGGGGCATGACAGCGATAGATGCAGCAGTGCAGGCCCGGATGCTGGGCGCTGAAGAAGTAACTATTGCCTATCGACGTGGTGTGGAAAGCATGAACGCCAGTCGTTATGAGCAGGAGCTGGCGCAGATCAATGGTGTGAAGATCCGACACAATGTGCAGCCGGTTGAGTTTCACAACGATGGCACAGGCCAGATCGATTCTGTAGAGCTTGAACACACCATTACCGAGGCTGGTGAATTGCGAGCTACCGGTGAGAAATTTGTGGTCGAGGCAGACAGTGTATTGCTGGCTATCGGGCAATCGCTGCAGGAACAACTGCTGGCTGATACGGCAATCGAGCTGAAGGGTAACCGTATAGTGGTTGATGAAGGTTATCGAACCGGCCACCCGAATATCTGGGCTGGTGGAGATTGTATCAGTGGCGGTGAAGACTTAACTGTCGCAGCAGTTCAGGATGGCAAGCTTGCGGCTGAATCCATTCATCTGGCCCTGAGTGCACAATGAGACCGTTCAGGTCAGGGCGAGCCGGGAGCGCGAGAGCCGGGGCATTTGATAAAATGTGGTTAATTCAGCATCCGAAAGCATGCATGCATACGACTCAGTACGGAAAAAGACATGGCTGATCTAGGCAATAATTTTATAGGTATAAAATCCCCTAATCCGTTCTGGCTGGCATCGGCACCGCCAACGGACAAAGCATATAACGTCAGCCGAGCATTTGAAGCCGGCTGGGGTGGCGTTGTGTGGAAAACACTTGGTGAAGATCCGCCGATCGTCAATGTTAACGGGCCTAGGTACGGCGCGGTGCATTCGGCTGATCGGCGCCTGATCGGTCTGAATAATATAGAACTTATTACGGATCGACCGCTTGCCATTAATCTGGCTGAGATCAAACAGATTAAACGAGACTGGCCGGATCGGGCGGTGGTAGTGTCTCTGATGGTTCCATGCGAAGAGAAATACTGGAAAGAGATTTTAGGTCGCGTTGAGGATACCGGGGCCGACGGTGTGGAGCTGAATTTTGGCTGTCCGCACGGTATGTCAGAGCGAGGCATGGGCTCGGCGGTAGGGCAGGTACCGGAATATATTGAAATGGTGACGCGCTGGTGCAAGGAGGCTTCCGAGCTGCCGGTGATTGTAAAGCTGACACCGAATATCACCGACGTACGGTTCCCGGCGCGAGCCGCAAAAGCCGGTGGTGCTGATGCAGTTTCTCTGATAAATACAGTCAGCTCTATTGTGAGCGTTAATCTTGACACAATGTCCCCGGAGCCTTCCATCGATGGCAAAGGTTCACACGGTGGTTACTGTGGTCCGGCGGTTAAACCGATTGCGCTTAATATGGTCGCTGAGATCGCACGTGACGCAGAAACAGCAGAGCTTCCTATATCCGGTATAGGCGGGGTGACCACCTGGCGCGATGCAGCTGAATTTATGGCGCTGGGCGCTGGTAATGTTCAGGTGTGCACGGCAGCGATGACCTACGGTTTTCGGGTGGTTGAAGAAATGATCAGTGGTTTGAATAACTGGATGGACGAAAAAGGTCACGCAAATCTTGATAGTGTGATTGGCAGGGCCACGCCGAATGTAACCGATTGGCAGTACCTGAATCTGAACTATGTCAGCAAGGCACGTATCGACCAGGATAAATGCATCAAGTGCGGGCGATGCCATGTGGTATGTGAAGATACTTCACATCAGGCAATCACCCTGGAGAGTAATGGCGAACGTCATTTTGAAGTAATAGATGAAGAGTGTGTTGGATGTAACCTGTGTGTCAGCGTGTGTCCGGTTGATGATTGCATTACCATGGAAGAGCTTACCAGTGGTCAGGATCCGCGTACCGGCAGTGAAATCCATCGGGAGTATGCGAACTGGACTACGCACCCGAATAATCCGATGTCGCAGACGTGAGAAAAGTGTTCAGTTATCGAGGGAGCAGTCCGTTGAGTAACAGAGTTTTAAGCGTTTCTTCAGCATCGCTGAAAATAGTATCAGAGGAATCGCTGAGTATTTCTGTTTGCACGCTGAAATCTGCATAGTGTTGTGTGCAGGCCCAGATGAAAAAAATCAAATGCAAAGGAGAAACAGCGACGAGCTTGCCATCATCAATCCACTGCTGGATAACCCGACATTTTTGTGTCACCAGTTCTTTCAGATCTGTTTCAAGAAACTGCCGGATCGTCGGTGCGCCTTGTATTATTTCATTGGCGAAGAGCCGGGACGCCTCCGGAGAGGCTTTAGATAATGCCAGTTTTGATCGGGTATATGACCAGAGCTCTTCGGCGGGATCGCCATTTGGATCGATGCTGGTTAAGGGGTCTAGCCATTCAACGAGTGTGTGTTCCAGCAGTGCAATATAGATTTCTTTTTTACTTTTGTAGTAGTAGAGAACATTAGCTTTGGACATATGTGCGCAATCGCTGATCTGTGCAACGGTGCTGCCGCGGTAACCAAAGCTTGAAAAGACTTCCAGTGCTGCGCTAATAATGCGCTGACGATTTTGAATCTGAATTCTGGATTTTTTTTCACCGGCTTTATTATCAGGTGTTTTTGTTGTTCTGGTTTTTGTCATACCGTTGACCATTGGGTCGGGCTGGGATAGCGTGGAGTCTCGACCCTTCGGGCAGATTATAGTGTCGCTTGACTTACAGAGGAAGTGGCTGCAACAAATCGATAAAATTCTTATGTGATTGCAAACATTCAGAAAACAATTGACTAACGAGCTGTCGGTTGCCAGCGTAACCGCTCGAACACTGTAACGGAGAGACAATGATTATTTCCAGTAACATGAAAATTAACAGCGAACGATTGTGGGATTCGCTAATGGAGATGGCGAAGATAGGGCCGGGCATTGCGGGCGGAAACAACCGGCAGACCCTCACCGATGAAGATGCCGAAGGCCGAAAGCTATTTCAGAGCTGGTGCGAGTCGGCTGGCATGACTATGGGTGTTGATCAGATGGGTACGATGTTCGCCACCCGCGAAGGCACTGACCCCGATGCACTGCCAGTCTATGTAGGAAGCCATCTCGATACGCAGCCCACCGGTGGTAAGTACGATGGAGTCCTCGGGGTTTTATCGGGACTTGAGATTGTACGCCAGCTCAACGAAATGAACGTGAAGACAAAGCACCCTATTGTGGTGGTTAACTGGACCAATGAAGAAGGAACGCGCTTTGCCCCGGCGATGACGGCATCGGGTGTGTTTGCAGGAAAGCACACGCTCGAATGGGCCTATGATCGTGAAGACGCAGATGGATGCAAGCTCGGTGACGAGCTAAAACGTGTTGGCTGGCTGGGCGATGAAAAAGTCGGGGCGCGCAAGATGAAAGCGTTTTTTGAACTGCATATAGAACAGGGTCCGATACTCGAACAGGAAAATAAGGATGTCGGCGTCGTGACGCACGGGCAGGGTCTTAGCTGGTTGCAAGTTACCCTGACCGGCAGGGAAAGTCATACCGGTTCAACTCCAATGCCTATGCGCAAAAATGCCGGACTGGGTATGGCAAAAATAACCCAGCTCGTCGACGACATCGCCTGGAGCCACGCACCGAACGCTGTAGGCGCTGTCGGTCATTGCGATGTCTACCCGAACTCACGCAATATTATTCCGGGCCGGGTTGTTTTTACTATTGACTTCCGGCATCCGCAGAAAGAGGTTATCGCAGACATGAAGTCGCGATTAAGCGATGGCGCAAAAGCAATCTGTGAAGAGATGGGGCTCGGTATAGAAATAGAACAAGTGAGCGGTTTTGATCCAGTGGAGTTTGATGCCGGTTGTGTGGCGTCAGTACGCAATGCAGCAGAGCGTTTGGGTTACAGCCACCGCGATCTGGTGTCTGGTGCCGGTCACGATGCTTGCTGGATAAACAGCGTTGCACCTACAGCCATGGTGATGTGCCCTTGTGTAGACGGCTTGTCTCACAATGAAGCCGAAGAGATAACACCGCACTGGGCAGCGGCTGGCACTAATGTACTGTTCCATGCGGTCGTCGAAACCGCTGAAATTGTTTCATAGGGAGTAAATTTATGTCGACAGTAATTAAGGGTGGCACCATAGTCACAGCAGACCTGACCTATAAATCAGATGTATTGGTTGAAGGTGGGGGTATCACTCAGATCGGTGAGAATCTAAGCGGCGACAAAACGCTCGACGCTGACGGTTGCTACGTTATGCCGGGTGGTATAGATCCGCATACACACCTGGAAATGCCCTTTATGGGAACATACTCATCTGACGATTTTGAATCCGGTACACGTGCAGCGCTATCGGGCGGCACAACTACCGTCGTTGATTTTTGTCTGCCGTCGCCCGGTCAGTCGCTTCTGGAAGCGCGACAGATGTGGGATAACAAAACATCGAAAGCCTCGTGTGATTATTCGTTCCATATGGCCATCACCTGGTGGAGTGAGCAGGTATTCAACGAGATGGCAGCAGTTGTTGACAGCGGCATCAATACCTTCAAGCACTTTCTGGCCTATAAGGGTGCGCTGATGGTTGATGACGACGAAATGTTCTCTTCGTTCCAGCGTTGCGCAGCACTTGGAGCAATGCCGCTGGTACACGCAGAAAATGGCGATGTAGTAGCGCAGTTACAGGCCAGGCTGATGGCGGAAGGAAACAACGGTCCGGAAGGTCATGCTTATTCGCGTCCGCCAGAGGTAGAGGGTGAAGCGGCCAATCGCGCAATCATGATTGCTGATATGGCGGGTGTGCCTCTATATATTGTGCATGTGTCCTGTGAGCAGGCTCATGAAGCGATTCGTCGTGCACGGCAAAAAGGCATGCGTGTCTACGGCGAGCCGCTGGTTCAGCATTTAACACTGGATGAAAGCGAATACTTCAACAAGGACTGGGATCATTCGGCGCGGCGTGTGATGTCTCCACCGTTTAGAAGCAAGGAACATCAGGACGGGCTATGGGCCGGGTTACAGGCGGGTAGTCTGCAAGTGGTCGCAACGGATCATTGTGCTTTTACAACAGAGCAGAAACGCTTTGGCCTGGGCGATTTCACCAAGATACCCAATGGTACCGGAGGTCTGGAAGACAGATTGCCGGTTCTATGGACCAAAGGGGTTGGTACCGGGCGTCTGACACTAAATGAATTTGTCGCCGTGACCTCAACCAATATAGCAAAGATACTGAATATGTATCCGAAGAAGGGTGCAGTGATGGTGGGCGCTGATGCGGATTTGATTGTGTGGGATCCGCAACGCAGCAAGAAGATAACCGCTGACAAGCAGCAATCTGCCATTGACTACAATGTGTTTGAAGGGATCGAGGTGACCGGGCTACCACGTTTTACACTCACTCGTGGTGTTGTTGCCGTAACCGAAGACTCGGTAGATGCTGAGGAAGGGCATGGCAAGTTTATTCCGCGCGATGCTTACCCTGCTGTAAATAAGGCTCTCTCGCAGTGGAAAGAACTGACGGCACCGCGCGCGGTGGTACGTGATCCGGCTAATATGCCGGCCGGGGTCTGATGGCAGGGCTGGAACAGGCCGCGATGACGCAGACTGCAGGTTTATCTGAAACCGGGGCGCGCCATAACGGGCGCGCAATCGAGGCAAAAAATCTATCGCTGACGTTTACCACCGGTGATGGTCCTGTACACGCTTTGTCGGAAGTTGATCTGCAGGTGAACACTGGAGACTTTGTCTCGTTTATCGGGCCTTCCGGTTGTGGCAAGACAACATTGTTACGTGTGATCGCAGATCTTGAAACGCCCACAGCGGGCTCGATAACCGTTAACGGTGTAAGTCCTGCCGAGGCTCGCCTTGCCCGGGCCTATGGCTATGTGTTTCAGTCCGCCTCGTTGTACCCGTGGCGAAATATCGCGCGCAATGTTGCACTGCCGCTGGAAATTATGGGGCTGACAAAAGCACAGCGGCGCGAGCGTGTGCAGAGTAACCTGGCGCTCGTCAATTTATCCGGTTTTGAGAAAAAATTTCCATGGCAGCTTTCGGGTGGTATGCAACAACGTGCTTCTATAGCGCGTGCACTGGCGGTTGAACCGGCGCTGCTGCTCATGGACGAACCTTTTGGTGCGCTCGACGAAATTGTTCGCGACCATCTAAATGAACAGTTGTTGAAACTGTGGGATAAGACCAGTAAAACAGTTGTATTTGTTACGCACTCCATACCAGAAGCGGTATTTCTGTCCACCCGTATTGTGGTGATGTCTCCTCGCCCCGGGCGTATTATTGATATCATAGACAGTACCTTGCCGCGTCAGCGTGATCTGGATATCCGTGAGACCCCGGAGTTTCTCGAAATTGCACAGCGGGTACGTGAAGGTTTGCGCCAGAGCCACAGCTATGATGAGTAGCGGTATATATATTCTGCAGCCAATCACTGTATGAGTTCCTTCAGGCCGCAAAATATTTATTATCATGTATGGCCGGTTGTGGCTATATTGCTGGCCATGCTGATAGCCTGGTATGTGGCGGCTGTAGCACTGAATACGCCTTTTCAGAAAGACACCTACAAACGGGCTAAGCTGGAAAATGTATCGTTCGGTACTCTGGTAAGTGATACGCTGAACCAGGAGCGCCCGGTTCTGCCTGCGCCTCATCAGGTAAGCCGTGAAATCTATAAAACAACTGTACTGAAAAAAATAACGTCAAAGCGCAGTCTGATTTTTCATTCATGGATCACTCTATCAACTGCGTTACTGGGATTTTTACTCGGCACATTGCTGGGTGTGGTGTTGGCGGTGGCGATTGTACATAACCGTGCACTGGATAAAAGTCTGATGCCGTGGATCATTGCCTCTCAAACCATTCCGATTCTCGCTATTGCACCGATGATAATCGTGGTTCTCAACTCTATGGGTATACAGGGGTTGTTGCCAAAAGCATTTATATCAACTTATCTGAGCTTTTTTCCGGTTGCGGTGGGTATGGTGAAAGGATTGCGTTCTCCTGATAGCGGTCATATCGATTTAATGCATACCTATAATGCTTCGGCCTGGCAAACGCTATGGAAGCTGCGACTGCCGGCCTCCGTGCCTTATCTGTTCACCAGCATGAAAATCGCCATCGCTATAGCCATGGTAGGTGCGATAGTCGGAGAACTGCCGACGGGTGCGGTGGCTGGCCTCGGGGCGAGGCTGCTGGCCGGTTCCTATTACGGGCAGACTGTGCAAATCTGGTCTGCGCTGGTGATGGCTTCTTTGCTGGCTGCATCGCTGGTCGCGCTGGTTAGTATTGCCAATCGCATTGTGCTGCGGCGCATGGGCATGGCTGAATAACCATGGCTGATCTATTGCAACGCGGTGAGAAACAGGTCGGTTCACTGACCCTGCTTAATAAACTGCTGCTGACGCTGGCGGGCGTGGCGTCGCTTGGTGGCTTAATGCTGCCGGTCAGTGGCCCGATCGCGGATCAGCTTGCCGGTGGGAGCACATCAGCTTCAGTTAAGCTTTTATCTGCGGTGTCACTCATGTTGGTTCTGGCCTGGTTTGTCTGGCAGCGCAGGGTGACCGGGGCGCGAATGCTCAGTGCTGTGGCAGCAGGCGTGTTGTCGTGCTGGGGTGCTGCGGTACTAATCAGTTTATTAGAGTTTATAGAGCCAGCGTCAGGGTACTGGTCCGGTGTTATTGCCGCCTGGGCACTCGGTTGGCTCTGTGTAGAGCAGTTAGCTGCTATAGATTCGCACAGCGCGTGGCTGCAGTGGCTGCTCAGGCTCATTATTCCATTAGCATTTGGTATCTGGTTGCTGGTGATCTGGGAGATCGGTACCCGGGGGTTTGATGTGCCTCAGGTTTTACTGCCGTCGCCAAGCGCAATCGGGCACAGATTTGTTTCTTCCACGGCAACACTCTGGGTCGATTTCAAACAAACTTTCCTGAAAGCTGTTTTGATAGGCTATGCGCTAGGTTGCGGCGCGGGTTTTCTGGTGGCCCTGGTAATAGATCGGTCGCCGTTTCTAAAGCGTGGCTTGCTGCCAATTGGCAATCTCGTGTCTGCTCTGCCGGTAGTTGGCGTGGCACCGATTATGGTGATGTGGTTTGGTTTTGACTGGCCCTCCAAAGCTGCAGTGGTTGTCATCATGACGTTTTTCCCGATGCTGGTGAATACCGTAACCGGGTTGTCAGCATCCAGTGATATGCAAACGGACCTAATGAAAACCTATGCTTCCGGTTATTGGCAGTCGTTGTTCAAATTGCGTTTGCCACAGGCTTTACCCTTTATCTTTAATGCCCTGAAGATAAATTCGACACTGGCTCTTATCGGGGCGATCGTCGCCGAATTTTTCGGCACGCCAATCGTCGGTATGGGTTTTAGAATATCCACAGAGGTCGGACGAATGAATGTGGATATGGTCTGGGCAGAGATAGCGGTAGCGGCGTTAGCCGGCTCGCTGTTTTACGGTTTTATCGCTTTGTTAGAACGGGTGTTCACTTTCTGGCATCCATCGTTTCGCAACTAGTCGGAGATTTATCTATGAAAAAACTGCTGATCACCGCAGGCGCACTCAGCGTTGGCTTATTAAGCGGGTTTGCACAGGCTAAAGACGATTTTACCCTGCAACTCAAATGGGTGACGCAAGCCCAGTTTGCCGGATACTACGTCGCCAAAGATAAGGGCTTCTATGATGATGAAAATCTTGATGTCACCATTAAGCCGGGCGGACCGGATATCGCACCACCACAGGTAATTGCCGGAGGCGGAGCGGATGTAGTGGTCGACTGGATGCCTTCCGCGCTGGCAAGTCGAGAGAAAGGCGTGGCACTGGTTAATATCGCCCAGCCTTTTAAGCGTTCCGGCATGATGCTTACCTGCCGCAAGGAAACGGGCATTACTTCACCTGATGATTTTGCTGATAAAACACTCGGGGTCTGGTATTTCGGTAATGAGTACCCCTTTCTCAGCTGGATGTCAAAACTGGGGCTGGCCACCGACGGCAGCGCTGGTGGCGTTACTGTGCTGAAGCAGGGCTTTAATGTTGATCCGATCCTGCAGAAGCAGGCCGATTGCGTATCCACCATGACTTACAACGAATACTGGCAGATTATTGATGCCGGCCTTCCCGCTGAAGAATTGCTGGTGTTTAAATACGAAGAGCAGGGCGTATCGACCATGGAAGACGGCCTGTACGTGCTGGAGAAAAACCTTGAAGACGAAGCGTTTGTAGATAAGGCAGCCAGGTTTGTCAGGGCATCAATGAAAGGCTGGAACTATGCCCGTGAGAACCCTGATGAAGCGGCTGATATTGTGCTGGAAAATGACGCCTCAGGTGCTCAGACAGAAAAGCACCAGCGACGCATGATGGGTGAAATCAACAAGCTGACCGCGGGTTCCGATGGAAAACTTGATCCTGCGGATTACGAAAGAACGGTTAATACACTATTATCCGGTGGGTCAGATCCTGTTATTTCCAAAGCACCGGAAGGCGCATGGACTCATATGATTATTGATAAAGCCATGTAGAGTTCTTTGCAGGATGCAGGTAGAGTCAGAAGACTCTGCAAAGCCAACACCTTGACAAGTGCCTCGATAGTTATCGGGGCATTTTTTACGATTAGCTACTGGTAAATGAATAAACAAAACGAAAGTACCAATGCCCCGCTGCCGGATACCACCCGATCTGTAAAGGATACCTTCGGTGTGAACATCGATATGCAGGTGCCAGCGTACCGCGAATCAAGCGACCTGGTTCCGGATATTGACGCCGACTACATTTTTGATCCGCGCACCACGCTGGCCATTTTGTCGGGTTTTGCAAGCGACCGGCGGGTGCTGGTGTCAGGCTTTCACGGCACTGGGAAATCGACCCATATAGAGCAGGTTGCAGCTCGATTGAACTGGCCTTGCCTGCGGATCAATCTTGACAGCCATGTGAGCCGGATTGACCTGATCGGCAAAGATGCAATCGTGTTGCAGGATGGCGTGCAGGTAACAGAATTTCAGGATGGCATTTTACCCTGGGCCTATCAGCGCAATGTGGCGCTGGTTTTTGATGAATACGATGCCGGCAGGCCGGACGTGATGTTTGTTATACAGCGGGTGCTGGAATCGGCAGGCCGGTTGACTCTGCTGGATCAGAGTCGGGTTATCCGGCCGCATCCTGCTTTTCGTATTTTTGCCACAGCCAATACCGTTGGTCTGGGAGATACAACCGGTTTATATCACGGTACGCAGCAGATCAATCAGGCGCAGATGGATCGCTGGTCGATCACCACCGTGCTGAACTATCTTGCTGAAGACAAAGAAGTTGAAATCGTTCTGGCCAAAGCCCCGCACTTTCATACTGAGGAGGGGAGAGCGACTGTAGAGAAGATGGTGGCATTGGCGGGATTGACGAGATCAGCGTTTCGCAACGGGGATCTATCAACCGTAATGAGCCCGCGAACCGTAATCACCTGGACTCAAAATACTGAGTTTTTCAACAACAAAGCGCTGGCGTTCGAGCTGACATTTCTGAACAAGTGCGATCCGGTAGAGCGCGAATTAATCGAAGAGCTATACCAGCGGGTTTTTGACGAAGAGGTTTCGGTCGCGGCCGAGCTTATTGGTTAACTTCCACTGAATTGTGAGCGCAAAAGTGGATAAGTCCAGTGAAGATCTCGCTTATGAAATCGATCTGCTAAAGCGATCGCTGAGTGCGTGCGCGCGGGCAGTTGCCGGCGATGAAACACTGGCAGTCAGTTTCGAGCGGGGCAGATCGAATGTTGAAATTGGTGGTACGCGAGTACAGGATCCTACCGATGGAATGACCGCTGATGAGCTCGCTGTTACTCGTGGTCAAACTGATTCAATGGCGCTTTGGCGGGCACACCATGATGTGAAAATTCATCAGCGCACAGCACCTCAGGAAGCTACCGCACGGCTGGTCTTTGATGCGGTCGAGCAGGCGCGAGTTGAAGCTGTCGGAACCCGAAATCTGGATGGTGTAGCAAGTAATCTGGAAAATTGTCGTTCGGCGCATCTGGCTAACCTGAATCTGCAAAACGGCTCTTCTGTACTGGCTGAAGCGCTCGGAGTACTGTTGCGCAACCGTTTGAGTGGCCGTGATATCTCGCAGGCCGGAAAAGCTTTGCTGAAAAGTTGCGAGCCGCAGTTGCAGAAAGTTTCTCCGGAGTGGCTGGATCGATTGCATGCTGAACGCAATGATCAGCATTCTTTCGCAATGGAAATGAATGAGCTGCTGGTTGCGATGGAGCTGCTGCAGGAAGTCGACGGCGGTGATAACCAGGGTGAGGATACTGATCAGGAGCCACCGGGCGAAGATACGCCGGATACGGAGTCAGACGGCGAGTCCTCGGCGGCTGACGCTGAAGATGCGCAGTTCGAAGATGACGCTGATCAGCAAAATGATGACAGCGCTGAAGCAAGTGACAGCGAGAACGAAACCAGTGAGGGCGACCCGGCGGAAAGCCCGGGTGCATCGGTCGAGATGCCGGGTGACGATCACTTCGCCGCAGCCAATCGCTATAAAATTTTTACTACCGAATATGATGAAATAGTCAAACCGCTGGATATTTGCAATGCCACGGAACTCGGTCGTTTGCGCGAACGCCTCGATGAGCACGTAGGCGATTTACAGTCTTCAGTCGGCCGTTTTGCCAACCGTCTGCAGCGACGATTGCTCGCTCATCAGAATCGCTCGTGGGACTTTGACCAGGAAGAAGGCGTGCTCGATACTGCCCGCCTGACTCGTGTTGTGACGGACCCGATGCAGCCTTTGTCGTTTAAACGAGAGCGTGAGGCACAATTCCGAGATACCGTGGTGACTCTGCTGATTGATAATTCCGGTTCAATGCACGGGCGTTCGATTATTGTTGCAGCTGCCTGTGCCGACGTACTGGCCAATACTCTGGAGCGTTGCGGGGTAGGTGTGGAAATTCTCGGCTTTACAACTCGTGCGTGGAAAGGCGGGCAGTCCAGAGCACAGTGGGTTGGCAAGGGGCATCCGGTGAATCCCGGGCGATTAAACGATCTGCGCCATATAGTCTATAAATCTGCTGATACTCCCTGGCGGCGGGGTCGCGCTAATCTTGGATTAATGCTACGCAAGGGCTTGCTGAAAGAGAATATTGATGGAGAAGCACTGATGTGGGCGCATCAGCGTTTATCTGTTCGACCTGAAAAGCGCAAAATTTTAATGATGATTTCTGACGGTGCCCCCATTGATGACTCTACTCTGTCGGCTAACCCGGGTAAATTTCTCGAGCGACATCTGCGCGAGATCATCACTCAGATAGAAGCGGATAGCGGTGTTGAATTAACGGCTATCGGCATTGGTCATGATGTCACCCAGTACTACCGGCGTGCAGCTACCATTGCCAACGTTACGGAACTCGCGGGCGCCATGACTTCGCAGTTGGCAGATCTGTTTGATCAGGCGGCCCCTGCAAACAGCAGACGCAGGAAACCTATTCGTATTGCCTGACTCAATGCGTATTAATGTATTTTAGAGTCAGGCAGCAGCTTTAAAAACTTTTTCTGGAGACTTATCCGTGTTTAACCGTAATGAAAAAATAGCCGGCTTTGATGATGAGCTATGGCTGGCAATGCAACAGGAAGAGGTTCGGCAGGAAGACCATGTCGAGTTAATTGCCTCTGAAAATTATACCAGCCCTAGAGTGATGCAAGCTCAGGGTTCGGTGCTTACAAACAAGTACGCTGAGGGCTATCCCTCAAAGCGCTACTACGGTGGTTGCGAATTTGTTGATGTTGCTGAGCAACTGGCGATTGATCGGGCCAAAGAATTGTTTGGCGCCGACTATGCGAATGTTCAGCCGCATTCAGGTTCACAGGCAAATGCTGCTGTCTATATGGCATTGTGCAAACCGGGTGATACGGTTCTGGGTATGTCACTGGATCACGGCGGGCATCTGACTCACGGGGCCAGTGTTAACTTCTCTGGAAAAATCTATCAGGCCGTGCAATATGGTCTGAACGAAGATACCGGAGAAATCGACTATGAGCAGGTTGCCTCGCTTGCGCGCGAGCACAAACCAAAAATGATTGTTGCAGGCTTTTCAGCGTATTCAAAAATAATCGACTGGCAGAAATTTAGAGATATAGCCGATGATGTCGGAGCGTATTTGATGGTCGATATGGCACACGTGGCCGGTCTGGTTGCTGTGGGGTTATACCCGAACCCGATTCCAGTCGCGGATGTGGTTACCACAACGACGCATAAAACACTGCGTGGTCCACGTGGCGGGTTGATTCTGGCGCGCGCTAATCCGGAGCTTGAAAAGAAATTTAATTCTAATATTTTCCCGGGAATGCAGGGCGGCCCCTTGATGCACGTTATTGCGGCTAAAGCGGTTGCATTTAAGGAAGCAATGGCTCCGGAATTTAAAGATTACCAGCAGCAGGTACTCGACAATGCCCGTGCTATGTGTAGCGTATTTCAGCAACGTGGCTACAAAATTGTTTCCAACGGAACAGACGATCATCTTTTCCTGCTGGACCTGGTAGATAAGGGGCTCACGGGCAAAGAAGCCGATGCGGCACTTGGGCGCGCACATATAACAGTAAATAAAAATACCGTACCTAAAGATCCGCAGTCTCCTTTTGTTACCAGTGGATTGCGAATTGGTTCACCTGCAGCAACCACTCGTGGGTTTAAGGTGCAGGAAATGAGCGAACTAGCCGGGTGGATGTGTGATGTGCTGGACGACATTGGCAACGAGGAAGTCAATGCACAGGTGCGAGAGAAAGTTACGGCACTTTGCCGACGATACCCTGTCTATAAAGACTGAAGCACTATAGCTTCAAACCGCTTGGCTGAGTATGTCGATTTACACACGTCGGTTGCAAGTCGATCGGCGTAGTGCTGCAATGGCGCGTTAACAGATTTCAAGTAGAGGCAATTTGTGAGTATTAAAGCGAACCTGTTGGCGCGCTGCGTCACACTGTTTTTTATGCTTAGCGCATTCCCTGCAGCCGCGCAGAAGCTCAGCGATCTTGAACCAGCCGGTCCGGCAGTTGAGCCGAAGATAACAAAGGTGGGTGACTGGAGTCTGGTCTGTAACCCGGATGGTGGGCAATGTGCCATGACGCAGCTCGGAAAAGATCCGGACGGTTCGCCGGCAATCGAGTTTGTGGTGCGTAAAATCAACGATGATTCAGCTGAAATCAATGGCGTTAAGGTGGACGCCGTAGCTGATATCATCACGCCCCTGGGCGTGCTGCTGGATTTTGGATTGCAGCTGCAAATTGATACGGGAGAGCCAAGATCAGCGCCTTTTCGAATTTGTCAGGCACAGGGTTGTCTGGTCCGTGAGCCGTTAAGCAGTGAGGTAATCGATCTGCTCAAAGGTGGCAATATAGCGCTGGTTACAGTGGCAGCAGAGGGCGCTGGCGCAATAGATATTGAAATTTCGCTGCGTGGTTTTACCAAGGCCTATAATTCGCTATAAGATTTTGTACCATGCCGGGGGTAGTTAGTATCCATCCATAAACCAGCGCTACTGCGGATCCCTCAGGACACGCGATCTTTCACCGATCACATGTAGTTATTTAGAATGACTAAACGCCCACATGTGGTAGGCGAAGTCTCACGCACCT
>MDLA01000062.1 GCA_001730015.1 Chromatiales bacterium (ex Bugula neritina AB1) | reverse complement strand
GACCATGCAACTATAATCACACTGATTAAATGCATAGTCACTTTATAATTCGGTAACTTATTGTTACGCAGTTCCTAAGTATCAATCGGTACAAAGAGATTGTGTATGAGGAGGTGGAGTATGCGCCACCTGCGCAGATTATTGCTGAGATTGAGGCGTTGGATGTAGAGCGGGCTGAGGCGTTGCGGGTGTTGAAGGCACTTCTCGCATGAAAAGTTGGTCACATGTGCAATGGAAAGATGTTCTCACGATCAAGAATGGTAGGAGTCAAAAAGGC
Source organism: Chromatiales bacterium (ex Bugula neritina AB1) (assembly GCA_001730015.1). GTDB lineage: Bacteria > Pseudomonadota > Gammaproteobacteria > Granulosicoccales > Granulosicoccaceae. The sequence continues at coordinate 20,092 of MDLA01000062.1, read as the reverse complement.
GTAGTTAACGAATCCGGACGGTATCCGATTTACGGAAGTGGTGGTGTCATGGGGTATGCTGACGATTATCTATGTGATGCCGGAACAACGGTAATAGGTAGGAAAGGCTCAATTAATAGCCCATTGTATGTACAGGAAAAGTTTTGGAATGTAGATACCGCTTTTGGGTTGTGCGTCGGCGAAAATTTAGATAGTAAGTTTTTCTACTACTTTTGTCTCACCTACAACTTTTTAAAACATAACAAAGCTACTACTTTACCCAGCTTGACGAAAGCGGATTTGCTCAAGATAAAAATCCCCCTCCCACCCCTGGCCGAGCAAAAAAAGATAGCCGCCATTTTAGATGCGGCGGATCAGCTAAGACAAAAAGACCAGCAACTGATCGACCACTACACCACCCTCAGCCAATCCCTGTTTTTGGAGATGTTTGGTGATCCTATGAGTAATCCTATGGGTTGGGATGTCAGGCCGCTAAAATCTATGGGGACTGTTTCAACCGGCAATACCCCGTCGAGATCGAATTATGAGAACTATGGAAACGATATTGAGTGGATCAAGACAAACAATGTGAATACGCCGGATATGTACTTAACAAAAGCGGAAGAATATTTGTCTGAGGCTGGATTGCGGGTAGGTAGGACTGTTGAGCCAGGCTCTTTGCTCGTGACCTGTATAGCAGGCAGTAAAAAAGTTATTGGAAATGTCGCGATTGCTGATAGAAAAGTGGCTTTTAATCAACAAATCAACTCCTTTACCCCGCGAGACGGAAATATTTATTTTTTCTATTATGTATTCATTGTTGCGAAAGAATACATCCAATCATTCAGTACTAATGGAATGAAGGGTATGATTAATAAAAGTAAATTCCAATCTATGGAGTTTATATTTCCTCCCAAAGAAGAACAACATAGATTCGGTAATGCTACTAGAGAAATTGAGCAGCAAAAGAAGCTGGCTCAAATGAACTTTGGGAAGTCGGATGAGTTATTCAACAGCCTCCTACAAAAAGCCTTCAAAGGCGAACTAACCAGCAGCAAAGCCGCCTAAAGCCAAAGGCAACCGGAGTCGCGAAAGCACATGAGTAATTTCGATTTCATCAAAGCAGACTTCCCGCAACTGCATGTTGACGTATTAGAAGCCGAACGCCTCACCTTTGACTCCCCCACATCCACCGCCATCTTCTGCCGCAGTACCTTAGAAAACGCCATCAACTGGCTATATGAAAATGATCGCAAGTTAACCCGCCCGTGGCGTGCAGACTTAAGCACGCTTATGCATGAGCACTGCTTTGCCGAACAGTTCAACGCCACTATAATGAAAGAACTGCATCTGGTGCGCAAAACCGGTAATCAGGCGGCACATGGTACGCGGGTATCAGAAAGTGATGCTTTGGCATCACTCAAATACCTGTTTCGCTTTCTGCGTCATCTGGCCATTTACTACGGTAAGTCCACACCGGAAACTCAAGTGTTTGATGAAGCACTGATTCCGCGGCCATCTGCAAAGAGCCAACCCGCCACTAATGCCGCACAGGAAGCAAAGCAGTTAAAAAAACTGCAGGACAAAATTGACCATAAAAACCGTGAAGCGCGGGCGGCAGAAAAAGAACGCATTGAACAGGCAAAAACCAATGCACAGATAAAAGCACAGCTGGAAAAAGCACAGGCAGAACTTGCGGAACTAAAGCAGGCGCGTGAAGAATCCGTTGATGTTGCGACGGCTGTACCGATGGAAGTGTCGGAAGCGGAAACCCGTCGGCGCTATATTGATCTGTCACTCAGGGAATGCGGCTGGACCAACCTACGCGTGGGTTATGAGCTGGAGTATGAAGTATGCGGTATGCCACAAAGCACCAACCCGAGTGGTGTGGGCTACGCCGATTACGTGTTGTGGGATTATGGTTTGCCGCTGGCAGTGATAGAAGCGAAAAAAACCATGGCAGATGCCCGCAAGGGTAAGCGCCAGGCAGAGCTATATGCCGACTGCCTGCAAGCCATGCATGGCCAGCGCCCGGTGATTTTCTACACCAACGGGTTTGAAACCTTTCTGTGGGATGATCAGTTCAGTGCCGAGCGTGAAGTGCAGGGCTTCTACAGTAAAGATGAATTGCAGCGGGTAATCAATCGCCGTCACACCCGTCGTGATCTGCGCGAGTTTACCGTGAACAAAGAAATCGCCGGTCGCCCTTATCAGCTGGAAGCTATAAAACGCGTAGCTGAAAATACCGCCACACAAAACGCAGACGGTGAGCTGCGCGGTCGTGCCCGCCAAAGCCTGCTGGTGATGGCGACCGGTAGCGGCAAAACCCGCACGGCAGCGGCCATTGTGGATATGTTCAGCAAGTGTAACTGGGCCAAACGGGTGTTGTTTCTGGCAGATCGCAATGCGCTGGTAACTCAGGCGAAAAAATCATTCAATGAGCATTTACCGAATCTGTCTGCCATTGATCTGACCAAAGAAAAAGAGGACGACGGCACGCGACTGGTGTTTTCCACTTACCCCACCATCATGAATCGCATTGATGGTATTGGTGATGATGAAAGCCGGTTTTACGGGGTAGGGCATTTTGATTTAATTATTATTGATGAGGCGCACCGCTCGGTGTACCAGAAGTACCGCGCTATTTTCAGCTACTTTGATGCCCTTCTGATCGGGTTGACTGCCACCCCCAAAACTGAAGTTGACCACAATACCTACAGCCTATTTGGCATTGAAGACGATAACCCGACTTTTGCCTATGAGCTGGACAGTGCTGTCAGAGATAAGTATCTGGTGCCGCCGAAGTCAAAATCTGTACCGCTGAAGTTTCAGCGCGAAGGGATTAAATACAGCGAGCTGTCCGATGCGGAAAAGCGTCAGTACGAGGAAAAATTCGGTGACCCGACACAGGAAGAAGCGCCCGATGAAATAGACAGCGCTGCACTCAACAAGTGGCTGTTTAATACAGACACGGTTGATAAGGTGCTGGACTACCTGATGAACGAAGGCATCAAGGTGCAGGGTGGAGAGAAGCTGGGTAAGACGATTATTTTCGCCAAAAATCATGACCACGCAGTATTCATCGAAAAGCGCTTTAATAAAAACTACCCGGAATACTCAGGCAAATTTTTGCGCGTCATAGACAACTATGAAAGCAAAGCCAAAGATCTTTTGGAAACCTTCACCGATCAATACACTGAGCACGACCCGCAGATCGCCGTGTCTGTGGATATGATGGACACCGGCGTCGATGCACCGCGTGTGGTGAACCTGGTGTTTTTTAAGCTGGTGCGCTCATCAACCAAGTTCTGGCAGATGATCGGACGCGGTACCCGACTGTGCGAAGACCTGTTCGGGCCGGGTGAGCACAAAACGCATTTTGTGATATTCGATTTCTGCGAGAATTTTGAGTTCTTTGAAATCAACAAGGACGGTATAGAAGGCAAGCTGGTCAGAAGCCTAACGCAGAGAACCTTCGAGGCAAAACTGGAAGTCGCCCTGCTGATCCGTGATAACGCGGAAGCATCTGACGAGCAGCGTGAACTTGCCGAGGGTTATATCGGTGAGTTACACGCAGCGGTAGCAGCACTCGATCACAACCGGTTCATTGTAAAAGCAAAGTTAAGAACGGTAGTGGAATATAGCGACAAAGCCCGGTGGCAACAGATATCAAAGAGTGACATGCTCGATATCAATACCGACTTATCCAGCGTGGTACTGCCCAACTCTGAAGACGATGAAAAGGCCCGGCGTTTGGACGTGCTGATTTTAACGTATCAGATTGCCTTGCTCACCGGTGCATACAGCACAGAACGCTATGTCACCAAAATCAACACCATTGCAGCAGAGTTACTGAAAAAACAGAATATTGCAGAAATCGCCGCACAAGTAACAACGCTTAAAAGCCTGCAAACCGAAGTGTTCTGGAAAGCAGTTAATGTCAATCGGCTGGAAGAAGTGCGGCAGGCACTGCGTAATCTGATGAAATATCTGGAGTCGGAAAAGCAAACCCATATCACCACTGAATTTCTGGACACGTTAGATCAGTCCGGTGTTCGGGACCATGACCTGATTCCTGCCTATGGCCGGTTGCAAAGTTATCAGGACAGAGTGGCGTCTTATGTTAGAAAAAATTCAAATCATCTGGTGATACAGAAACTGAAAACCAATAAGCCGATCACGCAGACCGATCTTGTGGCACTGGAGTCAATCCTGTTTGATGAGCAGGAGGCTGGCAGTAAGCAGGATTACATCGAACACTACGGTGACCGGCCACTGGGTGAGTTTGTTCGCAGCATAGTCGGTCTGGACATTAGCGCCGCGCAGGAAGCCTTTGCAGAATTTATTCAGGCAGGTAACCTGCGAGCAGACCAGATGACGTTTATCAACAGTATTATCGACTACCTGAACAAAAACGGCGTGATCGAGAAAAAAATGTTATTCGAGCCGCCGTTTACCCATCAGCACGATCAGGGGTTGCTCGGTGTGTTTGATGATGCAGAAGCGAGCAGGGTGATTTACCTGATTGATCAGGTCAATAGCAATGCCCTGGCTATATCTGTTGCCGGTTAATAGAAGTGTGTGTTCCGTGTTTCAGCATTTACTATAAAGCGACATGTTGACTGTAAAAGTCAGTCATCAGGGGTCAAGTCATCAGAGGCATCAGAGGCATCAGAGGCATCAGAGGCATCAGGGGCATCAGGGGTCAGGATAGTTATGTATGAATCAAAGCGCAGTTGAAGAATGAAAGTAGTGTGATAAGGTGGTAGTCGAAGTAGTGAGCGGTAGAAGTAAATGCCCAGATCGGCGCGAGTGCAATACGAGAATGCGTTTTACCACGTCATGAATAGAGGGCGTGGACGAAAATGGATCTATCATGGTGAGGCCTACTATGATGCGTTTCTTAAAACTCTGGAAGAAACATACGAGCGATACGAAGCGAGGTTTCACGCGTATTGTCTAATGGGAAACCATTATCATTTGCTGATAGAGACGCCGCTGGCAAACCTAGATCAAATCATGCGTCATATCAATGGACTGTACACGCAGCGATACAATCGGTTAAAGAAAACGGACGGCCCGTTATTTCGAGGGCGATACAAATCAATTCTGGTAGATGAAGATGCCTACCTTTTGCAAGTTAGCCGGTACATCCATCGCAATCCGCTGGAAGTAAAAGGAGCGCCATCAGATGTGTTACGTACCCACAAATGGTCCAGCTATCCTGCTTATATAGACAAAGCAAAAGCGCCCTGTTGGCTGAGACGAGATATGACGTACAGGTCACTTGGGAGAGCAAATCAATTTGAAAGCTATGAAGAGTTTGTACTGAGGGGAAATGATGCGCTTACAAAAGAATTCTACGGAGGGGACTGTCTGACCGGAGTGTTTGGTGACAAAGAATTCCGAAAGGGTATTTATGATGAGCGAGAGCATCATGTTGTTGCAACCGATGTGTCGGACGTAGCAGTCATCGACCAGAAATGGACGAAATAATTAATGTGATATCAGGATTGTTTGGCGTCACAGTGGAGGATCTAGTTGAGAGAAAGCCGGGTAGGCAGCAAAGAAATGTGCCAAGGCAAGTGGCGATATGTTGTTGTCAAAGAATTGGAGATGGGTCGCAGAAGAAAGTAGCCGCGAGATTTTCATTGACGCATCGGGGGAGTGTTTCGTCGACTGTAAAGTTTATCAGCAGTAGGCTCGAACACGGTTATCTAAAGTGGGTTTTAGTGGAGATTGAGAGTAGGTTGAATGTTACATAACTATCCTGACCCCTGTTTCCGACCCCTGTTTCCCTCTCTGGGGGTCATTGCACCATGCAGGATTTTCAGAGTTGCGCTAGCTTGGCGAAAGGACACCGAAAATCCGCAGGCATCTGACAACAGAGCGAGTTTATATCTGCCAATCCCACTAATTTAATTTCACTTATACCTTATATATCATAAACTTAACAACTTTCCATTCTGCATTTTATTCTGCATTATTCTGCAATTTTCCACTCAGATGCGCGCCGCGACCCTGTATTGGTTATCTTCCCGGCACGCCTCATATTTGTCAGCAGATTGCTCATTTTGTTTTCTTTTTGCTCATCGTCCAGCACGTCACTCAGCTTGTCCCACAGCAACTTGTTCAGGTCCTGACGGGACGCGGATTGATATTTTTGCAAATAGTCCAGAACGAGGGCGCTGTAAAACTTGTCGTCCTGGCCGCGGGTGTGTATGTAGGCCTCTTTCGCGTCAACGGCAGCGGCTATATTGGCGGAGATGTAGAAATTCGGTTTCCGGCCTTCTATAAGATTCCTTCTGCGTAAGTGTTTGATCATCGCATCATCATCGAGCGGTAATTTTTTCTGTACACGATCCAGTGCCAGCACCTCATCAAGAAGCAGGTCGCTGTTTTGAAAAAGCATACGGCTAAATGCAGGATCAACAATTTTTCCGTGGATGGTCATTCTCACTGAAGCGGCTTCGCCTAGATCATAATCTGGCATTGGAAAATAACGTCGGCGCTGCCCCATATACATCTCGTGGATGCCATAACCCATCGTATCAATCATATTCAGCTCTACCATTGCCTGGGCAAGAAAAGGGTTACGGTAGCGCCTTGGTGTCTTGTTGCCAGCAATATAATCGGCCGGCTTGCCTTCAAAAAAATCGCCTTCATTTTCAAGAACCAAACGATCAGGATATTCAATAAACGAGATACGGCCGTTTCGGCCATAGTCCTGATGAGTAATACAATTGTGCAGTGCCTCCATAACAATCTTCTGATCATATTTCGCCACCTCAATGGCGAGTAGCTGATCTTCCGGCAGTAGACGCAACTGAACGTTACGAATTTTTTGGTAAAGAGCGGTGGTATTGAGAAGAAATGGAGGACCGAAATGCTCATACGCTCGCTCCGGCCCCTCAAGCTTCCAGGTCATCTGTACAGGATGGGGCGTTAGCAGGTGCGAAGACTCGGGCCGTCCAAGCAACAAAAGGGCTGCACGGGTAATCCTGCTCTCTATAGTCAGCTTTGCACGGTTGAGAAACACCTCATCCGACCATCCCATCACCTCGCCGTCTTCAAAGCGATTAGTGTACTTTCTGGAAAATGCCTCTCTGGCATTTTCCAGAGCTTTCGGATCAAGATGACCTACAGACGCCCCTTCAACCACTTGAGCAGTCCAATCAGAAACACCACTCTGTGCACGAATCTCATCTTGTTTGTCCAGGCTAAGCGAGGCCAGACTTTCACCCGCACGGGCATAGTAGTGCCCATTCCAAGCTATCGGCATGCCTTGTGGTGCAGGCGGAATTTCGAGCAGTATTACTCTTCCCTCATGCGCGTCAAGCACATGTATTTCCCGCAAAGTGATTGACGGCGTGGTATTTTGTGCGATCTGGTGCTTTAAACTATGAAGGCGTTCATGATCCTCACGATACGAACTTCCAACGACACGCCGTGTATTATTGTCTATTCCAAGTACCAACCATGCCCGTTCATGACTACGTAGGTTCGCTTCATTTGAGAGTGCAGAGAAATACTTACCAATCTCCGAAGTAGAATAGGAATCACCAACCGACTTAAATTCCACTACTTCGTTCTCCCAACCAGCAATCAGTTGGTCCAGACAGGTTTGTAGCTGCACTTGATCCATTAACTGGTTTTCTGCTCAGATTGCTTTTTCTTCATTTTGCTTGCGGCTTTCTTTTTCAAGGTCTTTTTCTTTGCGGCAGTCGCATCGCGGGTCGCACGGATGCGGGCGAGGAGTTCGGCGGCGGGTTCGTCGTTTGGGTCTTGAGGGACTAGCTCGCCTCTGAAGGCTTTTGAGAGGATTGATTGGTCTAGTTGGGTTAGGGATTGTTCTAGTGAAGAGACAAGTGTTGATACTTTGTCCATGCCTCCACTGTTTTCGCTAAGCTTTTTCAAAATCTCTACTAACTCCGAATGTGGGGCCAGTGGTATCGGGATAGAATTTATACTAGGCATATTCAGGTTTGGTCGACCCGTACCTGTGCCCTTTTCGATCAAATATCGCTGGCCATAAGGCCCCTTCAGATAGTGAAACACCCACCAGCTCAACTCAATTGCAGCGGCTAGTCTGAAGTGAATTAGAAAAGCCCCGGCTATCGCATCTGCGCCACCTGGATAAACCGCCAAAGTCCCGAGACTACCGGTTCTAGTGATAAGCAAATCCCCTTTGCTTACACGGTATTTCTCCATCGTTTCAGCATCGAGCGGTATTTTAGGCGGTGTATCTAGATTAATGCTCCCGTCGTCCGAAAAGTCTGTTGTACGTAATACAAGTGCACCACTCTCTTCATAAGCATCGCTAGAGAATCGCGGCCCATACATCGCCCAGTGGCTTAGTTCATTCATATTTGTCCAACACCACCCCTCCGGCAATTCCGGCAACTCCGAATCATCAACCGGCGCAGGCTCCCGATACTTCTCCTGCCAACCCTTAGTTGGCTTTTTACCTTTAGCCTCGAAGGCGGCGAGTTGGGCGACTTCCCACTTCTGGCGGCGTTCGGTTCGGATGCGCTGGAGCAGTTCGGTGGCGGTCTCGAACTTTGTATCGGTGCTTTGTGGGGAGCCGTTGGTGTCTGCTTCGGGTTGTTGCGTATGCTGGCCTTTTTTGCTGGCGCCACCTGTGGGTGGGGCTGTTTGTGCGGGTGGAGCAGCTGGAACGGCTTCTACAGCTGGAGCGGCTTGTTCTGTTGCTGTTATGTTCTCACTAAGCAAAGTGTTTTGTTTCGAACGCCATTCAGCGGTCAGGCGACCGCTGAAGGCACTTCGCAGCACACTCTGGCGAAGCTGGGCGATTAGTGGCTTTACTTCTGCAAGCAAACCCCGTGTTCGGGAACTGCGCTCTTGAAGTGACTCGATTGCTGATACGATTCGGGTTTGTTCTGCTCTTGGTGGTATCCCGACCGGGTACATACGAAGCTTAGGCAAATCGACACTTGCTACTGTTGTACCGGTTTTTGCACACAACTCACGAATTTTTCGATCATGTGATTTCAAATAATAAAATACAAATACCGGCTCAATATCGTCATAAGGGACAAGAGCTTTGATATCTTGGTTAACTGTCACTATGACAGTATTAATAGCAACAGGTAAGACTCGTTCAAGTATTCCACTACGAGTTACAACGAGGATTGAGTTTGGTGGTACAAATTTCGCGGCAGAGCCCACAACAGCCGCTTCGGTTATCCTATCCATTGCAGAATCAATGAAAGATCGCTTCATATCTTTAGGAGATACCCAGGGGACAGTTCCACCTGTCCAATACGCACTATTAGACTTAGAAGGTGTTCCACCTCCTAACCAATCGCCTAGCTCATCTAGGGAACTCATAGCCCAATATGATGGAACCATCACATTTAGCTCTAACTCAGCTTTAGGTGACATATCGACTCCCGGACATTAGGCCTTGCCCTCCAACAACTCACCCAAAGCATCCATCTCCTCCAACGCTGCCCCCAACCGCTCCCGTATCATCGCCGCAATAACATCCGGCTCCGCCAGATCCTCCCCGCTCTGGGCATCATCATCCTTCAACCAACTGATATCAAGATTATCCACGCGCTTCGCTATATCCTCCCGCGTAAAACACCGAAAACGCGACTCTTCCCCTGCCCCGTCTCCCGTCTCTTCCTTACGCTTACTAGTACCATCCGCCTTCTTGCCATAACACTTCTCAAACTCTTCAAAGTGCGCCAGCGTCAACGGTGCCCGTTTACCAAACTGCTGCATGTTGGTACGCATATCATAAAACCACACAGCTTTTGTATTACCAGTGTCAGACTTACCGCGGGTAAAAAACAGCACATTGGTTTTCACACCGGCCGCATAGAAAATGCCGGTAGGCAATCGCAATACGGTGTGCAGATTGCATTTGTCGAGTAGATCGGTGCGTATCTTTGTACCCACACCTTCTTCAAACAACACATTGTCTGGCAACACTACTGCGGCTCGGCCACCGGCATGCAGGCCGCGATAGATATGCTGCAAAAAGCACAGCTGCTTGTTACTGGTGGGGTAGGTAAAATCGTCACGGGTTATACCGCCGCCTTTTTTGGTACCGAATGGCGGGTTGGTGAGTACGACATGGGCTTTTGCCATGCCTTTGCCGACATCACCCATGGTGTCACCGGATTCGAAGGTGCCGTCCATGCCGTGTAGCATCACATTCATGAGCAACAGCCGATGGGTGTCGTCTACCAGCTCAACGGCGTGATAGGCTTTATTGGTTTGAAACTTCTGCTCGGCTGTATCTAGATCGAACAAGTCACTGGTGTGTTCTTTGATGTAGCGATCGGCATGGGTAAGAAAACCGCCGGTACCAGCTGCCGGGTCTTGTATCACTTCACCAGCCTGGGGTTTGGTGACGTTGATGATGCTTTCGATCAACGGGCGTGGCGTGAAGTACTGACCGGCGCCTGATTTTTTTTCGTTAGCGTTTTTTTCTAGCAAACCTTCGTACAGATCACCCAGCCCCTCACTCCGCGCGCTGTACCAGTCGAGTGCATCAATATCGGTCACCAGTTTTAGCAGATTGCGCGGCTTTTTGAGCGATGAGTTGGCGTTGTTAAATATTGCCTGCACTCGCCCTTTGCCATCAGTTCCCAGATGTACCAGTAACTGACGGTAGTACTTAAGTTGCTCCACGCCTTCTTTTGCCACCAGATCAGACCAGCGATAGCCAACAGGCAATGCGCTTTCTTTATCGGTTTCCTGCATCATTTTTAGAAACAGCAGGTAGGTCAGCTCGGTGACATAGTCCTGATAGGTGATGCCGTCGTCACGCAGTACGTCGCACATGCTCCAGAGCTTGGCGACTATTTCCTGTGTATTCATGTTCGGGTTTTCATTGCTTGTTTGTTCGCTAGTGTTACACCCCCTGTCGGGGATACCTGCCATCAGGAGGGTTCTTTAATTATTCGGTGCGCAATTCAGATAACCCGGAGCATGGGTGGGAATGGCTCATAGCCTGTTTGTGTTACCGGCTTTGTGATCAAGGAGTGCTTTGCTTGCCAAATCATCCAGTTTGCCAATCTGAGCATCTTCTTCGATTTGCGCATCCCGGACTGATGAATCAAATTCTTCGTACCACGCACGAAATTCCTTCAGCTGATCCACAGACATCTGATTTATCTCATTCTTTATTTCTTCAACCTTTCCAGCCAAGGCTTACTCCTGATTGCAACGCTACTGAGCCGGGGCTGCCCATATCTGCTCGCTGATTTGCTCAAGTACATGGGCCAGGTTTCCATCAAACACTTTATCCAGCCGCTTAAAGCCCCCGTTGGCTCGAAACACGCCTTCATCAAGGGCTGCTCGGTCAACCAGAGTATTCTGCACAAACTGCTTGCCTATACGGTCCAGCCACTGGCGTTGCGGTTGCGTCCAGTTCTGCGACGCCAGTATCCGGCGCATGGCGTAGTTTACCCGATCTTCGTAAGGTTCAACTGGCATGTCGAGGATCGCGTTGCGGATGTAACCGATGATGGTGGCGGCGATATCAACGTTGTTGGCTTCACGCCAGGCGGTACGCAGCTGTATCTCGTTGTAACCTTGCGAAACTAACTGGTTTTGCAGTTCCTGCAGGGACTGTCGTGTGAGCTGATGCGGGCGGGTGGCGCACAGGTTGATGGCGGCGACTTTGTCCTGGTTTTCGATGATGAAGCCACGGAACTCTTCCAGGTAGTCTTTCGGCCGCTGGTTATTCTTGCCGTAGCCTCTGACTACCTCTCTGACTTCATCTTCCGCATCCGAGATATATAGTTTTGGCGGGTCACCAGCGGCTTTGCTGTCTAGAAATTCGACCAGGCCGGTTTTGTCTGCGAACCATTCGGCGACTTGTGCCGGGGTTGAGCTTCTAATTTGCGTTACCAGTGATTCGGGGGCCATGCCGGTGAGATTGTCGAATTCGGTGGCTCTCTCGCCTTGAATCCGGCGTTTACTGCGCTGTAGTTTGGCCACCAGCTGATCAACGATAACCTGTCGGTCTTCTTCACTGGAGGCGCCAGCCAGTTCATCAATCAATTGGGTATAGGTGGTGTTGGGGCGCGTGACGACGGGCTTCATGTCGGTGTAGTTCAGGAGCGTGCTGTACATATCCACGCAGTCAATAATCTGAAAGCAGACTTTGCTATTCCCGGCACCATAGAGATCTTCGCACAGGCGTGTACCACGACCGATCATCTGGTCATACAGGATTCGGCTGCGCACGCGCCGCATGAATACAAGCTTGTCAATCTGTGGTACATCAATGCCGGTGGTGAGCAGATCAACCGTTACGACAACATTGGGCAGTTGCTCGTTTTTGTAGCGGCGTATGAGCTCAAGCGGTTTGTCTGCGGTGCCGGTGATCTTTTTCACGGCATTGTCTTCTACCTGGCCATACTGTTTTTTGAATGCGTCTTTTAGCTCAATGACAATGGCATCTGCGTGCAGATCGGTGACGCAGTAGATCAGGGTTTTGCCGGGCAGCGTCGGGTCAATGATTCTGGCCAGCTGCTCACAGACAATACGGTTGAAGTTTTCGTTGATAACTGCCTTGTTGAATTTGTCGATTTCAAATTCAATGACATCGGGGGTGTTAAATAGCTCGGTCTGGTGATTGCGGGTGTTGTACACCGTAACCTGTTCATTGGCCTCCCAGCGAATACCCTCTTCAGATAATTTGGTTTTTATCTGCAGCGGCGGCTCGTGATCAACCAGGTAGCCGTCCAGCACCGCTTGCCGATAGCTGTACTGGTAGATTGGCAATTTATCATCACCGCCGAATATCTCGGTGGTGTGAATAGCGGGCGTTGCTGTGAGGCCGATTTTCACCGCATCAAAATACTCCAGCACCCGTGAGTATTTGGAGATGTAATCACTCTCGTCACGGAAGTTGAGCTCGTTATCGGAGAGCTCCTGATCGAGGTTATAGCCGCGGTGACATTCATCTACCACAATGCAATCATACTGACCGACGGTGGGCATCGAGCTGCCATCGCCATCGATCAGCAGGCGTTTGACCATGCCTTGTATGGTGGCAATTTGAAACTTGGTGTCTGCGTCCGGGGTGATATCGCCCAGCGACTTCACATCATAGATATCTGCAAAGGTTTGCAGGTTGTCGATTTTAAGCTCTTTGAGTGAATCTTCGGTTTGTGTGCCCAGACTGGTGCGATCAACCAGAAACAGAATGCGGCGGAAGCGACGCGCTTTGATCAACCGGTAACACAGGGCAATACAGGTACGGGTTTTACCGGTACCGGTGGCCATGGCCACCAGCATGGCGCGCTGGCCGTTTACAATGGCCTGCTCCACGGCGGTTACCGCATCGTGCTGGTAGTAGCGCAGTGGCAGGTAATCGGTTGATTCATTTTGCAGCGCCGCCTCGGCCGCGGCGTTGTCTGTATCGAGCATTTGCTTGAGTTCGAGCGGGCTGTGCCAGCCGTCAAGCGGGTACGGGTTGTTGGTGCTGCGCCGGGCATCCAGAAACCAGGTGCCACTTTTGGTTTTCAGCTGCTTGAGATAGGCCCGCCCGTTAGAGGAATACAGGAACGGTATTTTATATTCGGTGTCGCTGGTGGCCCAGGGGCCACCCGGGGATATTTCATCGGCGCCCGGCTTGTAATCACGGCTGTATCGCTTGGCCTGCGTAATGGCACCGGATACATCAACATTTTCCTTCTTCGCCTCTACCACGGCAACCGGCATCAATCCCCGGAACAATACGTAGTCGGCTCGTCCTTTGTCTTTACCTTCTCCGGTTGGCCATTCGGCAATGGCTAGATCATGCCCCTTGTGGGGTCGCGCACCCAGGCCGTGCCGGAGCCTGGTGGAGTTTGCCATCCACCCCGCCGCCCGTAGCTGCATGTCTATGATTTCGCGGGTGTCTGCCTCTGACAGCTCTTCCTTCACCACTTGTTCGTTGTGGCTGGCCTGCAGGGCTCTGTTTTCAGCGGACAGATTGACCGTTGTCGCCTGGCTGTTGAGCTTTTCGGTTAACCTGGCAAGCCGTTCGTCATTGGCGGCCCTCGCCTGCTCTGTCTCATCAGCCAGTTCAAGCGCCGTGTTCAACTCTTCAAAAGCCGTTTCGCGGTCTTCCTCGGCCATTTTGCGCAATTCGGCCTCGTCTGCCGCGATACCGGCGAGTTTCTGCTTTTCGGCCTCTGCCTGCTCGTAAAGCGCTTTTAGTCGCGCTATTTCGTCTTGTGCTTCCTGGCTTGTATCTGCCGTGGGGACTGGAGGGGAAAATCCGCCAAGTTTCCTATTACCATCGACATGGGATCGGTAGAACCACACGGCGACATTTCGAGCATGTCGCAACAGGGTGATCGCCTGCCCCTGATGCCCTTCCATAGCGTGATTAGCGCCATTGCCCTCCATGCGGATGGTATGGAAAAGCGTCTTAATCTCTGCCGGTATGGCGCGGGCACGAAAGAGGTCGTCGATGAGGTCACGTTGGCCGTAATGCTGGCCGCCCGTCTGCACGCCGGATTTCGCCGCGACGAATTTCGCCAACAGCTCACCGAGTTGCCGCACTTTGATCATGGACGTGTTCGGGTCGTCCAGCGCATAACGCTCTGCGCGGGCGCCAAGCTCGACTAACATGGGATCTACCGATGCCAGAAACTGGAAATTCGGCGACTGAATTGTAACTTTACTGTTCACAGCAAACGTATTACCAACAGACTCGGGGATATTGGAACTGCCTCATCATAACAAGAAAGAGTATCATCAGAGTCATCAGGGGTCAGGATAGTTATGTATGAATCAAAGCGCAGTTGAAGAATGAAAGTAGTGTGATAAGGTGGTAGTCGAAGTAGTGAGCGGTAGAAGTAAATGCCCAGATCGGCGCGAGTGCAATACAAGAATGCGTTTTACCACGTCATGAATAGAGGGCGTGGACGAAAATGGATCTATCATGGGGAGGCTTACTATGATGCGTTTCTTAAAACTCTGGAAGAAACATACGAGCGATACGAAGCGAAGTTTCACGCGTATTGTCTAATGGGAAACCATTATCATTTGCTGATAGAGACGCCGCTGGCAAACCTAGATCAAATCATGCGTCATATCAATGGACTGTACACGCAGCGATACAATCGGTTAAAGAAAACGGACGGCCCGTTATTTCGAGGGCGATACAAATCAATTCTGGTAGATGAAGATGCCTACCTTTTGCAAGTTAGCCGGTACATCCATCGCAATCCGCTGGAAGTAAAAGGAGCGCCATCAGATGTGTTACGTACCCACAAATGGTCCAGCTATCCTGCTTATATAGACAAAGCAAAAGCGCCCTGTTGGCTGAGACGAGATATGACGTACAGGTCACTTGGGAGAGCAAATCAATTTGAAAGCTATGAAGAGTTTGTACTGAGGGGAAATGATGCGCTTACAAAAGAATTCTACGGAGGGGACTGTCTGACCGGAGTGTTTGGTGACAAAGAATTCCGAAAGGGTATTTATGATGAGCGAGAGCATCATGTTGTTGCAACCGATGTGTCGGACGTAGCAGTCATCGACCAGAAATGGACGAAATAATTAATGTGATATCAGGATTGTTTGGCGTCACAGTGGAGGATCTAGTTGAGAGAAAGCCGGGTAGGCAGCAAAGAAATGTGCCAAGGCAAGTGGCGATATGTTGTTGTCAAAGAATTGGAGATGGGTCGCAGAAGAAAGTAGCCGCGAGATTTTCATTGACGCATCGGGGGAGTGTTTCGTCGACTGTAAAGTTTATCAGCAGTAGGCTCGAACACGGTTATCTAAAGTGGGTTTTAGTGGAGATTGAGAGTAGGTTGAATGTTACATAACTATCCTGACCCCTGTTTCCGACCCCTGTTTCCCTCTCTGGGGGTCATTGCACCATGCAGGATTTTCAGAGTTGCGCTAGCTTGGCGAAAGGACACCGAAAATCCGCAGGCATCTGACAACAGAGCGAGTTTATATCTGCCAATCCCACTAATTTAATTTCACTTATACCTTATATATCATAAACTTAACAACTTTCCATTCTGCATTTTATTCTGCATTATTCTGCAATTTTCCACTCAGATGCGCGCCGCGACCCTGTATTGGTTATCTTCCCGGCACGCCTCATATTTGTCAGCAGATTGCTCATTTTGTTTTCTTTTTGCTCATCGTCCAGCACGTCACTCAGCTTGTCCCACAGCAACTTGTTCAGGTCCTGACGGGACGCGGATTGATATTTTTGCAAATAGTCCAGAACGAGGGCGCTGTAAAACTTGTCGTCCTGGCCGCGGGTGTGTATGTAGGCCTCTTTCGCGTCAACGGCAGCGGCTATATTGGCGGAGATGTAGAAATTCGGTTTCCGGCCTTCTATAAGATTCCTTCTGCGTAAGTGTTTGATCATCGCATCATCATCGAGCGGTAATTTTTTCTGTACACGATCCAGTGCCAGCACCTCATCAAGAAGCAGGTCGCTGTTTTGAAAAAGCATACGGCTAAATGCAGGATCAACAATTTTTCCGTGGATGGTCATTCTCACTGAAGCGGCTTCGCCTAGATCATAATCTGGCATTGGAAAATAACGTCGGCGCTGCCCCATATACATCTCGTGGATGCCATAACCCATCGTATCAATCATATTCAGCTCTACCATTGCCTGGGCAAGAAAAGGGTTACGGTAGCGCCTTGGTGTCTTGTTGCCAGCAATATAATCGGCCGGCTTGCCTTCAAAAAAATCGCCTTCATTTTCAAGAACCAAACGATCAGGATATTCAATAAACGAGATACGGCCGTTTCGGCCATAGTCCTGATGAGTAATACAATTGTGCAGTGCCTCCATAACAATCTTCTGATCATATTTCGCCACCTCAATGGCGAGTAGCTGATCTTCCGGCAGTAGACGCAACTGAACGTTACGAATTTTTTGGTAAAGAGCGGTGGTATTGAGAAGAAATGGAGGACCGAAATGCTCATACGCTCGCTCCGGCCCCTCAAGCTTCCAGGTCATCTGTACAGGATGGGGCGTTAGCAGGTGCGAAGACTCGGGCCGTCCAAGCAACAAAAGGGCTGCACGGGTAATCCTGCTCTCTATAGTCAGCTTTGCACGGTTGAGAAACACCTCATCCGACCATCCCATCACCTCGCCGTCTTCAAAGCGATTAGTGTACTTTCTGGAAAATGCCTCTCTGGCATTTTCCAGAGCTTTCGGATCAAGATGACCTACAGACGCCCCTTCAACCACTTGAGCAGTCCAATCAGAAACACCACTCTGTGCACGAATCTCATCTTGTTTGTCCAGGCTAAGCGAGGCCAGACTTTCACCCGCACGGGCATAGTAGTGCCCATTCCAAGCTATCGGCATGCCTTGTGGTGCAGGCGGAATTTCGAGCAGTATTACTCTTCCCTCATGCGCGTCAAGCACATGTATTTCCCGCAAAGTGATTGACGGCGTGGTATTTTGTGCGATCTGGTGCTTTAAACTATGAAGGCGTTCATGATCCTCACGATACGAACTTCCAACGACACGCCGTGTATTATTGTCTATTCCAAGTACCAACCATGCCCGTTCATGACTACGTAGGTTCGCTTCATTTGAGAGTGCAGAGAAATACTTACCAATCTCCGAAGTAGAATAGGAATCACCAACCGACTTAAATTCCACTACTTCGTTCTCCCAACCAGCAATCAGTTGGTCCAGACAGGTTTGTAGCTGCACTTGATCCATTAACTGGTTTTCTGCTCAGATTGCTTTTTCTTCATTTTGCTTGCGGCTTTCTTTTTCAAGGTCTTTTTCTTTGCGGCAGTCGCATCGCGGGTCGCACGGATGCGGGCGAGGAGTTCGGCGGCGGGTTCGTCGTTTGGGTCTTGAGGGACTAGCTCGCCTCTGAAGGCTTTTGAGAGGATTGATTGGTCTAGTTGGGTTAGGGATTGTTCTAGTGAAGAGACAAGTGTTGATACTTTGTCCATGCCTCCACTGTTTTCGCTAAGCTTTTTCAAAATCTCTACTAACTCCGAATGTGGGGCCAGTGGTATCGGGATAGAATTTATACTAGGCATATTCAGGTTTGGTCGACCCGTACCTGTGCCCTTTTCGATCAAATATCGCTGGCCATAAGGCCCCTTCAGATAGTGAAACACCCACCAGCTCAACTCAATTGCAGCGGCTAGTCTGAAGTGAATTAGAAAAGCCCCGGCTATCGCATCTGCGCCACCTGGATAAACCGCCAAAGTCCCGAGACTACCGGTTCTAGTGATAAGCAAATCCCCTTTGCTTACACGGTATTTCTCCATCGTTTCAGCATCGAGCGGTATTTTAGGCGGTGTATCTAGATTAATGCTCCCGTCGTCCGAAAAGTCTGTTGTACGTAATACAAGTGCACCACTCTCTTCATAAGCATCGCTAGAGAATCGCGGCCCATACATCGCCCAGTGGCTTAGTTCATTCATATTTGTCCAACACCACCCCTCCGGCAATTCCGGCAACTCCGAATCATCAACCGGCGCAGGCTCCCGATACTTCTCCTGCCAACCCTTAGTTGGCTTTTTACCTTTAGCCTCGAAGGCGGCGAGTTGGGCGACTTCCCACTTCTGGCGGCGTTCGGTTCGGATGCGCTGGAGCAGTTCGGTGGCGGTCTCGAACTTTGTATCGGTGCTTTGTGGGGAGCCGTTGGTGTCTGCTTCGGGTTGTTGCGTATGCTGGCCTTTTTTGCTGGCGCCACCTGTGGGTGGGGCTGTTTGTGCGGGTGGAGCAGCTGGAACGGCTTCTACAGCTGGAGCGGCTTGTTCTGTTGCTGTTATGTTCTCACTAAGCAAAGTGTTTTGTTTCGAACGCCATTCAGCGGTCAGGCGACCGCTGAAGGCACTTCGCAGCACACTCTGGCGAAGCTGGGCGATTAGTGGCTTTACTTCTGCAAGCAAACCCCGTGTTCGGGAACTGCGCTCTTGAAGTGACTCGATTGCTGATACGATTCGGGTTTGTTCTGCTCTTGGTGGTATCCCGACCGGGTACATACGAAGCTTAGGCAAATCGACACTTGCTACTGTTGTACCGGTTTTTGCACACAACTCACGAATTTTTCGATCATGTGATTTCAAATAATAAAATACAAATACCGGCTCAATATCGTCATAAGGGACAAGAGCTTTGATATCTTGGTTAACTGTCACTATGACAGTATTAATAGCAACAGGTAAGACTCGTTCAAGTATTCCACTACGAGTTACAACGAGGATTGAGTTTGGTGGTACAAATTTCGCGGCAGAGCCCACAACAGCCGCTTCGGTTATCCTATCCATTGCAGAATCAATGAAAGATCGCTTCATATCTTTAGGAGATACCCAGGGGACAGTTCCACCTGTCCAATACGCACTATTAGACTTAGAAGGTGTTCCACCTCCTAACCAATCGCCTAGCTCATCTAGGGAACTCATAGCCCAATATGATGGAACCATCACATTTAGCTCTAACTCAGCTTTAGGTGACATATCGACTCCCGGACATTAGGCCTTGCCCTCCAACAACTCACCCAAAGCATCCATCTCCTCCAACGCTGCCCCCAACCGCTCCCGTATCATCGCCGCAATAACATCCGGCTCCGCCAGATCCTCCCCGCTCTGGGCATCATCATCCTTCAACCAGCTGATATCAAGATTATCCCCACGCTTCGCTATATCCTCCCGCGTAAAACACCGAAAACGGGACTCTTCCCCTGCCCCGTCTTCCGTCTCCTCCTTACGCTTACTAGTACCATCGGCCTTCTTGCCATAACACTTCTCAAACTCTTTAAAGTGCGCCAGCGTCAACGGCGCACGTTTGCCAAACTGCTGCATGTTGGTACGCATATCGTAAAACCACACAGCTTTTGTATTACCAGCGTCAGTCTTACCACGAGTAAAGAACAGCACATTGGTTTTCACACCGGCAGCATAGAAAATGCCGGTTGGCAATCGCAATACGGTGTGCAGATTGCATTTATCCAATAGATCGGTACGTATCTTTGTACCCACACCTTCTTCAAACAACACATTGTCTGGCAACACTACCGCGGCACGGCCTCCGGCATGCAAACCACGATAGATATGCTGCAAAAAACACAGCTGCTTGTTGCTGGTGGGGTAGGTAAAATCGTCGCGGGTGATACCGCCACCT
>MDLA01000061.1 GCA_001730015.1 Chromatiales bacterium (ex Bugula neritina AB1) | reverse complement strand
CCAAGTGATATTCAGGAAAAATGAGTACAGCGCCATAGATGCAGCTATAGAAGCAGCGCAGCGGTTCTGGGCCGGAATTTTATGTAACACCAGGGTTAAGAGGCGGCCTGGTTATTTTCCGGACCAGCCTCGTTAGTTTATCGGAACATGGGCGGGCGGGCATCGACCCAGGCCGCATCGGCTTTGCCGGACTCCGCGACTGCATTCACCGCGGCCATAGAACGCAATCCGTCTTCGGCGCGTGGAAATAAATCTGCTGCCGGGTCAACCACACGGCCTTCCTTATGAGCGTTGATCGCTTCGGCCAGATCTTTATAGATGTTGGCAAATGCCAGCGGCATGCCTTCCGCATGGCCGATAGTCACGCGTGTGGTGCGGTCGGCCTCAGGAGAAAGGTCGCTTTCACCTCGCTCGATAATCTGCAGGCGCTCGTTGAGTGGCATCCAGAATAACTGATTGGGCTGCTCCTGCGCCCATCTCAGGCCGCCTTTTTCACCAAAGACCTGTATGGTCAGGCCATGCTGGCGGCCGATAGCGATTGATGAAGTCCATAGTCTGCCAACTGTGCCGCCGTCCATGCGGAAATTTACCATGGCATCGTCTTCGAGCTGCCGTGAAGCGATACATGAAACGGTATCTGCAGCGAGCGAGGTAACCTGTTGTCCGGTAACAAAACCTGCCATGTGCATGGCGTGAATTCCGCAGTCTGCAAACTGCGCAGAGACACCGACCTGTGCCGGATCGTAACGCCAGCGAACGCGCGGGTTGTCGGCATCGGCAGCATCGGCGTGATGACCGTGTGCGAACTCAGTGTGCACCAGTCGAATCTCGCCCAGATCACCGCGGGCAATCATGGCTTTCATATGGCGGACCAGAGAATAGCCGGTATAGCCATAATTAACCGCGCATAGCTGCCCGGTCGCTTTGGCAACGCGTACGATCTCTTCGCCTTCTTCGACAGTCATGGTCATGGGCTTTTCACATAGAACATGAAAACCAGCTTCCAGGAAGGCTTTGGTTATAGCAAAGTGAGTGGCGTTTGGAGTGGCCACGGTGACCAGATCGATGCGGTCCTCGCGGGCGTTTTCTGCGGCCAGCATTTCCTGCCAGTCGCCATAGGCCCGATCGCTGTCGAGCCCCAGTTGCTGCCCGAAGCGCCGGCCTTCGTCGGGCCGGTGATCCAGTGCTCCTGCGGTAAATTCAAACAAGCCGTCCAGCCCTGAGCCCAGTCGGTGGGCCGGTCCGATCTGACTGCCGTCACCGCCGCCAATCATGCCCCATTTTAGTTTTTTCATAGATTCTATACCGTGTCAGGCGAAGCCGATCGATTGCAGGTATTCGCGATTAATGCGAGCGTCGCCGAGCGGGTCGGGGTCGAGGGTCGGGTCGCAATCCTGTTCTATAGTACACCAGCCTTCGTAACCGCTATCGAGTAGCAATTGCCGCACTTGCTGGAAGTCTACTTCGCCCTGTGCCAGGTGGCAGAAAATACCTTGCCCGCAAGCGTCGTAGAAACCGGTGCGATTGGCAATTACCTCGGCTTTTACCCTGGCATCGGTGTTTTTGAAATGCACATAGGTGATGCGATCCATGTGCCGTTTCATGAAGGCGACCGGGTCAAAGCCTGCATAAGTGCAGTGGCCTGTATCGATGCAGATCTTTAGCAGATCGGCGTCTACTTCCTGAAGCAGCTTTTCGACTTCAGGTTCAAAATCCATAAAACCGCCTGCGTGCGGATGAATTTCGGGAATCAGCCCGTATTCATCACGGCCGATTTTTGCAACTGTTTCTATGCGTTCACGGTAGCCCTGCCACTCGCTGCTATCCATCTGAGCGGCTTCGCTGGCGCGGCCGGCGGTAGGTGCGCGCCGCGGAGAGATAGAGTCGATCAGAACAAAATGGCTGGCGCCGTGTGCTTTAAGCGCCTGGCAGGTGCGCTTTGCGCCATCGAGAACATCGTCCCACTGGTTTTTATCGTGGAAGGCTCGAAATACCACACCGCCGATTAATTCAAGGCTGTGCTCGGCCAGCGCATCTGCAAGTTGCACCGGGTCTTCAGGCATGAATCCGACGGGTCCCAGCTCGATACCGGTGTAGCCGGCGTCAGAGCATTCTTTGAGCACGGTTTGCCAGTCGGGGTTTCTATCGTCCTGCGCAAATTCCACCCCCCAGGAGCAGGGTGCATTTCCAATTCTGATAGTCATTTCTGTGTGCCTTAATAATGGTTTGCAACCGGTTGCATTTATTGTATCCTCAGTGTTTCCAAACCTCAACCTGAAAGTCGGCACTCATTGCCGGATGCAGAATCTAACCCGCATTATTCATGGGGGGGGGGCGAGGATATCGCGCCAACCTGATCTATTCACAGCAAGCGAATTCACAGTGGATTTTCTTCTCGCGTCGAATACTTAACTGATATTTGCAACAGATAAAATTCTCTGTGGAATAATAGATCAAGTTAGATTCCGTCAATCCCGTGAATAATGCGGGCTAAGGTATAGAAACTATGGGAAAGGCAGATCAGACTATTCAACTCACAATGGCACAGGCGATTGTGCGGTGGCTTGCCAGCCAGTTTATAGTTATCGACGGGCAGGAACAGCGTCTGTTCGGTGGTGGCTTCGGAATATTCGGCCATGGCAATGTTACCTGCCTTGGCGAAGCGCTCTACGACCACCGCGAAGAACTGCCGCTCTATAGAGGTCAGAACGAACAGAGCATGGGCTTTGCCGCGGCAGCCTACGCCAAATATTATTGCCGACAACGCATGATGTTCTGTACCGCCTCTGCTGGCCCGGGTACGGCGAATCTCCTGAATTCGGCGGCGCTGGCGCACGCGAACCGCCTGCCGATGCTGCTCTTGTGCGGCGATACCTTTATCACCCGTTTACCCGATCCGGTATTGCAGCAGCTTGAAAATTTCGACGATCCCACCTTCGGTGTGAACGATGCGTTCAAACCGCTGACGCGTTACTGGGATCGAATCTGTCATCCGGCCCAGATCATTCAGTCACTGCCCAACGCGATTGCCACCATGCTTGATCCGGCTGATTGCGGCCCGGCATTTCTAGGTCTGCCGCAAGATGTTCAAGGCTGGGTCTATGATTTCCCCGTCGTGTTTTTCGATAAAAAAGTCCACCGTATCCGCCGCAGCGCTCCTGACTCCCGTGAGATAGCCGATGCCGCTGCGTTGCTGGCAAGCGCAGAGCGACCGATGATTATCGCCGGCGGTGGGGTGCAGTATTCGCAAGCGGTATCAGAGCTCACCGCATTTGCAGAAGCACATCAGATACCCGTGGCTGAAACCATAGCGGGCCGAGCCAATCTGCTGGCGACTCATCCCCTGAATGCCGGCCCCGTTGGAGTCACCGGATCTGACTCGGCCAATGCGATTGCAGAGAAGGCCGATGTAATTGTCGCAATCGGCACCCGCCTGCAGGATTTCACCACTGGCTCGTGGACAGCGTTTTCCGCTGGCGCAAAGTTCATATCAATTAATGCGGCCAGACATGATGCCGGCAAGCACTGCTCGTTGCCAGTGGTGGCAGATGCGCGGCTGGCTATCGACGAATTAGCTACAGCAGTAGCGGGTTATAGATGCCCGGCAGACTGGACAGCTTTTGCCAGTGAGCAACGTAAAAAGTGGGATGAATACGTCGCCGTTAATGTAGCGTATGGCAACCGCCCGAATTCCTATGCTCAGGCTATTGGTGTGGTTAACGAATTGTGTGACTCGACGGATCGCGTGGTTGCCGCAGCCGGTGGCCTGCCGGCCGAAGTAACGGCTAACTGGCGGACGCTGGCAGCCGGAACCGTTGACGTAGAATTCGGCTATTCCTGTATGGGCTACGAGATTGCCGGTGGCTGGGGTGCCCGTATAGCGCAATTTGAAAACCAACCCGAACAGGACACAATCGTATTCACCGGTGATGGCTCCTACCTGATGCTGAACTCCGATATCTACTCATCGGTATTAAGCAGCCGAAAACTGATTATTCTGGTGCTTGATAACGGCGGTTTTGCCGTGATCAACAAATTACAGAACAACACCGGCAACGAAAGCTTTAACAACCTGATTGCTGATTGCCCGACAATTGAATCACCGTTTGCAGTCGACTTTGAAGCGCACGCCCGATCGATGGGTGCCAATGCAGAAACGGTCGCCAACCCGGCTGAACTCGGAGAAGCGTTCAAGCGCGCCAAAGCCGCGGATAAAACCAGTGTGATCGTCATGCAGGTAGATGCGTTTGATGGCTGGACAACCGAAGGGCACACTTGGTGGGAAGTTGGTACGCCGCATACCACAGAAAACGAAAAAGTACGTGCCGCACATATCGAATGGGAATCGAGCCGTGCGAAGCAGCGAAGAGGTGTATAGAATTTAACAATGAGTAAGTTAGCAAAGCTGGCTAATGGCAGCTTCCTGGTTATAGGCCGGGCCGGTATGGATTTTTATCCTGAACCCGCAGGCACTAAAACCGAAGAAGCAACGCAGTTTTTTGCCGCACTCGGAGGTTCTTCGGCAAACATCTGTGTGGCGCTTGCGAAACATGGCAGCAAGGCCTCATTGCTGACGCGCGTGGCCGATGATGCGGTCGGGCGGTTTTGTCGCAATCAGCTGAATAACTATGGAGTGGACGCACGCTACGTCGTGTCCCAGGGCGGTGAGTATCGCAACAGTCTGGCGGTTTCGGAAAGCCGCGTTGAGGATCATCAGACGGTTATCTATCGCAATGGAGCGGCAGATTTCCAGATGAGCCGCGACGATGTATCGGCCGTCGACTACAACGCGTTTTCCACCCTGATCACAACCGGCACCGTGTTAGCGGCCGAGCCGTCACGCGATGCGGCGTTCCATGCATTTGAACTGGCCAGAGCAGCCGGGCTGGCGCTGGTGTTCGATATAGATTACCGCCCCTATAGCTGGCCGTCAGCGCAAGATGCAGCGCAAACGTATTCACGCGCCGGCGCGCTTTGCGACATCATCATCGGCAACGATGTCGAGTTCGGTTTTATGGCCGGGGACTACAACCGCGGTCTCGACAAAGCCCGCGAGCTGGCAGCAACCACAGCCAGTCTGGTGATCTATAAAATGGGTGAGGAAGGGGCAGTGACAATCACCCCTGATGAAGAATTCCGCAGTGGAATCTATCCGGCGGCTGCGTTGAAACCAACCGGTGCCGGAGACAGTTTCATGGGCGGCCTGATTGCCTCGCTGGCAAACGGCCATTCACTCAGAGATTCCGTGCTGCGTGGCTCCGCCTGTGCCTCAATCGTTGTGTCGCGTGTGGGTTGCGCACCGGCAATGCCAACTCTCGCTGAACTGGAAGAGTATATCTCTGTCCATCCGGCCCCATCTATAACATAAGGATCAGGTTTATGCATATAGCACCCTACGACAACAACAATCAGCCAATAGTGGATGCAAACAGTGATCTGGTTCCGCTAAACTATTTTAATATTGTCAAGCTTGAGAAAGGCCAGGCGTTTGAGTATCAGGTGCCCGACTATGAAACCTGTATCGTACCGGCGACCGGCTCTATTGATATAGAAGTAGAAGGTGTCTCGTACAAGGCAGTTGGAAATCGCGGAGTCGATGTGTGGGACGGTGAGCCGGAAGGCGTCTATATTCCCAGCGGCGCAAAGGTAACACTATCGTGTGTATCCGATGCGACCGAAACCTTTATTGCCGGTGCCCGCTACGAAGAAGTGCTTGAGCCGTTTGAAGTACGCGCAGGCGGTATCGATCTGGTGCAGTATGGCTCCGATGACACCAAAACGCATCGCAAAATCAAGCATATTCTAGGGCAGAAGCAGCACGGTAAAGTCGGCAGGCTTCTGGTAAGCGAGCTGTTTACCGTCGGTCAGGGCGGGTGGTCGGGGTTTCCGTCTCACAAGCACGACACCAACCGCCTTCCAGACGAAACCCGCCACGACGAAACCTATAACTTTCGCTTCAAACCCAATCATGGATCGGGTGTGCAGATGCTGCAGCGCATCGATAATGAGCCCGGTGATGCATATCATATTGTCGATGGTTCAACGATCTGCCTCGACAAAGGCTACCACCCGTGCGCTGCACTGCCGGGCTACGAAATGTATTATTTTACTATTCTCGGTGGACTGACCCAGCGCTCACTCGTGCAGTACTTCCAGCCAACTCATGCGTATCAGATCGAAACCATCCCAGGCATTAAAGATATGATCGCCAAATTTAAATGACGGCAGTGCGTATGTTGAAGCGGCCGAGTGTGAAAATGTACCGGTGATTCTGCAGGCCGGTCCGGGCTGCAGGGCGCATACGCCACTGTCGGTGCTGGCGGCAATGTTTCGCCATCTGGCCGAACAGACAACAGTGCCGGTGGTCTCGCATCTGGATCACGGTTATACGATTGAAGAGTGCCGGGAGGCAGTCGACTGTGGATTTACTTCCATCATGTTTGACGGTTCAAGAAAGCCGCTGGCGCAGAATATAGACGAAACCGCAGCCATTGCTGAGCTTGCACACGGAGCCGGTATATCCTGCGAAGGTGAGATCGGCTTTGTCGGTTACGCCGATGGCGAGCAGTCCGCCGGCACAGACCCCGATGAAGCGGCCCAGTTTGCCCGCCAGACCGGGGTAGATGCAATGGCCATATCTGTGGGCAATGTTCATTTGCAGCAAAACACAGGCAATTATCTCGATGAACCGCGTATCCGTGCTATTGAGAAAGTAACTTCGGTACCGCTGGTCATACACGGCGGCTCAGGTGTGCCCGATGCACAGCGTTTGCAGCTGGCTCGTTCTTCAAATATCTGCAAGTACAATATCGGTACCGAGCTGCGTATGGCGTTTGGCAGCGCGTTGCGGGATGCGGTAAATTCAGATTCAAGCCGCTTCGATCGGGTTGCCATTCTTAAGGATACCCACGCACCCATGGTGCAGGCGTGTCGGCGGGTTCTGCAGACCATGAACTGAAACCGATAAAAAGCCCTGCCGATGGCTTGGGTTTCCGGAAATGAAATCATATAGTATCTGGAATACGCAGATGTAGTTGAGTAAGCTTCTTTGCTACATCATCTGCACAGACTGACGATGGCCATACCGCCAATGAATCTATCCGTATTCCTCAAAATTATCTGTGTGCCGGCTTCATTTATGTTGGGCTTCGGGCTGGTCAACCTGTCAGAATCCCTGATGGCAAAGCAAATACCAGCTGAACAGTTCGCAGGCGACCTTGATTTTGTACCGGTTTCGACACCCTGATGGCGGCAAAGTCAGAAACCTCGGTGCGTGACTGGGAATTGTGCGTAGCGGCTGGTATCTGCCGTTCGATCAGCAATCACCGGGGGCTTGATCATCCCATCACGGATGTCAGCTGGCATGAAGTCAGTGAGTACATTCGCTGGGTCGCCGGTGGAACGCAGCTGCCGCTGCGGGTTCCCACCAAAAAGGAATGGCTCGAAATTGCGGCAGACCACGCACCCGTACCACGCAAACCGCTGTTTACCGACCCGCGTATGGCATGGGCTGCCAATTACGATATCACCGCCAAACCACAAAGCCGGGTGACCGAAGTTATCGGCTCTTTCGGTGAGAACCGCTACGGCCTGCGCGATCTCCGTGGCAATGTCTGGGAATGGGTTGACGACTGCTACTACGGACAACCCGAAGCACGTATGCCGGATGGCCGCTGCATTGGTGGGCGTCTTTTATAATGGGGGAGCGAGCCACCAGTATGGAGGAAGGCAGGCAAATACCGGGGAATGTTGGCTGTAACAGTGATCAACCACCGGCCAATGTAGGATTTCGACTGGTCTATACTGTTTCAAGTTAGTACGATCAGACTCTCAAACATGCAATCATTTGTTTCCGGCTACTGATCAATGATCGAAAGCTCGCGCTGTTATTTCTATGACAACCTTGAACTGGCCTGTATAAGGGGCTACCGGTTGTCGGTGCAGCTGCGTGATGGAAAGGTGGTAGAAGGCACAGCGCGTGATTTACAGACACGCGCGGGCGCGCGTGAGTATCTTATGGTTAATTCACAGAAAAGTAATTGCCCAGTGGTTGAGATTCCACTCGATCAGATTAAAACAATTGAAGTTCACGAGCCCGGAGTCAGCTCGCCTCGGGTATTGGTTGAGCCGCGTGATCGTGCAGGCAATAAGCCAGGCTAGGATCTGCTGTTAATTACAAATTCGAACAACACTGGCCAAATGATCTTCCCGGCGGGGCTGTTGATATAATCAGGTCAATTGATTTTCGACCCTGCAATACACTTTAGGTGCGTAGCGAATGAAAAATTACGATGTTGATGTTGCGATACTAGGTGCGGGCACTGCCGGCATGGCGGCTTACCGCGAGGCACGCAAATACACAGATAAAATCGCACTGCTCGATGGCGGAACCCTTGGTACCACCTGCGCACGGGTCGGTTGCATGCCCTCGAAGCTGTTAATAGCATCCGCTGAAGCCGTTCATCGCAGCCAGCATACAGAGCAATTCGGCGTACACACCGGAGAAGCCAGCATAGATGGCAAAGCTGTGATGCAACGGGTGCGCTCTGAACGGGATCGATTCGTCGGCTTTGTACTGGAGGCCGTCGAGAGCTTTGACGACGGGCACCTGATCCGTGAAAACGCCACCTTCCTCGATGACCACACGCTGAAGCTTTCAGGTGGCCGGAAACTGACCGCACGTGCCATTGTCATTGCTGTCGGTTCGCGTCCGGCGATACCGCCTCCGTTCCAGGCAGCGGGTGATCGGCTGATCGTAAACGATGACGTCTTCGACTGGGACGACTTACCCGAATCAGCTGTGGTATTTGGCGCCGGTGTAATCGGGCTCGAACTGGGTCAGTCGCTGCATCGGCTCGGCGTGCGAACGCGATTGTTCGGCCGCGACCATATGGTCGGTCCGCTCAGTGATCCAGCCGTTCGTGAATATGCAGCTCGAACATTCCAGTCGGAATTTCATACCCACTGGCACGCGGATACCAAAATTTCCCGCGACGGAGACAAAGTTGTTGTGCAGTGGCAGGATGAAAACGGCAGTGACGAGGAATCATTCGACTATCTGCTGGCTGCAACCGGGCGTCGCTCCAACATGGATTCTCTGGAATTGGGTAATACTTCTATGGAACTGTGCGCGCGCGGAATTCCGGTGTACGATGAAATGTCCATGCGGGTAGGAGACAGCCAAATATTTATTGCCGGTGACGCAACTGCAGACCTGCCGTTATTACACGAAGCAGCAGACGAAGGCCGGATGGCCGGTGAGAACGCCGCACTGTTACCTAACGCGTTTCGCCGCGCCCGACGAGCCAGCCTCGGCGTTGTTTTCTCTGATCCGCAAATTGGTCTGGCGGGAATGGGCTACAAAGCACTCACTGACAGCAACATTGATTTTGAAACCGGTGAAGTCTCGTTTGAAGATCAGGGTCGCGCTCGTGTCATGGGCATTAATAAGGGGTTGCTGCATGTGTATGCAGAGCGATCAACCGGCCGTTTGCTCGGCGCTGAGATGATCGGTCCTGCGGCTGAGCACATGGCACATCTGTTGGCCTGGGCAATTCAGGCGAACCAGACTGTCGAACAGATTCTACAGAATCCGTTCTACCATCCGGTGGTAGAAGAGGGGCTGCGTAGTGCGCTTCGTGACCTGAACAGCCGTCTGGGTTTTGGACCGAATCCGCCAATGCGCTGTATCGATTGCGGCCCTGGTTCCTGATTTAAATCTATTAAATGCGGCCGATGTCAGGGGGTATTCCTCCTGATCCCAGATCCCGTTTTTACAATTAATCTATGAACGTGTCTCCGGCCGGTTCACCCTTAAAACTCCACATCGCGCTGCTGCTATTGGTGGCAGCGCTGGCGCTCGTTAGTCTGTCGATTGGCGTCGAGTCTATAAATCTGGTAACGGCTTTTCGCGATGTACTGGAGCAGCCTGACTCAGTCGATGCCATTATTCTGCGTGAGCTTCGCTTGCCCAGAACGCTTATCGGTATCATTGCCGGTGCTACGCTCGGACTATGTGGTGCGGCCATGCAGGGGTTGTTGCGAAATCCGCTGGCCAGCCCCGGTCTGGTGGGTAGTGCCAGCGGTGCTGCTCTGGGAGCGGTAGCGGTGCTCTACTTCGGAATCGCAACGCAGTACCCGCAGGCAGTACCGCTGGCCGGCATGGCCGGTTCGCTAATTGCCACCTCCCTCGTTTACCTATTGTCCGGCAGAGATGCCAGTGTCACCACGCTGATTCTGGCCGGTGTTGCGATAAATGCACTGGCTACGGCATGTATGTCACTGCTGCTGAACTTTGCGCCCAGCCCCTATGCCATGCGTGAGCTTGTATTGTGGACGCTCGGTGACATCAGCGATCGAAGTCTGGTCGACGTCAGACTGATGCTGCCCTGTACCTTGCTGGGCTGGCTGCTGCTGGCGGGATGTGGCCGCCAGCTCGATGCATTAACTCTGGGAGAACGTACCGCACAGAGCCTCGGCGTAAAACCCGACCAATTGCGCTGGCGCATCTTTATCGCAGTTTCCCTGGCTGTCGGTGCGGCAGTGGCCACTACCGGTATGATCGGCTTTATCGGGCTGGTTGTACCACACCTGATCCGCCCCTGGGTCGGTTATGAACCACGCAAGCTGTTGCTGTCCAGTGCGCTGGGCGGGGCAGCGCTGCTATTGGCAGCTGATATCG
This sequence comes from Chromatiales bacterium (ex Bugula neritina AB1), assembly GCA_001730015.1. Classification (GTDB taxonomy): domain Bacteria; phylum Pseudomonadota; class Gammaproteobacteria; order Granulosicoccales; family Granulosicoccaceae. The sequence continues at coordinate 6,693 of MDLA01000061.1, read as the reverse complement.
GTGTGCGCCTGATTCCAACTCAATCGGTGTTGAAAGTTGGGGTGCTAACCTCGTTAGTTGGCGCGCCGTTTTTTCTGCATCTGATTCTACGGAGCCGTCGCCATGGCCTGCGTTGAACGTAGTCCGGACAGCGCCCGCTTAAGCGCCACTGATATCCACTTCAGGCGCGGGCAGCGCGAGATACTCAACGGGGTATCGATCACCGTAGAGCCAGGGCAGCTGATCGGGCTCATTGGTCCAAATGGCGCTGGTAAATCTACGCTGTTATCAATAATGGCCGGTTTACAAAAAGCCGATCGCGGAGAAGTCAGCCTTGCCGGGAAACCGTTGTCGGCGATAGATGCTCGCGTCCGTGCGCAGCGTCTGGGGTGGTTGGAGCAGATGGCAACCGTGCACTGGCCGGTCAGTGCGGAGCATCTGGTTACACTCGGTCGCCTGCCTTACCTGTCTTCGTGGCAGAGCCTGTCAGAACAGGACCGGCGCGTCGTAGATGCAGCGCTGGCGGCCACCGATTGTGAAGGTTTCCGCCAGCAGTCAGTGACAACGCTGTCTGGTGGTGAGCTGACCCGTGTCATGCTGGCCCGGGCACTGGCATCGCAGCCGCAGGTATTGCTCGCAGATGAACCCGTCGCCGCTCTCGATATAGGGCATCAGCTACAAACCATGGACTACCTTAGAAAGTTTGCCGATAAACACCATGCCTGCGTCGCGGTGTTACACGATCTGACTCTTGCAGCAAGATATTGCGATCGATTATTCCTGCTTGATCACGGCAAATTAATTGCCAGTGGCACGGTCGATTCCGTGCTCAGCGTCGAAAATATCCGGCAGGTTTACGGAGTGGATATTTTAACGGGTGGGGCAGATGTACCCTGGATTATTCCGGTGCAACGGGTTGAACGGTAGCTATCGTTTTTCTATAAGTGCCCGACTGATTTTAGTAATCGGTGTGCTGCTTTGTACTGTGCCTGTCTTTGCCGGAGAACCACACGCAGCGCTTGCACATGCCAGCACCGCTAAGGCCCCCACGTTGCCACGGGTGGTGTCAATCAATCTGTGTGCGGATCAGCTGCTGCTGGCCCTTGCCGATGATCGGCAAATTGCAGCATTGACCAATCTATCGCATCAGAAAGCGGCATCCTGGTTTTATAGAGAAGCCCGCCGCTATCCGTTCACCCGTGGCAAGGCCGGTGAAGTCATAGTGCTTAAACCCGATCTGGTGCTGGCTGGTCAGTACAGCAGCCGCTATACCCTTAGTGCACTTAAATCAGCCGGTTTACGCGTAGAGAAGCTACCAATTGCTAATTCTGTCGAGGCGATGCTGAAAAATATTGAGCAGACTGCACAATGGTTGGGGCAGCCGGATCGCGGCGCTGAAATGGTTACCGCATTGAATAAACGACTGGCAGCGATTAAAGCACCGCTTGCCGCCCCGCTGCGTGCCGCTGTCTATGATCCGAATGGCTATACCGTCGGCGATCAGAGTCTGCGCGGCGATGTGCTGCGGCGATCTGGCTGGCACAATGTAGCGAATGACGCAGGCATCAGCAGCTTTGGTGTGCTCAGCCTTGAAACCCTGTTGCGACTGCAGCCGGATGTGCTGGTTGAATCGGCCTATAGCGCAGGCACTTATTCCAGAGCGCAGCAATTGAATCAGCACCCGGCGTTAACTCAGAGTAAACTGGCCCCGGAAATTATTTCTGTTCCGAGTTCGCAAACAATCTGCGGCGGCCCGTGGACTGTCGATCTGATAGAGCACTTAAGTGCAGAGCGGATAAAGCTCCAACGCGGAAAAAGTTGAACTCTGCTATTCAAAGTGATACTACTCAATCTGCTACTACCCCTGAATATAGAGATGTTAAAACCGTTGACTATCACCCGAGGCAGAACAAGGGGACGAACAAAGGAAAGAGCAAGGGAAAGAGCAACATGAGAAAGCATGAGGCAATCTGAAACAGACGCGGCAGATGAATTAACATCTGAACGTAGTGCACAAAACGCGCACAATGGCAGGCTTATTGTGTTGCTTGAACAGGTGGGGCGCGGCGATACCGCGGCTTTTCGAGCGCTTTATAATCAGACATCAGGGCAACTTTTTGCGGTGCTGCTCCGTATTCTTAAGCAAGAGTCACTTGCTGAAGACGCACTTCAGGAGAGTTTTATGCGAGTCTGGAACAGCGCTTCCAGGTATAGCGAAGAGCTGGGTAGACCACTTACCTGGATGACCAGCATCGCACGCTACCATGCGCTCGACGTATTGCGGGCGAATAATGCATCCGCGCGGCGCGATTCACACTACGCCGCAGAGACAGATCGCCTGCAGGAGCTCAATCAGCGATCCATACTGCTTGAACTGGAACACACAGATGTATTGTCAAGGTGCCTCGATCGCATTGACGAAGACGCTAGAAACTGCGTTATCAGAGCCTATTGCGAGGGCTATACACACGAAGAGCTCAGTAACCTCAACGGTACACCGCTGGGCACGGTTAAAAGCTGGATACGTCGGGCATTGTTGAGTTTACGGGGGTGTATCGATGAGCTCTCGTGATGATCCCGGCTACGAGCTGGCAGGTGAATATGTACTTGGTACACTCAGCGGAAGAGATCTCGAAGAGTTCACCGCAGACCTCGACGCGGACTACCGCTTACAGGCAATGGTGCTGGAGTGGCAGGAGCGATTGCAACCACTGGCCGAAGCCTTGCCACCGGAAGAACCACCAGCGCACGTCTGGGACAGTATAGCTGCCAGACTGAACATTCGTGAGCAACCCCTGGCTGATCGCTTTGCCAGTGATAGAAGACGCTCACAAACTTATCAGCTTAACGAGAGAATAGAAGCTCGTCGGAAATACCAGAGTCGCAAGCGTGAACTTTCAGCCTGGCGAATCTTTGGTCCGCTGGCAACAGCCGCCTCGCTGCTACTGGCCGTTGCCTTATGGCAGCAGAAAATATCCCCGCCGTTGGAGGTAAACTACAATGCCGTGTCGGTTGTAACGTCTGATCAGGGGCAGCCACTGTGGATTATTGACGCTTCAATCAGTGACCGGATGCTGAAAATAAGGTCGCTGTCACCACCGGATATAGACGACAACAAAGACTATCAGCTATGGCTGGTTAAACCAAATGACGGCGGTGTGCAGTCATTGGGTCTGTTGTCGGAGTCGATTAATTCAACGGTTGTCGTCGAGACTAATAAGTTACAGGCAGATGCGGTAGCACTGGCGGTGAGTCTGGAACCTGCCGGTGGTTCACCGGAACAGGTGCCGACCGGTCCGGTGTTGTACCAGGGGGCGTTCCACATTTTTAAGGAAAAGTCGATCTAAAGCTGATTACCCGATTGATGGGGTTACAGGTACGGTAGGCCATTTGCTGAATGTGCGGCCGAAGTATGCACACCTCACAAATCTATCGGGAAAAAAATAAAAATTGTACTTCAGGTGCATCTATCCGGGTACATGGCTCCGTAGTGTGTTGTGAGAGCGGTTTTTCTCACTACACCAACGGAGAATATCTACCATGAAGACGATGCCATTATCCCGAATCCTGCAACGGCCTTTGACAGCTGTCGCCATTGGCGTGCTTGTCGCGGCAGGTACTGCACAAGCATCCAGCCACCGCGAAGCGCCATATGTCACGCAGTTTCCGAAAGTCGATGCCACTGATTTTTATCTGTTTAACAGCTATGAGCCGGGCCGCGAGGACTATGTCACCCTGCTGGCGAACTATATTCCACTGCAGGATGCCTACGGTGGCCCCAACTATTTCACCATGGACCAGAACGCGGTATATGAAATCCATATCGATAACGACGGTGACGCTATAGAAAACCTGACATTCCAGTTCAGGTTTGACAACAATCTGGCGGCCGGTGGTGAAGGGGTGGCGTTAACGATCGGAGATCAGCTGGTTGCTGTGCCGTTAAAGGCTGTTGGGCCGATTAGCGACACCGATACCTCTTCAGCGAATTTCTCTGAATCGTTTTCACTGAGTGTAATCGAGGGACAGCGCAGATCAGCTAGCGCAATGCCGGTTGTTGATCGGGTTGACGGGGCTACTCAGTTCGCCAAGCCATTTGACTACGTCGGGGATAAAACCTTCGGAAATGAAGATGCCTATATTCGCTACGTCAGCAGTCTGACCAATTCGGGTTCGGTCTACCACGATGTTGATCTGCCCGGTTGCAATGCCAGTGCCGCAAGGGTGTTTGTCGGTCAGCGTAAAGATTCGTTCGCCGTTAACCTTGGCCGTGCTTTTGATCTGATCAATTTTGATCCGATCGACATTACTGATCAACCCGAGAATAACATTCTGGCCGATAAAAACGTTACCACCCTCGCATTGGAGGTTCACAAGAGCTGTCTGGTTGGTAGTGGCAACGGGGTAATCGGCGGCTGGACCACCGCCAGTAAGCAGCAGCTGACGATTCTTAACCCGACGGCAAGTTTTGAACGACCCGAGGTAGCTGGTGGTGCGTGGACGCAAATCTCCCGGCTCGGCAATCCACTGGTCAATGAGCTGGTTATCGGTCTTAAAGATAAAAACCGCTTTAACGCGAGCGAGCCGAAAGATGACGGTCAGTTTGCCTCATACGTGACTAACCCGACGCTTCCGGCCATTATAAATCTGCTGTTTAACGGCAACAATGAATTGAGCAGCGCCGATATAGCACCTTCTAATTTCCCTAGAAATGATCTGGTTGCCGCCTTTCTGACCGGTGTAGCCGGTGTTACGCAAATGAGCAGCATTACCGCCTCTGAAATGATACGGCTCAACACCAGTATTGCTGCAACACCGCGTGACAGCCAATCTAACCTCGGTGTGGCTGGCGGTGATCTGGCTGGCTTTCCCAATGGCAGAAGGCCCGGTGATGATGCGGTAGATCTGGCGCTCAGAGCGATGATGGGAGCATTCTGCCACGCGATACCGGTCGATCTGAATGCTGATGGCACTCTCGATGATAGTGACAACCTTCTGCTTTGTGGTGCAACCGCAGAGCAGAGCAGAGCAGCTGCGCCGGTTGGCACGGTAGCACTGAGTGACGGGGCAGCGCAGAATGCAACGCAATTCATGAATGCGTTTCCGTACCTCGCTAATCCGATTCCAGGTTCAGCGAACTAGCAACGGGAGGCTAAACAATGAAAATTCAACGATTTAAAATAGCACTATCGATAACCGTTTTCGCAGCTCTTACCGCCTGTTCTTCAAGTGATAGTGGTTCGGCTCCGGATGGCAATTCGGGCGGCGGAGGCGATGGCGGGATGCAGGTCGCCAACTCCTGTGGGAACTCTGCCAGCGCCAGCGCTAATGCCAGTCTGATCAGTGATATAGCAGCACAGGCGAGAGATGCCACGCCGGTTGTGATATCAGTTGCCGACCTGCAAACTGCACTCGATTCCCTGCCGGGCTCTTGTATAGACTCAGCGGCAACTTCGATTTCAGACACTGAAACGGCATCGGCCGTAGTGGCCCGCATTAGCGGAAGCTAAGCGGGTCTGAACCCGGTCAGGGCAGAAGCTTCGGTTCTGACCGGGGTGTGGCGGCAACGGATGATCTATAGTGCTTTAGGTTTTTCTACCTGCCACTATCGATTCGCTTAAACCCTGCGTTGCATAAAATTTCGAGTCCAGAAGCTTATAGAGCGGTATGAAAGGCGTTGTACAGAGTTTTTACCGGACTGAGTCTGGTCATTCCAGGTAATACTCAGGGAAAATGAGTTCAGCGCTTTAGATGCTTCTATAGAAGCAGCGCAGCGCTTCCGGGCCGAAATTTTATGCAACAAAGGGATTTATATAGATTAAAAACTGATAATCCACAGCAGAGGAAAATCATGAAAAGCAAGATTGCGGTGTTGTTAAAATACAGTTTGGTGTTAGCAGTAACAGGTTTCCACAACGCGTTGCCCGCACATGAATTCTGGATTGATCCTGTCGACTATGAACTCTCGCCCGATGCACTTATCGTGGCTGATATAAAAAGCGGTGAGCTGTTTGATGGGCAAACCTACCCCTATATGCCTGAGCGCATTGTTCACGCTACGCTGCATACACCTGACGGATCGACCCCTGTCAGCGGTGAAGCAGGAACCTACCCGGCAATTAACGTGGCAGCAAGTGGCAACGGTTTGCAGATACTGACGTATCAATCGACTCCGTCCTATCATCAGTACGCAGACTTTGGCGACTTTCAGAAGTTTCTGGCAGAAGAATCACTGCAGTGGGTTGAGGACCGTCATGAAGCACGAGGTCTGGATAAGCAGTTTACCGAAGCGTATACCCGTTACGCTAAATCACTGGTGAAATCCGGCGCTGGCAAGGGCGCAGACTACCTGACTGGCATGAACTACGAACTTGTGGCAAAACATAATCCGTATCGCTGTAGCGGCCTGCAGACGGTGAGCGTACAGTTGTTCGATCACCAGCAAACGGCAGCGGATATGCAGGTGTCGGTATTTCACGCCCCCGCTAATGGCGGTGAAGTCACTCTCACCCGTTATTTTACCGATGCCAACGGGTTGATCGAAGTACCAGCGCTCGCCGGTGAATTCCTGCTCGGTGCGGTATTTATGGTCGAAGGCAGTAGTGCCGATATTGCCTGGCACAGCCACTGGGCATCACTAACATACAAGGTGTTATAGCTAGTTTCCGTCCATAAAGACCTGAATTTTGCGATTTGACGGTGGCTAGATTAAAT
>MDLA01000060.1 GCA_001730015.1 Chromatiales bacterium (ex Bugula neritina AB1) | reverse complement strand
CCCATACCCATACCCATACCCATACCCATACCCATACCCATACCCATACCCATACCCATACCCATACCCATACCCATACCCATACCCATACCCATACTAATAGTGTGTGTACACCGCTCAGGGGAAGTGGCGGTAGTTTTGCTTTGGCGGTTGGGCTCACTGAGATGAAAAGCAATGTGAACAGTGAAAATATACTGGAGCTCTCACAAGCTATCGCGATGATTTTATTCACTAAGCTATGTGCGTATCGAGATGATAGTTGCGAGAAGGTGAAGTTATCACGCAAAGAGCGACTGGTTTTAAATTATGTAGCGCAAGGTGAAACAAAACTCTCCATTGCGGAGTTAATGGGTGTTACAAAACACGCTGTGGATTTTCACTTTCGGAATATTTTGAAAAAAAACGATACAAGTCGGATTGTGGTGGCAGTGGCCAATGCCGTGAAGTCCGGCCTAATCTAATGTTGGATTTTCCGTGGTTATATTGTGGAGTTGTAATGAAGCGTTTGGGTTCGGACTGCATGTTCACTGAATCAGCAAGTACAATCTCTCGACAGTTCGCAACTGGTAAGCTTTAACGTTACGGGTTAATTGACGATTCGAGTTTTACAGTAGTAAGCAGGTAATTTTACCGAGTCTTCAGCGCAACTTTATAGTAAAAACGTAACGTGATTCAACTAAATACGAATGCGTAGTTTTCCCTTTGCGCTTTCTGCTTGTACTATGCGCCTCCGGTTCGATTAGGTTGTGGGAAATGGATTTTGGAAAAATAATGTTTGAGATGGATAGTGTAGGCTTCGAATTTCTCGTGGTTGGTGGTGTGGCGGCGTTTGCTGTTTGTCTTGGCTGTATGCCACTTGCAACTTTTTTCGCAAATAAAATTGATTTGCTCGACCACCCCAGTGGCCGTAAGCAGCATGCGAAACCGACACCGTTGGTGGGTGGCTTGGTAGTCTTTATCTCTTCTTTTCTGGTTACCCTCACTTTTTATGGCGCTGAAGGCAATCTGTCGGTTTTTTTCTGGTTGTTTGTTGTTTTGGTGGTGGGGGTGATTGACGATTTAATGGATCTCTCCTATATATTACGTAGTGTTGTGCATTTGGGGGTAGTGCTCGGGTTGTGGTTTACAGACGGGTTGATGGTTGAGAATATTGGTGCAATATTCAGTGATTCCAATGTCGTCACGTTCTCTTTGGGAGTGGGATTGTTGTTTACAGCAATCGCCGTAATTGGGGCTGTGAATGCGGTAAACATGATTGATGGCGTCGATGGGTTGCTTGGTTCACTTGTTGTAGTTTCCTTGATCTCGCTTTTGCTCGTGGATCTTTTTAGTCAACAGGCTGGATCATCTGCCAGAACCTTCGAAGCTGGGGAGCTGGTTATAATTATTGGGGCACTCTTGGCATTTTTGGTAGTAAACGGTCGTGTATTTGGTCGTACTATTGCAAAGATCTATATGGGCGATGCAGGCAGTACTGTGTTGGGGTTTCTGCTTGTGTACGTGATGATTGATTTTTCACAATCGGAAAACCCTCTTATTGGGCCTGTGGCGGCGGGTTGGATATTGGGTTTGCCTTTGCTTGATGCAAGTGCGGTTATTTTGAAGCGGGTGATGGATCGGAGGTCACCGGTGGCGGCAGGACGTGATCATTTGCATCATGTTCTTTTGGATAGAGGTTTTGGTGTTAATAAAACAGTACTATTTATGTTGGCGATTCACGTTCTGATGATTACTTTTGCCCTTTTGGTTGAGAAATCTGGGTTTGTGTATTCGGATCTATTGTTGTTCTGGGGGTTTGTAGCTTTGGTTGTTGGTCGAGTTTTGACTAGCATGTCATTCCACAGTGACACCACATCGCTTGTGTTTGTGGGTGGGACTTCTCAAAAGGAGAGCGCTGCAAAAGAAAGTGTGGGTGCTCTGTATGGCGGCGGAAATCCGGGGGAGGCGGGAGGGCAAGCGGAACGAAGATTGAGACTTAAATCTAAATCTAAATCTAAATCTAAATCTGGGGGGGTGGTGGCTTAACGAGGTGGCTGGTTAGTTATGACAATTCTGGTGTCTGGGAATGTTTTTGTGATTGCCATAGAGACGGTATCGGTGGCCAAAGGAATGGTCTGTAACCAAAAATTGCCTAGATGAATAAAGAGTGGTGTTTCATTGTTGGGTGAAGCAGCAAGGCAAGTAGAGGCTGGAACTATTCGGTGTGTTACACGACAAGACATTGACTTTAGAACTCCCCGATTGGGGATCTGCAACCCCTCGCCTTTAGGCGATGGATAAGTGGCTGCATGTTATCGTTAAAAAATGGAAGATTACAAGCGAAACAGCCACTCAGTCTGGGATTGCAAATATCATTTTGTGTGGTCAACGAAGTATCGTTACCAGGTCTTGGGTGGTGATATAGGAGTCAGGTGTCGGGAATTGTTGCGGGAGATATCGATAAGCAAGGAAATGAAAATCTATGCAGGCTCAGTAAATCGAGTCCACGTACATATGCTGATAGCGATCTCCCCGAATATGTCGGTATCGAGAACAGTGCAGTTTTTGTAGGGAAAAAGCTCACACAAATTGTTGAACGAGTATAAGAAGTTGCGGAAACGGTATTGGGGTCAGCATTTGTGGGCGCGAGGCTATTGGGTGGCGAAAAGCGGACATGTAACAGATGAAGTATGCAAGGAGTATATTGTCAATCAACAGCTGCCAGAACCAGACGATAATTTTACGGTTGAGTGGCGACAGCAATCGGCTGCGGGCTGATCGATCCGGCTTTAGCCGTAACTTGAAGCCACCGCCTTTAGGCGGTGCGAGTATTCACTCTAACTATGATGCGCGCGAAGACAGGGCATTTGCTTAGATATGAAAAGGTGTAGTGGGAATGTTGCTACGGGCGTTAACGTGGCTATGGAATTGATCGTGTCGAGCATTAAAGCTGCTAGTGGTATGCGCGTGAGTTAATTTGCTAAGTTGTTGTTTCAGGTTATGTTGTGTTTGTTTGCCTTCCGCTTTGAGTTTCGTACGTATTAATACTGTTAAAAAGAGTGGTGTACATGAAGAAAGGAGCTATTTGTTATTCGCCATTCGTTCTTTTGGTGCCAGGGTTCCACTATGGAGTCGGCAACTACATAGTTTCTGCTTGTTTAGTGATTATCCTGTTCTACTATTTTCTGATCTCTGATGCGAGATCAGTGACACTCTATGGTAATAGGTGGATAGCCTACTTTTTTGTATTGTCAATAATTTTAGTTCTTCTCTCGATAGTTCTCGGTGTGGGGCTGTACGGAGATGTGTTCTTAGCGGCAAGAATTAGTTACTTGATAAGATGCGCGTCGGCAGTGTCAATATTCTATTTGTCGTATTTGATTTTTTATTCGTTGGATGAGTCACAGATTAACCACTTTCTTAAAGTTTTGCTCGCGGTCTATTTTGTTGGTGTTTTGTTTGAGTTGCTTGGTGATTATGTTGGTGTTTCTGTTTTTTCCGATCTGTACAAAGCTCGGCAGGATCTTGGTGGTATCGATAGTTTTCACTATGAGAGGTTTT
>MDLA01000059.1 GCA_001730015.1 Chromatiales bacterium (ex Bugula neritina AB1) | reverse complement strand
AAGCTTATAGAGCTGTATAAAAGGCGCTGCACGGAGTACTTACTGGATTGAGCCTGGTCATTCTAGGTGATATTCAGTAAAAATGAGTACTGCCCCTTAGATGCTGCTATAGAAGCAGCGCAGCGGTTCCGGGCCGGAATTTTATGCAACATCAGGGTAAAGGCGGCCCTGAACAGAAAATCTATTTCCCGGACAAATCGGGTCAGCGCTAATCAGCTCGAGGATCCAACCCGCCCCTTTTAAATCTCGCCGCCTCGAACCCTGATCAGCTCTCGAAGCTGCAACTGTCTGGCCATGGAGAAACCTTCGAAAACTACACCGAACTGTATACGGTCTTCGGCATCTGTTACCAGCTCACGGCACCATATGACCCGGCAATGCAGGGTGATATCCTCGGCCAATGGCGTTAACACAACGGTGAAATTCTCACCACGACCTACAGGAACGGGTGAACTAAAACGCATTCCGATTTCAGATAAGTCTAAACATTTGTATTTTGGGTGTACAACATCACCGAATCTCGGCACTATTCGTGCGTACTGCCGCCGTTCGAGGCTCATAGCATCCTCACTATATCAATACTGCGCAATTAGTAACAAGAAATACAATCAGAAAGAACTGTATCGATTCATTAACCGGCACCCTTGAGAAAATTGGGGTCGCCACAATCTATTACTCCCGCATTTCGTGATTCGTGTCTCGGGCTGAGCACACCAACTCCTCATAACAGACGTCAAAACAGCTCCATCTACCTGGGAACAGACAGATCATTCGTCCATGAATGCGGTTGTCTGCAATATAAGTACCAGCGTAAAAACGACCGAATTAGCGGTCGACCGGTATCACTTCAGAGCCACACTTAACCCACATTATTCACGGGATTGACGGCATCTCACCTGACCTTTGATTCCACAGAGAATATTTTCTCTTGCAAATATCAGTTAGTGTCCGACGCGAGAAGAAAACTCATTGGAAGAAAATCCACGGTGAAATCCCCTGGTGTGAATAGATCAGGTCGGCGCGTTATCCTCGCCACCCCTTGAATAATGCAGGTTAAGCGTTATGCGCGCTATTCGGCCATTCTTTATCATACAGAACTTTGGACATGCTAATTCCCCGATCTGCAATAAAGCAGATGGTATCAGGTTTAGAAATACCATTTGTTTTTACCGCAGTATCTGCGATATAGAGGTTGGCAGCAGAGGCACGCTTGATAAAGCAACACTACCCATGTAGGCGACCTCAAGCAAAACCCCACTGAAGCGACGAGCAGCACGCCTCTGCTCCAGGCCGTGGCTTTGATACAAGCCGTCATCCTGACATGGAAAAGCAGACGTATACTCCTTCATTCTAGGTATATTTGTTAAACTATCCGGCACGTTACACTTCCCGATACAAGCTGACCACACATGAAAAACACCTCTCCCAAGCCCGCTGCGGCCGAGCAGTTACCACAATTCACCGTGAATACGCCAACCGGCGGCTCATTAAGTCTCGGTGGCAACACCAATGGCTGGCAGTTACTGATTGTTTATCGTGGCAGGCACTGCGGCCGTTGCAAGCCTTACCTGACTCAGGTAGAAAGCATGCAAAAACGCTGGAATGACGCTGGCATCAGTGTCGTTGCGATCTCTGCAGACATTACCGAGTATGGCTGGACCTTTCCGGTCGGCTGCGATCTCGATGAAGCCACTATGCATTCTTTGGGTCTGTACGTCAGCGATCCACTGACACCCGACGAAACAAATCGCCGCTTTTCCGAGCCCGCCGTGTTTTGCCTGCGGACAGACGGAACAGTCCAGATCGCCGCCATATCCAACGGACCATCTGCCAGACCTGATTTAGAAGCCTTGCTGGACGGCATGATCTTCACAATTGAGAATGAAAAGCCGGCTCGAGGTACGGTTTCGCCATAAGCAAAGACAGCCCGGGTCTTGCGGCCCGGGGAATAGCACCATAATTAACAACTTTCGGTAGAGACTAACAATTCACAAAATTCTGCCGATGGTTTTAATTGAGGATTGTCGCTCAATTTCGAAGAAGGACAAATCAAAAAGTATATTCGGAACTACGGCTTCGCTGGTGGTGTTTTCGAATTTTCCACTGAGAGTGGTTTATAAAACCACTGACACCTCAGCAAGAGTAGAGTTTTGACTACGTCAATTGAGGTGAGTTTATAAGTAAATTTAAACCGCATTACTGTTAGAGATCAGGAATCAACGTGAAAAGCACGGAGCTAGGGATTCTGTTTATTGATATAACCAAAACAGCCGGCACAGCAATAAAGGAATCCTTTGAGCGCCGCTTTCCAAACTATACATTCGAAGGAAAGCACCATTCAATCCGAAATTTTCTCTCTTATGGTTCACCGGTATTAGATGACTTTGGCATGCCGCATGAGGGTACCTGCAGTCCCGTGACAACTCAGGAACTGCTGAACTACCATACCTTCAGCGTAATAAGAAACCCCTATGATCGCATGGTTTCACTATGGTTATGGGGGCGTGGCAATGAATACAATGAGAATTTCAATGAATTCGTGGCTAGTGTGGCGCACGGTAAATACACCGATTTCAATAGAGTTCGATATAGATCTCAAGTCGAGTGGATTAGCGATTTTGAAGGCAATGTACGTGTAAAGCAGCTGCTGGCATTCGAAAATCTGGCCCATGATTTTAATAAATTTCTAAGTCACATAGGCATTGAACCTTTTCCCTTACTTGATCGAAACAGCGCATACCTAAATTCAAATATGGAAAGAATGCCCTTCGAGAGTTACTACACCAGCGAGACAACCCGGCAAACAGTCGAATCTATATGGGCGGACGATTTTGAAATGTTCAACTACAAAAAATTCCGCAGCACTCGATACAACTCTATACCAGAGGACGCTTAATCTATTTAAACAGTTCATCAAACTGTAAACGTAATCCCTCAATAGCTGTACCTGATCTCTGCTCCGGCCAGGCATTGCAGATGTCAACACCATTACCACCTGCCTCTGCGGAACCACGCCACTCGTTTGTCCACCGAGCCCTTGTGCGCAGAAGTCCGAATCGCAGTTAGATTCGAAGCGCCGTGTGTCTCCACCCTGATATTGCAAAAAAAATCGATTCCAAAAGCTTGTACGGTGTAAAAGGAGCTGCACAGAGTTTTCACTGGCTTGGGCTTTGTCGTTCTAAGTGATATTCAGGAAAAACCAGGACAGCGCCCTAGGAGCTTGTCTGAGAATGAGGGTCGTAGCGAGGGTGTGTGATTTTGAGTCAGATATTGCGATCGATTTAGGCGAATAGTTATTCATATTCAACTAAATCGATCGCAATAGCTGGCCAAAAGACCACATCCGCAGTAGATCATTCATTCTCGGACAGCCACCTAGATGCTGCTATAGAAGCAGCGCAATGGTTCCGGGCCGGTGTTTAATGCAACAACAGGGTAAGGTCTACGCGTTATGCTCGCCACCCATGATTAATCCAGGCTAAGTTTTACTTAAGGTTAAAAGCCGAAACTTGTTGCAACAGAAATATTAAACAGTTGAAACTAACGGGCAGGCCAATTCATGAAGAAAGACCATCACTTTGAAACGATCATCATCGGATCCGGCTTCTCCGGCTTAATGACTGCCGTTAATCTGCAGAAAAAACAGTGCAACAACTTTGTTATTCTGGAAAGAAACCCTGAGCCAGGAGGAACGTGGCAAGTCAACTCCTACCCGGGCGCTGAAGTGGATATACCAACCAGCCTTTATTCAATCTCCTCCATTGCGTACCCGTTCCGGAAAACCTTTTCCCCGCGCAGCGAATTGCTAGCCTACACGAACCACATAATCGATCAATACGACCTGCGAAAAAAGACCCGAACGAACCAGACTGTCACAACCCTGACCTACGACGAAGCAAAGCACCGGTGGCAAGTGTTAACTCAAAGCGGCCAAACATACACAGCCCGTTTTGTTGTCGACACCAGCGGTGTACTGGCCAACCCGCACACTCCGAACATCAATGGCGCTGAAAGCTTCGAAGGCCAGCAATTTCACGCCGGACACTGGGATCATTCCGTCGATTACAGCGATAAACGTGTCGGCATCATTGGCTCCGGATGCTCGGCAGCGCAGATAGTTCCCGCCATTGCAGATAAAGTTGCCCGATTAAACCTGTTTATGGGCAAGGCACAATGGATTCTGCCACGCTCAGACCGGGTCTACAGCGCGCCGGAACGATATATTCGAACACTGCCCGGGATTCGACATCTGATCAGATTATGTGTGTTTGCTTTCTACGATGCCAGGTTCATTGCCTTTCGCCGCTATCCGGGTACTGCAACGATTAGTCAATTAATGAAAAACGGTTATAAACGCAAACTGAAAAAGAACCTTGAAAAATACATAGCCAGCGAAGAGCTGCGTGGACATATGATGCCTGACTACGAGTTAGGGTGTCGACGGGTTATCCCCTCAAACAACTACCTGCCTGCATTGTCTCGAGACAACGTGGATGTCGATATAAGCGGGATAAATTGCATCGAGCCCGGAGGCATTAAAACGAAGGATGGCAAACACATACCTTTAGACATCATCGTCTACGCTACTGGATACTATGCCTATTCAGATATGAAAAAGGCGTTGACTTTCCAGGTCTACGGCCGGGGCGGCCGGAACCTCAACAGCGAGTGGGAAAAAGAGGCAGTCTCTTATAAGGGTATTTCAATCTCCGGCTACCCGAACTACTTTAAGGTAAACGGGCCAAACACCGGCACGGGGCACAGCTCGCAAATGCCGTACATGCAAGTGGCTACCGACTATATTGTACAGGCAATCTGTGCCGTCAAACGGGATGAAAGTATCAAGGCGATTGATGCGCGGCAAGACCTGCAAAATGCTTACGTCGCCAAAATGAAAGAAAAAATGAAAAAGACTGTCTGGCAAAACGCCACTTGCACCGCCTTCTATCGAAAGAACATGACAGGAGATGTCACCAGTCTCTCGCCCGAGCCCGTGACCGGATTTATTTTGTCACGTAAATGGTTCAATCTGAAGGATTACCATTTAGTTCGTGATCAAAGTAACACTCTGATGGCCCCGTTGAAAAGCCCGAAAACCTCACCCGAATCCGTTCTGGAAACAGCCCCCGAATAAAACCGACAAAACACCTGATGTTAATTCATGAAGGGTGTCCCAGGCTAGTTACATAAAATTTCGAGCCCGGGAGCTTATAGAGCAGTATAAAAGGTGCTGCACGGAGTTTTTACTGGATTAAGCCTGGTCACTCTAAGTGATATTCAGGAAGAACGAGTACAGCACCTTAGATGCTGCTATAGAAGCATCGCAGCGGTTCCGGGCCGGAATTTTTAGCAACTCCGGGGTTAAGTAACCTGATTCAACCAGAATGGCAGACCAGCCACACGGTACGCTATAAAGTGAACAATACACTTCAGCGCACCTCGAACTACCATTTTATCTATTCAGATTCTACTAATTCTTTTAGATTCTTCAGACCCTGATCGTAATCGGCAGCAATCCATTTTTTCATCATCACACCAAATAAACGTCCGACAGGGTCAGCGCCCATATCCGTAGTCATGCTCCAGGTGGCAGTAGTTTCATCCCCGGCGGGCTCCAGGTTCCAGGCGGCGGTGGCTGAACCCATATCACCGAAATCCAGAGCAACGGCTATGGATTCATCGGGTATGCTATCAGTGATTTCCATACGCCCTGATCCGACCTTCTGATGGTCAGAATGCCACTCCATGACAGCACCGACTCCCTCAGGAATATCATTAAAGGTATTTTTGGTATGGGGATCATGGTGCAGCCAGGGAGACCAGGCGATAGTTTTTTCCAGATTATTGAAATGGGGAAATATCTTATCAGCTGAGGCGCTGATATCGATTGAACGAGCGACAGAGACTTCACGTGGTAATAACATACCGATGATAGCGAGTACTACAACCAAAAGCAGAATGAAGCCGACAATACGTTTTAGCAGGCGCACGAAGGAGTCCTTTTCGATAGAGCTTGTGCGAGTCTAACGCGATTAGGCGATCGGCAATAGAGAATATTCCTGCAGGGCGCTGAATTTTTAATTTTGATCTGGTGTTGGCATAAGGCACGTGGTTACTCCACATAACGAATGTCAACGTTTGAGGCGGGACAAAAAGGCATGTCATGTGGGCATATTCTCTGTTGCCGCTCGCCATAACGTCGCTCTATCAGGCTTTGTATCCGGCATTCAGTTAAAATCGATCCTGCAATACTTACAGGATGAAAAAATGCTCGACTACCTGACTCTGGTTCTGGCCTGCCAGCTCATCGGAGAGTTCACCGTAAACACGCTGCAGTTGCCATTCCCCGGGCCAGTTGCCGGCATGCTGATACTATTTATTTTCCTCACATTCAATGGTGGCATACCGCAACAACTGGAATGCATTACCACGCCCTTGCTGAACAACCTGTCATTGCTATTCGTGCCAGCCGGTGTCGGCGTCATGGTGCACTTTGAACTACTGGGTTCAGATGCATTACCTCTTTCTATAGCGCTTATTGCCAGCACTGTTTTGACCGTTGCCGTCACTGCACTGGTCATGACATTCCTGAACAAGAGACTCGGCACTGACGCTAATACTGGCACTGGTACTGGTACTGGCACTGGAAAACCAGACAATGAATGAGTTGAAAGATATCTGGGTTTATCTGAGCGCCAGTCCGCTACTACATTTAACACTTACCCTGGCTGCCTTCGTCAGCGCCTCCGCGATCTACCGAAAATTAAATATGAACCCGCTCGTTAACCCGGTTCTATTAAGTGTGATCGCTATAGTAGTCATTCTGCACTTCACCGACACCAGTTACGACACCTACTTTGAAGGCGCACAATTTGTGCATTTCCTCCTTGGCCCTGCAACTGTAGCGCTCGCTATACCACTATACCGGCAGTTCGAACGTGTCCGTCAGTCCGCAATATCTATACTAGTGAGTTTACTGTGCGGCTCCGCCACATCTGCCATCAGCGCAGTCGCTATTGCCTGGTTGCTGGGGGCAAGCCCGGTTTCAGCAGTGTCTGTCGCGCCTAAATCAGTCACTGCACCGGTCGCGATGGGTATTTCCGAGCAACTTGGGGGCTTGCCGTCTCTTACTGCCGTTATAGTTATCCTGACTGGAATTATCGGTGCAATGCTGGGCCCGTTAATCCTCAACCTGCTTAAAATAAAGGACTGGTCGGTACGTGGCCTCGCCATTGGTACCGCCAGCCACGGCATTGGAACTGCCAGAGCCCTGCAGGTAAATGAAGTTGCAGGCGCATTTTCCGGACTCGCAATGGGCTTAAATGCACTGGCAACAGCAATTCTTCTACCTCTGCTCTGGAAGCTGTTTTTCTAAGGTCATTAGCATTACACCGATAAAAAACGATAAGCCAACCGCCTGACAATCCTGAACCAATACCAGATCTATCCGCTCTACAGAGGCATGCACTGAAATCCAGCGTACTGTAACGGCTGATACCAGGAGCTTTGCTTTCAACGGTTTGTTGATTTGCTAAACTCGCGGTTACTACCTACTCCATCACTTACCCCGTTAGTTTCACTGAAACAACAAATCAGTGTAACATGTAGTGGCCAGTATAAATTCCAACCACAGGAGGTCAATTCATGTCATTGTGCAGAATCGCATTCGCACAATCTCCCTCTGGAGCAGCCCACCAGTTCTGTATTTCCCGCTAGCGCGGGTATCCGAACTGGTACAGCTACCTCACCTGTTTGAGGTGACACTATTCATGCGGATACCATTTGCGCTGTGAAGTTTTACTGATCACAGGATCTGGATCCATGACCACCCTTTTAAACGTACTCAATGTCTCGTTTGCACGCGGCAGTAATCCCCTTTTTGAAAATATCTCGTTTTCGCTGAATTCGACGGACCGCATCGGGCTTGTCGGCCACAACGGCAGTGGTAAGAGCTCTTTGCTTTCACTGATCACCGGTGACTCAGAGCCGGATGAAGGTGAAATTCGAATGCCACGCGGGCAGCGAATAGCGCTGGTTGAACAGTTTGTACCGGCCGAGCTGACTCAACTCACCCTTATTAATGCCGTTCTCGCTGCACTGCCTGAAGAGCAGCGAACAGACTGCCGTTACCAGGCAGATGAACTGCTGGAACAATTGGGTTTCTCTACCAGCCACTCAGCATTACCTTTGCATTCTCTCAGTGGCGGCCAGCAAAATCTCGCACTACTCGCCAGAGCAATATTATTACAACCCGAACTGCTGCTAATGGATGAGCCCGGCAACCACATGGATGTCATAGCACTGGAGTATCTTCAGAAATACCTCCTTAGCAACCACTCGCAACCATTTCTGATGATTTCGCATGATCGCGAATTACTTAATAACTGTTGCAATCGAACCCTGTTTCTTCGCGATCATAGAGTCTATAACTTCGACCTGCCTTTTGATCGCGCAGCACAAGCATTGGCTGAACATGATGTGAAGGCGGCGAGCGCCAGACAGGCTGAGGAGAAAGAAATCAAGCGATTGCAGGCCAGTGCCAAACGACTGGCTGTCTGGGGCAGGACATATGACAACGAAGACCTGGCACGTAAGGCCAAAAGCATGCAGAAACGGGTCGATCGCTTAAAACAGGAGCAAACCACGGTGAGCCGCGGAAGTGGCCTGGATTTGCAACTGCAAACAGAAACACTTCGTACCAGATCTCTGGTAACCATAGAGAAGCTGCAAATAGTCACCCTTGATGGCGAGCATAAGTTACTGGATATAGATTTCCAGTATATTCGCCCCGGCGATCGCATCGCGCTACTGGGCAGAAACGGGGCTGGTAAATCCACCACCATTAACCGACTCGTTGACGCGATAGGAGCTGGTGATGAACGGGTGAGATATAATCCTAATGTCATTCCGGGCTACTACGATCAGGAACTCGATCAGTTTCAGTGTGATCGAGGCCGGATGGACTGGCTGAGTGACCGTAGCGATGCACCCGACCAGCGAATCAAACAGGTGTTACTGCAAAACGGGGTTCCCTACCCCGACTTTGACCGACCTGTCGATAAACTAAGCGGCGGTGAGTGCGCGCGGCTAATGTTCATGCTGTTCCAGCTGAACAAACCTAATTTTCTTATCCTCGATGAACCAACAAATCATATTGATATTGCTGGACGTGAACGACTGGAGCTGCAGCTAATAGACTCTGATGCAACGCTTCTGATAACCAGCCATGATCGTCGATTCATAGAACGTGTTGCGAATCGCTGGTGGTGGATACACAACGAGCAATTGCAGGAGCTAAACGACCTCGAAGAATTTTATTCCGTTATAAAGCAAGAGGCCAACCCGGAGAACGAGCAAATTTCATCCACAGGGCCAATACAGCCAGCGACAGCAAACGCCGCCATGAACGAAGATGAGGCACTTGCCAGAATAGAGGTACTGGAAACACTGTTAAAAAACGACAAAGCACGCAAGGCCAGATTTCAGAAACCGGCAAAGCAACAAGAGTGGCAGCGCGAGCTCGCTGAACTATGGAAAGAACTGGAATAAATTATTCTATACCCAGGAGTAGCAATATATTTCGGGTTCAGAATCTTATAGAACTGCATAAAAGGCCCTGCACGGAGTTTTTACTGAATAGAGCCTGGCCATTCTACGTGATATTCAGGAAAAATGAGTACAGCGCCCTAGATGCTGCTATAGAAGCAGCACAGCGGCCCCGGGCCGGAATTTTATGCAACACCAGGGATTACTACTGACTTTGAATAAACTCAATCAGACGTTCGGCAACGAGATCACCACACTCCAGCATTAAAGAATGCTTGTAACCCGGCAATATCTGCAGAGTCGAATCCGTTAGCGCTTCTGCAATTAACCGATTCAGTCGAGGGTTGCATCCGCCATCATGCTCACCCGTGAGAACCAGGCACGGGTGAGTGATTTCATGAATCCAGGGGGCCATTTCTGTTGTTGCGTAAATTCTGAATACGTTAAGGAATATATTCGGATCCGTGTTGATTACCTGCTGCAATCGAGCTGCTATAACCTCCGGATGTGTAGCGATAAACGAATCGGTAAACCATCTGTCAGTCAGTGTTTCAAGAATTTCCGGAATACCGTTTTTCTCCATTGCCAGCACCACTGACATCACTTTGCGACTGTCTTCATCGGTACGGAAAGCCGCAGTAGACAGCAGCCCCAGGGACAATACATGTTGTGGATACCTGTGTGCATAGGCGGGCCCTATCATTCCGCCCAGTGAGTGCCCGGCTATATGGGCTTTGTCAATGTTGCATCGACTTCGCACCAGCTCAAGATCTTCTACCAGATCGTCCAGAGTGAATTCGCCATTCGGCATGGGAGAAACGCCGTGACCACGCAAGTCGTAGGTAACAACGGTAAAGTGCTTTTTCAACAGAGGAAGTGCTTTACTCCAGGTGTTACGCGCAGCGCCGATTCCGTGAATTAGAATCAAGGCTGGCCCTGAACCCTCGACACTGTACTCACAGGGTATGACTGTAGTTGATACCATCGGGCTACACCTTCGCTGTGGCTGGTATGGTTGAGAAGTGAGGCATCACTTCTTCAGAAAAACGCTGTATGCAGTCGAGCGTTTCGTTTGCGTCGACGCCAAAATTCAGATTCATAATCAAGCGATCTATTCCCAGATCCTGATAAGGCCCCAGCCTGTCGATCATTTCCGATGTAGTGCAGATGAGCAGGCTTTTTTCGAGATCTTCTATCGACTGGCTACGCGCCAGTGGTCTCACCATGCCGTTGTCGACCAGACCGGGGCCGGTAAAAATATTATCAAAACGGCTATAGTAGAATTCTGCGGTACGTACTTTCCGCTTCTGATCTGCCAGTGAGTCGGCCAGAAACGCCACTCTGGATAAGGTGAGTGTTAATGCTGCCGCGGTGTCACCCAATTCGTTTTTCGCCCGGTTAAAGGCTCCAACCTGTTCTTCCAGCAATGTATTATTGCCAGCCAACGGTGTTGTTTGTATGTGGTAACCGCGTCGGGTGCATTGGTAGATACCCTCGGGATTCATTACCGCCATCATCATAGGCGGGCCGCCCTTTGTCAGCGGGCGCGGCATTATAGTGATCGGTTCGAATTTATAGAACTCTCCGTCCCAGGAAACTTCTTCGTCGCTTAACAACGCACGCAATACCGCCAGTGATTCGTTGAATCTGGGCTGCGTTTCATCCATTGGGACCCCCAACCGTTCCATTTCATAGCGAAATGCTCCGCGCCCGACCCCTAGCATCAGCCGCCCCTCAGTAAAGATATCTGCAACGACAACTTCACCCGCGTAGGTGCGCATATCGTGCAGCGGAAGAACAACGATTGAGGTAAGAATATTAATACGCCGGGTATGTGCTGCAAGCTTGACTGCAAACTGCAACGGCGCCGGCATCATCAGGCAATTAACCAGATGATGCTCGGTTATGGAAACGGCTTCAAAGCCGAGCTGATCAGCCAGTACGGCCTGATCAAGCATGTCTTTGTAGACCCGATCTCCACCGTAGCTTTTATCGGGGTAGTCAGCGGAAAGTTGTATGCAGAATTCCATCGGTAATTTATTCGTACTTTTTCATGTTTAAAATTCTGGCAGCCTATGAAAGTATCTACGCCGATTTCAACCAGCGTATTAATGCATCCGCTTCAGGGCTTGTATTGCTATATTTTCGGCTTGCCAGATAATAGCCATATTCTTCAAGTTTAACCCCGGCAATCTGAAACAACTTTCCTTCCCGCAATTCATGTTGGACCAGCGCATCGTTCAAGGCTATGCCCTGGCCGTCTATTACTGCCTGAACCCGAACATTCGGATCAGGTATAATTAAGTTGTTGGCAGGTTTATGATAGGCAATACCAGCAGTTGAAAACCACTCGGGCCAGGCGCTACTGTGTTCTGTATCGTGCAACAATGCGGTACTTTTTAAAACCGGTTCCAGGCCATGTTTCTGTACAGCCTGGTAGACTGACTTATTGCCGCAAGGCCATGCCGGACAACGAAAGAGCAATGAAGATTGCGCGTCAGTCCAGTCGCCTTTGCCCCACCGTATCGCCAGATCAATACCGTCTTTTTCGAAATTTGTCAGCTCAATCATCGGCTGCAGTCGCAAGCGGATATCCGGATGCTGCTGCATGAAATTCATCAACCGCGGTGACAACCAGCGAGAAGCAAAATAAGTTGTGAGTCCAATCGTCAGTACCGGGGACTCTGTGGCTTGCAGCGAACGGATTTTATCTTCAATAGATCGATAAGCCTGACCAGAACAATGGTGCAACTCCCGGCCGTCCGGCGTTAGCGCAATACCGCGAGGCAATCGTTCAAACAGAGTCAATCCGAGTGCATCCTCGAGTTGCCGCATCTGCTGACTTACCGCCCCCTTGGTCAGGTTCAGTTCTCTAGCGGCGTCAGTGATACTCCCGTGTTCGGCCACTATGGTGAAAACCCGCAATTGACTGTGATACCCGAATTTCATCCCTACGGTTTATCATATTTAAACAGTAGTTTAGAAAAATTCGATTTTCGACGTCGCAATTTGAAAATACACTGGTTGTAAGTCAGATACTCAGTACCAAAGCCT
The DNA here is from genome assembly GCA_001730015.1 of Chromatiales bacterium (ex Bugula neritina AB1). Taxonomy (GTDB): domain Bacteria; phylum Pseudomonadota; class Gammaproteobacteria; order Granulosicoccales; family Granulosicoccaceae. The sequence continues at coordinate 4,555 of MDLA01000059.1, read as the reverse complement.
CTATTCGTCAAACGCACCCGAACAACCCGAGTACTCTCTAAGATCAACCGTGCAGCCCAGAACCAGCCGAACTGCCAGAAGAGGCCGAAAAAAACGAAGCGCCCGTCGCGACCCCGCAACGGCGGCAACCCCGACCAAACGCCTTATTCCTGCCTACGAGCTGCTCAATGAAGCAGACTTAAGACGACTGGAACAGCAGGCGGACTGGTTGCTGGATACAATAGGTGTAGAATTTCGCGGAGACTCAACAGCCATTGAACTCTTCCGGGAGGCCGGTGCTCGCATTGACGGTGAGCGGTTGCGTTTTGAACATGGGCTGGTGCGCAGTTTATGCAGTACAGCGCCGGCAGAGTTCAAGCTGCATAGCCGCAATCCGAATCACTCCTTAACACTCGGCGGACAGCATATTGTTCTGATGCCGGGCTATGGCTCTCCGTTTGTAACCGATACGGCACACGGGCGCCGCTACGCCACGCTGCAGGATTTTCACAACTTTGTCAAACTGACTTATATCACCCCGAATCTGCATCACTCTGGTGGCACGGTGTGCGAGCCAACTGACGTGCCTGTTAATAAACGCCATCTGGACATGGTATACGCGCACCTGAGATTATCAACCAAACCTTTTATGGGTAGCGTGACATCGCCATCGCGGGCACAAGACTCAATAGACATGGCTCGTATTGTCTATGGCAGTCACTACCTGGAAAACCATGCCGTGATGCAGGGAAATATAAATGTAAATTCGCCGTTTATCTATGACAAAGACATGTCGGGGGCTCTGCGAGTCTATGCGCAGGCAAATCAATGTGTTTGCGTTTCCCCGGCGATTTTTGCAGGAGCAATGGGACCGGTAAGTATGGCTGCCGTTTGCGCCCAGACTCTGGCAGAAGGCATGGTTGGTATTGCCTTGTCACAGTTAGTCCGACCGGGATGCCCTGCTGTGCTCGGCTCATTTCATTCGACAATGAACCTTCGAAACGGCTCTCTTACCTTCGGTACGCCCGAGGCTAATCTCGCCAGTATGGCACTGTCCCAACTTGGAAGAAGGCTCGGGGTTCCGGTACGCTCGGGGGGCGGTCAAATCACCGCGTCGAATACAACAGACGGACAGGCAATGACAGACAGCGCCAACGCCATGTGGGCGACCATGCTCTCCGGTAGCCACCAGGTATGGCATGCAGCGGGCTGGCTGGAGGGCGGACTGACTATGTCGTACGAAAAGTTTGTGCTGGATCTGGATAATTGCGGCGCTATGATGAAATTGATGCACGGCCTCTGTGTTGACGATGAAAGCCTGTCACCCGAATCCTACTTCGAAGCGGGTCCCGGGGATAATTTTTTATCGACCAGCCACACAATGAATCATTTTTCAACAGCCAATTATGAATCACTTCTGCCTGACGCCAGTGCCTATGAAACATGGGTCGAGAACGGCAGTTTGCGATCCGAGCAACGTGCAGCCAGCGTCTATAAAACAATGCTGTCCCATTATATTGAACCCGATATGGATGAAAATATCAATCAAAATTTGATTGATTTTATAGAAGAAAAAAAAGCTTCGATGCCCGATAAGTGGCACTAGACATTTGTACCAGATACATTTTACATCGACACAACAAAGGAAATAACTAATGACTGAAGAACTCAGCCGCACATCCGCCCTGGCCTCACGACACACTGCACTGGGGTCGGAACTGGAAGACTGGAATGGTATGGGTACCGCGTGGTCGTACCATAGCGATGCAAATGATGAACACGACGCCGTGCGCGATCGGGTTGGCATGTTTGATATGTCGCCGCTTAAAAAAGTAATTGTAACGGGTGCCGATGCTGCCGCTGTGCTCAATCACCTGACCACAAGAGACATCAATCGAATTGAGCCCGGCCATGCTTCGTACCTGAGTGTACTCTCCGAACAGGGCACAATGGCCGACGACGCCATAGTTTACAATAATGGCAACAACGAGTGGATGATCGTGCACGGTTCAGGAGATACCATGAACCTTCTAAATCTTTCAGCCAGAGACAAATCCGTAAGCATTACGCTTACCGATGCACTGCATAATATCTCGGTTCAGGGACCTGATTCACTACAGGTACTTAACGGGAATTGCGATACTGATCTGGCAGCTCTCGCCTACTTTGAACACTGTACCGCCCGACTATTCGGCAATCCCTGCCGTATCTCTCGCACCGGCTATTCCGGCGAACGGGGCTATGAAGTATTCATCGACGAGCAGTATGTTGGACAGACATGGGACAAACTTGCCGCAGAGGGTGTAATGCCCTGCTCCTTTGCCTCCCTCGACAAGCTTCGCATAGAAGCCGGGTTGCTATTCTATGGCTACGATATGACAACAGATCACACGCCCTATGAGGTCGGTCTTGGCTTTACTGTCACCAACGGTAAATCGGGGTACCGGGGGCACGAGGCACTAGCCGCTGCCAAAGGTCATGAGAAAATAGCAAATGTGTGTCTGGATATAGAACATCCGGAGATGGTCAACGGAGAAGAAAACCTGATACTCGATGGCACTCGTGTTGGCGTCGTCAACAGCCCGTGTTATTCGCATCGTCTGGGGAAATCACTCGCACTGGCGCACGTGCAACCTGCAGTTTCAACACCTGGGACAATACTTCAACTCGCTGGTGCAGACATTCAGTGCGCGGCAACCGTTGTTGCTATTCCAGTATACGATCCACAAAAAGCACGCACACACGAAATGTAGTACCGCACGCATGGTATTGCTTGCGGATGATGCCCAGTGGAGCGAGCAATTTCGTGCGTAAAATGGCTCTCTCCAGAATTTTTCCTGATTCAAACAAACGTGCATGTTTCCGGTAAATTCAATCCGATTTTCACTAGTGGTAAAGGCTAGGTCTCCAGTACCATCGTACCAAATGCCCTCTGGTAGTTGGGAAGATAAAAACTCTGCACAAATATACTCAAATGATGGATCTATCCCGGCCTTATAGAGATCGAAATCTTCTCCGGCAAGAAGTCTTTCTATATTCTCCGCGAAACCTCCTATCGCACTTGGCCTCATTTTCTTTTCATTTAACGTCGCGCTAAAGGATGATGCAGTTACACCGCCCCTGTGAACTGCGAGTGCGTTCCATACTTTCGTTGGATGCAATCATATTTTGATTTCTTATTTTTGGGTGTCCGGCTAAAAGTTTATCATTTTCTAGTTTAATGAGGTTTACTGCGCCCCATCAGAACTCTCTGCCCAATGCCGCAAATCCTCCACAATTTACTGCGCTGTTTTTTTCCAGTGCCTGTCCCTATAATTATTCATTCAGATCGGCGCGATATCCTCACCACCCCATGAATGATGCAGGTTAATATGTATGATGCGTTTGCCTGATTTATTACTAACCGTGCACCAGTTCACGCTTTAAGTGTAACGATTTTGTTACAGTTTCTGCATGCAAATCTTATCCCGAATAAACATTCAGTTTTGCGCGTTTCTGCTGGCAACTACGGTGTTCAGTTCTTGCTATGCAGCCGACCAATTGGCGCAGCAAGGCACAGGCAAAGTAAACCTGTCTCTCACCATTCCAGCTACTTATAACGTAGTAAGCCGGCAAGAGAACGATATATGCTTCGATTCGCGAAACGGGACATTTGCGTTCAAGCTGCAAAATATCGATACCAGGACTATTTCCAGCGAATTTTATGAATCGATACACCGGTGCGACAAATCAAGTGGTCATCGCTTGTCACTTCATGAGGATGCCGCGAGCAATGGAATCATCTATCTGGTAGTGACACCCGAGTAAAATGCAAAGCAGCACAAAAGTTATTCAGCAAACCTGACAACCGGATTGCCTGAATCGACTCAGGTTGCATCACATCATTTAGTGTCTGCAATTCATTTTTGATTGTACAAATTCAACTGCACCCGGCAGTATGCCAATGCGTCCTTCTTCAGATCGATTCCGGCCTTTTTCACCCGACTCACAATTGTACATGTTCCATGTTGCGAACTTTCATAGTTGGCGGGGTTATTCTGATCGAACTACACCTAGCCAGCCTTAACCCTGGTGTTCACGGATTTCCATTTACAGCCTGATTAGCACAAAGAGCTGCGCACAAAGACGACCCGTGGATGTAAAGTAACACCTGACATATAAAGAGCATCCGTATACGCCTTATTACATACATTAGTCAAATCATAAACGTGTTGTGGGCATCTATAACCGCAACAACGAAACAACAGCCCGCAGTATTTATAGTGTGGCAAGGAAATCACATAGACCTCACTTATTCACGGCAGGGGTTTCATAAGATTTTTTTTCTCCCGCCGATTACCTACTGATATTTGCAAGAGAAAATATTCACTGTGGGATCAAAGATCAAGTAAGATCCCGTCAATCCCGTGAACTTTGCGGGCTAGCTCACTCGCAATTCATGCGGCACGAATTATCCATGCAATGCGAGTATGGCAATTTTTACAGCAGGTAATTCATTGAGTGCGGCTAATTGTCACAAGTAATCTTGACGATAATCATCCCATATTTTCCAAACCCTCTAGCTGATTCGAAACAT
>MDLA01000058.1 GCA_001730015.1 Chromatiales bacterium (ex Bugula neritina AB1) | reverse complement strand
CTGCGCGCCAGTCGTCGACTCTACCGGGGTTGACGGAATCTCACTTGATCTTTGATTCCGCAGAGAATTTTTTCTCTTGCAAATATCAGTAAGTATTCGACGCGAGAAGAAAATCCACTGTGAAATCAAATCTCGGCGCTATATCCTCGCCACCCCATGAATAATGCGGGTTAGGCGATCAGCGTAGAGAGATACGATCTATCAGGATAATGCGGGCTAGTCGAAGCCCATCAAACGCTCTGTCAGCGAGGCATTATTTTTAGCCTCCATTGCAGAACCGGACCAGATCAGGTTACCGGCTTCCAGCACGCATATTTTATCGGCGACACTCAATGCTCTGTCCGTGTTCTGTTCGACAAGTAATACGCCTATATTGTTGCGTTTCAAGGTATCCAGTACCGCATAGCACTCGTCTACAACCTTTGGCATTAGTCCCAAAGACAGTTCATCGACAATTAGCAGTTTCGGCTGCGAAACAAGAGCCCGTCCCAGAGCCAGCATTTGCTGCTCACCGCCAGATAAAGAGCCAGCGCTCTGAGCCCGTCGCTCAGCGAGTCGGGGAAACACCGAGTAAACATAATCAATCGCTGCCGTCATAATGTGTGCAGCAACGGTATGTCCGCCGACAAGCAGATTTTCCCTGACGCTCAGATCTGGAAAGACGCGGCGTCCTTCAGGAACAATGGCAAGCCCGCTCCTAATTCGCGCTTCGGCCTTTTTTTCAGAGATGTTTTCACTATTCATTATAATCGTGCCGGACTTCTGTTCAACCAGCCCCATCAGGCACATCATCGCGGATGTTTTACCTGCGCCGTTGGCTCCTAGAAAAGCCAGAATCTGCCCTTCGTCGACAGAGAAAGACAGCTCGCGTACTGCAATGATGTCGCCGTAGCCTGCCGATAGATTCTCCACGTTGAGCATGTTTCAGCTCGTCCCCAGGTAGGCTTTCATGACATCAGGCCGGCTCATGATTATTTTTGCTTCGCCAAACGCCAGAGATTTACCGAGATCCTGCACGTATACCTGAGGACAGATCCGCATCACTTCGCGCAAATTGTGCTCGATCAACAGAATGCTGAGGCCGTCCTGATTTAGAGTTCTGATGAGGTCTGCCAGAGCACTTGCTTCCGACTGGTTGAGCCCGGCCAACGGTTCATCCAGAAGCAAAAGTTTCGGATTTAACGCCAACGCTCGCGCTACTTCCAGTCGCTTTAAATAGCCAAGCGGTAGATTCGACGGCTTGGCGTCTGCAACATCCTGCAGGCCGACTCTGGTTAGTAACTGCAGTGCCGTATCTATTTCTGCGTGCCTGGCAAATGACTTCATCGCTTTGAACGGATTGACTGTTTTTGCGCTACCGCAAGCAAGAATCACATTGCTCAACACTGACATTCCCCGCAGCGGTTGTACGATCTGCTGAGCCAGTGCCAGCCCTGCGCGAACACGCTGGTTTATCGACAGGCCAGCCAGGTCCCGACCTTCAAGCCAGACAGACCCATGCTGTGGCTTGATGATTCCGGTTATAACTCGCATGAGCGTGGTTTTTCCCGCACCATTAGGGCCGACAAAACCAATCAGGTCACCAGCCCCCAGAGTGACCGATGCGTTGTCGACTGCCAGTACACCGCCGAACCGTACAGTGACTTCTTTGACTTCCAGAACCGGTGTCAAGGAGATCGCCCTTTGAGCCTGTTCAAAGATCTATTGACGATACCTGCGAGCCCGTCAGGGGAGAAGCGCATCATCGAGAACAACAAGGCGCTGTAGACCAGAATTTTGTAGTCATCGACGAACTGGATCAGCAGCGGCAGTATACTGAGCACGGCGGCGGCAAGCATTACGCCCCACACCGAACCAATCCCCCCGACCACCACCATGGCTAATACGCTTACCGATTCGACAAAGCCGAAGCTGTCCGGGCCGACAAAGCGAAAATGTTGCGCATAGAGTGCACCAGCGACACCAGCTGCAGAGGTGCCGACGACAAATGCGAACAATTTATATTTTGCAACATCGATCCCGAGTACTCGTGCAACGTCTTCGTTATCAGCTATTGAATCAAATGCAAAGCCCAGCCATGATCGTTTAACTATAAGCGAGAAGCCGGCAAACAAGGCAGCCAGTGCCATGCAGAGCATCAGGAAACCGGTGCGGCCCAGGGGCGATTGGGCAATTCCTGAAATACCGATTTCTCCACCTAGAAAATCCTGTTGTCGCACGACGCCGACAAACAGAAATACAACCCCCATTGTAGTAATCGCGAGAAAATCGTGGCGCACTCGCAAACTGGCGAAGCCTACCAGCAAGCCAAGCAAACCGGCAAGCAGCGCAGCAACCGGAATTGCGAACAACAAAGAAACCCCTGTCTTGATCATAATAGCTGCTGTATAAGCGCCAACACCCATGAACGCCGCATGACCCAGACTGATCTGGCCGCAGAACCCGGTAATAAAGTTGAGACTCAGCGCGAACAGCACGGCGATCGACATGGTCGTTAACAGCGTAATCTCGTAGGCCATTATTTAGTCCCCAGCAGGCCCTGAGGGCGGAACATCAGCACGATAATAAGAAAGCCAAACGCGAGTGCGTCGCGGTCAAGCAGATGGCCAATGTAAATGGTACCGAAAGACTCAATGATACCCAGCGCCAGTGATGCGATCAGAGTGCCTCGCACGCTGCCAAGGCCACCGAGTACTATGATCGCCAGTGCTTTATAGGAAGGCACGCTGCCCATAGTTGGCTCGACCAGATTGTTCAGCAAGGCCACCAATACCCCGGCCACTGCGGCAAGGGCTGAGCCGATAAAAAAATTCAGGTAGCGAACATTCTGCGTATTGATGCCGAAAGCGCGTGCGATGTCCGGATCGGTGACGGTGGCCCGCCACGATACTCCTAATCGGGTATAAGCCGACAACCAACCCAGCAGTGACAGCATTATCACGGACAGGCCAATGACCAGTGCTTCGCCGTACTTCAGGTAGAAGCCACTGAATAGCTCTAAACCACCCTGTAACGGTGGATCTATATAGGACAGTCCGTAGGGCCCGAAGATAATGCGAAAAACCTCTTCAGCTGCAATAAACAGCGCAATTGAGGCAATCAACGCGATGTATGGAGGTTTGTCCAGCAGTGGCTCGTACGCGAGCTTGTATACAGCAACCCCGACCAAGCCGACAAAGAATATGGCTACCGCCACGGCCAGAACGAAACTTCCGCTCGCATTGGTGACAATAACACCGATATAGCCGCCGAGCGTGAACAACGCCGCGTGCGCGACATGAAGGATACGCAGCAGGCCGTAGACGAGTGTCAGGCCGAGCGCGATCAGTGCGTAAATGCTGCCCTGAACGATACCTTGAAACAACAGTTCAAGGTACAGCATTAACCCGCTCGATTCATGGAAGTTGAGTCTGTACTCTTACGGTCTTGAATTTAGTTACTCGGTGGTGCCAGTAACTCTGGATCATCTATTGTTGAATGGTGGCGCCACTGTCCGTCTTTGACAATCTGTACCTGTACAGACTTCTGCACCTCGCCCAGATCATTGAAGGAAATTTCGCCGGTCGACGCTGTTAGTTTGGTTGCAGCGATGGCATCTCTGATTGCTTTTCGATCTGTACTACCAGCAGCCTGCAGTGCTGCGCCCAGTACCTTCATCGCGGTATGTGCAGACGCTGCAACCATATCTGCTTTTTGTCCGGACTTCTTCTCGAAAGAGGCGATAAAGTCCTGAGTTTCAGCCGATGACGAATCGCGATCGAGCGACGTTGTTATAATTGTACCCTCAGAGGCTGCACCAGCAATATCGATAAATTTCTGCGAGTCGTATCCTTCCTGACCGATAACAGGAACCTTGATACCTCCAGAGCGTAACTGGCTGACCAGTGGACCGGCGGTAAAAAAGTATCCTGAGGCATAGATTACTTCCGGTTTGTCGGCCCGTAATTTCGAGACAATCGGTCCGAACTGTCGATCCTTTATGCTGTACTCATACTCGGCAATGATCTCAAGACCAAACGTGTCCGCCGCTTCTTTGAAGCCCGCGGCGAGTGACTGGCCGAAGTCATTTTTTAACGTGACGATAGCAACATTTTTAAGTTTGAGTGTTTCGCCAATCAGCTTGGCGCCGGCGCGGCCCTGAACTTCACCGACAAACGACGTGCGAAAGACATTATTGCCGGCGCGGGTGATGTCAGGGTGGATGGCATAGGCAGAAATATAAGGCACGCCGGATTCCTGAAATATACCAGCGGCAGCACGCGTTGAGCCAGAGTAGCTGCCGGAAATCGCAGCAACGACATTATCTTTTTCGATCATCTTTTGCGCGATTGGAACGGCTTCCTTGGGTGAAGCCTGATCGTCGTATACAACCAGTTCAAGCAAGTCGCCATTGATGCCACCGGCTGAATTGATTTGCTCAAGAGCGAGCTCAGCACCATTCTTTGCTGATAATCCGTCCGCCGCTGCGAACCCGGTCAATGGCACATTGAAGCCTATTTTTATTGACTCGGCCTGTACTGGTGCAGCGAACAGTGCTGCGCCAACAAGGGCTCCCAGGATTCCGTATTTTGTAGTCATTACATTTTCCCCTCACAAAGAACGTGTTGTTTTGAACGCTTTCATCTCAGTTGACTATTGGCTTTCTCGGTTAATTGAACGGCAAAAGCCTGAGCTGAATTTCGCGCCCTTAGCAAAGTATCGCGCGCCCCGATTTATGTCAACCAGCCATATCGATTGGATGGCAGCAGCAACCTACCGAGCGTTTCCTGGAAATCACAATGCGCATTAGTGTAGAGTTTTAAGCACTATTGCTATTCACTGACAGCAGCGGCACTAACAATGACGGTCGAATACTCTACTGCAATATTCTACGCACTCCATTGTTAATGGACCTGGCACCTTAATCTGAGAGTGCCGCGTTGCAGAGCAAGTACAATGGGCTGGCTGGATAAGCCGAATATCTTTCTGAGAGGGCCTGAAGATACTGCGACCTATAGCTGTGTACGCTTTAGATTGTTCTGTTGTTAATTGCGATCGCTTACTATTTTAACGGATCGATTCCCGCGCAGGAGTTGCACGAGTGGGCGAACTGCAAGAGACAAATTGAGCTAACGCTTTCGCCTCCAGGCACGAGCTGCATCCAGAATATGTGGGTGCAGCAGATAGCCAAAGCCGGCATTCTGCATTCTCAATATCAATTCGTTGGTTGACTGGCATCCAGTAGCGATAGCACACCGATCTAGATGCCAGTCGTTTTCAGCGAGTTGTTGGAGAAGGTAGGCGCGGCGACATTGGCTCGCACTCAGGCGATAGGTTTTTAAGTACAGTATATGCTGATTGCTGTTAACGATGCATTCGCCAATATGATTTTCTTTGTTCGGGTTAAAGCCGGTGGAAAACTGCTGTAGAGTATAGGGGCCGAATTGATACAGTTTTTTAGCAGTAATGGGGGTGTCGAACAAACTGGTGAGCTGGCGTTGATAGATCGATTGCCACTGTGTGCGCATGCGCTTAAGAGCATCTCTCAGCTGATCAAAGTCGGTGGCTTGTTCTGGTATAGGGTCCACCAGTGACAACGGTGCATCTGACATCAATCCGTAGTGATAAACTAGTTCACCGTAGAAATCCTGTAGCAATGTCTGGTGCAAAGAGCGGTAATCTTCGGGATGTGGCGTGATAAATATGGCCGCCACTGCGTTGGCAACCATGAGAATCACACCGCATTGCCTGTGCTGAATTTCAAATACGCGCAAGGCGTCTTGCAAACCACTTATATAGCGACCTGAGACGCTATGCTCAGTTCGAAAACCCAGCCCGGTATCCTTGACTGAATGCGTATATTCGCTCCATGCGATATCCGGTCCGCCGAAGTGCAACGATAAAAAACCTTCCATCGCTGTATGCAGAGGCAATAGCCGCAGTGTGTCGGGGCTCTCTCGCCTGGCTACCTTATGGAGCGCGATAGAATTGCCATACAGCCCATAGGGCGGGTCAGAGTTGCATTTGGCTGAGCGGAGTATACGGGTACCGAATGCCGCTTCGGATTTTCCGCCTGGAGTGGCAATTAATGCGTGCGGAATATAGGAGTAATAGTTGGTATTGTCAGGCTTTTCAACGTTATCAGGTGTATAAGGGGCGTGCTGCTCGTAGTTTCGCAGCGCCAGCCGTAGTCCGGTATCGGCCGTTTCACGCGTAAGCGGAATCAACGCAATATTGCCCAATACCTGGGGCATAGCTATCTGTAGCCCCTGCAGGTTCAGTTGTTCCAGAATCGTCGAGGCGCTCACTTGCTTAAACTCTGTGGCAGGTTGCCCTGTGCAGTTGTGGTTAGCAGGTAATTTTCAAGTTGCGCGAGCGTTAGCTGGCCACTAACGAAACCTGAGAATTCCAACATGGTAGGTAGGTCTTCCACATCCCTTAAACCAACGGTTGGGATCGCGTTGCCCAGTGGCCGGGGGCTAAAATGCTCTGGATCAAACACCGGGTTCGCGTGAACGATTTCAGTTTCTCTGGTGCCGGTTATATATTTTTGAGCCGCAATCACAATTCGATTGACTGAATCGGGTGGGTCGTTCTCATATCCATCAGAGACAATAACCAGCAGATCGGGTTGCCACTGCAATGCATCAATCACGGGATCGGCGAGTGCTGTCGCGCCTTCGGCCTCGCGTAGAAAGGGATAATGATCCGGTCTGTCGTCTGACGGAGTCCAGAACGCTTGATACGCACCGCAACCTGCCTGCAGTAGATAATGCACACCAAGGGCAATTGCGAAAGGCCGATTTAGTTTTTGCCTGCTTCCTCTGGCCGAGCGGCTTGCATCGAGCACAGCAGCGACACGATTTGACGTGATTGGGTGTCGTTTTTGTACTCGTATCGCCGCGCGTTGAAGGGACTCGTGCAATTCGAGGGCGCGAGCCGTGCGCTCCTTTAGCGGCAGTGAAAGCACATACAGTGCTAGCCGCGTCAGCGATGTGGTGCCCAGATCAATTGCCAGTTCGCCGTGTTTTCCGGTGAGTCTGGCAGCTTGTCTGGTTGCCGCGTTTTGCATTCGCAGCTTCTCGTGTGGAGTCATCATGGGGGCAATACGTCGTAAAAATTCGTCCCGAGGAATATTGTGTCGCTGCGCAAAGCCTTCAGCAATAGAGTAGGGCAGCTGATATACAGCGGTTTTTGAATAATGAGCTTGGCGGTATGTTTCAAACAGTGGAATGGAATAGCTCGATTGCTTCTTGAGTCCAAACAATAAATCGGACGTTTCTTCGCCAACATCTAGATGGGCATGTCGGGCGATCGATCGGTATTGCCGTCGATATTTCACTGTATCGAAGGCACTGTCTTTCCGGCTGGATAGATACTCTTTAACAATAGCTCGGCAGCGGCGGTTGTTGATCTTACGCTTTGCGAGACTATCGAGCACCGAAAATGCTCGATTTGCGGGTAACTGTTGCAATGCCTCGGCGATCAGCTTGCCTTCTTCGCGGCGGAACTCGGTTGCTGGAACTCCGCTCGCGAGCAAATTGATAATAATAGTTTGCTTGTTAAAGTGGTTAATTTGCAGGCCGAGGCACAGCGAGTAGAGTCGGCGATAGTTGTATAGAACGTACTCGTGCAGAAACTGAACCGAAATGCTCTCTGTTAAACCATCGTTATAGTATTCGTGCTGATTGGTAGCCGCGAAGCAGGTATTGATAAACATCACCAGATCTTCACGTTCCAGTTGTTCGCGGGTAAAAGGTATGCTGTTGGCGACTGTGGTTTTGCCTGACATTGTTCTGACTACGGTTGCTTGAGTTGCTCACCGGGGGAAAAGTCTGAAACGACGAGCTGAGAGCTTCAAAGGCTTTTGCGGAAGTCATCTCCGGAGTCCCGCCGGCGAGCTCTGTTAGTTTAGCAGGTTATGGTTGCCGTGTCTCAGGCTTTGGTGCTGCGACAGGGTTGGTCAAAACGCAGTGCAAAACTTAAGTAGATCCAAAGTACGAGTGTATCCTCCCTTTGGGTAGTTTACATAATTTGAGTTAACGAATACTGTGATTGGAAGTCAACGGTCTGTTGCAAAAACCGCTCTAATCACGGCGAAGAGATCAACTGGTAGAGCGGCACTAGCCCGTTACTTAAATATAAAATATAACTTAAAATAAATAGCATTGAAACTGTGGAAAGGGAATTCCCGGAAGGCTAATTATTCGCGCTGCTCTAGCGCCGAATTTTAAACTGTAGTCGCTTTCTAGATTAAATAGTAAATGGAATTTTCATGTCGAAATTAACCAACCTGTTTGTCTGTTGCCTGTTCGTTCTTCTCTGGAGTTCCGGGTGGATTGCGGCCAAATTCGGTATTGGCTTGATGGGGCCGTTTACTTTTCTTGCCTGGGTTTACTTTTCTTGCCTGGCGATACTGCCTGGTTGTTCTGGTTCTGGCGTTATTCGTCTTTTTAGCAAAGAAATGGGTACCTATTTCCCGAGGTGAGTGGATACGGCATTTGCAAGTTGGCTTCCTCTCCCATGGTGTGTTTTTATGTGCCAGTTTCGGATCGATTGAATTGGACGTTAGCGCCGGTATGGTTGCGTTTATAACGGCAATGCAGCCTCTGTTTACCGCGGCAATTTCGGGACGATGTGTGGGTGAGGAGCCAGCCCCGCGGCAGTGGTTCGGGATATTGCTGGGGATTCTTGCGGTTGGCCTTGTAGTAGCAGATCAGACTTCTGTGAATGGAAGCGGTCTGGCTTAATTGCTATTGATTGGTTCGGTGCTCGCTATAACTATAGCGACACAAATTGACCGAAAAAGTAATCTGGTCAACAAACGCCAGCACCAGAAACTGGTGCCACTCTCCCAGATTATGCTTATACACAGTATTTCGGCACTAAGCCTTTTTGCGCTGCTCGGTTATACACTCGAAAACTTTGAGACGAACTGGAGCCCGTCGCTTATTTACACGATATTATATTTGACCGTATTTTTGTCGATAGGCTCTTACTGGTGCATGTTTTTTCTATTGCGTAGAATATCAGTTACCAAAGTATCCGCACTTGCGTATCTGTCGCCGCCGGTAACCATGGCCATGGCCTGGCTTGCATTTAACGAAACACTTACACTGCAGGAATGGTTGGGTTTAGGTCTTGCAGCAATTGCGGTGACAATAGTGTATCGATTTGACGTAAACCCGCGTAATTCCAGATCAGGTAAGTTGCCAGCATCTGGTTTTAAGGTAGGCCAGGCAACGAGATAGGAGTTCAGAACTTGATTCTGAAACTCAATACCTATTTATGAGTTGACCCAAAGTCTGCAAATATCTCTCTTTTGAGTACAATGTCTGTTTCGGGTGAATGGATTATGTTGATGTCATCTTTGACCACTCGTGGTTAACGGAATTAAATCGGTATCGAACCGCGTGGTTCTGGCTGCCTGCATCGCGCAGGTTTGCACGATGGCCGGTTATAGCGCGGTGCCAGCGCTACTTCCACATCTTATTGATGAGTGGTCTCTGAGCAATACAGAGGGCGGTTGGCTGGCCGGTGTGTTTTTTGCCGGCTATGTACTCAGTGTGTTGCTGATTGTCGCACTCAGCGACCGAATAGCCTCACGAACCATCTACCTCGTTTCGGCAGCAATCTGCGTACTGGCGACAGTGCTGTTTGCTCAAGTCGAATCGTATTCCGGCGCATTGGTGCTGCGGGCAATGGCTGGCGTCGCTCTGGCGGGTACGAACATGCCCGGCTTAAAAGCGCTTACGGATTATCTGTCTGGTAACCGGCGAGCCCGGGTTGTCGCCTGGTATACCGTGTCTTTTTCTGTCGGGGCCGGTTTGTCTTTTGTACTGGCTGGAAATGTTGCGGCAATTGGTGGCTGGCGATTTGCGTTTTTTGTGGCCGCCGCGGTAACCGCCGCTGGATTTATAATCGCTTTGCTGTTTCTTCCGAAACCACCTGCAACTGCAGCGCCGAGCCAGAAGGAAAACCCGTGGGATTTCCTGCCTGTATTGCGCAATCGAGCGGTGATGGGGTTTGTTATAGCGTATGCCGCGGTAATCTGGGCCAACGCTGGAATCCGTCAGTGGCTGGTGGTGTTTCTGGAGGCGACCAGTCTCAATTCAATCGGATCTGAACTGATTTACCTGGTCGCCGCGCTGGCAAGTTTAATAGGTGTGCCAGCAGGATTACTCGGTAATGAACTGGCGATACGTTATGGCTCGCGTTATGTTGCTGTGCGATTGTTCGGTGTGGCGGCAGTAGCCAGTTTTTTTGTCGGCTGGCTGTATACTTTGCCAGGTGCATTGGTCATAGTGACTATTGTTCTCTATGCGTTTGTCATACAGGGCAATATTTCCAACCTGACAGCAGGTACCGTGGCATCGGCAGAACCGGGGCGTGCTGGTGCTACATTGGCGCTGCATTCGTTTATCGGTTTTACCGGCGGTATCCTCGGGCCATTGAGCTTCGGAGTGATGCTCGATATGGCAGGCGGAACCGATAGTCAGATCGCGTGGTTGTTCGCCTATGGCAGTTGCGGGTTGGTTTGCCTGGTGGGCGCACTGGCTTTGTATCAGCGCCGCAGCTGAATGGTTGTGAAGCAACTTCTATAACACCAGTTGTATTCGCGTGGGAGGAAAATCGGCTTTCTATAATTTACAATGCCTGTAACATTAAGTTGTCTGTACTCTATTCGTAACATGTAATAGTCCAACAGGTGGAGGGAATAATATGCGTCTGGCTGGTAAAACTGCACTCATAACCGGAGCCGCATCCGGCATTGGAGCTGCCTGCGTCGGGCTTTTTAAGTCGGAAGGTGCACGAGTCGCCGGTGTTGATTTAAGCAAGAGTGATCTGGTAGCACTCGACAATTCCCTCGAATTATCACAAAGCCTCGACGTCACAGACAAGCCGGCCGTTGATGCAGCAGTCGAATCAATTGCCGAGTCCTTCGGACACATTGACATTCTGATCAACTGCGCCGGTATCACGGCCCGACATGTCCCGTCCGGTTTAAGCTGGGACCAGGCGTGGCAGTTAGTGATGGATGTCAACGTCAAGGGCACATTGCTCATCACTGCCGCGGTGATGAATAGTCAGCGCAAGGGCGGCACACGTGGTGGATCTATTGTTAATATGAGCTCTATCTATGGGCAGGTCGCGCGTCCCTCTTTTCTCACCGGCGGTGGCAAACCAGACCCCTATACCCATTCCAAAGGTACCGTATTGCAGATGACTCGCGATCTGGCGATGTCCGGTGCACCAGACAATATACGTGTCAATGCTTTGTGTCCGGGGTTCATCGAAACGCCTATGATACAAGGGTTGCGTGAAAACCCGGAGACACTTGATGCGTTAATTGAATTGCATCCGCTCGGGCGTTTGGGCAAAGCAGATGAGGTGGCGCGTTGTGCGTTGTTTCTTGCCAGTGACGATTCTTCTTTTGTTACCGGTACATCGCTGGCTGTTGATGGGGGGTATTTAGCTGTTTAGAGAGTGTTCAACTAAAATGATCGAATTGGCCCACCGGTGCGAGTTGTAGCAGAGTTCTTGACCGTAAGCTTATGTGTTCGGCACTTGGTCTGATCGAGCTGGCCACTAACAACGGCACTGCTTCTGTAACTTTTAGTCGTGGTTCAGTCGCAACAGGCGAGTGTAGGCGAGAATAAAGAGGTTACAGTGGCGGTACTGTGGGCTGATAAACGTTCCTCCACGCCACGGGCGCTCTAACTGATGTAATCCTGTATTAACTGAAGGCGAGCGCCATTACGCCGATACGCATATGAATAATTATGTTAAATAGGGTGGGCTGTTTCTATGATCTATACCTTGAACAGGCGTAGATGGGATCTGCTGGATCGCGGGCGGTTGGTGCTCGCGTGATGTTGCTTCCATGAACTAAGCAGAACTGATAGATTTTCTCGGAGCGCTTCATGTTGATCAGGCACAATCGATGTTAGTGGTCCATCCAGCTGGTTATTGAGAGCACGGTGTCACTTTCCTGGTTCACAGTAACTTGAATTGCTGAAAACATAGGCTGTTCTACGTTAATTCATATTGCAAAAAGTCTGGTCAAAGCCGTCGTGGGTACAGACAGTTGCGTCCGAATGGAGACAAAGAGCGTTCCCACAGTGATATTGTAACTCTCGAAATGGGAATGGGCATTTTCTGTGTGTTGTGCCTGGCGGTGAAACCGCTCTTTGGCTCAGCCCGTAATTATAAGCTGGATAGAGCACGAAGTTAGATTGGTGGTGCCAGTTTCCGGCGTGCAGCGAGCCAAATGGCATACTTTTGTTAATCGGTTTTGGTAGATGCAGTACACTATAATTTCATCTCTACGTCTACCATCAGCAAACCGGAAGCCTATTGGAACAAGTTACCTTAAGTTATTTTCGTGGCCGTGGTCGGGCTGAAACGACACGCTGGATGCTGGCGGCTAACGAAATCAGATTCAGTAACGTGCCGATTGAATCGCCACAGGCTCTTGCTGATCTGCGCGCGACAGCAAAACTGCCGTTTGATCAAATGCCACTGCTTGAAATTGATGGTCTTTGTTTAAGCCAGTCCAGTGCGATGGTCCGCTACCTTGCGCGTCGCGGTGGTTTCTATGGCAGTACTGATGCAGACGCATTGTGGTGCGATATGATCGCAGCTGCCACCGATGATTTTTCAGAAACTGCCAAACAGGCGGCTTTTCAAGCGACGCCAGAAGCGGCGCGATCTACACTGCAGGCAAGGTTTGACAAGTTCGGCCCGTGTTTTGAAACACGTTTGCAAAGTGAAGGAGGTTGCTACTGTGTTGGCGGGCAGTTGACTTTTGCCGATATCGTATTGGCTGAGGCACTAACTGAATATTTACAGTGGATTCCTGAACTGCTGAAACAGACACCTCTACTTGCGCAGTTACAGGCGCGTGTGGTGGCGCATGCGGGAATTGCTTCTTATCTTGAGTCACCGCAACGCTATCCGATTGGAGATGACGACTATGTGGTCAGGCTGGCGCAAGTATTACAGCGAGCACTGCCAGCGCATATGCCGGATGCGAACCGGTTTGTGCCTGGGTGAGTTTGGTGGCCGGCCGGTTGTTTGGTTGCCGCGGTTATGCGTAGGAGAATATGGCGATAGTATCTAAAACTGTGGCTTGCCTCAGAGTCATAGGTGATGACGTAATTACGGCTGATATTACGGGAAAAATTGGTTGCGAGCCTACACGGCAGATGATCAAAGGTGAGCCATTTATATGGAGTGAAAACGGTAAGCCTCGTATTGCTAAGACTGGCATGTGGCGTCTGGAATCTCCGGAAAGAATACCGGGCGACCTGAATTCACAAGTCTCGGAGCTTCTTTGTTTGCTAACAAAGGATCTTTCCATATGGGAATCTCTGTCTCGTGAATGTCGCATGGATATATCTTGCGGAGTATTTATGGAGGTTTCGATGGAGGGAATTGGTTTAACTGCAGATACACTGTTGGCGCTAGGCCAGCGAGGGGTGGAAATAGACTTCGATATATATGGCCCTGATTAACATGGGAATATGTAACATGTTTGTTCGGTTTGAGGTTGGGCTGTGCTGCAGGTAGGGCGTTTCGGCTTGAGAGTTTTTGTGCAGATGCAAATGATTTTTAGGTTGTTTTGGTTGGTGCGGTTCGTACTGAGGCTGGGTAAGTATTAATGCATTGTTCATTGTCGCTGAAAAACCGCGTTATATGCAGGTTAGAGCCCCGTATTTTTCGTATCCGAGCTCCCGGCGCTCACATTTTTCTCCG
>MDLA01000057.1 GCA_001730015.1 Chromatiales bacterium (ex Bugula neritina AB1) | reverse complement strand
CATGTGGTCGGTGAAAGATCGCGTGTCCTGAGGGATCCGCAGTAGCGCTGGTTTATGGATGGGCACAAGCTAGTGCCCGTCCACAAACCGGAGCGTAGCGAGGGTCACTCAGGGGCGTGAGATTTCGCCCACCACATGTGGGCGTTTAGTCATTCTAAATAACTACATGTGGTCGGTGAAAGATCGCGTGTCCTGAGGGATCCGCAGTAGCGCTGGTTTATGGACGGGCACAAGCTAGTGTATTTTAAGAAACAGATCCTTGCTTTTGAAACGATGCGTGGCTTACAAAGCGGCGGCCGGGAGTCGGTAACAGCTAAGAGTCTCGGAGTAAAAGAACGCATGCTTGCGAAGAACACTCATCAGGGTACAACCATGAAAATCGGATTTATCGGACTAGGCAATGTCGGTGGAAAACTAGCCGGCAGTTTACTGCGTAACGGGGCAGATCTCACCGTTCGCGATCTCGACAAAAACATTGCCCGGCCGTTTCTGGATCAGGGGGCCGGCTGGGCTGAAAGCCCGTCCGATATGGCGGCCTCTTGTGATGCAGTAATAACCTGCCTGCCATCGCCGGCGGCTTCGGCGGCGGTAATGGAAGCACCGGATGGATTACTGGCGGGCCTGGGCCCCGGTAAAATCTGGATGGAAATGTCCACCACCGATGAAGCAGAAGTAAAGCGACTGGGCGCTCTGGTGCAAGCCACCGGGGCGGCAGCGGTTGACTGCCCGGTTTCTGGCGGTTGCCATCGAGCAGACACGGGCAACATTTCGATCTTTGCCGGTTGTGAAAGAGAGGTGTTTGATCGCCTGCTGCCGTTGCTCAAGCATCTGGGCAGACGCATCCTTCACACAGGGCCGCTAGGTTCAGCCTCCGTTCTCAAGGTGATGACCAATTATCTAGCGACAGCAAATCTGCTCACCTGCTGCGAGGCACTGGTGACTGCAAAGGCCGCGGGGATGGATCTTAATACCACCTATGAAGCGATAAAAATATCCTCCGGTAATTCGTTTGTGCACGAAACAGAAAGCCAGGTAATTCTAAATGGTTCGCGTGATATTTCATTTACCATGGACCTGGTCAGTAAAGACATCGGTCTTTTTCAAGCGATAGCTGAGCGGGCCGGTGTGCCGCTGGAAATCAGTCCGCTATTGATCGATATATTCAAAGACGGTGAAGCGCGCTATGGATCGCGGGAGTGGTCGCCAAATATTATCCGTCGGCTTGAAGATGCAACAGGCCTTAGTATCACGGCCCCGGGGTTTCCAGCGGAAATGACAGACGACGAACCCGAAGAACCCGGCTATGAAGTAATCCCCCCGCGAGCCTGATATCTGTAAGCTGAAAAACTAAATTTTGAGAGACTGATGTACTGTTGTGGCAGAAATTCCTAAATCCTCGATTAGGGCAGTTGGCTATCAGGCCGGGCAGGTAGTCAAGCTGGGTGTGCCGATATGCATCAGTATGGCGGCGCTGATCGGTTTGGGGGTGACCGATACCGTTATGGCGGGCTTTGCCAGTACTATAGATCTGGCTGCACTCGGCATAGGCGCCAATGTTTATTTTATAGCAATTATGCTGCTGATCGGTTTGCAGTCGATAGTCGCTCCACGCATTGCATGGAGGCTGGGGTCGAATAATGGCGATGGCGTGCGCAATGACTGCTGGCAGGCGATCTGGATTGGTTTGCTCTCCGGTAGCCTGGCGGCTGTTGTTGTGTATTGTGGCCTGCCATTTTTGTATCTGCTGAAGCTTGAGGCAGATGTGCAATCAGTGGCCAGGCAATACCTGCTTATTGTTCTGCTGACACTGCCGATGGTCGGCATGAACATGGCGGTACGGAACACCATAGATGGCCTCGGTCTTCCGTCGCTGAATATGTGGATCAGTATGGTGGCGTTTCTGCTTAACGGTGTGCTGGATTATCTTTTTGTATTCGGGCGGTTTGGCTTCCCGCAACTGGGTGCTCTGGGCTGTGCTATCGCAACGTTTGCGGTGGTGGTGCTACAAACCATTACTCCGGTGATCATCTGCCAGCGGCATCGTTTGATAAAGGAGTACCGGATCTTCCAGTCGATAGGGTGGCCTGATATTCATACCATGAAGGTGCTGGTTGTGCTGGGCTTTCCGGCAGCGCTCTCGGTCACCATGGAAGAGAGCTTTTTTGCCAGTACCAGCATTCTGGTCGCGCCGATGGGAACCACCGCATTGGCAACGCACCAGGTTGTTCTGACCATCGCAATGGTGTCGCTGGTGTTTCCGATATCTATGGGGCAATCGGCCGCTATCCTGATTGGCCAGTCACTGGGCAGGCAGCAGGCTGATGTTGCCGGAGTTCAGGCTAAAGCACTGCTGCTGACCGTGTTTGTGCTGATGGCGTTGGCGGGGATCGGAATTATTCTTAGCCGCGATATCGTAATGACACTATTTACCCGCGATCAAGCAGTGATAATACTTGGTGCAACGCTGCTGTCTATTGTTGCCGTACAACTGCTGGTCGATGGAATGCAGATTGGTTCTAATATCGCCCTGAAGGGTTTTCAGGACACCTTAATACCTGCAGCATGTCAGATATTTTCGTACTGGATCATAGGCTTTCCGCTTGCCTGGGCGCTCACCAGGACTAGCTGGTTCGGTGAGCCCGGCGGGGTTCAGAGCGTGTGGCTGGCACTGTTTGCGTCATTATCCGTAGCCGGTGTTCTGGGTGTGAGCCGCTTGTTGTTTGTTAGCCGTGAGTTTGCTTTCGGGCGCAGGCAACTGGCCGCTGCAGCACTGGATAGCAGCCATACTCAGTAGATCTATTGTTCCCGGAAAGGCCTTTAAAACTCTGCCCGAACACCAGGCAGGCGCTCGACAATCAGCTTGTGGCGCAGATCGACTGTTGCTCAATACTCGGCTGAGATTATACTGCGTGAAATTGCCGATGCACTGGAGCATTAGATGAGCTTGTCACCGAATAAAAATGTCTTTATCACTTGCGCCGTGACCGGCTCAGGAAGTTCGCAGGATCGTTCGGAGTTAGTTCCGCGCAGCCCGAAGCAAATAGCAGATAGCGCCATTGATGCTGCGCGCGCCGGCGCTGCCGTTGTGCATTGCCATGTGCGCGACCCTGACACCGGCGTACCGTCCCGTAAGCTTGAGTATTATCGTGAGGTAACCGATCGTATCCGCGAGAGCGAGGTCGATGTGGTATTAAATCTGACGGCTGGCATGGGCGGAGATCTGGTGTTTGGTGCAGGCGAGAGTCCACTGCCGCCAAATGCAACGGCCACCGATCTGGTCGGGCCCACAGAACGCGTCGCCCATATAGCGGAATGTTTGCCGGAGATCTGCACACTCGACTGCGGCACGATGAATTTTGCCGAAGCCGATTATGTCGCCACGAATACACCGGGTATGTTGCGCAGCATGGGGTCGCAAATGACAAAGCTGGGTGTACGTGCCGAGATAGAAGCCTTTGATACCGGCCATTTATGGTTTGCGCGCCAATTGGTGGAAGAGGGCGTACTCGAAGATCCCGCGCTGGTGCAATTGTGTATGGGAGTTCCCTGGGGCGCACCCGATGACCTCAATACGTTTATGGCGATGGTCAACAACGTGCCGGAAAGCTGGACCTTCTCGGCCTTTTCGATCAGTCGCAATCAAATGCCGTTTGTCGCCGCTTCAGTCCTTGCCGGCGGTCATGTGCGAGTGGGTCTTGAAGATAACATCTGGCTCGATAAAGGCGTGCTGGCCACTAACGCTCAACTGGTTGAGCGTGCTTCAACCATCATTACTAATATGGGATCAACCATTATGGGGCCACAGCAGGTGAGAGACCTGTTGAATCTTAAGAAGCGCGCACCCGGGTCCGCAGCATGAGCGGCAAAATTAGCACCAGGAAAACCGCAGCCATCATCGGTGGTGGCGTAATCGGTGGTGGCTGGGCGGCGCGTTTCCTGTTGAATGGCTGGGATGTACGCGTCTATGATCCTGCCATAGATGCAGGGCGAAAGCTCGGGGAAATGCTTGAAAATGCCCGTCGTTCCCTGCCGTTATTGAGCGACGGCATAGAAACGGCTGAAGGCAGTCTGAGTTTTGCAGACAGTGTAGAAGCCGCGGTCGCCGATGTCACCTGGGTTCAGGAAAGCGTACCCGAACGGCTGGAGATCAAGCATGCGGTGTATCGGGAGATTCAGCAACACGCACCAGCGACTGCTGTTCTAGGGTCGTCAACCTCCGGTTATAAGCCCACCGATTTGCAAATGGGCGCAGTACGCCCAGAGCAGATTATGGTGGCACACCCTTTTAACCCCGTTTATCTATTGCCACTGGTCGAAGTTGTTGCCGGTGAATCCACATCACCAGAGCTGGTGGATCGCGCCTGTGAGTTGCTAACCGATCTAGGCATGAAACCACTGCGAGTGCGGAAAGAAATCGACGCCCACATCGCCGATCGTTTTCTGGAAGCCGTGTGGCGCGAAGGCCTTTGGATGATCAAAGATGGAATCGCTACAACTGAAGAAATAGACGATGCCATTCGCTATGGGTTTGGGCTGCGCTGGGGGCAAATGGGCTTGTTTGAAACCTATAGAGTGGCCGGAGGCGAGGCCGGTATGGCACATTTCATTGCGCAGTTTGGCCCCTGCCTCAAGTGGCCGTGGACCAAGCTTATGGACGTCCCGGAACTGACCGATGAACTGGTGCAAACTATAGCCGATCAATCGGACGAACAGTCAGGTGCCTATTCTATAAGGGAGCTTGAACGCATTCGCGACGACAACCTGGTCGCTATGATGCGTGGTCTAAAGCAAACGAACTGGGGGGCTGGCGAATTATTGAATCAGCACGATGCCAGGCTCGCCGGATCAAAAAAAGACACCTCTGTAGAATAGCTACCGGATAAAACCCGCCATGAATTTCGCATTGACTGAAGAGCAGGACCTGATCGTAAATACGGTACGGGAATTCTGTGAAAAAGAATTGTATCCCCATGAAAATGCGGTAGAGCAAAGCGGTGAGGTGCCGCTGGAGCTGCAACAGGAAATCAAGCAGAAGTGCATCGATATCGGTTTTTTCGCCTGCAACATGCCAGAAGAGGTTGGTGGCGGTGGCTTGAGCCATCTGGACTTCGCCCTGGTTGAGCGGGAGTTGGGCCGTACCTCTATGGCGCTGAATCATTTTTTCGGCAGACCTTCCAATATTCTAATGGCCTGTGAAGGTGAGCAACGGGAAAAATATCTATACCCGTGTGTGACCGGCGAACGCAGTGATGCGCTGGCAATGACTGAACCCGATGCCGGTTCCGACGTTCGCAGTATGAAATGCAGTGCAAAATTAAATGGCGGTGACTGGGTTATTAACGGCACCAAGCATTTTATCTCTCATGCAAATGTCGCCGATTTTATTATTGTGTTTATTGCCACCGGCGAAGAAGAAACGCCGCGCGGGCCGAAGAAAAAAATTACCTGCTTCCTGGTCGACCGCGGCACACCGGGGTTCGAAATTCTACCCGGCTATGAATCGGTCTCGCACCGTGGATACAAGAACTGCATACTCAGTTTCGACAACTGCCGTCTGCCGGAAACACAAATTCTAGGTGAGTTGCACGGCGGCTTTGCCATCATGAACGAATGGCTGTATGCGACACGGGTAACCGTCGCCACCATGTGTGTAGGTCGCGCACGGCGTGTGTTTGACCTGGCGCTTATTCACGCGGCAGAGCGCAAGCAGTTTGGTCAGCAGATCGGCAAGTTTCAAGGAGTATCGTTTAAGCTTGCTGATATGATTACCGAAATCGACGCCGCAGAGTGGCTGACACTATCCGGTGCATGGCGACTGGATCAGGGTTTGCCTGCTAACCGTGAAATTTCGAGTGCCAAAGTCTATGCATCAGAAATGCTGGCGAAAGTTACCGACGAAGCGATCCAGGTATTCGGCGGAATGGGCTTGATGAGCGATCTGCCACTAGCGAGATTCTGGCGTGATGCCCGCGTTGAACGGATCTGGGACGGCACCTCGGAGATACAGCGGCATATTATAAGCCGTGAATTGTTACGGCCTCTAGGTGCTTAAAATGGTGTGCATGACTGGGGCTCACTATAGAGGTGTCTGGAAAATTGCGTGATCTCAGCCGACTACTTCGGCCGAAAAGTATAGCGGTAGTCGGTGGCTCATGGAGTCGCAGCGTTCTGGAACAGTGTCAGCGAATGCAGTTTGCCGGAGACTTGTGGCCGATACACCCGAGTCACGATTCCATTTTTGGCCTGCCATGTTATCGCAGTGTTGATTCACTGCCGCAAGCCCCGGATGCCTGCTTTATAGGGGTTAACCGCAATGCCACAGTCTCTATCGTAGAGCAGCTCGCCCGGCGTGGCAGTGGTGGCGCGGTGTGCTTTGCATCGGGCTTTAGCGAGTCCTCGAATGAAGATGCCAGTGGTATAGAATTGCAACAACAGCTGCTGGATGCAGCCGGACAGATGCCGGTAGTCGGGCCCAACTGCTATGGCATGATCAATTACCTGGATGGTGCATTACTGTGGCCTGACCAGCATGGCGGGCGGCGGGTAGAACGCGGTGTCGCGCTCATTACGCAGTCGTCTAATATCGCAATCAACCTAACCATGCAAAAGCGAGCACTGCCAATTGCCTATGTGATGACAGCCGGCAATCAGGCACAAACCAGCATTGCCGATATGGGAATGGCCTTGCTGGATGACCCGCGCGTTACAGCTCTCGGCTTACACATAGAAGGGTTTGGTGATCTACGTGGCTTTGAACGCCTTGCAGAAAAAGCGCGTACTGCAGGCAAAGGTATTGTGGCTATCAAAGTGGGGCGATCGGTAAAAGCGCAATCCGCAATGGTGTCGCACACCAATTCACTAAACGGCAGTGATGCCGCCTCCGATGCATTTTTAGAACGACTTGGTATCGCCAGAGTAGACTCAATCTCTGTTCTGCTTGAGTCGCTGAATATGCTGCATGTATTCGGGCCACTTCCCGACAACACGATAGCATCGATGAGCTGCTCCGGCGGCGAGGCCAGCCTGATGGCTGACGCGGTGCATACCCGGGACCTGCATTGTCCGGATCTAAGTGCCGAGCAACAACGCGGTTTGCGTGAAGCGCTGGGGCCAATGGTTGCACTGGCAAACCCGCTTGATTATCACACTTATATCTGGAACGACCTCAGAAAATTAACTGCAACTTTTACCGCCATGCTGCACGATGCTGCTGCAGTCACGTTCTTAATTATAGACTTTCCACGCGATGATCGATGCCAGTACGACAGCTGGTTGATCGCCATCGAAGCATTACTTGCAGCACGTAACGCCGCAGGCACCCGTGTCGCAGTTCTGGTAACGCTTCCAGAGAATATCAGTGAAACGTTGGCCGAGGAACTTGCCAGTAAAGGTCTGCCGGTATTCCATGGCATTGAAGATACGCTTGACGCCGTACTGGCCTCTGTGGCTGTTTATCGCTCTTACGCAGGCGAGAGAGCATCACCGGTGCTTATATCTGCGCCCGAAGACCAGGCAGCAGTTTTTCTGGCGGAAGCTGCATCGAAAAAAATACTGCATGATGCAGGGCTCACCGTACCGCAGTCGATTGAGGTCGAATCAATTGAGCAAGCACTTAGTGCCACACATTCCATTGGCTATCCAGTCGCATTGAAGGTAACCGGAGTAGCGCATAAAACAGAGGTGGGTGGAGTCTATCTCAATATCAATACAGATGATTCAGCATCTGATGCAACGCGTACGTTGCTAACTGTCAGCGAGCGAGTGCTGATCGAAGAATTTATAGAAAACCAGATAGCTGAAGTGTTGGTTGGTGTAGTGCGGGATGCTTCGAACATGTTCATACTCACCTTAGGTGCAGGCGGCATGATGACTGAACTATTGCGCGATACCGTTACCTTGTTATTACCGGTTTCGAATGATCAAATTGAGCAAGCGCTAAACCGAACCCGTATTGCCATGTTGCTCTATGGTTACCGTGGCCGGCAAGGTTGCGATATAAATTCACTAGTGCAGGCGATTCAATGCCTATGCAACTGGGTGCAAAGCAATGCCAGTCGAGTAGATGAATTAGAAATTAATCCAATAATCTGTCAGGCGGATCGCGCCGTAGTGGCAGATGCGCTAATTAGAATGAGGCAACCATAAATGAGTGAAGATATTTCAACAGGCCCGATTAAAACCCGACGTGAAGGACACATCATCGAAGTGACGCTGGATCGCCCGAAAGCCAATGCCATCGATCTGGCCACCAGTAAATTGATGGGTGATATTTTCATGCAATTTCGGGACGACTCTAATCTACGAGTTGCTATATTGCGGGCAGAAGGTGAGAAATTCTTCTGCCCTGGCTGGGATCTGAAAGCCGCGGCAGACGGCGATGCCGTCGATGGAGACTATGGTATCGGCGGCTTTGGTGGCCTGCAGGAACTCGGTTGTCTGAATAAACCGGTAATCTGTGCCGTGAACGGAATATGCTGTGGTGGTGGACTGGAGCTGGCCCTGTCGACAGATCTGATCATGGCCTCGGAATCGGCTACTTTCGCATTACCGGAGATTCGCTCAGGTACCGTCGCCGACGCCGCATCGATAAAACTACCGAAGCGTATCCCCTATCATGTAGCAATGGACTTGCTGCTCACCGGGCGCTGGTTTGATGTGCAGGAAGCATTGCAGTGGGGTTTGATAAAAGAGATCTGCAAGCCCGAAGAGTTGCTAGATAAAACCTGGGAGCTGGCCAGGCTATTGGCTTCCGGGCCACCACTGGTTTATGCCGCAATAAAAGAAGTGGTGCGTGAGGCGGAGGACATGAAGTTCCAGGATGCGCTCAACCGCGTCTCCAAGCGACAACTGGCCAGCGTTGATCGACTATACGGTTCTGAAGATCAACTGGAAGGTGCACGAGCGTTTTCCGAAAAGCGTGATCCCGTGTGGAAAGGGCGGTAGGTACTGTTTAAGGATGATCTACAGGGCTTCAGTCTATTGATCAGCAATTGCGATAGACTAACTTGAATATGAAGAACAATTGGCCGAGGTCGAATGAAAAAAACCTGGCCCGCAACCAACCCTCCTCGCTGCGTCCGTCATTCCCGGGCCGCCGCCTGAGGTCAAATACGAGCCATTTATAGATTGTTCGGGCATGAACACTGATGTCCTCAGGTCAATCTGTTGATATTGAACGAAGTTCGGAGCCCAAAGCTGTTAATGTGATAAAGCAAGCCAACTTGCGCAGGAGGATTCAATGTTTCTACACCCGATAAAGTGGCCGGGAAACGCCCGGTGTGCCGCTTCCATTACGTTTGATATCGATGCTGACTCCCTGATCCGGGACGCACGTCGTGAAGACGGTGAATTGCATTTGCAGGCAGTATCGATGGGTCAGTACGGACCGACCGTCGCCGTGCCGAGAATTCTTGAAACGTATCGGCGACTGGAGCTGACTCAAACTTTCTTCATGCCCGGTTGGGTAATGGAAAAATACCCCGCAACAGTAGAGTCGATACTAGCAGCAGGGCATGAAATCGGCCACCACTCATGGCGTCATGAAGACCCAATGAATCACAGCGACGAAGTGGAAGCAGAGCTATTCGGCCGAGCGATGGACGTACACAAAAAACTGACTGGTCGGCATCCACGCGGGTACCGTGCCCCGGTCTATAGCATCACCCCGAAAATGGTGAACCGGCTGATTGAGCAGGATTTTCTATACGACAGTTCCATGATGGCAGATGATCTGCCCTATCTGGTAGAGACCAGTGCAGGAAGCCTGGTAGAAATGCCACCACACTGGGGAACTGACGACTGGCCGCCTTTTGCACATTTTGCCGAGATCAACTACCTGATGCCAGTGCGCGGACCGTCAGCTGGTATAGCGCCGTTCCTTGAGGAATTCGAGGCAATGTATGAAGCGGGCGGTTTCTGGATGCCAGTGTTGCATCCTTTTTTGACCGGGCGACTGGCACGCTGGCGAGTGATGGAGCGCTGGCTTGAAGAAGTGCTCGAAAGAGGAGATGTTTGGTTTGCGCCGCTCGAAGCGATCGCTAATCATGCGCTGGAAAATGCAGATTTAATCCGCAGGGTGAAAATAGACTGTTGACTCGCGTTAGCCCACGGGAGATTTGGCTGAGATGGAAGTGAATATACGAACACTGAAAGCAGAAGATTTGCAGGAGCTTGTAGAGTTGTATTCGCACCTTAATCCAGATGATCCTGCAACGGATGCAGACACAATGAGCCTGGTTTGGGAGCAAACAGAGGCAAGTGGTACTGTCGAGTACATAGGGCTGTACATCCGCACTAAACTAGTATCCAGCTGCCAGAAAGTGGTTGTTCCAAACCTTACGAGATCAGGTCAACCCTACTGTCTGTTAGAGAATGTCGTAACGCTCACAGACTATAGGAACAGAGGTTATGGTAAGCAGCTATTGAAGCATACGATTGAGCAGGCATGGAGTGAGGGATGTTATAAAGTGATGCTTATGTCAGGTAGAAAGGAAGACTCAATTGTTCAATTCTATCGGCGTGCCGGATTTTCGGAAAACGAGAAACGTGCATTTATAGTGAGGCGTGATAGTGCATGATAATGGTGGTTGCTTCTTGTACAGAATATATGAGTAATACGTATCCCGATTGAATCCACTGCGCAACCTGAATGAATAGACTCTGCATCGAATAATTCTTCCAATTATTCTAGTGAATATTCTTGAAATTACCTGACAATATAATACATGGTTACCCCAAGTTATAAATTTCCGGTGCGCTGGAATCGAAGTGCGTTGGTCAGGGCCAGAAAAGTACAAAAGCACATTAGATGAATGCGGTTGAGTGGTGAGCGAGCCTAGCCAATAGTACAAGTGGCTTTGGTTGGTTCAGTCGGTGTTATTAGATATCCGATAAAAATCTGGTTGCCAACGCAAATTTCTAATGACGGAGTCCGAGTCTCACAAAAACTGCGAAAGCTCTTCATTATGGGCATCAACATTGAGAATGCGGCGCGAATTAAGCTGAGTTGACAGGATCGATCATGTGGTTTGCTCATTATCGACTTCAAAATAAATTTTACAGCTGATACACAGTAACACTAGATTGCGGTGTCAACCTAAAATTCCGACGCTATATATTTGACGATAAAATTGAGTAATTTGTAGCATATAAATTACTAAAATTACTTGCTGGAAAAAAATACAGTATCAAAATTGATTTTTTTAAACTTAATGAAATTATCAGCTTATGTGCGTAACCTTGTGTTATTGTTAATGAAATACTTCCCAAGAAAGGATAGATTTATCACCCAAGGTAAACCTGTTTACCTACGTGTGTGTTCGATTGGCGTGGTCAACACACAAATTTGATAGTTTCCGCTATCTGGTAGTGGAGTGACGGAGTTGGATCATTGAGTAAGATCGTTCGCGTTGTTGTTTCGTGCTTCTTGTTATTACCTTTCCTCTTTGTTATCAGTTGTGAATCAGAACCTCGCAGCGGCGATGATTCACAACAAGCTCTGTCCAATGACGAGCAGAATAATGCGATCCCTCCAACCTTGTCGCCACCGCAAGTGGTCATGAGGCCGGTGGCGGCAGTTCCGTCTTCACTACCAACAGTTCCTGGTGTGCAGTATTTCTCCGTAGAATTAGAGCTTCCGGAGTCGGGCGAATTTGATAACGCCCTGGATTGGGCGTCAATTAGCCACACGCTGGAAATAGACTCCACGGGTAAAAGTGCGCTCGGCCCTGATGATATACGCTATGTCTCCGAAGGCAGTGTACTTACCTTGCATGCTTTACACGAGCAATATGGCGAGGCATCTTCGACGTTTACGGTTGCGGGTCCCGGCTACAACGAAGTCCGCCGTGAAGTTAAATCCACAGCAGACGATATCGAAGTCAACGGAGTAGGGGAAAAGACGGTATACGGTGAGCTATTGCAGCTAGGTGATTCCGGGGCGGTTGGTCTGCGTTTTGATGTCCGGAATCTGCCACTTGAACAGGCAATACATAATGTATGGCTGACATTCGCAGGTATGCCCGAAGGGGAATGGCGCTATCAGGTACGAGTCCCGTCAACTGATGAAAGCCTGGTGGAGTCGCTCGATGCTCTGTGGCCAGATAGCGAACCGTTGGAGTTCTACCAGACACGTAGCGGGAATTTCAGCAGTGGTTATTTGCAGCAGTTGGCTCATACATTGAAGTCAGCTACGGGCCATATCGACATTCGACTGACCGGCCAGGGCCAGTTACTCAGTAGTGAAACGCAGAATAAACCGAGCTTGCAGGCCTATTTTAGTGCGACCGATGCATCACAGGCAAGTTCTTCTAATGAGGGCGTCGGTGAGAATGCAGGCGTTATAGATGGTGATGCCGCAAGTGCGTCTGCCAGTGCGAGTGATTCCGATTCGGTGAAATTGTCGAGTTTACCCTCGGAGATCGTTTCTCTTCCGGCCAACAGGCGAACTGCCAGGTCAGTTTCGGGCAGTACAACTCACAGTACCCAAATCATTTCACCTCACGATCCTATGCCACCGAGCGATATTAGTTTCGGTGAAATAGCAGGCCAGTTTAGTGTTAACGCACTGGGCGGCGGAAACTATACGGTTCCCATTGTGTTGCCGAGTGCGCCGGGCGGTCTTACGCCTGAATTAAGTCTTAACTACAGCACCAGTGCTGGAGAAGGTCTTGCCGGTACCGGTTGGTCGTTGAATGGTTTGAGCAGTATTCGTCGCTGTGCAAAGTCGTATGCCAAAGACAATCAACGAGTTCGTGTTCAGCACAACAGCGACGATGCATTTTGTCTCAATGGGCAGCGTCTGGTGCATGAAGGAGGATCTCTCTACCGAACGGCAAATGATCAGTTTAAAAAGATCGAACGGGTAACCACTGGTGGTAATGATGGTTGGAAAGTGTCGAACATTAATGGCACAGAATATACTTACGGCTTGTCGATCTACCCCGACCAAACAGCATCCAACAATGGCCGGATAGAAGGGGTCGACTCCAATGGCAACGCCGGCGCCGTGCACGTGTGGGCCCTGTCTAGTGCTACCGATGTCAATGGAAACAACTTTAGAGCCATCTACTTTGAGGACGGCAGTACCACACAACACTACCCCATTGAATTTCGCTATGGTGATCCGACGGGTACACAGGTGAGAGTGAAATTTCAGTATTACAATCAGCATTTGCACTGGCCACAATACCGCAACGATACCTACGCTAATGGATTCAAATTCACCAATACCCGGCGCTTGAAAGTCATTCAGGTTGAACGGGGTGATGAGATTGCCCTACATAACTATTTCTTCGACTATGAAATTAATCCGGAATTTGCACGGTGGACCTTAAAGCAGTTGCAATTCTGCAAGCCACAGAGTTGTCTGCCAGCTAAGACGTTTGAGTGGATCGATCGCGGTCACGGACTGGTCGGCCCCAATCAGGTGGCACAGAGTGGTGTGTGGGCAGCGCCTAGCACATCGAAGATCAAGCTAATCACCGGCGATTTTAACGGAGATGGGCGAACGGATGTCATTCGGCCGGGAAAAGGCACCTGTTTTTCACAAGGAAATCAGTTCTCTTGTAATAACCAAAGTCCTTATCTAACCAGCATGCAAACGAGTGCAATTGTAGCGGACTACAACGGCGATGGAATGGATGACTATCTGGTTCGGGATTATGAAGGCGAGTGGCGAGTGTGTTGGTCAGTGTTAAATAATGCGCCTCATCAGTTCGCTTGCGCGATTACCACGGACTTTGGAAACGGATCAGAACTGAAGGTAGGGGACTTCGACGGCGATGGACGGAGTGATATCTACCGGGTCGAGCCACGCGGCGTGTTTTATGGCAATGCGTATGCGGCATTTCAATATGTCGAGCCGACTCTCGACTTCAATGGCTCACCGGCTGGTTCGTTCAAGCAAGAGCTTGTAATGGATGTAAATGGCGATGGCGCAAGTGATATTGTCGGCCTTCGACAAGACACAAATCAATGGGTCAGTTGTGTTGAGGCCACGGGAACGATACTCGAGCACGCGGTAAATACCTATTCCTGTCAAAATGAAACAGGTAATGGTTTACCCGTCAATGGGTACAGCAGTGGTGATGATTTTGATATTCAATCCGGAGACTTCAATGCTGATGGCCGCTCGGATTTGATATTCTATAATCGCAACGACCAGCGCTGGTATGTTTATTTTTCAAATGGCCACGAGAATGCGGCGCGCTTTACTAAGGTGGTGGCGATTGATAATGGGTTCGGAGGCGATGAAGACAACCACCTGGTGGTCGATCTCAATGGTGACGGAAGAACTGATGTCATCAGATGGCAAGATAACGATAACTATCAAGTTGCCTATGCTGCTGCCGGGCATTTTAATGTGGTCGACAACGTCAAGTATGCCACCTTAGGATCTCTGCCCGGTCCCTTATCAGATGAATTGTCCACCGGAGATTTTGATAGCGACGGACGGCGGGATATTGCGCGCGGTGTGGCTAATCAGGTTGGCATCCATCTGTCGGAAGCCTACAGTGCCCCCATACTGAGCAAGGTGGTGAGTAACCGCCCCGAGCATCCTCCACAAACCACGCTCAAGCTGAATTATTCCTATACCACAGTTGCACCAGTCAAAGCGTCGGTCTATCCGAATCGTGTTACCTACAATACCCACATCGTTAGATCTTCAGAGGTTCCAGGCAACCGTCCGGGTGAGTTTGACAAAACCACCTATGACTACAAGGAGCTATTGGTCAATAAACGAGGGTTAGGGGTATTGGGATTTAACATTCGGGCTGAGACTGATGAGAGAAGGCAGCTCAAAAGACACTATCTCTATCATGACAAATACCCCCTGGTCGGTCGAATAAATCAGGTGGTCACATCAACAGTGCCCAGTGGGATGAAGCAGCAAGTTAAATGGTATAAATACACTGTACACGGTCAGAATTACACCTTTACTACAGATCCCGAACCGACAAGCAGTAGCTATAATGCCGAACCTGACTTACCAGTGCCTGATCGTTATTGGGTTTACATGGCTGAAGAAAAGACCCATCGATACGACTATCACACCAATACCCACGTTAGCACAGCAATCGATAACTATACCTATACGTTTGATGGCAATGGAAAATCACGGGACTATGGCAAGGCGCATATTCACCAGCGTACCACCGCCGATCATGTCAATAACCGTAATTGGGTAGAGACCACCACCAATGTGTATCAGAACAGGCCCACAGACTATTTAATGGGTCTTAAAATCCGGAGTACGGTGACCCTCGATTCCGATGGCACTGAGTCCGGACCGGTTGTTACCAAAGTGCGCGACTATCGCTACGACACTAAAGGCCAGGTTGATAAGGTGATTATAGAACCTGATATGGGACCATCGAAACGTCATGAATACTTGCGAACCGAGTACGACTACGATGACGATGGCAACGTAAAAGAGGAAAAGAGCTTTGGTAATACATTTGGTTACCAGGCGCTGCCGGCCAGAAGCACCAATACCACCACCAGCTATCCATTGGCGGGCCAGCAAAGTGTGGCTGGGACAACCTTAGTCAAAGCAGTAAAACGGGAAGTCATCACTAACGCTGAAGACCAGGAATTGACTATTGAGT
>MDLA01000056.1 GCA_001730015.1 Chromatiales bacterium (ex Bugula neritina AB1) | reverse complement strand
ATAGTGATTGTCCATCAAACAATACGCATGGATCTGAGCATCGAACCGCTTGTACGCTTCTTTCAACGTTTGAAGAAACGCTGAGTAGTACTCCGGATCATGAAAGATCGTTTGACGCCCCTGCATCGGTTCATTACATGGTAGAGCGCATCTTCGTATTGAATTCGAGTGGGCCGTGGCATCTAAGTAGAATTGCACTTATTATTAAATAGTGTAATACGCTTGACCCCTAATGTCTTTGCTACCTGGAGCGGTATCCTTGGATAATCGCCTATGCGATTGGCATCTTACCCATCCTGACAGTATCGATCTGTGCTTGGTACTCCATGCGCATGGGACTCGCCCCTCACTGCAACCCGCTGATCGAGGGTTGCTTGTCTATTAGTGTCCCTTTCGGGGATGGTGGAAACCCCTCGCCTTTAGGCGAAGAAAAGTTAAAATATGTCGCATGCGACGTTATAGGCATGGTGCTCATACGAAAACGGATCTCAAAGTTCACGTAGTGTGGATCCCGAAATACCGCAAGCGTGTGCTGACAGGAGATGTAGCGGTGCGTACGCGGGATATATTGCGACAAATAGCTGCCGAGCATGAGTTGGAGAAAATCACGGGTAAAGTAGCAGCGGATCACGTCCACATGTTTATATCTTACCGCCCGACTCAGAATGAGAGCAAGATAATGCAGTGGTTGAAAGGAATCAGCTCACGAGTGCTGTTGTCGGAGTACGCTCATTTACGGAGGCAATTTTGGGGAAAGCACTTTTGGGCTCGAGGGTATCTTGCGGTGAGCTCAGGCAACATCACCGATGAGATGGTGCAAAAATATATCGACAATCAGGAAGGGGAGCCACTGAATGATGACAGTCGATTTCCAATCGACCAATAACGAACCCCTCGTCTTCCAGACGAGGGTCGTTCAGTTTTGTATGTGGTGTTTCTTGGAACTGATGGGGCAACTTACCGATTCTTGAGTCGCTTTGGCGTCTACGTGTTTTTCGCAGGAACCGCTGTTGCACAGTTACTCACTGTGGTTGCATCAAAATCTCTATATCAGCAGTCTGTCATTGTTGCTCAGCGGGTTTTAGTCTATACGATGCTCGTACTCGGTCCGCTCAATTTACTTTTGAAATCGATTCTTGAAAATTCCGATAACAGTGAAAACCTGATTGAATGGTATTTTGTCCTCTTTCTTTGTCTGTTTTTTATTCTATCTGGCGTTGCGTGGAGTCGCTCTGGCAGGTTGTGAAATGAGCATTGCATTGGGTTCAATGGAACGGAGCAAAATAGACACGGGATGGCATGCAGAAGACAGAAGACAGAAAGCAGGTGTTGCCTGGGGGGACGACCTGAAAAATGAAGTCCTTTTTTTGGTCGCTTGGCGTATCCGGAGTTGACACCACACCAGTACCCGTTGACTGGCCTAAACCTTGTGTCATCTAAAAATTTGAAACGGTCGCGGAACAGCAAGCATCTATCGCGCTGGCAAAACACAAAACCCCTGAGACTCAACGGCAAGGGGCGCGTTAAACTTACTTCGAAAATTCTCCATCGCTATGCCCGCTGTCAGTTCAACTATTTCCGGTTCTGAGAAATGCGTTCGCAGTGTTGCAAAGAATTTGTCATCGACGGTCTGCCCGGTAGTGGTCATTCGTTCACCATACTCGATTGCAAGACGTTCTTCTGATGTATATAAATCGCTATTGCGCCAGTCGTTCAGGGCTTCAATTTTGACCTGGCCGTTATCAGATTCGATCGCACGGACCGAGTTGATATCAACTCAAAACGGGCACCCATTAATAGCTGCTACACGAGCGTGCACCAGTGCATGTAGTGCTTTGGGCAGTAGTCCGGACTCGGCAATTGATGCGGATAAGTGCTTTGCCGCTTCCAGTATCGGTGGGCAGTGCGCCATTACTTTAGTCGGGTTCAGCAAGTCACCATAGGTATTGCGATCGGTATCGAACAGGCGTTTCAGTGTAGGGTTTTCACCTGCATCGACTACTTCCGTTACTCGTGGCATTGTGGGTTGCTCCTCTACAATGGGTTGCTAATACTAATGGCATTAATCCACTAATTCTATTACATTTAATACCAGATTTCTGAAAATTGTGTATGCCAGTAGATTAATCAGGTGCCGAACCTCTCGCGTCTACAAGTGTTTGAGTCAGCCTGATGAAGCCGTCCATCGATATAGCTTCAGCTCTTAAGCCAGGCTCAACACCACTGTCGCTGATTTGCTTTTCGTCTAGAATTCCTTTGAGATTATTGCGTAGTGTTTTCCGGCGTTGTGCGAATGCACTTTTGACCAGTGCATTAAAAACGGCGCGTTGCTCGACAGAAACCAGTGGCTGTGCGCGGGGTTTCAGGTGGATGACCCCGGAATTGACTTTCGGTGACGGGGTGAAGGCTGTTGGCGGGACCTCGAGCAAGGTAGTGGTTTCACATAGATTCTGCACGACCAGGGATAGTTGTCCGTAGTGTGAATCGCCGCGGCGTGCAGATAATCGGGCGACCACTTCCCATTGCAGCATGAAATGCATATCGCTGATCCAGGAGATATCTTCGAGCAGCCTGAATATCAGTGGTGTCGCCACGTTGTATGGCAGGTTGCCGACGAGTCGGATTGGTGCCAGGTGTTTTACGCAAGTGAAATCAAAGGTCAGTGCGTCGGCCTGGCGCAGGTCGAAGTTGTCGTGTTGCTGATATTCCCGCTGCAGAATAGGAATTAAATCCCGGTCTAGTTCCAATGCGATAAGGGGAACTCCTATTTTTAACAGCTCTGCTGTTAATGCACCGCGTCCGGGGCCTATTTCTATAATCGGGTTTGTGCTGTTTGCAAAGCAGCTGATGATCTGACTAATAATCTGATGGTCGACCAGAAAGTTCTGCCCAAAGCGTTTACGCGCCCGATACTGCTGTGCCACGGTCAGGCGCCCTTTGTTGAGGAATGGGTTGAGGTATGGGCTGAGGTGGAGCTGGCTAGCTCAATGGCGAGTTGTATTGCAGCCTGTAGACTTCCGCCGCTGGCTTTTCCGCTGCCGGCGAGATCCAGTGCGGTACCGTGGTCTACAGAGGTGCGAATAATCGGCAGCCCGAATGTGATATTCACGGCATTGCCGAACCCTGCATATTTTAGAACCGGTAAGCCCTGATCATGAAACATAGCTAATACGGCATCCGCATTTTCAAGGTGCCTGGGAGTGAAAAGTGTGTCTGCTGGAAGTGGCCCGGTGATTCTCATGCCGAGTTTTGTTGCAGTTTCTATAGCCGGAATAATTGTGTCTATTTCTTCGCGCCCGAGATGGCCGGATTCACCTGCGTGCGGGTTCAGGCCGCACACCAGTATGTGAGGAGCGTTTATGCCAAATTTACAGGTGAGGTCGGCATGCAGTATTTTCAGGGTATCGACGATTGAGTCGTGCTGTATGGCGGCGGGTACCTCGGAGAGAGGCAGATGAGTGGTGGCCAGAGCTACCCGTAGTGAATCTGCTGCCAGTACCATTACCGGTGTGGCGTCGAACAATTCCGCTATAAATTCAGTATGGCCGGAAAATGGAATTCCGGCATCGTTAATAATACCTTTGTGTACCGGTGCGGTAACCATTGCATCAAATTCACCAGACTGACAGCCGAGCGCTGCTGTGCGAATGGTCTCCAGCACGTACGCGGAGTTGTTTTTATCGAGTGTGCCGGCTGTTACCGGAGCGGCCAGTGGTATGTGGTTGATAGCAGGGCTGCGGGCGGGGTGTTTTGTATTGCCGGTAGCCAGTTGTTCCGCGCGCTGCCGCAACAGGGTTTCATCGCCGATAAGCGTTAGTGAGGCATTGCTCATTGCCTCTAGAGCAACGCAGAGGTCGGGTCCAATCCCTGCCGGTTCACCGGTCGTTATGGCTATTCGTGGCAGCGTCACTGAAAGTTTTTCGCAAATCCACGAAGCTCGACATAGGCATTAGCGCGCAGCTGAGCCAGCCAGTCGTCGTATTTGTCTTCTGCTTTCCGGCGTCGAAGCTGATCACGGGCTCGTGCTTCCAGATCGGAACGCGGGTTCTCCTCTACTTCGCGCTCTGTGACTTCCATCACGTGCCATCCGAACTCTGTGAAAAATGGCTCGGTGAGTTGATTGGGCTCGGTGGAAAACGCCAGGGTTTCGAAACGGGGAACCATTTCATCTCGACCGAACCAACCGAGATCTCCACCCTTGGCTGCGCTGCTTTTATCATCGGACACTTCACGTGCGAGCGCGGCGAAATCGGCACCTTCAGACAGGCGGTTGTATATTGCAGTGATCCGCTCCTTCGCAGCACTGGCGCTGGTGCCGTCGCGCGTGCTTACCAGAATATGGCGTGCTCGAACACGTATGGTGGCGGGTTGATCCAGACTCGATTTAGTCAGCAGCTGCAGCACGTGAAAGCCGGCCGCGCTGCGCAGAGGTTCGGTGATATCGCCGATCTGCATCCCTTTGACCTGATCAGCGAATAATTTTGGCATATTGGCGAGGCTGCGTGAACCCAGGTTGCCGCCTTCTATATCGGTGTAACCGCTTCGAATTTGTGTTTGCAGCACACGGTTAAAAGGTATTCCGTCACGGGCATCGCTGGCTACTGATCGGGCCACAGCCAGAGCGGTGGAGACAGTTTCGCCGTCGGCTTGCTGCGGTACCTTAACCAGTATATGTTCGAGTTCGTAGCGGTAGCCGGCTGAGCCTGCAGCTTCGGCATCGAGCAGTGCTTCGACCTCTTCATCGGAAACGCGCAGGTTGGAGTCGATCTCGCGTTGTGAGAGGGCCGATATGACGAGCTCTTTGCGGATGTTTTCGCGGAATTCGAGAAAATTAATGCCATCGCGATTGAGTGATTCCCGCATCTGTGAGATGGTCATTTTATTGTTGCGTGCCATGTCTTCGAGCGTCCGCTGCAGGCTGGAATCGTCGATACGAATCCCGCGTTCTGCGGCTTTTTGTAACTGTAAAGACTGGGCGATCAGACGTTCAATAACGGCTTTGTCCAGTTTTTCTCCTTTTGGCAGGTTGGGCGGGTTCTGCCGGATCAGGGTGGCACGCTCGCGCACAAATTCGCTGGACAGGATGATGTCTTCGTTGACCACCGCGATAATGCTGTCGAGAAGAACTTCCTCACTGACAGCGACGGGGCTCATCGAAAACAATGGGACGGCCGCGAGCACTGCGGCAATGACGTTCGTCGATAGCTTGCTCATAGTAAATTTGCTTTGGTGCTTTATAGAGTGATCAGGAGCATGTGAAAAATACGTGATGACGGTTAGTCATTATCACTGGAATAACCACCGATAGCCTCACGCAATACGTCGGTTACATTTTGTCCGACCGGTGTCAGACCTTTCAATACCAGTTGGAAAAAAAAGGAAGTGGTGGTGTCATCGCCGTCATCGGTTATGAAGCGGCGGGCTGCGGTGCGAAAAGCCCAGCAGCAGCTATCGTACTCCAGTCCGAGGACGGTTTCGATATCCTGGCTATCGTCCAGAGAATAGTTCCAGCTGTTGGCAAGCCGCCATTGCGCATTAAGCGGCCAGGCAAATGAAGCGTGTATAAACTCACCGTCTTCTTTCAGGTAGCGATGACCGAAGTTGATCAGCTTGCCGGTGCCGTTTCTATATTTAAGCTGTGCGGATGATCGCTGGGTGTCGCCGTTGTTGGGATCCCATTGCAGGTTCACTCCGCCACTCCAGCGTTGATTAATTTCGTTCTGGACTTCGGCGATGATATCGGAGCTGGTGTTTGTATCTGTGACGCCATCGGGCAGGGTGACGCGACGATCGTCGAAGTACAGAATCTGCCCGACACTGGCGCTGAATTTCTCGCGGCCGCCCGGATCCAGCATCCGTGAACTGACGGCAACGCTGAGTTGATTCGCATCGTTTACCCGGTCGGCGCCGGAAAAGCGGTTTTCGCGAAACAGCTGGGAAAAATTGAAATCGAGCGCGCCGGTGTCAAAAATCGGGATGCGGCTTTGATTGCGTCGTGGTGTGTATAGGTAGAACATCCGTGGTTCAAACGTTAGCAGGTTGTTGTTTTCGGGGTTTAAGCGCTCAAAGAACAGACCGGCATCAGCTGAGAATTGCGGTAATGCTCTGAATTGTGCGATATCGGCGGGATCAACATTGTTGAGGTCGTAACGGGTCAGACGCCAGCTTGTGGCCAGTGAGGTAAACCAGCCGGGGCGGTTTACAGTCCATTCAGCCCGGGGGGTCAGATCTACACGCGAGCCTGTCACGGAATTATCGCGTTCAAAATAGACAACTTCGGCGTCAATTGAGGTGTCGATACCCAGTCGCTTGACGGGACTTTGGTACTGCAGCGTAACCTGGGGTAGCTGCTGGTAGGGGCGCTCATCCGGCTCGATCAGTGAGTCGACGGTCTGATAGCTCAGCAGCCGGGTTCGGAATTGGTAGTTGTCGGCCTGGTAGGTTAGATCGGCACGTCGCTGCAAGTGCGTAATACTGGCGATATTCAGGGTATCGCCAAGATCTTCGAAGTAGTCTTTGTCACTGACCGAGCTCACGTCGATAGCGGTCAGCCAGCGTTCGCCAAGTTCGCCTTTGTGACGAAAACGCGAGAAGCGACGGCTTTCCCCGGGCACGAAGCGATCATCACTGCTCATGGCTTCGTGGTTGAGTGTCCATGAACCTATTTTATTGAGGTATCTGGTTTCGGTTTGCAGCTGAAAGCCGCGGTCGGACATAGATCGCAGCACAAAGGTTGCGTCAAGGTTGGGTTTTATGTTCCAGTAAAACGGCTGACGATACTCAAGCCCTGTTTGATCATTTTGATCAAATCGTGGCGCGAGCAGCCCGCTTTTACGCCGGTTACTTATAGGAAAACTGAAGGCCGGGGCGTAGAGTATAGGGACGTCTTTAAAGCGCAGACTAACACCACGTGCGGTGCCGACGCCGGCGTCGAGATCAAGCTTGATATTTTTTGCTTTGAGACCCCAGCCATTGTCACCGGGAGGGCAGCTGCTGTAACTGGCTCGACTTAGCCTGAGATTGCCTTTGGCATCTCTGCTTATTGAACCGGCGCGGCCCTGAGAAATAACACTGCCATTCTGGACTTTATAGCCCGAATCGCCCAGCCGGAATGTGCCGTCCTTGATGTTCACGTTGGCATCTGCACTTTCAACGGTCAGACCTGCGGCTTCATAGGACATAACGCCGTCGACGCGGGCGATATCGGTGACCGGATCATAAGTGGCGTTCTCCGCCTTGATGCCACCGTCTCGATGGCGGATCGAGATCATGCCGTTGAGTCTGAATTTCTGCGGGTCTGCCGGATCACTATCGACGGTATCGGCAGACATGACTACTTCATCTGTCAGAGATAAATCCGGATATCGTGGCGGCTCCGGGTGCTCGTCTGTGGCACAATAGTCTGCAGCTGCCACGGTGGTGACTTGCGTTAGCATGGCGGCGAAAATCTGGGCTGGCAGCAGTTTCAAACGGGATGACTTGGGGTTCAGGGTAAGCTGGCCCAAGCATAGCGAGGATTGATCCTGACGGATATCTTTCAAACATGTCAATCTATCCGGATTCAGTGCGAAGGTGGATAATTTGAGAGTGAATGATCTACTGCGGATGTGATCGTTTGGCCAGCGATTGCGATCTATTATGTTGAATAGGAAAGACTATTCGCCAGACCTGATCGCAATAGCTGATTCAAAATCTCACCTGGGTCTCTTCCTCGCAAGCAGTCACCTAGCAGCAGATCTTGTGGCATATAAAGGAGTTGCTACTCTTCGCTGGCGTAGCCTTTCGTGCATCAGGCAGGCCGTCAGAGTATCGGGCTGACTCCATTGTGCCCGTGCCTTTACCAAATATTACAATCGGATTTAATGAATGGCTAACAGCAGAATTCGAATTGAAGCGGGTTGGAAATCACAGCTGCAACATCAGTTTAAGCAGCCGTACATGGTTCAGCTGCGAGCGCATTTGCTGGACCGTGCAAATCAGGGGGCGGTAATTTATCCGAAGGCCGCACAGTGGTTTAGTGCATTTAATCAGACTCCGTTTGATCAGGTCAGGGTGGTGATTCTCGGGCAGGACCCCTACCACGGTCCGGGGCAGGCACATGGAATGTGCTTTTCTGTGCTGCCCGGCGTTGCGATACCGCCATCTTTACGAAACATATATAAAGAGCTGCAAGCCGATCTGGGGATTGAGCCTGTTACGCACGGCTATCTTGAGGCCTGGGCAACACAGGGTGTGTTTCTGCTCAACAGTGTGCTGACCGTAGAGCATGGTCAGGCGGCTTCGCATCAGGGCCTGGGGTGGGAGCAATTTACGGATGCGGTAATTCAGTGCGTGTCAGATAACACCAGCAATACGGTTTTCATGTTGTGGGGAGGATATGCAAAACGAAAGGGCCAGATTATCGATTCGCATAAACACTGTGTATTAAGCTGCGCGCACCCTTCACCGCTGTCTGTGCGCGGGTTTACCGGTTGCAAACATTTTTCAAAGGCAAATGAATATTTGCAGCAGCACGGGCGGCAGGGCATTGACTGGCAGCTGCCACAGCATGTGTCAGCCTGATCGATTGGGGCGTGATAGCAAGGGCCATATTTACTGTGCTGCGTATCGCTCATGGTCTGGCTGCAGAAGGTCATCATCGTTAACACGGCGACAAGGTATGATCTGATGCCGTTGATCACGGTGAAGTCTTTACTGAAATGACTAATGAATTGCCTGAATAACAAACTAAACTAGTAAAGATGGTTGTGTCAGGGTGACTGGCTGAGGCAAAATCCGCCTGCCATAAAATAAATCACATAAACCCAAGGGGAAAAGCACCAATGGAATTTGTTCCAGTACTACTCGGCGCGGCAGGTCTTGCCATGGCTGTGTATGTATACACACTCGTATTGAAGTATCCGCCCGGTGACGGTAAAGCTGCCGATATAGCAGTAGAGATTCAAAAAGGTGCGATGGCGTTCCTTCGTCGCGAATATTCCATTCTGGCTGCGTTTGTTGTGATCGTGAGTGGTATTCTGTTATACGCTTTTGAAACCAACCACACCGCAATTGCGTTTTTGGTCGGTGCCATATTTTCTGCATCAGCGGGCTGGTTCGGTATGTACACCGCTACCAGAGCAAATGTTCGAACCACTGTTGCAGCGGCAGAGAAGGGTGCCCCGGAAGCGCTGACTGTGGCATTTTTTGGCGGATCTATCATGGGGTTGACGGTAGCTTCTGCCGGTTTGCTCGGGCTCGGTCTGCTGTATTTTTTCTGGGGTACCGAGCACGCTGAAGCGATTCACGGATTCGGCATGGGTGCCTCACTGGTCGCTCTGTTCTCACGCGTTGGTGGCGGTATCTTCACCAAGAGTGCAGACGTAGGTGCCGACCTTGTGGGTAAAATTGAGGCCGGTATTCCGGAAGATGATCCACGTAACCCGGGCGTAATCGCCGATAACGTTGGTGACAATGTGGGCGACATTGCCGGTATGGGTTCGGATATCTTTGAATCCTACTGCGGCAGTATGATCGCCACTATAGCTATAGCAAGCACCATGACTGTTGCCGAGTTGGCGTATGTTGGTGAGGGAGCAACTGCAGCTAACCTTAGTTTTCTGCCATTAGCGCTAGCTTCTGTCGGCTTAATTTGCTCGGTTCTGGGTATTTTTCTGGTTAAACGTATGTCAGATAAATCACCTGAGCAAGCACTTCGCTACGGAACCATTGGTGCAACAGTGCTGTTTATAGTTGCCGCACTGATTGTAACGAAATCAAGCGGCGTTGCTATGTCTGTCTGGTGGTGTGTTGTTGCCGGTGCGGTTGGCGGCATGGTGATCGGGCTGGTAACCGAGTACTACACTGGTGGCAAGCCGGTCCGTGATATAGCCCAGTCCGGTGAAACCGGTCCGGCAACAGTAATGATCTCCGGTCTGGCAACCGGTATGGAATCAGTAGTGGTTCCGGTACTGACTCTGTGTGTAATTATATTTACTGCCAGCAGCCTGGTTGGTTTGTACGGTGTGGGT
The DNA here is from genome assembly GCA_001730015.1 of Chromatiales bacterium (ex Bugula neritina AB1). Classification (GTDB taxonomy): domain Bacteria; phylum Pseudomonadota; class Gammaproteobacteria; order Granulosicoccales; family Granulosicoccaceae. Next base: position 13,041 of record MDLA01000056.1, on the reverse strand, counting down.
ATCGCCGCGGTCGGTATGTTGGCGACTGTAGGTATCACCATGGCGATTGATGCCTACGGTCCGGTTGCAGATAACGCAGGCGGTATTGCAGAGATGGCGGGTCTTGGTGAAGAAACTCGCAAAATAACCGATGGCCTCGACGAAGTCGGAAACACCACTGCAGCGATTGGTAAAGGCTTTGCTATTGGCGCAGCAGGTCTGGCAGCATTGGCGATCATTGCAGCCTTTATTCAGACAGTAAAAACCAAGCACCCCGAGTTTGCTCTGGATATCGGCAACCCGATCGTTCTGGTGGGTATGTTTATCGGTGGTATTTTTCCGTTTCTTGTCAGTGCGATCACCATGCGGGCAGTGGGTTCAGCCGCGTTCGATATGATCAAGGAAATCCGCCGCCAGTTTCGTGAGATTCCAGGGCTTCTGGAAGGTACCGGCAAGCCGGATAACGAACGCTGTGTTGCAATTGCCACTACGGCGGCACTCAAGCGTATGATCCTGCCAGGTGTATTGGCCATTGGTGCACCACCGGTTATCGGCTTTGGCCTAGGGCCTGAAGCGCTGGGTGGTTTCCTGTCGGGTGCTCTGGTGGGCTGTGTGATGCTCGCACTGATGATGGCGAACGCTGGTGGTGCCTGGGATAATGCGAAAAAATACGTCGAGAAAGGTAACTTTGGCGGCAAGGGCACCGATACCCATGCGGCAGTTGTAGTGGGTGATACCGTAGGCGATCCCTTCAAGGATACCTCTGGTCCGGCGATGAATATCCTCATCAACGTAATGGCTATTGTTTCGCTGGTGATTTCACCACTGCTATAGTCAAGCGCCTCGTTGTTCTTTAAAAAGCCGGTCTGGTGAATGCCAGACCGGCTTTTTTATGCCTGAATTTTAACTCGCACTATTCATCGGGTGGCGAGGATATCGTGCAGGCCCGTTTGTTCATGGCAAGGGCTTTCACAGTAAACTTTCTTCTCGCGTCTAACACTTAACTGATAATTGCAGGAGATAAAAATTCTCTGTGCAATCAGAGATCAAGGGAGATCCCTTCAATCCCGTGAATAATGCGGGTTAATTACCAGCCAGTAAATCAAAACGGCTGATGCCTATTTTGCCTCCAGTCCGGGTCGAAAATATCGCATCATTCGCACATGAAAATTGTGTCGTTAAATTGGAAGAAAAACAGTTCGCATTTGTTGAAGTCGAACCTGCTAGCGAGTGCTGTGTTAATGATGCTGTGGTTGTGTAGCCACAGTGCTTACGCAGATTACAGTGAGCATCCTAAAGCAGTTGGTTTTATGGCTGAAATGGTCCGCAAGCACGATATGGATACCGCCACTATGAAGGCGATATTTTCCAGTGCCGAGCGGAGCGAACGTGTGCTGGAGCTGATTCAGCGTCCTGCCGAGAAGCGTCTTGAGTGGAGTGGCTATCGTCCAATCTTCATGTCTGAAGAACGAATAAATGCCGGAGTGGATTTCTGGAACACGCATCAGGAAATACTGGAAAAAGCGCAACTTCGCTACGGTGTGCCGGCATGGATCATTGTATCTATTATCGGTGTTGAAACTTTTTACGGCAGAATCAGTGGCGGGTTTTCTGCTATCTCGGCGTTATCGACGTTAGCATTCGACTATCCGAGGAGAGCTAAATTTTTTCGCTCGGAGCTTGAGCAGTTTCTGTTGTTGCTGGATGAGAACAATCTCGACTACCAGACTCTGGAAGGTTCTTATGCAGCGGCCTTTGGCATGCCTCAGTTTATTTCTAGTAGCTACCGCAGCTACGCAGTGGACTTTGATGGCGACGGTGACCGCGATCTATGGAATAGCGTGCCGGATGTTGTTGGCAGTGTGGCGAACTATTTCTACCGCCATGGCTGGAAGAATGGTCAGTCGGTCGCCGAGATAACGGAACTTCCGGCATCGGCAAAATCGCTCGTCAGAGACAGCCCCAAGCCTGTGCACAGTCTGAATGAGCTGAATACCGCCGGCATCTATCCAAAACGTAAAGGCAGTGGCAGATATACCTTATTAAAGTTGCAGGCAGAGCAGGGTGCTGAGTACTGGATTGCACACCACAATTTTTATGTCATAACGCGCTATAACCACAGCAACCTCTACGCGATGGCTGTGTATCAGCTGAGTCAGGAAATAAAGGCGCGCATGCGCGGCCTGGCCAGGACCGAATGATCTACTGCGAATGCGGCTAAACCAGGGCCTGCATAGGCATATCCGAAGGAAATCAAATGAAATACCGCAATGTTATTGTTGCCAGTTTAGTTACGGGAGTCATGACCGGGTGCTCTGTGTTACCGACAGGATTCTCATCACGCTCGAAGGATTCCGTTAATGTAGAAGACCTGTTTGTCAGTGATTCTGAAAGTCAGGCAACTGCCGCTGATGCGGAAAAAAATCGCAAAATGGCGGTTGCTGCCAGTGGCCTGACGGTTCGAAAGAGCAAGCGTGGCAATATGGCCTCCTATGTTGTGCGGGGGCAGCGCTACCACACTCTAGAGAGTAGTAAGGGGTATTCGGCGCGAGGGCTTGCGTCCTGGTATGGGCCCAATTTTCATGGCCGTACTGCTTCAAATGGTGAAGTCTACGATATGTATAAAATGACGGCTGCTCACAAGAGCCTGCCGCTGCCGACTTACGCGCGCGTGACTCACATTGATAACGGAAAATCTGTGATTGTAAAGATCAATGATCGCGGTCCGTTTTCCGGCGAGAGAATCATCGACTTATCATTTGCGGCTGCACTGCAGCTGGGTATGGTTAACGATGGTACTGCAATGGTTGAAATCCAGGCGCTCTCGGCTGAAGAGCTGGCTGTAATGAGCGGCCCGACAAACACCATGGGTATTGAGTTCGATTATATAAAAGATGGCGTGACAACACCAGTAGCACCCTCTGCACTGGCCGGATTAGCTGAAGCAACGAAACTTCCCAATGTTGAGATGGGACCGGGTGCGGTATCCGTTGATGGAGATGTTGTGGAAATTCCGGCACTAACCGATGCCGGCAGTGCGGGGCAGGTGGTACCGATTGTTGAAGAGCCCGAAGTAAGCACAGCAATGGTGGTCACCGATGTAGTTGAATCCGATGTCATTGCAACGGACGTAGTTGTGCCGATAGCAACTGCTCGCTCAGAATCGGTTGAAGTACCGGTTGCTACCGGGGATGGTGTGGCGGTTGCAGTGCCGCCGATGTTCCCGCCGGAAAATGAAAATGGTGAAGCCGTGTCGATTGCCGCCGCAGCAGATTCTGATCCGAATGTCGGGTTGCCGGTGGCGTTGGTTGATGCATCAAGCCTTGGTCAGGCTGTTGCGGTTGCAGGCCTTCCTGCTATGCAGACTGCAGACGGGGTGAAAAAAAGCGATAAGCTGAAAACTACCGGTATCGAATACTATATACAGGCTGGAGTGTTTGCGAATGTGCAGGACGCAGAAAATCTGGCTGTTGATATTGTGTCGGCTATCCCGCGAGAAGAAGTTCATGTGAAGCCGTTAAAAAATACGGCTATGTTCCGGGTAACGGTAGGCCCGATAATGCAGAAAGAACACGCCAAAACAGTCTCGGCAGAGCTTGATCAGGCAGGGTTCGAAAACTACACCGTGAAAGTTAAAGAGCTTTAAACAGCGATCGGTAAGTATGCATACCCGTGATTTATCCGGGTAATGGTTTTAAGTCAGAATAATTCAGGACTATCGTGATAGGGCGACGCTGTGTTGTACTTTTTTCTATAACCTTATTGTTGTTTCTTTCGAACGCCCGCGAGGCGTCGGAAATAGCGCCGTTGGCTATTCCGGCGCCACCAGGACTGGCAGCGAAAAGCTATCTGCTGGTGGACTACAACACCGGTAAAATTATTGCTGAGAAAGAACCTGATTTGCGATTGGAGCCCGCCAGTCTGACCAAGATGATGACGGCCTATATCGTTTCATTCCAGATTCGTCATGGTGGGCTGAAGCCGGATGATCTGGTGTTAATCAGCAGTAATGCGCACAAAACCATCGGTTCGCGAACGTTTGTGGAGCCCGGCTCGCGTGTTACGGTAAGAGACCTGATGTACGGGCTGGTTGTTCAGTCCGGTAACGATGCAAGCGTGGCACTGGCCGAGCATATCGGTGGCAGTGAAGCCGGATTTGTATCGATGATGAATGAGATGGCGGGTCGTCTGGGTATGACCAGTACACTGTTCGCCAACTCTACCGGACTACCGGTTGAGGGCGGTGGGCCGGATAGCCACTACAGCACAGCCCGGGATCTGGCGATTCTGGCGCGTGCTGTAATTCGTGATCACCCCAGACACTACCAGCTCTATTCGGTCGAGGAATTTACCTACAATAATATTAAGCAGAAAAACCGCAACACACTGTTGCTGCACGACCCCAGCGTCGACGGCATTAAGACCGGGCACACCAGTGCAGCGGGTTATTGTCTGGTGGCGTCGGCTAAACGTGGCGACATGCGACTGATCAGTGTGTTGCTCGGGGCTCGCAACGAACAGCAGCGAGGGACCGAAAGTCTGCGTATTCTCAATTATGGATTCCGGTTCTATGAAACGATCAGGCTGACGGAGTCTAACAAGCAGCTTGGTAACGTTAAGGTATGGGGCGGAGAGCTCGATGATGTCGCGATTGCGGTTGCCGATGATTTTTATGTAACGCTGCAAACCGGCCAGAGTAAATCGCTTGTCCGGGAATTCAAGGTGAGTGACGATCTGGTAGCACCGATTTCAGTCGGGCAGAAACTGGGTATGCTCAACTACATGCTCGGCAATAAACTGGTGGCCGAGCTACCCCTGGTGGCGTTAAAGCCGGTTGAGGAAGGCGGGTTCCTTACTCGCACTGCTGACTCATTCAAGCGATTGTTCAAATAAAACACGGAATCACAGCGTGACTGATGAGCGGCCTGTTCAGAATTTCCCCGATTCCTATTCTATAAAGGCAGTTGGCAAGGATCAGGACAACTTCGCTGAGTTTGTGGTTGCGTTGGTGCGGGAAATTGTCGGCGAAGATTCTCCGGTAAGCCACACGGCACGCTCCAGCCGGAATGGCGCTTATGTGTCTATCACGGCGACTTTCGTTGCAGTCGATCAACAGCAGCTTGATCGGGTGTTTACCGAAGTGAGTGCGCAGCCCCGTGTGGTGTGGGTTATTTAAAAATACCCACGGTATTTTTAGTGTGTTGCAGGGTGGCTTGAATTCCGGCGACTTCAGTTCCATGCTGTGTGCATGACAGAATCCATTATCGTGCGTGAACTGGGTTTGCAGAGTTATGCTCCGGTGATCGACAAAATGCACCACTTTACTGATACGCGAGTGCAGACAACACCGGATGAATTGTGGGTGCTGCAGCATACGCCGGTTTACACCCTGGGTCAGGCGGGTGACTCAAAACATGTGCTGGCGGCGGGGTCGATTCCCGTGGTTTCGAGCGATCGAGGTGGTCAGGTGACCTATCACGGCCCGGGTCAACTGGTGATCTACACGTTGCTTGACTTGCGACGCCGTGATCTGGGGGTCAGAAGTCTCGTGGAGCTGCTGGAGAATACCGTGATCGAATTGCTGGGTCGGTATAATATTGAATCCGGCAGCCGGCGCGATGCCCCGGGTGTGTACGTCAATGGCAGTAAAATTGCGGCCCTGGGGCTGCGAGTGCGGCGCGGTTGTGCGTTCCATGGAGTTTCGTTGAATGTCGACATGGACCTTGAACCGTTTCAGCGTATAAATCCATGCGGTTACACTGATCTTGCTGTTACGCAGATGAGCGATCACGGAGTAAGCTCTGGCATTGCCCGTGTCGGTGAAGAGCTCTCTGCGTTGCTGGTCAATAACTTACATCACTGAAATTTACGTTACCGGGGTAGTCGAACAGTGCGAGACAATAGCTCTGCAAAAGATAAGGTCGCCGCGATTCCAGTGGTCACCTCGGGTCAGAAATACCGCACCGATATCGGCTTCAAGGCGATAAAAGATGGAATCAAGGCTACTGTAGTATCCGAATCAGACACAAGTACCTCCAGTGAGCAGCTGGCTGAAGGTGTATTGAGAAAGCCGCCCTGGTTACGTGCGAAGATACCCGGCGGTGAGGCGTTCAACGCCGTGCGCGATAATGTGCGCGAAAACAGGCTGGCGACTGTCTGCGAGGAATCCAAGTGCCCGAATATCGGCGAATGCTGGACTGCAGGTACAGCCACCATCATGGTAATGGGGGCCGTGTGTACACGCGCCTGTCGCTTCTGTTCTGTTGATACCGGCAATCCAAATGGCTGGCTGGATCCGCAGGAGCCTGCCAACACAGCCCGTTCAGTGGAACTGATGGGCCTCAACTATGTGGTGATTACATCGGTTGATCGAGACGATCTGCCGGATGGTGGTGCTGCTCATTACGCTGCTTGCGTCAGAGCGATAAAAAAACTGCGGCCGCAAACCGGGGTTGAGGCGTTGACCCCTGATTTTGATGGGCGTCTCGAACTTGTTGAGCAGGTGGTGGATTCAGGTCTGGAGGTGTTTGCGCAAAATGTTGAAACGGTACGTCGCCTGACGCATCCGGTGCGTGACCCAAGAGCGGGCTATGAGCAGACTATTGCCGTGCTGCGGCACGCCAAGCTACATCGCCCCGATGTCCTTAGCAAAACCAGCCTGATGCTGGGGCTGGGTGAGACCGAAGCCGAAATAGAATCGACCATGGACGATTTACGAGAGGCCAATGTCGATATTTTAACCATGGGGCAGTATCTGCGGCCAACGAAAAACCATTTGCCGATCGAGCGTTACGTTTCGCCGGAAGAGTTCGATCGCTATCGGGAATGGGGTCTAGCGCGAGGATTTCTAGAGGTTGTATCGGGGCCGCTGGTGCGATCAAGTTATCGTGCCGAGCGAGTGCTGGAACTGAATAATGTGGGGCTTGGCGTGTGAATAATGCCGTTGTTCAGCAACTATCGGGTGAGTTTGTAGCGAGGGTAAGGTACCCGTTGGGTGTGGATACCTTAGCCTGGCGTTAGCGTATACGGCGCAGGGCTGAATCAGCCGTCTTCGTTTATCTGAGTGGTTAGTTCTTTCAGTACCTGCTCTGCGCGATCGTGATCAATCTGGCAGGTACCCGCTGCCAGATGTCCGCCACCGCCGTAACGCAGGCAGAGCTCACCGACATTGGTGTTCGAATCGCGTTTCAGAATTGATTTGCCTATAGCAAAAACCACGTTTTGCTTTTTCAATCCCCAGATTTGGTGAATTGAAATATTACACTCGGGATAAATGGCATAGACCATAAACCGGTTGGTCGGGAAGATCAGTTCTTCTTCGCGAAGATCCAGAATAATCAGATTATCCTTGATGGTTGCACAGCGTTTGATCTGATCCTTTGCTTTGTTCTTCATTTGCTCATAGAGCTCAATTCGCTCCATGACATCAGGTAGCTGCAGAATTTCCTCGATCTCGTAATTCGCGCATTTATCGATCAGCTGCATCATCAGTTCATAATTGGAGATCCGGAAATCGTGGAATCGACCGAGCCCGGTTCGTGCATCCATCAGGTAGTTCAGCAGCGTCCAGTTGGTTGGTTCCAGAATTTCGCTTCGAACGTATTGAGCGGAATCGGCCTGATCGACCGCCTCCATCATTTCCACCCAGGTTGCCGGAAATGTACTCGCTCCACCGTAGTATTCGTAGACAACTCGTGCTGCTGAGGGGGCGTCTGCGTCGATGATGTGGTTATCATGCGCGGTGTTGCGGATGGTTTCACTCAGATGGTGATCGAATGCCAGATGGCACCCGGGAACGTATGGCACATTGGTGGTGATATCGTTTTCGGTGATCTCGACTTTGCCGTCCTGCATATCTTTGGGGTGAACAAATTTGATATCACTCAATATATCCAGATACTTCAGCAGAACCACGCACACCAGTCCGTCAAAGTCGCTGCGAGTGATAAGTCGATATTGACGGTTTTCGTGCGGGGTTGCGCTAAGAGGCAAGCTCATTCAAGTTCTCCATGCCGTTTTCAGGGGGTGCTTGTTTTTTTCTGACCAGGTGATCGGCGCGGCTCGATATTTCTGTAGCAACTGGAGAAAATTTTTCGCTCGGGATATCGAAGCTAGCCGGTGCCCGCGGCTCCTGCGGGAACTTCCGGTTTCGTCTGGCAGTCGATCAGGCGAGCGTAAAAATTGACTGGAACGTGGTTAAGCCTGCTGTAACGATAAACTTACGCTAAAATCATAATCCTATGATTGCCAATAGTGTTGCCTCGGGAGAGATTTGCCCGAAGTTCCGTGCCCGAATATCCCCGATGGATTCGTGAATTGCCCGGGGCATTCCGGCATTGGCTGTTATTGGAACGGATCCACCTCAAACTCTGGCAGGTACCATGTTTAAGTCTTTTTTTCCGCGCCCGCGCAATTTTTTCCTCTCGGCGCTCGCCTGGTTTGCGCTACTGCTTGCCATCTGGCATGTATTTGCCGTCGACCATCCGGATCTGAGCCTGATTCAAATACCGGTTGTAGAAGTTGCTGAAGGGGAACGAGCGCCTTTTCTCAGCACCGAGAAAGTCTGGGTGTATCAGTTTATTATCGGCGGAGCATTGCTCTTTTGTTTGTTCTGGTTATTTTGGGGGCGCAATAAATGGTACATCTGGTCGGTTGTCGGAACGGCAATTATTCTGGTGGTAACTTACTTTCTTGTGCAGATCTCAGTGTGGCTGAACACCTGGTACGGTGACTTTTATGATCTGATTCAGGATGCGCTCGGTAATCCGGGCTCAGTCACGCTTGCGGAGTTATTTGGCAAGATGTTGACGGTCAGCTACGTGCTGATGGCGACCATCATGGTGCAGGTCGTGTTTCAGTACTACACGCAACATTATGTGTTTCGCTGGCGAATGGCAATGAATGAGTATTACACTGAACACTGGCAGAAACTTCGCCATGTGGAGGGGGCAGCACAACGTGTGCAGGAAGATACCATGCGCTTTGCCGGTATCATGGAAAACCTGGGTTCAGCCTTTATCAGTTCTGTCATGACGTTGCTGGCTTTTTTCCCTTTGCTGTGGGAGTTGTCGTCTCATATTACCGAGCTTCCCTTTATCGGGCCGGTTAAGGGTTCAATGGTGTTCGTCGCACTAGTATCTGCGATGCTCGGTACTGTGTTGCTGGCAGTTGTTGGAATCAGGCTCCCCGGCCTGGAGTTTCATAATCAACGTGTTGAGGCAGCCTATAGAAAAGAACTCGTTTACGGTGAAGACAACGCAGAGCGTGCTTCTCCTCCGGTGCTGTCTGATCTTTTCTCTGATGTAAGGAGAAATTACTTCCGTCTGTATTTTAACTACCTGTACTTCAATGTTTTCAGATATGCCTATTTGCAAGGCGCAAACTTTATCCCGCTCATTGCTATGGGACCAACCATTGTCGCCGGTGCCATAACACTTGGGATATTCACGCAGATAAATAATGCATTCGGGAAAGTAGAGAATTCATTCCAGTTTCTGGTTAATTCATGGACGACAATTATTGAATTAATTTCTATCCACAAGCGTCTTACCGCTTTTGAATCTGTGCTGGACGAAGATCAATCACTGACATCTGCGGCCATCTGATTAAGACAATTACCGCGGGTTTGTTATGCCAGGCAGACCCGCTGGAACAATGAATTCTTATGAAAAGCATGCCGCAGTTATGGAGTCCGGCGCATTTTATTTACATCCAGGGTGAAGTCACTGGTGCATTGTGACACGGAAATGCAAACTGGTCGGGATGTTGCTCAATAGCCGCACGTCGGCTCTACACAGTGGCAGAGGGATTGCTTGTTGTTAAAGTTCCGGGTTTGCGCATTCGTGCGCAGGCGGGGAATTGCAAAAATATAGTGACAGCCTATGGCCTCCATTGAAACAAAGAGTCAGGATCAGTCTGATAGCGCTTTGATGCTGTCATTCGCCGCTGGAGACAGCAATGGCTTTGATCTGCTTTACCGTCGCCATAAAGACTCCGTATATAAATTTCTCTACTTTGGAAGTGCCGGCGATAAGCTTCTGGCATCGGAGTTATTTCAGGATGTCTGGATGACTGTGGTGCGTGGGCGTACTCGTTATAACGTTGAAATACAATTTACCGACTGGTTACATCATATATCCTGGGCACGGCTCTATGATCACCTGCGTCTGCATCCCTGTGTGGCTGAAGATATACCCGTTTCAGCGAGCCTCGGATTGTCCGATTCGACTTCCACCGGTAACGTCGTCTGGCTGAAAACACCGGGTGGGACTGAGTCGGATTCGAGCCTCGATGAAGAGGATTCGTTGCTTGGCCAAGTGCAGCAGCTCAATGATGATCAACGCGAAATTGTTCTATTGCGTTACTGCTTTCGTATGGACTTCAAAGAGATATCAGAATTTCTAGATGTGGGTCTGTCGACTGTTAATCGCTTGCATCGTGAAGCGGTAGCATCGTTACGAAGTACGCTGCCGGAGGCTTGTTAGGTGGGCGAGGTCATCAGTATACATCGCCATGGCGACAATGATATCTATCGCATCTTTGATACTCGGGGTCCAGCTATGCCGGATGACCTCGATGAAAAAATAAAAGATGCTGCTATTCGTGCGACAGGCGGGAGTGAAGGGCCGGGAACTAATCCGTTTCGATCTGCGTTTGTTGTTATAGTGGTGTTGTCATTACTCAGTGTTATTGTTGTGCAACGCTTTCACTATAAACCGGTCTCTACCGCAACAATAGTGGCCGGATTCGCTCAGACATCAATGGATACAGGTGAACCGCGTACAGTGCCCTGGCGTCAGTCAAAGGTCGTATGGCTAAATCATATTAGCGGTATGGAAGCCGAATTACTGCGTGAAAAAGTAGCCTTTGCGGAAGAGTATCTGCCATAGCACGCCAATTGGCATTAGCCATTCCAAAACCGGCGCTACGGCCTTCAAAGGCCGAACCTTGCGTAGCGACAATGTATGTTCCGCGCACCTGAAAAATCCGCCAATTTGAAACGCTCAATAAGTGCTTCTGTTTATTGGTTTATTTAAAGAAAGAAAAAAACACCTTGCTACAAAACCGTTGAGTCGGTAGTTTACTCAAGTCAGTTGTATTTGTCGGAGTAATAATTGTGTTGTGGAGTTTTGTAGCTGGGGTTGAAAACCAGACTGACAAATGGTGGTGCGGGGCAGAATGCGAATTGTAGTTAGCGGGTTTCATTACGTGTCTCAATCGGGCTTTCACAGCCTGCACTTGATACAAGGGAAGTATCAAAAATATCAAGGGAAGTGTAAAAATGTCTGATAATAATTATCTGAACACTCCGTTCAATTTATCTGGCAAAACAGCCATGGTCACGGGGGCGTCTGGCGGGCTTGGCTCTCGATTTGCGCATACACTGGCCAGTGCCGGTGCCAACCTGGTTGTCGCAGCCAGAGATGTCAACAATGCTGCATTGCTCGAACTAGAACATTCGCTTGAGTCGCGGGTTGGTGTCAAACGTGTAGCGATAGATGTCGCGGATAAAGAATCTATCAGTAACTCGTTTTCGCAGGCAATGGCGGCGTTCGGGTCTGTTGATATATTGATTAACAACGCGGGTGTTGCCAGTCCGGAGGCTGCATTAAAAACGGATGATGCTTTATGGCAGGGGGTGATTGGTACCAACCTCAGTGGTGCATGGTATGTCGCCCGTGAGTTTGCCACGCGGCTGGTCACCCTGAAGCGGCCAGGGGCCCTCGTTAATATTACCTCTATTCTTGGTCAGCGTGTGAGTACGGGGGTTATGTCCTATGCAGTCTCCAAGGCGGGTCTTGAGCAAATGACACGTTCACTATCGCTTGAATGGGCAAGACACCGCATTCGTGTGAATTCGCTGGCGCCCGGTTATATTGTCACCAACATGAATCGTGATTACCTGAATTCCAGCGAAGCAGAATCCATGATCAATAGTATTCCACAGCGCAGGGTAGGCGAACCGGGTGATCTTGATGGTGCAGTGCTGTTGCTCGCATCGGATGCATCGGGTTTTATGACTGGCAGCACAATTGTTGTAGATGGTGGTCATCTGCAGTCATCGCTATAGTTGGCTTCGTTAACTCGTTGTTCAGTGCGCATCCTCCAACCGGGGCTTAGCGAGGATCACTCAGGTACGCAAGATTTCATCTGCCAAATGCGGGCGTTTGGTCATTCTGAATAACTACATTAGGTTGGTGAAGGGTCGCGTGTCCAGAGGGATTCGAAGCAGCGTTGGTTTATGGATGGGCATTAACTGGTGAGTTAAATTTATTTTACGATCAACCGCTACCTTTAAAATAGTGAGGTTGGGGGATCGAAGATCTGATTTGTTAAAATGTTTGGGAAAATAGTATTCAGCATTGCGGTTTTACTCTATCTGTGCTCGTTGTTTTCAATAACGGTCATCGCAGGTGAAGAGAACATGCTGACCGGCATTGAGACATTTTTCTATACCTTGCGCTACGGAACCGCTGGTCTGTTTGGTGCCCATTCCACCACTGATGTGGTTGTGAATTTTATTGCTCTAGTGGCCGCTGCTGCGAATTTTGTTTTTATTTTCTGGGCCATGCTTGTGTTTTTACCAACAAAAATAACCGCACTTAAATGGTTCTGGTGGACCAGTTTATTGTTTCTCATAGCAGCGATCTATACAGGGATTCAAGCTCTGTTGTCTGATCGAGTGGCTCTGGCTAATGGATACTATCTATGGATCGCTGCACTGGTGCTGATGCTGGTGGCACCGGTCGTCAGGCGCTATGAGCGCAGACGCATGAGGCAATTGTCGGTAGAACGGGTGGATATTGGAACAGTAAAGCATTCCAGCTGCTGAGGAGTCTTCTCGGTTACTCTACGGTAGCGTAATCTCTAGGCGCCCCGGCGCAGAGTAGACCAACTCATTAGTGTCAGTTCAATGGGCAACACAGTCGCTTAACCCTGGTGTTGCATAAAATTCCGGCCCGGAACGGCTGCGCTGCTTCTATAGCAGCATCTAAGGCGCTGTACTCATTTTTCCTGAATATCACTTAGAATGACCAGGCTCAATCCAGTAAAAACTCCGTG
>MDLA01000055.1:3831-14855 GCA_001730015.1 Chromatiales bacterium (ex Bugula neritina AB1) | reverse complement strand
TATTCAGGAAAAATAAGTACAGCGCCTTAGATGCTGCTATAGAAGCAGTGCAACAGTGCTGGGCCGGAATTTTATGCAATACCAGGGTATAGTTTTTCCGGAGTCTGTAGATTTGCACCGGTGTCTGTTACCAACCAGGCTAACGGGCAGTAATCTTCTGCCTCTCGGCACCATTGCATCCTGCCATTGAGGTGGATCGCTATCAATCCGCCAACATAATTTGCAACGACCAGATCAGTCAGAAAGAAGCCAGCGAACAGCAGACTATCGACTGGGAAAATCAGATTGCTGTGCGCCACCGACGATTGCACGCGTTTCAGTTCCGTGATGATTTCCCCGCAATGCGCTCGGCAAAGTATTGAAGCGTTTGTTGCGTGAGCTTTACTGTGGGGCGTAGATTTATTCCCGGCAGGTAGCGTTAAGTTCCGCTGGTTCTTTTCAGTAAGGCACTGGCGCCTACAATACCAACCAGCTTGAAAGGCAGGGGGCTAACGGGAACCAGTAAGCGGTACTGATTCCCGCCAGCAGTTGATCAGCTGATTTCAAAAACGCCGTCAATTTCGACCACGCAGCCAAATGGCAGTGTATTGGTACCGACTGCAAACCGCGCGTGGCGACCGGCATCTCCAAATACCTCAACCATCAGATCCGACGCACCGTTAACGATTGCCGGTTGCTCGTTAAAGCTGCTCTCACTGGCGACGAATGCGCCGAGCTTGACCACCTGAGTCACGCGATCGAGATCACCGTCGCATGCGACTTTAAGTTGAGCGATCAGGTTGATTGCACAAACGCGAGCCTGCCCCTTCGCATCTTCAATTGACACATCGCCGCCTGCTGTGCCGGTCACCTGCAACTTTCCGTCGACAAACGGTATCTGCCCCGAAACAAAGACAAGATTTCCGGTTTTAACAAAAGGCACATAGTTGGCTGCAGGTGCGGGTGCGTCGGGCACAGTAATACCCATGTCATTAAGTTTTTTTTCGAATTTGCTGGTCATAGGTGGGATCTCAGGGTCGGGTGGGTACAGTTCAATGTGGCGGCAGTATACGGTGCTGTTATCTTGTGCTCAAGCAGTAGCCAGAGCCGCGAATCAGGTTGTAATGGCGATCTTCGGAATATTTGCCGGTGCTGAGTTGTGCCGATTGTCTATGTCGAGAATAATGATCAGTAATTGAACGTGGCTGGCTTACACGAAGTAGAAATCAGCAGGATCGCAAATGCCTTCGAAAAAAACATTCCAGACGATGTGCCCGATGAATTGCCATCCAACGTTGTGTGGTATGCAGGTGCAGGTCAGCAACAACAAGTTGCTCTCCATTAAGGGGGACACAAATAACCCGGATAGCCGTGGTGTTCTGTGTATGAGGGGTGACGCCGTGCACGAGATCGCAGGTAATCCGAAGCGATTGCTGAATCCGATGATCAGGGAAAACGCTGCGACTGATGAATGGAAGGAAACCGACTGGGATACCGCGCTCGACTACATCGCAGACAAAATGCGCGTGGCGGGCCGTGAAGCAGTCGGGTTCTGGCAGGGCCACGGAAACTGGAACAACGACTATGCCTTTGGGTTGAAAAGAGCGCAGATGGATCGATTCGCCAACCTCTATGGGTGTCAGTACTGGAATCCAGCCATGGTTTGCTGGGGCCTGGGTGGCTTTGGTCTTGGTATCACCGGTGCAATTGAAACCTCTACAAAAGAAGACATGAGCGCGAATTCCGCTGTCATCATCATGTGGGGGGCGAACGCGGTCAGTCAGGCCAATACGATAAAGCATGTGCAGGACGCAAAAAAACGCGGTGCCCGGCTCGTGGTAATTGACGTGCGCAACACCGAAGCCTGTGCCATGGCCAATGATGTGTTTCTGGTTAAGCCGGGAACAGACGCCGACCTCGCACTTGCATTGATGAACATTATTATCGAAGAAGCACTGTGTGATTTTGACTTTATAGAAAATCATACCGTCGGCTTTGATGCGCTCAAGCAGCATGTTTCTTCTTTTACACCGCAATGGGCGGCTGAAAGAACGGGCTTGGCTGTAGAGCGAATTATAGATCTGGCGCGCCTTTATGCTACAAACGAAGCAACAATGATTATTGTCGGCGGTTCTTCGATACACAAAGGTGCTAACAGCTGGCAGGCGGCACGCGCAATATCCTGCCTGCCGGCGCTGACCGGAAAATTTGCCAAGCCGGGTGGCGGCATCGGGCCGCGCCACGGCGGTCGTAGCCATGCAGTCGGGTTTGCTGACCTTGCCATGCACCACAAAAGACCACCCGGCAACTATATTCCCAACCAGATGGAAGCGATTATCGAGGCGATGGAAACGCGCTCGGTTAAAATATTCTTTACCCTGGGCTCAAATTTCCTGTCGTCCTTTCCGGATACAAACCGGGTCAGGGCGGCTATGCGTAACACCGATCTGGTGGTGGCCTGCGATATATTTTCCAATCAAACCATACGGGAAACCGCTAATGTATTTTTACCGAGTACTATATGGCTTGAGGAAATCGGTGGTAAATCGACGAATACTCATCTCTACCTTTGTGATAAGGCACTGCCGGCGCAAGGGCAGGCGAGGCCGGTTTATGAATTGTATCGCGAGCTGGCAAAACGTCTGCAGGTAAGCGATGTGTACCCCTGGGCAAACCAGGAAGAGGCCATGAACGCAGCGCTGGATCATCCGGCAACGGGTCATGCAACTGTAGATTCACTGCGCCAGAACGCCGGCCGCGTGGAGTTGAAAATATCTCACGTTGCGTACCCCACCTATGCGTTTAGCACCCCGTCCGGGAAAATTGAGTTTTTCTCGCAGCGTGCCGCCGACATGGGCCTGCCACCAATGCCTGTGCCGGGTGAGAGTGACAGCGAAAAATCGCAAGATAGTTTAATACTGACGCACGGGCGAACTTTCACTCATTTTCATTCCTTCTACGATCATGGTCGTGCATTGCCCGCGCTTGCTGCAAGGGAGTCTCAGCCGCAGCTTTGGATAGCTCATGAAGATGCAAAGCAACGCGGAATTAAAAATAGAGATCCTATTGAAATCAGCAATAAACAAGGTACGTTTATAGCGCAAGCCAAAGTGACGCCGAAAATACAGCAGGGCGTGGTTTGGATGCGCGATGGCTGGCCGGGTTTGAATGTACTCACTGAGGGCAGTTCAGTGCTTCCGGAAACAGCCCTGTCTGCGTTCCCGTTTTCGGTGGGGCAGGCCGGCTTCGGTGCTAGCGTTTTTATAAAACCAAGGGCTGCAACGGCGATATAAAACCATGATCGAATTGTCCAATCTGTCCAGACACTATTCTATGGCTGATACCGATGTAACAGTGCTTCAGCAACTGAATTTGTCAGTTGAGGCAACCGAGCGCGTTGCTATTGTAGGCCCGTCGGGCTCTGGCAAAACAACGCTGCTGCTGATCCTGACGGGGCTCGAATCACCCAGCGATGGCACGGTAAAGGTGGCGCAGCAATCACTCACCGGCATGTCACCGGACCAGCGCGCTGATCTGCGGCGCAAACATATAGGTATCGTGTTTCAGTCGTTCCATCTGATTCCTACGCTCACCGCACGCGAGAACGTGGCATTGCCACTGGAAATCGGTGGGCAGCGTAATAGCCGCAAACAAGCGCTGGCCATGCTCGACAAAGTCGGCCTCTCGGCTCGTGCCAGTCACTACCCGGCGCAATTGTCGGGTGGTGAACAACAGCGTGTAGCGATTGCCAGAGCGCTGGTTCATGAACCCGAGCTTATTGTTGCTGACGAACCGACCGGCAACCTCGATGAGCATACCGGCGATCGCATCATGCAGTTGCTGTTTGATCTGAATCGCGACCATGGCACTACGCTGTTGCTGGTCACTCACGATCACAAGCTTGCCGCTCACTGCGACAAAACTCTGCAACTGGGGAACGGCAGCCTGCACGAGATCGATAGTGCCGCGCTCGCCCGCGTACAGTCGTCCTCGTGATTGCGTTACCGGGGTTTATGCTGCGCGATTTACGCGGTGCCGGCAAAGTCCGTTCTCTATGGGTGTTCTGTGCCTGCCTGTTACTGGGTATAGCGCTGATTGCCGTCTGCGGCAGCCTGTTGCAAATTGTCCGCGATGGCTTCGATGAGCAGCAGCGGCACCTCTTTGGTGGCGATCTGAAAATCAGCCAGCGTCACGATATCACCGGGCAGCAAAGGCAGTGGCTCAGGGAAAACGCCGAGGTCTCGCGGCTGCTTGAGCTGCGTACTATGCTCGGCACGCAGGATGGCGATTTTTCAGTGGTCGAGCTACAGAGCGTTGACAACACCTACCCGCTATATGGTGAAGTAACGCTGCAACCTGATATCTCCGTGCAACAAGCAGTCAGCAAATCCGGCGAAGGGCTCTGGGGTGCGGCATTTGACCCTGCACTGATCGAGCAGATGGGTCTGCAGGTTGGCCAGCTTGTCAGCATTGGTGATTTATATCTGGAATTGCGCGCAGTCATTCTGCAGCAGCCTGATAGAAGCCTTTCAGCTGACTTTCGCGGCCCGCCGGTGATCATTGACGAACGCGCCCTGCAGCAAAGCGGCCTGCTGTTGCCCACCAGCCTGATCGACTACGATTATCGCATTCGCACGACTATGTCACCGGGTCTGTGGCGTGAGAATCTGCGCAGCGCTTTTCCTGATGCAAGCTGGGAAGTGCAAACCATAAACGAGCGCAGCGAGTTTGTAAGCCGGCGGCTGAATCAGGTGGCATCGGTACTGTTGTTAATCGGGTTCAGTACCTTATTGATCGGTGGTCTGGGTGTTGCCAATAGTGTCAGCGCATATCTGCAAAGCAAGCTGGGTACGCTCGCAACATTGCAATCGCTCGGGGCCAGAGGCCCGCAGGTGGCATCAGTTTATACCGGCCAGATTGCATTGCTTGCAACACTCGCAAGTTCGGTCGGCGCTATTACAGGTTCTGCATTAGCGTGGCTGGCTGCTCGCTCCCTGCAGGAAAAATTACCAATAGAGCCCGATCTGCAGACGCTGCTATTGCCAACCCTACTGGCAATAGCGCTGGGCGTTTGCACCGCGCTGGCGTTTGCGCTGCCAACGCTGGGCCGCACGCTTAACACACCCACTGCACTGCTGATTCGTGGAAGTGGTAACCCTCACAGCAAAGTGCCCGCAGCCTACGTACGCGCGACCATAGCGGTGTGTATGGTTGGCGCGGCACTGTTGATCTGGTTCATCCCGGAACCGCTGGTCGCGCTTATTTTTGTTGTGTCCATTATTGTGCTGTTGGTCATGCTGGAAGGCTTGGTAAAGCTGATTCAGCTGATCGGGCGCAAGCTGTCTCACAGCCGATTTCTCGATGGTCAGTTTGGCCTGAGGTTAGCGGTGGCAAGCCTGCATCGACCCGGTGCTTCACTGAGACCAATGCTGTTATCGCTCGGTACGGCGCTCACTCTGCTGGTTGCATCAGCACTGGTGATCGCATCGACCTACCGTATTCTCGGCGATACCGTGCCCGGTCGTGCCCCGGCGCTGGTATTCTACGATTTACAAAAAGCTGATCTGGAACGCTTCGACAGCACCGTGAAAAGTCTGGACGGCTATCAGGATCATGCCGTAGCGCCGCTGGTGCTTGGACGCTTAACCCGCGTAAACGGCGAGGCCTTATCTGATAGCTCCATCGCCGCCCGAGCACTGGAAGCGAACGATGAGCACAAGCTCAGCTACCGCCAGCAGAATATAGACAACACCAGCGTCGATCGCGGCGAGTGGTGGCCACACGATTACGACGGCCCGCCGCTGGTGGCAATGGAAGATCGAGAGGCCGATCAACTTGGTCTTTCAGTGGGTGACAAACTGCAATTCACAATCATGGGCACCAGCATAGACGCCACACTGGTGGCAATCTATACCCAGGCCCGTTTTGAAACCAGCTTCTGGCTCGAAGCCGTCTTCACCAAAGATGTGCTCGATCCGTTTATCAGCCGCCATATCGGCAGCGTTCATCTGGAATCGGGCAGGGACATCGCCGCGCAATCGGCACTGGGCGAGGAGTTTCCTGCAGTCGTAACAATCCGTACGGCAAAAGTGCTGGCGGCATCGCGTTCGATACTCTCTTCCGCCGGGCTTGCCATGATGCTGATTGCGGGTGTCAGTCTGGTGGCTAGTATTCTGGTGATGGCGAGCGTCGTTGCGGTGAATCGCCAGCGCCAGATCTATGAAGCATCAGTACTGCACGCTATTGGCACACGTATGAGTGTAGTGATCAAAAGTGTCGCGTTCGAATATACTTTGCTTGCTCTGGTGTTGTCAGGTTTTGCCATCGTCGCTGGCGGCACGATTGCGCAATTACTCATGCATTTCTGGCTGAAAATCGACAGCACCGGCAGTGCCTGGGCTGGAATAGTTGTTGCCATGGCGGCAAGTGTCTTGTGCCTGTTTGCGGGCGCGGTATGGCTGATGCGTACGTTATCAGCGACCCCGGCTATATTGTTGAAACGCAGCAGGTGACCTGTCAATTCACAATCTAAAATACAAAAACTACCTGCATGAACTATATCGATAATATATATCGCAACTCACTCTACTGCTCTGAGCTGATAGCAATCTGGTATTGCCTGATCAGCGTTCATGCGCCGTTATTTGCAAAGTGCAGAGCATTTTATTTTCTGGTTTGGAGAAGAATCGAATACCTACACGATATATCCAGACGCCTTATCACGCCCATATCCTCCGTCACGCGTAATAGTAGCAAACAAAACCCAATAGCCCGAATTCATTGCTCCTACTCTGTATCGAGGCAAGCCTCCGCGGTTTCCTACATGGGGCTTTAGATGACATCTGCCCCTGACACCTTGGCCTGCCCGAGCTATGTTCAATGGCAGCTATCTTCAAAGCCTTAACCAATCCAGTCGGTCGATGTCTCGCACCGACCGTCTGGTTAAGAGAAGTGAAAGTAAACGTTTGCTAGTATTCTATTCACTCTAACCTACATAAAATGACGTAGTAGCTATGCTGCTTTTTTTAGTTCATCTCGCTCCTTGTCAGTGTCAAAAAAATCAATTATCTTCGCGAGGCGTTCCGAAAGTTCGCCTGTCTTTGCACTAGCATTACCAGAATGAGCTATTAATTCGTTACTGGAACTAGTAGTCGTTTTAATGTGGTTAACGTCACTCTGCACTTCGACTATAGCTTTTGACTGGTTGTTAGTCACGTCGCCAATTTTCTCCATAATGTCCGCCATCTCGTTAACAGAATTAATAATATCGACTAGTGCGTCACCGGTGCGGTTGACATGTTCGGTACCTTGGGAGACACGATGTGCGCTGTCTTCGATTAATTTTTTAATCTCTTTCGCTGCATCTGCACTTCGACCAGCCAATTCGCGCACTTCACTGGCCACAACAGCAAATCCTCTACCTCTATCACCAGCTCTAGCCGCTTCTACGGACGCATTAAGCGCAAGTAGGTTTGTTTGAAAAGCAATATCGTCAATTACTCTAATGATATCCTTTATCTCATCGCTTGAACGATTAATATTCTCCATTGCATTAATTGCCTCTGAAGATATTTCCTTACTTCTATTTGCCTGGATATGGGCTTGCTCTGCCGATTGATGAGCTGATTCTGTGTGACTGGCTGTTATTTCTACTGTTTGTGTAAGTTCTGACATAGTGGACACGGTTTTTTCAATGTCTTTTAGCTGATTTACATTTCCATTTGATAGACCGTCATTGCTAACAGCTAATTGGTTTGATACATCAGCTAATTCCGATACAGCCGCCTGGATGTCAGTAACGAAGTGTTCTAATTTCTGAATTGTAGAATTTGTGTTGTTCTTAAGATCTTGGAACTTCCCACCGTATTCTCCTTCAATACGTGCTGTCAATCTTCCAGATGCCAATGCAGATAGGGCTTGAGCTGTGTCATCAATAATATGAGAGATGTTATCTAGCATCCCATTTATAGCAACAGATAGTTCATAGTGAAATCCTGTTTTAGCTGTTAATCCTATGCGTTGCTCAAGACATCCCTCCTTTGCAAAATCGATAATCTCCTGCACCTCGTTCTGGATAAGCTTCTGTTGTGTTTGATCAGTCCATTCGTAGATATTTCCTATGTTGATACCTTGCGTAGTAACTATAGGGCTGATCTTAGCCTGTAAATGGGCATCTGCGATTTTCACATCCCTAATCCCTTTATCTGTGCAGGACTCTGAAATATTTTCTCCAAATAAATTGTTAATGGCTAAACCAACTATATCATCATGATTTATATGTAAGCCTGCGTTTATGTAGTTAGATTCTAGATTCTTGAAAAGGCTACGCCCCGATTTGTTGGCATGAATGACAATTCCAGCGCTATCTGTTATTACCAAGCACGAAGATGACGCATTAAGCGCTTCTGCTGAGGCAATCTGTTGATTAATCATGGAAAGTAAGGAATTTACGACGTGCGCATGTTCGTTACTTTGATCAATAGACTCATCGGTGTTATTTGTTTCAATTACGCGATTTAGAGTATCTAATACATCCCTGATGTTACTATTTTCTAGTGTGTTTCGTGAGTATTGTTTAGTTAGCTCAATGATAATGTAACCTAGAACAATAGCCTCGAAAACAACGAAGAACGCGTGCAGAAAGACGATGTTTAGGCCGCTTCCATAGTTGAAAACCACCAATGGTGATGAAAACAGCTCTATGTTTAGAGTTTGGCAATAATTAAACACTAAGTGATGCAATGCCGCAGTTAACACTGCCGAGGCCAGAGGAAGCAAGCTCTTATATCTCAAGAGTATTGCTAGTGCGGCAAATATGTGAAAGTGCACCTCAATTTTACCAAGACTTTGTTGTATATATAATGCAGAAAAAAGCATTAACGATACACCCATAATAATTCTTGGATAAATAGTATTCCTCAACGAAATGAGAGAGAGCCAAGCAATCCCACATATTATCGCTCCGCCTACGAAGCCCAGGAGGTATTGTGAGTATGCGTAACCGCTTAAAGTTGCAGCCGCGACCCAGTGGATGAAGAGTATCCTCATCATCATCTGGTCTGTTGAATTAATATCATCCGCCAGAGCTTGTCTGACATTCTGTTTCTTTGAAACACCGATGGTGTTTAGGAATGCTGTTTCCATGGCTGTGTGGCCTTAAAGTAAGGAATATATTTCTTTGGTATAGGAGTCAACAGATGGCAGTGCTGAATGGCTCACTGTCAAAATCCATTTATTCGTGTTGCTCTTCTTGAAAAGATAAACGCGACTAGGATGATTTCTTACTGAGCTCGGAGTATCTCCAGTAGATATTCCAAGGCTCTGGTACAACTCAGTCACATGGCCATTGTCTGAAGAAACCGTATATCCAATAAAACGCTCATCTATGCTCTTTGCATAAGCATCTGAGATCCTATGAGGTATCCCTTTGACTATATTAAGAAATGCAATTGTCAGTGAGCCATCTGGTAATGAGTCCAAAACATAGCTTAATTTCTGAAGTGAGGTTGGACAATAGTCACTGCAGCCGATAAAACCCGCAAATACGACTAGAAAGTCGCTGTCGACAGTTTCTACATTGCTATGCCGTGGTAACGTCACTTTTGCTGCGGATATATTGTAGGTACTGCTGAATATTAAGGGAGAGGCCAGCAGGACACACAGTAGACAGCAGCCCGTGAGATGCTTTGTGTTAAGAGACATTCCTTGTCAACTTTAATGGGTTTGTGGAATACAGGGGTCTGTTAGCATGTTTGCGGCTGATTCCGTAACTACCTTAGAGCCCTTCGCCTCCTCTCAAGCTAGAGAGATGCCATTATACTTGTGTGATCTTTGCTGTTGAAATAATGGTGGCTATAAACAAATTCATAGGAAATTGTTAACTTTTAGCCTGCCGAAGTCCAGTCCAATTCACTAAGTTGTTGATTTTAAATGAACGCTGAATTCGGCGAAATCCCCGAAAATGTTAACAGATGCCTGTGAACTGTTAACCCTCGTCGATTTCGCAAGAAAGCGGACTGTCGAAGGTTGGGAACTGACAGACGGGAATTGGTAAGCGTTTGATGATATCTGCCCACGAGTATAAACTAAAAGTGGGTTCGCTGTTTGCTGGCCGATGTTGGCAATCGCCCAATGGAGGAAACCGCGGGTTTTAGCCCGAATCTGCAGCTTTCGATCTATGGGGATTGGATAATTTATTGGTCTGAATCTGAGCTGTCCAGGTCGATGCCATCGAATTTCGAATGAGGAGAACCTGATGTTTAGTGATGCTGATTCCGTATTTTTTCGATTTTCGTCATGTCAACATGCTTTATTTTCGTCGTTTCTGTAGGGCTGAGCAATAGAGCGGCTTCACCGCTGTTTTACCAGTGTTGATCTTATTCACTGTCGTGTCATTCAGGCGATTTTAACCCGGAGCGGTGGGCCTCCTGCCTTGAATATTCGCGATACAAGACTCACAACAACCGTTGCTTCGCCACACCTTGGACGGACAATCACTGGCGACTATTCATCAGTGTTTGAGTCAAGCACTGGAGCTGATCCAACATCCAGAGTCTTTCGGGCAAGTGTCAACTCTTGCGTTTTTACCTTACTCGATAGCATGGCGTAGTGGCGGATACAATGAAAACCCTCTGGTAAAACAAGTAACAGAAAACGACGAATAAATTCGTCGGTTGTATCGTCATGCTCTTGTATCGCCTCTCTACCTTTATCCGATAGTCTTTCCACTTGAAAGTCACTGTTCTATCGTCAGCATGTACCAATCCGCTATTGGCAATCGCGACGGGGTGAGTGTACCGAGAAAGGTACTGAACTACATGCTCCGGTCTGGAAAAAGGTTTTTTTGCATAGACCACCCAGTCGATTTTTTGCGAGGGAGAGATATAACGTTCAAAAGCTTCCGGGTCCTCAGGAACTGCGTGCTTACCATAAAAGTTCAGCTCCCCATGATCATAGGCCTGGCGCAGTTGCTCCAGAAACACTCTCCGGAATAGGCGTGAAAGCACTTTGACCGGTAACAAAAATCCTTGCCGACACGATACCCA
>MDLA01000055.1:0-3731 GCA_001730015.1 Chromatiales bacterium (ex Bugula neritina AB1) | reverse complement strand
AGCTCTTGCGTTTTTACCTTATTCGATAGCATGCCGTAGTGGCGGATACGATGAAATCCCTCTGGTAAAACATGTAACAGAAAACGACGGATAAATTCGGCGGTTTGTATCGTCATAGTCTTGTAACGCTTCTGTCCCTTTATCCGATAGTCTTTCCACTTGAAAGTCACTGTTCTATCGTCAGCATGTACCAATCGGCTATTGGCAATCGCAACGCGGTGAGTGTACCGAGAAAGGTACTGAACTACATGCTCCGGTCTGGAAAAAGGTTTTTTTGCATAGACCACCCAGTCGATTTTTTGCGAGGGAGAGATAAAACGTTCAAAAGCTTCCGGGTCCTCAGGAACTGCGTGCTTACCATAAAAGTTCAGCTCCCCATGATCATAGGCCTGGCGCAGTTGCTCCAGAAACACTCTCCGGAATAGGCGTGAAAGCACTTTGACCGGTAACAAAAATCCTTGCCGACACGATACCCAACTCTTTTTCTCTGCACTCAATCCGCCTCCGGTCACAATGCAGTGTAAGTGTGGGTGGTGCGTCAGCGCCGATCCCCAGGTATGAAGCACGGCAGTGATACCGAGCTTGGCACCCAGGTGCTTACAGGATGTAGCTGATACCGTCTAAGGTCTTCTGCTGTGGCTGTGTGGGGCGAATGACCAAGATAGTCATTCAGCTCCTTGACGTGCCGAATATATGAGCTTTGCGTCTTGGAAGTTAATCGACGCATGGTCATGTCATCAATTATTCTTTGACGTAATGGACTAATACTACTGCTAGAATCACTCATAGGGATTTCTCCTGATGTTGTTTTTGCGTTTGGGGAACCACAAAACAGCATAGGAGAGACCCCGCCGATGTCACTATGAATGAGTAAAAATAACGGATGTCGAGGTATTTCTACCGCGATAGCGGTTTAGTCCATTGGCCGAAAGCAGACGGGGGCGTGGTGATTATCAACCCCGCTATCTCGAGTATCTCTCGACTTGAGTCAGCAGTCAATCAGGCTGTTGTGTGCCCATAGCTGCGAGTCATCCCCGAGATAAAAGTTATAACTTCACTGCTAACCTGTCTTCATTCAGTTGTTTCGACTTTGGTGAGCTTATTGGATTAAATTGACAGCTTTGTCATCAATTTCTATTTGTTTATCTAATTCCCCCTAAGTGCGGTTCTGTCCCAACCAGTAGCCTCTGAATATTGGCACGATGCAGTACAATAACGTAAATTCCCCCGACAATCACCAGTAGCCGGTAGGGCAGGGGTAGCTCCCAGCAAACGATCAGGGCTATTGCCAACGCAACCCACACGATATTCACAAAATCATGGAATTCACCTCGATAACCCATTTCCAGGTAGCTTGCTCTGGTCCCATTGAGATGAAGAATTCAACACATTATTACTCCTGTCAGCTGCAATTCTTTTGCTGCTCGGTCATTCAACGGTAAAAAGCGAGTGTTTAGCTTCCGGATAAAATACCAGAATCTGCCCACTACCGTGGAGCGGGCTGAATCCAAGTGGTATCGTCAGGGCTAATACAACTACGTCCTTTATGCCAGCACCTTCGAAACACCAACAGAAGAACCGGAAGTCAGATCCTGCTAGAGAACATCTAACAATTAGCCCTTGGAACACCAGTAATTTGCATCCTGTTTGCGCCCGCAAATGGCAGGTCATTGCTCCCTGTCATGACTGAATTAGTTCGATGCCACTTTGCAGCTGGCATTATTCTCCCAGCCCCAACCATCACCGTCTGTATCAGACCGCGAAGAGCGGCATACCATAAATTTTGCTTCAACCCTGCATGAGGTATTGTTCTCGTAACCCCAGCCGTCACCATCCGGGTCGGTGCTGCTGTCTGCGCATTTCGGTGTGCTGTATGACTTTGGTTTTCTGGATAGCAGGGAAATAGAGCGAACCGCTTCGAAGACCACTATATCCAGTTTCCCGTCTCCGTCGAACTCTCCGGTAGCAACCGAGTAGGCAGCCACCGGTTTGTCCCAGACACTTTGGGCGGCGGCGAATGATCCGTCGCCATTGCCAGTCATTAGCGTTACCGAGGCATCCGGTACTGACGCTGTTGTTCTGCTATTTCCACTCAGCAAGTCAGGATAACCATCATCATTTATGTCTGCCCAGGTAATATCTCTGGGTTGCAATGCGTTGCCGATGTTGCTGACAATGCCAGTTCGTGAAAACTGACCATCACCAAACCCTCGGTACACATTCACTGCAGCCGGTTTTTGTAAATCGGCTACGGCACCGACAACAACAACCAGGTCATTGAAACTGTCACCGTCCAGATCCTTAAGTGCCACTTTGGACACTGGATTACGAAGCCAGGCATTGTCGGCATGAAAGTCATAGAGGCTGTACTCAACTGACCGGCTGAAGCCGCCGTTGTCTGCGAGAAAAACACTGACGGCGTAGGTAAGAGGTGTACCGTTTTTACTTGCGAAGGTTTCTGAAATAATAACAACATCCGATTGTCCATCGTTATTGATATCACCCATTGTCATTTCTCTGAAGCTTCCTTCGAAATTTACCGAGTAGACGGTACCACTTGAGAAGTGAAAGTCGCCGTTGTTGCGGTATACGCGAAACCCTGGAAGGCCATGATTTGAGTATCGGGAAATAACATCGATCAAGCCGTCGTGATTTACATCGCTAAGAAGCGGCTCGTGTCCGACCGGGAACTGATTATAGAATGCAGGGGCATCAGGGTTTGTAATATCAGAAAAAGTGTCAAACCCAACGAGATCCAGTTTACCGTCATTGTTTACGTCTCCAATTGCCGGATCAGCCAGCCGACTGCTACTTGAGCCACTGCGGGACTGACGCTGCATTCTCGTTAGTTCACCTTGTCCGTTACCGCTGAAAAAAACAGCGCCGTGTTCGGCGGAATTCTTGAAGGTGGTTGCGGCGATATCGTCATAGCCGTCATTGTTAAAATCACCGGTGGCAATCCCTTTGAAACGCCCCGGGTCACCATGTGCAATGGCTTGTATCTCATAGTACTGCTCGGCGCTGGACGGCAAGGATTGCATTAGCAATATGCCGGTCGTGATAACAATAATGGGAAGAAATTTCATGGTATTTGTCCTGTAACTGCCGGTGGAGAGGGCAAGGCTATCATAGGTTAAGCGTCATGACAAATAAAGTGTAGCAGGGGATGTCTATATAATAGTGACCTAAGGGGTCAAGTCAGTTTTATAACGCTTGATGGCTATTCTGGTAATTTGGAAAACTAACTTGACCCTGGTGTCGCAAAAAATTTCGAGTCCAGGAGCTTATAGAGCTGCATAAAAGGCGCTGCACGGAGTTTTTACTGGATTGAGCCTAGTCACTCTAAGTGATATTCAGGAAAAACGAGTACAGTGCCTTAGATGCTGCTATAGAAGCAGCGCAGCGGTTCTGGGCCGAAATTTTATGCAACACCAGGGTTGACACACAGGGTGGTCTTGGCACAACAACACTTTCAGAGTAATTTCAAGTCATTGGGTGGTTGTGTACAACGAGTACGCGAGGTGCGTCGGCTACCGGGCTGGAAAAAGAGCCGCAGTCTGTCAAAGTGCCGGATGCTGATTGGTTGAGGGGTGGCTATTTACCAATGGCTAAATACGGGATCTTTTCTCCATCAGAAAAATGGCTGTCCTTGTTTTTCGTTAATAACATAATTTAAGGATGTTCCGTAGAATCTGTGGGTATTTTGTACTGTAAATACATTCAACGATTCT
>MDLA01000054.1 GCA_001730015.1 Chromatiales bacterium (ex Bugula neritina AB1) | reverse complement strand
AGAATCGTTGAATGTATTTACAGTACAAAATACCCACAGATTCTACGGAACATCCAAAAAATAAGGATCGAATAGTCACATGCATAGGGGCTTGCCTCATGACTCACGCTGTGCGGAGTCTCTTAACTTATTTACCTTCGATGGAATCCGGGATAGCAGCAAATGCCGCCATCCCGGTCAGGCTGTGTTCGACCGCGTCGCCGGAATGGCGTTCGCGAGTCTGGTCAGATCAATCACACGGATCGATATAGTAAAGTAGCCAGTTGCAAGTTAGTGGAGAGCGAGTCCCGCTTGCTTGCAGCTGGAATACTTTTGACCGCACAGTCAGTCATAGCAAACCTGCTTTTCCGGAGCTTTGGCGTAGAAAAAATCCTGGCCATGGCCGCAGTAGTGCAGGTCGGTGTCGGCACCCGGCAGAGCAGCGTACAGATAAAACGCAGGTTTGAGTTCTTTCTGTATATCACTGCCAGACGGTTCCGTGGGTGTGGTTACCGCTTCACCCTTGCCATTGATGAATGCCGTCTTTTCAGAAGTAAAGCCAAGAATTTCGTTACTACCGAAATCACCGGATTTGAACTTCTCGGGGACAGCAACACGGAAACGACCTTTGTCTTTGCCAGCGGTACCAGTTTTCAGCCAACCAACCGGTCCGATGTACTCAGACTTCTGATTTACTGTGTCATGGACCCAGGCAAAAATAGCGCGACGACCCGCAGGCATTTTCAGGCCGTTGTACGCGCCGATAAACTCACCGGTACTCTCGTCGAAGGTAACGCTTCCTTTCGGCCCAATATCAGCACCGAATTCATAACCATCAATGATCACACCCCCGAGCATTGGCACCACTTCTTTTGCCTGGGCAGTGAAAGTGCTCAGAGCCAGCAGAAGTGCCGTACCCCAGAGAGTAAAACAGCGTAAACGCATAGTTGCTCCTTTGTGTCACTTATCTACGAATCCCGGTATGGAGTCCGTGCAAGTGCGCACGATTGGTAAAATGGAACGGAAGGTTCCACAGTTGAAGATGGTCGAATGAACCGGTAGTTCAACCATCGTCGAATTCATTGTAACTAAAAGGGCTGAAAGTCGTAATCAGGACAGAAATGCCCGGGTCATTGATAGATTGCACAGCGGAAATTTAAATGGTGCTGCGCATTGCCACAGCCGGTGGTTTCACTTACACTTGGAAGTTCGGCAGGCGCGTAGCTCAGTTGGTTAGAGCACCACCTTGACATGGTGGGGGTCGTTGGTTCGAATCCAATCGCGCCTACCAATTAATTCAATAGCTTAGCTATTATTTCGGTTGGGTGGTTTCGCCGAAAAGAGAAATGTCAGATAAAACACCTGTTTTATCCTGCGGCAATGCGCTTATTCTGGTGCAAGTGCCTGCCCATTAGTACTGTCCCGACTACGTCTCACGAATTGTAACCTCACAGTCCAGCTGAAATATTGCGAGCTCGCATTTCCCGGTTTTGATAATCAAAGGTGGTTGACCGTGACGAATACCCAATAGTAATTGGACATGGTTGTAATTGACTATCGCGTGGATTGGCACTTACTCAAGCCGGTAACTGCGTGCGAATTTCACTGGTTGATATTCCGTTGAACTGGCACCTCAGTATCCACCTAAGAATCTCATATCTGTCTGCTAAATAGCGGTTACACCAAAACTACCGGTTGGCTATAGCAACGAGCTGACATTCAGAACAATAGAAGTCGGTTTACTCAGGAAGCGATCTGGTGAACAGGTTTCCAGTTAGAGCGAGTTCAATCAGGCAGAGAGCCTGTAAACCGGTAGCCACTAACTGGCTTAGGTAACGGTATCAGTGGAATCCGGGAAATACGAGTGGAGATAGATACCAATATATTTCGGTCAGTCTACGTTACAAAATTTGGCGATACGATTGTTGTGCTCCATTGCTGGAGTAAACAAGTAGGGAGAAAAATAGCTAAATATTGTAATAGGATTGACCCCTTGTTTCCTTTTGGTCTCTATGAGTGATGCCCTTCGTGTACCGAAACCAGAATATTCATCCCAATTTAATTCGATTTCCATCACCAACTTGCAGCAAAATAATCCGGGAACAGTTTGCGAAATAAAGTTGGTTACAACATCCGGAAAGAACACCAGCCTGATGCACAGTGGCTCTGGTTCGAAAATGTTAAGGATATGTCCTAAAAGAATCGGTAGATGCATGTGTTATTCATAGCAACCGGAAACTGTATTCGCTGCGGGCATTCCTGTGTTGTATCAGATGCAGAGTAGTGCTGAGTGGCACTCCGAACCATTTCTTCATGATAAGTGTTGCTCGAACTCTATGATAACGGTGAGTTGATCCCGGCTGACCTTGATTTGTACAGAGGCTCAATCGTTTAGTTTCATCGCGGCTAATATACGTTTTGAAATCTCAGCTGTGTTTGTGTTGTGACATTTTCCATAATCACACTGATATACTAGGGTAAATTCCAGGCTGGTTTCGGCGGAAATCAAGAGATTCCGCTAGCCCGCATTATTCATGGGGTGGCGAGGATATCGCGCCGATCTGATCTATTCACTCCACGGGATTTCACAGTGGATTTTCTTCTCGTGCCGAATACTTACTGATATTTGCAAGAGAAAAAATTCTCTGTGAAATCATAGATCAAGTGAGGTCCCGTCTATCCCGTGAATAATGTGGGCTAGTATTCTTCAGGGAGAAATGTATTTATGATCAGTGAATTAGAATTCCGTAGTTGTTTTATCTACCGTAGACTGTTCCGACTAAAAAGCGTTATCAGCGGAACTGCCAGCACGCTGTTAAAGATTGTTATTCTAGGAAATTTGTTTTTTGCTCAAGAGAATTATGCGCAAGATGCTGTAAAAATCTCGTTGATTGGAGATTCGATTACCCAAGGCGGAAATAGCCGCCCGAGCTTCCGGGCTGAGCTTTGGAATTTGCTGAAACAAGGCGGGTATGATGTAGATTTCGTGGGTAGCACGAACACTTTTTTTGGATCTCTCCCGCCTCTGTCAGATCAGAATTTCGATTTAGACCATGAAGGTCATTGGGCGTGGGAAGCAGGTGAGGTGGCAGATAACATCGATGGATGGCTTGAATCTTATACTCCCGACATCGCGTTAATTCATCTCGGTACCAATGATCTTGATCGTGGGCAGGCCACAACGGGGATACTGTCTGAGATAGCTCGGGTATTTTTATCGTTACGAGCGGATAATCCAGACGTAAAGATTCTTCTTGCAGAAATTATCCCGATGCGTGCCTTGGATACTTTCGACTTTAATGCTGATTTGCGCAGGTGGGCAAGTGCTCAGCAGACTCTAAATTCACCTGTCATTGTAGTTGATCAATATACCGGTTACGACGCGTTAACTGACAATTACGATAATTATCATCCGAATGCTACCGGGGAGAAAAAAATAGCAGACAAATGGTTCAAGGCCTTGCAGGTTGTGTTAGATGCGCCTGCAGAGCCAGACACAATGCAGTTGTTGGGGTCATGGAGTTTTGATGAAGGCACAGGTAGTACGGCAGCAGACCAGAGCACAGAGAATAATAGCGGCACATTGTTAGGGCACACCTGGGCATCAGGAAGGCGAAACAGTGGAGTATGTTTTGGAGGTGATGATGGCGAACATATGACAACAGTGTCGGGGTCGGTACAGAACCTGGAGTCGTTGACGTTGTCAGGTTGGATTAAACCGACATTGAGTGAAGGTGTCTGGGGTTGGGTAGCCGGATTTGGAGATAGCGTTGGGTTGTATGTAGACAGGGACGGTGGATTGGTGATGTATGTTTGGACGGGCAGCGGTTGGCCGGATGTCACCAGAACGCCATTACAGTTAGGGCTAGGCGGTCAGGGGCTGAAAGACGGAGCCTGGCATCATGTAGCGGGAAGCTACGATCCTGTCAGTGGATTTGGGTTGTATGTAGATGGAAAGCAGGTAGGGACAGAGTCATCAGAAGGTCCGATCAATTACGGGTTAGGTGGTGATTTTCGAGTGGGTTCGATGCAGGGTGAACGGACGTTTGCGGGTTGTCTTGACGAAATACAGTTACACGGTAAGGCACTGACAGAGGCCGAGATAGTGTCGGTTATGGGTGCAGTACCTCCAGTCGACTCAAATCAGGCCCCGTTGGTAGATGCAGGAGTAGATCGAACGATAGAGTTACCGGTGAATAGTGTTTTGGTAAGTGCACGGGTAACAGATGATGGACTGCCGGTGGGTAGTGTGTTGACCGCAGATTGGAATCAGATATCAGGGCCGTCGGTGAGTGTGCCTGCAGCGTCAGTGGATAGTGAAGGCCAGGTGGAGAGTACGTTTACGTTCAGTACGGCGGGCAGGTATGAGTTTAATCTGCAAGCCAGTGATGGCAGGTTGAGCGGATCAGACAGGTTAGTTGTAGTTGTTAACGCAGAGGGTGGTGTTAATGATGCACCGGTAGCGATGCTCATTAGTAGTATGACAAGTGGTGATGCGCCGTTAGCAGTCGATTTCGATGCATCAGGGTCGACGGATGATGGCGGTATAGTGTCGTATGAGTGGGAGTATGGAGATGGTGGTAGCAGTACTGGAGTTGAATCATCAGTAAGCTATCTCTACGCTGAAGCAGGAAGCTACACGGCCAGGGTGACAGTCACAGATGATCAGGGAAAGTCTGATTCTGTTTCAGTAGGTATTGAAGTGAACAGCGTCGAGCCGCCGGTATATGCCACAATATTGGTTAACGAGTTTCTGGCCAAGAACGTAAACGGAATTGCTGACGGAAATGGGGTGGTTGAACAAGACTGGATCGAGTTGTACAACCCCGAAGAAGTCTCGGTAGATCTGGCTGGATGGTGCTTGCGAGATGACACCGAAGAATGGTGTTTTCCTGATTCAGTGTTGGCCGTCATTGATGCGAATGACTATTTGTTGGTTTTTGCCAGTGGTGATGGAGACACAAGTAATGATCCTCTTTACTTGCATACTAATTTTAAACTTTCCAAAGGAGGGGAGAGCCTGGTTCTTCAGAATCCCAATGGTGAAACGGTTGATGCCTACACGCCTTTCCCCGAGCAGGAAACCGATCAATCATATGGTAGGGATAACAACGGCAATCGTGTCTATTTCGCGACCCCTACACCGGGTTCTGCTAATGGCGATTCTGTGGTGAGCGCAGAACTGAGATTCGACCCGCCGGCAATGACAGTCTCATTAGACAACCGTTTGTCGACTCTTATCAGTGATGGCGGACAAGAAGTCCCCTACACATTAGTGGTAACTGGCGACAATACGGATTGGATATCTGCCAGGACCGCGAATGACGCTAATGGATTAACTGATGACTCGATTGTGATCGAGATCGATGACTCGGGTTTAGAGCCCGGAAGTTACATTGCCGAAGTTACTGCTCAGGCAACCGGACATTCACAGGCATCGCTGGAGGTTGGTTTTGTGGTTCCGCAATCAGCCGGTTCTATTTCTGAATGGGAAAAAGCGGATGTGCGTTTAAGAGATGTATCGCTAGGAGCAGACGATGTCGGGAGAAGATTGTTCCATTCAATCGGACCGGGTTATGTTGGGAGTCAGGTGTATTCCGGCAACCTGACCTATGATGAAAATGCTGGCTATCAGGTTGCTATAAATGATACGAACTATTCTAGTGGATCAGAAGTTATATTTAATAACCTGAGCTACAGAAGTGTCAATTCTATACAGCTCTACAAGGATGGAAATCTCGTTCATAACTACAGCCTGGTGCATACAAACTTACCTGTAGTGGCCATAAAGGCGGTAGAAATAGTCGATGAGCCAGAGCTTCCCGGGGTACTTCAGTTTATGAGTGAATATCATGGGCAGGTGACTCCGTTCGTAAATATGAGTATCGAATACAGAGGTGGCACCGCTCAGAGGTACCCGAAAAAACCGTACAAACTAGAGTTTGTTGAAACGTCGGATCTTGACACGACTGATGGATTGGACGTCCAATTCCCGGGCATGAGAAACGATGATGACTGGATTCTCGATGCCGCCTATCGGGATACTACATTCGTACGGAATCTGGTTGCGATGGATATGTGGAATGACATACGAAACTATGCCTATCTCAATGCAAATGGAGAACCGGAAGGCCAACCTGCGTTAAAAGGAATTCTTGTTGAAGTTATTCGCAACAATGAGTATTACGGAATTCATGTTTTACAGGAAACAGTTGACCGCAAATTGTTTGACTTAACGAAAGGAGCGGACAGCACGCTATTCAAGGCGTCAACTAATTCCGGCACCTTTGAATTTTTAAATTCAGTCAGGGAAGATTTTGAACAGAAGTATCCGGATTACCCTGAAATAGACAACTTTGTTTTACTTGAAGAGGTGATTGCGCTGACAATCGAAGGCTCAGATCAGGAATTTATTGATGGCATTGCAGGTATGATCGATATGGACAATGCAGTTGACTACTGGATATTCAATGTAGCGACTATGGCGGTAGATAATGTTAAAAAGAACTATTTCATTTATCGGAACAATACCGGGTTATTGAATTTTGCCCCATGGGATTTTGACGCGACTTTCGGCATGCATTGGACTGGTGAAATATACCCCAATGACAAATACTGGCCGGATGCAAATGGTGGTGATTGCCTGCCTAGAAGTGCGCCAAATTGCAATTTGCTGTTCAGCAGGCTCAATAGTATTTCACCAGAGTTTAAAACCAAAGTTGTTACCAGGTGGAACGAACTGAAAAACACAATCTACACTGTACAAGCCGTTTCTGATCGGTTTCAGTTCTACCATGATCAACTTGTTCCAATTGAAAACGACACCGCAAATGCATTTACTCGCAACAAAGATCGCTGGCCGGATTCCGGTGCTAGCGGGCGCGACACCCCTGAGGTGGGAACGGTCAACTGGATTGCCGATTTTTTCTCTGATCGTCGGGACTATGTAGATGGTAGAATTAACAGTAGGTAGTGGGCACCTTGATTTATTAGTTAACACATTTTTGCCCTCTCAACGGAAGCGAGGATACCGATAGAGAGATCTGGATTTTTATTCTGCAAACGCGATAACTATAAGGACATGCACGTTAAATAGAGTCATCAGAAAGTTGATGGTGCGACAGTCCTGTAGATGTTAATACCATCTGCAGGGCTGTTTCACCCAGATAATGATAGAGAGACTACTGACTAGCTGTTTGGAAGCCCACTAACCGGACAGCCATGTAAGCGAATTCCCATGAGGCCAAGGTAGGTCCTTTGGTCGACTTTCTTCTCGTTTGTGGCTGCCCGGTTCCGGTTATCCCGTTCGCGGTTAGCTGTGTTCTATTTACATAGGTTGGTTGGCGTTGACTAGAGTCGTGAATGATTGTGATCTAGTGTCTCGGATTAAAATTCACCAATGGTGCAGTAGGGTGTGGTGAGGAGAAAACGAACCGCACCAATATGTGTTATGGTTTTGTTTATGCCGTGCCGCTCACCACAATCTACGGTGTAGGTAGTTTCGCATCTGGCTGGTTTAAAAACCGCTCAATATATTTCTCCCAACTGTTGGTGTCTATCAGCTCAACGTGTTCAAATACTTCGACTTTCGCTTCAACGTGGAGTTGGATTTCGGTTGAGGTGAGCGTCGTTGCGAGTGTCCATGTTGCTGTCGGGCGTTTACTGTGGATTGTCCAGCGTGCGGTGTTGCAGGGCACTAACCGGACAGCCATGTTAGCGAATTCCCATGAGACTAACATGGGTCCTTTGTTCAAAATGTTATTGTTTCTTAGAATGGCTGCCGGTTAGGGCCTTGATTGCATGTAGGAGTTGGTTTGTATGTGCCTGCTGATATTCCCTCCCCGTCGCTTAGGCTCCGGCCCTCCCGGAGGGCGGCTAACCATGACTCGTACAAAAATGCTATCCGGCAACTCATCGCCAACTGCATAAACCCGGCGGATAGCCTGCAGCGCAGCATCCGTAACGGTATCTAAGGGAATCGGTATAAAAAACAACAACTACTTTGTCAACGGACGGCCGTGCATTGATGTTTTGGTTTGCTTTTGGTGCTCCTCTTGCATTCCATTTAAAGGATAATATAATATCCATTAAAGGGTTTTATACAATATATGGGACAATATAATGTCCATTAATATTCAGTCGCCGGGTGATCTGCAGAGAAAGCTTGCTGCCAAGGCAAAGGCGCGGCGGCTTGCAGAGAATTTGTCTCGTCGCACACTGGCAAATAAATCAGGTGTCAGTCAGGCGAGTATCAAGCGCTTTGAAACCTCGGGCGAGGTTAGTCTAAGCAATCTGTTGGATATCGCATTTGCGCTTAATTGCACGAAGGAATTTGGCGTACTATTTGATCCCAAAGCGCCAGACTCCATAGCGGAACTTCAGGCGTTACCCAGACAGCGCGGCAGCCAGTGAAGCACACTACTCGTCTGCGGGTGAATATAGATAATCGCGTTGTCGGCGAGTTAGGCGTCGATCGGCGCGGTCGAATCCATTTTCAATACGACACTTCCTGGCTCAAAACTGGGTTTGATCTTTCACCTGGAACGTTACCATTCAACGATACGGTACAACTCTCGCCAGAACCGCAGGAGTTTAACGGCTTGCACGGCGTGTTTACTGACTCGCTACCCGATGGTTGGGGCATGTTGTTGATGGATCGGGCGTTCTTACAGTTGGCGAAATGGCAGCGCAATGAAATTACGCCACTTGATCGTTTGGCATATATCGGTTCGCGCGCTATGGGGGCGCTCAGTTATGAGCCCGCGATTCCGCTATCCGCGAGCTCTGACAGAGTCGATATCGCACTACTGGCAAAGTCTGCAACGCAACTGTTGGAAGGTGAAACTCCGGAGGTACTCAGACAGCTACAACTCCAGGGTGGCTCGCCAGGTGGTGCTCGACCCAAGTTGACGGTGGCATTGTCGGAATCCAGCGAAGAATGCTTATCGGGTTTTAATGAACTTCCCGCAGGGTTTACCCACTGGCTTGTTAAATTCAGATCACAAGAAGATCCACAAGACATAGGGCGTATAGAGATGGCCTATGCAGATATGGCCCGAATCGCAGGCATGGATATGCCAGAGTGTCGATTGTTGAAAGTAGAATTCAGTGATCGCATAGATGAGTACTTTGCGGTGCAGCGTTTCGATAGAGAGAGCTCGACACGCTATCATTTATTAAGTCTTGCCGGCTACGTGTATGCAGACTACCGATTGCCCAGTATCGGTTATGACACAGTGATAAAGGCTACGCGCCAAATCACCGGTAACATGGGCGAAGCTGAAAAAGCATTTCGTCTCATGGTATTTAATGTGTTGACACACAACAAAGACGATCACGCAAAGAACTTTGCATTTTTGCATCGATCGGGAGAGTGGGTGCTTTCGCCTGCGTATGATCTCACGTTTAGCACGGGTTTAAATAACCAGCACACCACAGACATCGCCGGCAGTGGTAATCCGCAACTGTCAGACATTAAGCGACTGGCACGAGACTGTGGCATCAAACGATGGAAAGAAATAGTGGAGCAGGTGAGTGTTACTACCGAACGATGGGCAGATTTTGCCCGACAAAGGGGCGTGTCTGTGGTGGAGATTAAGCGTATAGAAAGTGAGCTGGAGAAAATTGCTCACAGAGTTTTACGGGTATCGTGATCATCGCTCTCACTGCTCGCTTTCGATCAATGAGGCAGGGGCATTTTCACCTATCGCGACCGGGCGATCATTTCGCCATATCACCGCATATTGACCAAGGCGTTTCTTTTTGTCTAGTGCTTCATTTACAGCTTTTTGCAGGGTTTCGAGGATTTTCTGAGTATCTTCAGATGGCTTTTTCATAATCCAGCGGCCTTTAACAGTTGTTGGTAGTTACCGTCGTGTAAAACGTCTGGTGGTCCGTTTGCCTGCTGTTCAAAAACCGGTATAGGGGTCAGGCCATCATTCATGAAACAACGGGTGTGATCTGCCTGTTGGCTGAAGTCCGTAAGGAGGTTTTTCAGGCTACGGGCGAAGCGGCGTTCGATGTCTTTTAACGGGATATTGTGTCCGCCATGTGCAACACGTTCTGCTACACGCACTTTGGACATCTCCATGCTGGGGAGTGCCAGATAGAGTAATTCTACTGTCCATCCATCATCTTGCAGACGCTTTATCAGCTTTAGATAACTACGACCTGACAAAGTCGTTTCAAACGCGAAATCTTCGCGGACAGCAAAATGGCTTTCAATTTCTTTAAGAAATAGGCGACTGGCGGCAATCAGTTCACGTTCCGGGGCTAATGGTGCTAATCCGGCAGCAATTAAATCAGCGTTGATGAAGTTACAGCAGCCAACTTCAGGGAGATAGGTGAGCGCGAAGGTAGTTTTTCCCGCACCGTTTGGGCCAGCGATGACCCGGCATGTTGGCATCAGGCATTACCCTCTGCGCCATCATCTTTGCGCAAGATGTCTTGAGTTGATTTTTTGGCAGCATCAAGGTTCATACATATTCACACCGATCAATAATACCGTGAGTTTGGCATAAATAGTTGCTGTTCCCAACAGTCGGTTTGGCACAGCTTGTCAAATACAGCACCAAAACTTTGGTGATCCGTCGCCGTTTGGTGGGGTCACGGAAGGGAGAGACTGGTGGGCAAAAGAGTGAGTATGGCCACTAAACCAGACAGCCATGTTAGCGAATTTCCATCAGACTAAGATGGGTCCTTTGTTCAAAATATTATTGTTTCTTGGAATGGCGGTCCGGTTAGGACCTTTTCTGTCCTGTTAGGGCCTTTTTCTCTGAATCGTCGGGACTATGTAGATGGTAGAATTAACAGTAGGCAGTGGGCAGCTTGATTTATTAGGTAACGCATTTTTGCCCTTTCAACTGCTGCGAGGCTTGCTCGCCAACCCATCAATAATCCAGGCTAAGGATTAATGGACCTGGTTTATAGTTCGTTTCATCTGCATGGCTATTTCCATTACTTGACGCAGTGCATCAGTTTGAAAACGCTCACGATGAGTCACGATCCAGAAGCGGCGTGACAGTGCCTTTTTCAGATCGGCGGAGAGACCGGGTACTTCGCATAGTTCGCCGTTGTCGAGTTCGTCCTGGATGGCGCGTCTGCTGATGCAACTAAGCCAGTTGCTGTTACGAATACAGCGCTTCTGTGCTTCCGGGTCATCCAGCTCTAATGCGACGGTCGGTTGCGGGATCATCGGGACAATTGCTCGCAGGAACGACTCACGACTGCCGGAGCCCGGTTCTCGTAACACCCAGGCTGAGTCGGCCAGACGTTGTTCGAGAGATTTACGACTCTTGAAAATAGGGTGCCCGTATCGGGCGATAACGCAGAGTTCGTCATCCAACCAGGCCGTTTTTTCGAGTGTGGGGTCGAGTACGTCGCCTTCAATGAAAGCGCAGTCAAGTTCAAAGCCGTGGATTCGGCGAATCAGTTCTTCACTGTTAACTACCGTCAGGTGCACCTGCAGACCGGGAATCTGATCGCAGCACAGACTAATGAGGTCGGGCATTACAAATGGCCCCACCGTTCGTGAGGCGCCCAGTGTGAGTTGCGCCCGCGGCTGTGCGTCACCACTGACGAGATCCGCAATTTCGCTGGCTCGGGCAACCATTTCGATTGCTTTGGGCAGCAGCGTTTCGGCAGCTTTGGTGCGAACCAGACGTCGGCCGTGTCGCTCAAAAAGTGCGCAATCGAGTGCTGATTCAAGCTCCTGCATGGCCATGCTGATCGCCGATTGTGTCCGGGACAGACTGCTTGCGGCTGCGGACGCACTGCCCAGGCGGGCGATCTCAACAAAGGCCTCAAGCTGACGCAGGGTGAAGCGATTGCGTGTCGATTGGTTTGCAGTTCGGGTGGCAGCTGTCTCGAGGTCTATAGGTGGTGAAGACGCGGAACGTTTATTCATATAAGAAAAACTGATATAAACTACAAGTATTACTCAATTTTATATATGTGTCCAGTCCTCTACACTGCTTGTAGTTCTTCTCTTACTATCGCTGCGAAACAGTCAGTCGGTGTAGAAGAAGAAAGCAAGCCAGATGAGTTAGCCGCCCTTGTGTCACGGCTTCGGTCAGGTACATAAGGGCTGGCAATGGAGTTCTGAGCTTTGTTGAATGAACTGGCTATTGCTTGCAACAAAAGTACATCTAAATCGTTTAAACATGATAACTGGAGCCAATATGCCGAGCTACGCTGAGAATGTTTCCACAGAGCAGAACTTCGGTGGATTTTTGAAGTGCAGATCAGAATGGAATGAATCTGTTGCAATAAAAATTGCAGAAAATGATGGCCTTACATTAACTGATAAGCACTGGGACATTATTCATTTTGTTCGAACGGAATTCTATGCCAACATGGGAATAATTCCGCAGGAGCACAATATAATGCGCGCCATGGAAAGGGAGTGGTGTGCTCCTGTGGCAGAGTCCCAATTGGACAGGCTGTTCCCGGGTGGATTAACTCAGGGCGCCAAGGTTGCCGGTTGTATCACGATAACAACTGTGAAGCAGCTGCTGACAATTAAAGGGGATGCGGTTTGGTCGATTGACCCGCATCAAACAGTTTTTGACGCGCTTGTACTACTGTCTGAAAAAAATATTGGTGCATTGATGGTTGTTGAGAATGACACCCTGGTTGGTGTGGTGTCTGAGCGGGATATTACACGCAAGGTACTGCTTAAAGATCGCTCACCAAAAGTTACAAAGGTGGCTGAGATAATGTCTGAAGAACTTGTTTCTGTCGGGCCGGACGAGACGCTGGAACAATGTATGGCGGTAATGATCGAGCGACGATTTCGTCATTTGCCAGTGGTTGAGAATCACCGTATTGCAGGCGTACTATCCATGCCTGATTTAGTCAAAGTCATTGTGGAACAGCAGCAATTCACGATCTCCCGGTTAGAAGACTGAGTAGATCGGTTCTAGCATGCGCCCCGTTTTGCTTAGCAGATTTAGAGAAAGCGTGATTAAAATAGCGCCGATATTTCGATATCCTCAAGGGTATTTTTAGCGGGCTTGACTAATTCCGCCCTGCCTGGGTCAGGCTAACATTGGTGCCGCTGAAATATTAGGCTTTATAAACCCTGGTGTTGTATAAAATTCCGGCTCAGAACCGCTGCGCTGCATCTATAGCAGCATCAAAGGCGCTGTACTCATTTTTACTGAATATCACTTGGAATGAC
>MDLA01000053.1 GCA_001730015.1 Chromatiales bacterium (ex Bugula neritina AB1) | reverse complement strand
ACCACAACTCCGGAACAAGTAATGGTTTTGGTTACCGATGATGACTCAGCGGTAATCAGTGTTACAGCAGTTGATTCTAACTTAAGAAAATAGCTATACGCTGACAGAGCAACTTACGTAACGCGCCAGGTGGGATCCGATGCACCAAAGTGAGTCGCCTAGGTTGCGACGGAGTCTCTCCTGGTCTGGTAGAGCCGGCAATTCACAGCCTGACCTAAACGTGACTTACTCAGGTCACGTTTCGGTCCTTTTGGGTCAATATTAGTCACGTAGGCGTAGGGCGAGGGTGCTAACGTATTGATTTTATTGACTAGAATTTTTGTGCAGTTGTTTTGTAATCAGCCGGTCGGGGGTTCGACTCCTCTCGCCAGCTCCAATTTCCCCTCCTTACTACACTACCAAATACCTGGCAAAGCCGGGTGCTCCGGATGACTAACGAATAGTTGCCATTGATCACATGCCGTTGGTTGCTTGGCTTCGCCTCGGTCTCGATTCAGGCATCGCTGTGCCAGACATAACTGTACAGAGCTGGCAGTGACCGTTAGTCTGTCGAGCCATGAGCCTGCTCGAAAAAATCCAATCTGTTCATTTGTCACAGGATGATATTTCCGGTCGACATCAACTGATCAAGAACCAGTTGCTGGAGCGGGCAGCCAGTATCGACGGTCCCGTTTTCACCGTGATCGATACTGATGATTTGAGCATACTGTTCGGTTTGTATGACCAGCATTTCTTCAACGGCACTGTCGCAGAGGCGATAGGTAACTCGCTGCTGACTTTCAGGCTTTCATCCCGTATGACCTCTGCCGGTGGTAAAACCACCTGCTATAAGCTGGGGGCATCACGCCATTATGAGATCAGTGTGTCGACGGCGCTGTTGTTCGGTTGTTTTACCGGCGATGATCATCGACCGATTTCCTGCAGTGGCATCGTCTGTGTCGATCGGGTCGATGCGCTCATGCGGATAATGGAGCACGAACTTGTACACCTGATTGAAATGCAGCTGTGGAATGACTCAAGCTGTAAAAAGAAGCGGTTTCACTCCATCACGCTGCGCTTTTTCGGCCATACTGAAAATGTCCACTCGATGATTACACCGCGAGAACGGGCGATTGAAAAATTCGGTATTCAGGGCGGTTCGAAGGTGGCGTTTCAATATGAAGGACAGTTGCTCAGCGGCATTGTTAATCGGGTGACAAAGCGTGCGACCGTGCTGGTCGAAAGTGCTGATGGACAGCTGTATTCGGATGGTAATCGCTACAAGAAATATTACGTACCGTTGAGCGCATTAAGGAAGGTCGATTCCTGAAGTTAGCGAAACAAGTTGATGTTTTTTGGGGTCGGAGGCTTAGGTACACGAATTATGCATGGTCTATATATGTACTAATCCCGGATTATGGTACAATATTGTACTTGTATACGATTTAGCTAGGCTAGTCCTTATTCTGGTTGTTTGGGAGGTCGATCGGTGGCAGCTAACAATAAGCCGGATGCGCTTTCGCGTGATCCGTCCAAAACATCGGAAACGGCGGCACGGGTGTTTAGCAACATCGTTGAGCTCTGGGGGCTCAGGCAGACTGAGGCGATGACGCTGCTCGGCTACGATGAGAGCAATCGCAGTACCTACTACAAGTGGAAACGCGATCCGGCAGGTTCCCGGCTGTCGAAAGAAAAGCTCGAGCGGCTGAGCTACATTTTCGGTATCTACAAAGCGCTTCAAATCCTATTGCCGCAGCCTGCCAGTGCCGATGCCTGGTTAAAAAAGCCAAATCACGCTCCGTTATTTGGTGGCAATAGCGCTCTGGACCGGATGTTGTCAGGCAATGTAGCGGATCTGTATGAGGTTCGGCGATACCTTGATGCTCAGCGGGGATTTTAGTGCTCTGGCCACACTGAAAGTTAGAAAACTGTTTAGACCGGTATAGTGACTAAATCCGCAGATCTGGTTGAACCGCCGAAAAAGCGAGTGCGCTGGCGGCCTTGCTGGCGACTGGTATCAAGCCGGTTTCCACCCGAGGGTCTGTTTGATCGGGTTGTTGACAGTGAGGACATCGAGATTGTTGCCGCCATTGAGGGGCTGACCAATGACCGGCTGCGGCAGGAGTTAGGTGAGTTGCATCTTGTGCCAGAGTCAGAGCGTCAATTCGGTGAGGGTACAACACCGATCATGGCTGCCTTTACACATATCAATCGTGACGGCAGCCGATTTTCTGATGGGTTTTTCGGCGTTTATTACGCCGCCAGAAAAGTCGAAACGGCCATTGCCGAGACGCGTTATCACCGCGAACGGTTTTTACGTTGCACCAGCGAGGTGCCGCTTGAAATAGATATGCGTTCCTACCGCTGCGATATCGACGTGTCCCTGCACGATATACGTGAAAAT
Organism: Chromatiales bacterium (ex Bugula neritina AB1); assembly: GCA_001730015.1. Classification (GTDB taxonomy): domain Bacteria; phylum Pseudomonadota; class Gammaproteobacteria; order Granulosicoccales; family Granulosicoccaceae. The sequence continues at coordinate 1,448 of MDLA01000053.1, read as the reverse complement.
GGCGGTGACTATGATCAGTATCATGACCCGGACTGTTACGCTGCCAGTCAGCAGCTTGCCGTGACGTTAAGAGCGCTTGGCTCCAAAGGGATCGTGTACAACAGTGTACGACACGAGGGCGGACAATGCGTTGCACTGTTCCGGGCCGACATCCCCAAGGCCCCGGTGACTCAGGGGCCGCATTTTTGTTTTGTGTGGGATGGCGAGTGCATCACTCGTTGTTACCAGAAAACAGTCATCGAATAGGGTTAAATAAATAAAGTTTGTATTCTGCAGATTGAATCTGATCGGGCCGTGCATTCTGTGGTTAGGCAGGTCAGCGTCTTACTTGACGCTATACTGCTTCATCCCTGAACTATTGACCTTATTCCGTCGCCATGAACCAAAGTTGCGGTAAACAACAATCCGCGCCGCCAATCAAAGTTGTCCGGTTGTCGAAATTAATGCCGCGATTTGTGCCTTGCTGTTAGCGGTAGCTTTACGGGCGAGTATTGTCGGGCCGCGAGTGTCAAGAACAATGTTTGCTATGTTTACGTTACCGTCAGTCTGGTGAGCATTGGTTGCAGCCGGTACAGTCGGCAGACTGGTGATCCAAAGCTGCGCCTTGCTGCATGGCAGATCATGTTGAGCTGCAGCAGTTCCCGCGATCAACACAGCGGCTGCTGTTGCAATGAATGGTTTTGTTAAAGCGTGAGTTGAATTGTGCATTTTTGTCTTCCCTGTTGATGCTCCGCAGGTGTCCTTTGCCGGTCTTTCGGGGCACGGTTTTATTATTAGCCGGATCGCCCGATCAATGTTGCAGGGAGTTACCGCTGATGACTGGTACTAATACCACTCGTCGCGAAGTTTTTTCGGTTTTGTCGATGTATTTGCCAAAACCATTTAGGTGTGTGTCGTTGACTGATTGAAAGATTATTGCCGTTTTATTTTTCTGACTGCGCCACGCTGAGGATCGTAGCCGCGCACAGCAAAATACATGGCTATAGCAAATGTAGCCAAAACCACAGCGAGAGATATCCAGTTCAGCTTGCTGTAGAACGCAAATCGAATCAGCTCAACCGCGTGTGTAAACGGGTTAATACTGGCCAGGTAATAGACGATAAGCGCGCCGGATTCCTGTAATTTCCATAGCGGGTACAGAGCACTGGAAATAAAAAACATGGGAAAAATCACAAAGTTCATTGTGCCTGCGAAGTTTTCCAGCTGTTTGACATAAACCGATAGCACCAGACCGATAGCACCGAGCATCAGGCCGGCCAGCAACATGGCTGGCAACGCGGTCAGCCAGCCTGTGAGAGGTATATCCAGTCTTATAATCAAACAGATGATCAAAAAGGCATAGGCTTGCAAAATGGACAGCACCGCACCAGCGAGTAACTTGCAGGTTAAAAGGAACCACCGTGGCAGCGGTGCCGTCAGCAGCAGTCGCATAATCCCCATTTCACGGT
>MDLA01000052.1 GCA_001730015.1 Chromatiales bacterium (ex Bugula neritina AB1) | reverse complement strand
GCCTATGCACTCTGGGACGAAGGCGACGGCATCATGGGCGCCGTCATGGGCTTCGGCAAACACGAAAACAGCCTCGAAATGATCAACATGAAATTGCTACACTCCATGATCACCGCCGGCTTGTATATACTGGTCCCCACCGTGGCCGGATGGGTGATGATGACTGCAGGGCATAGTTTTCATTATGTTAGTGCAGGAACTCCAAATGTCGGTACAGCGGGCGCCAGCGGTGCCGGTCAAGTCATCGGCAATGTGTCAAGGAATACCTATAGGAGCCTTAGTAATGCGGGCAAACAATAAAACAGGAATGGTGATGCGATTTGTTCTGGCATTGGAAAGCCGCCTCAATGCCCTCTATCACTTCCTTGGAAGCAAGCATCAAGACAAGTCCGATTTTGATGAGCACTCGATAAGTCGAACGGAAAACAATCATAGAACAACCGTACAAACGCCCGAAGAGGAAGACGATGTTTTTGGGCATCGTGTTTGGATATCAGAGCACAACAGGGTGGCAATGGATACTCAAATTTTCGAGGAAAACAAATAGAGCGGTATCACTTCGCTAGTGGTGTTGATTTACCAAAAACCGGAATACGTTGGCTGAGATCCGGTAAACCCTTTAACACAAAGGGGCCAACACCAAACCAACCGTCGCGGGAATCTACGTCCCGTATCGGGGTGTGTTTCTGCGAACCACCTAGCGGAGACACACATGCACCGAAAATACGCGGCTATTCTAGACGGCGATCCGGACTACCACCGGTTTGCCGACAAATACGATGCTGACACTGCAGCCATGCGGTTAATCGATGAATTCGATCCAGAGATCGAAGAGTTCGTTTCGCGAATCGAAGAGATGTACGCGGAATCACAGAATTACCTAAAAAATTCTGTATCCAAAACAAAGTGACTTCGATAAGTACGTGAAGGCAGATATTCGTATCTGGCTTCACACCTTCACTGAAAATAAAGATCAACAACGATTACATCTCACCACGTTCCGCCAGGCTGACCGCGTAACCCTCACCGGTAATAATATGATCCAGCACACGCACGTCGATCAGTGCCAATGCTTTGGTCAGTTTCTTAGTGATATCAATATCTGCTCTTGAGGGCTCCGCCACACCTGACGGATGGTTATGCGAACAACAAATCGCTGCTGCATTCGCATCGATACAGGCACGTACAACCTCCCGGGGATATACAGAAGCAGAATCAATCGTGCCGTGGAACATCGCCCGTGATTCGATCAATCGATGACGGTTATCCAGCAAGGCAATATCGAACCGTTCGGCCTTTAACCCATGATGCTGAGTGAGAAAAAACTCCTTCACACGATCAGGTGATTCAAACGGATCTGCTCGCTTGGAGGTTAATTGTCGGTGAATAATCAGTTTTGCCTGTGCCATGATTGCTTCATCACTGAATCGGTCGAGTTCACTGCGTATCGGACGGTCAAGATCAATCTGATAAACACCGGATTTCTCAAACACCAGAAACTGCTCATTGTTGTACTTCACGAGATTGCGTCTAATTTTTCGAGTGATGGTGTTTTCGGTACCGATGATGTGGATAGTGTGCTTCACGTGAATGACCCTTTATGTTGTCGGGCCATGGAGGCACCACATTCAAATAGCGCAGGTCATATGCTGCGTAGCACCCGTAGGGCCTGGCATTGAACCAGCGGTGAATGTGGTTTGATGTTTTGGGCTGATAACACACGATAGGGAGCGTTCCTTTCCGACCCTTCGATACCAACCCCTGACCAGAGACTTTCTGATCGAACAAGCATCTTGGTAAAACAGCTGGTTGGTCAAACGTTGTGGCTCGATTTTAAGAATGGGTGTCCTGTTGGTGTTCTCAGTGTCCTGTTAGTGTTCTCAGTTCATGGGTGTCGATGACAAGTCGCGTGTAGCGAGGTACACTCTCGGGTGAATCAATACAAAAAAGCCTATGAATCCGCTGAAGGTACGCGATGTTTTATCGGTGTTAGATCAAAACGATACAGCTTGGTTGAGTTGGTCGACGAAGGTCTATAAATACTGCAAGATCATGGCTATCTTAGAGTAATCCAGCAACCGCACCAGGGTAAATGACGCCCACAGTCCGATATTGTAGCGATTTGGCCGGATATCCTTGCGGGTTGACGTTCAGGTGACGCACCACAAAACACACAAAACCAGATTACGTGTGTTCTGTGAGTTTTGTGGGACAACTTGATAGTCCAGTTCCAAAGTCCTGTTGATAGGGCATTAGCGAAAGATAATAAGGCAGGTTTACAGGAGTACTCCAGCCAGAGCTTGGCGTAAAAAAAACATTTCAAAAATTTCAATGCACGCGTGACTCGGACGGGGCTCCCCCCTTGGGAGGGGACGCAATTCGCCCCCAAAGTAACTACTTCAGATTGTTACCCTTAAGCCCAACACGTACCGGAAAATGAGATGACAGGAAAGACTGAGCCCGAGAAACCCCCTGCAGATCTGCTGGAGGAATTTCATTCACTCGATTTAGATAAGCTGCTCCCTCTCGACAAAGACTGCTGGGAACTTTCAACAATGTTGTACTCAGAAACAGAGGCGCTAGGTGGGCGACAACAACAGATCGTGACACTACTGGCGCATTGCTGTTTCATGCATATGACAGTGGAAAACCGTCACGAACCTTTCAGACCATACTGCGTCATGGCAGATTCGCGGTCTTATGCACCAGGTGATTTCTCAGAGAAAGACATCGCCTTCCTCGCAGAAGCTTACTCGCGTATTGATCACCCTCATGTAAAGGCTCGAATCGCTGATATAGTTTGGGTTTGCAGTAAAGATTTTAAAGCTGGTAATGCCGCGATTGAGGCATACCTGGCGGTACCGATACTGGATAACACATGGAATAGCCATGGTCGTGATTACGCCGAAAGAGCGGCAACGATTTGCCTTATGCTCGGTAAGGGCGCGCGAGAGCATTTAGCTACCTTACAGGAGAAGCTCCATACAGCCTTTGCCAAAGCACGGTACCCTGAAAATGGTTATTTCCCGTTGCACCTCGGTGAGGTGTTGCTCCGATTTGAGCATTCCGAGGAAAGCGCCCAGGAAACTGCTAGAGCTCTGGAAGACACCGCATCGTTAGCCTATACAGAGCATGACTACGTAGCGAGCCGTCAATATGCAGAGCTTGCTGCAAAGTGGCACGGATCCAACGAAAATGAAAACAAGCGATGGGAGATGACGAAGCTACAAGCCCGTTCATGGGTCAGTCTGGCCGAAGCACAGCTGGCTGATCAGTCTAACGCACTCGCAGCACTTACCTTCTACGATCATGCAATAAAATTATATCGTTCCGTACCCCGTGCGCACCGAAGCGCGGAGATCGACCATGAGCTTGTCAAGCTCGAAGGGGAGTACCGAAATGCTGGTCATCTTTCGGCCGATAGTTTGGTGCCGATGAGTACAACGATAGATATCAGTGACATGATTCGTGATGTTGTTTCAGATATCAGCGGAAAGCCGCTACCCGATGCACTGTATAGGTTGGCAAATCTGATTCACCCAAGAAAGGCGACTATCAGAAAATCCGCAGAGGAAGCTGCAAGCAAGTATCCATTGTCATCGCTGATGACATCTACCGGAGTGTTATCCGATGGTCGCGTGTCTGGGAAAAGCCCGGGTGCGATGGATGACTACGAAGCCCACATCTGGCATAAAATGCTTGAGCAGTATTCTCAGGAGGTTTTGATTTCTACTCGGGGTTTGATTATCCCCGGGCTTGAAACATTCTCAAACGAGCACCGGCTGGGAGTGAGGGACTTTGTCCATATAGCGCAACTGTCACCTGTCGTGCCTCCAGATCGACATCACATTATCGGCAAAGGCCTGCATGAGGGTTACCAAAGCGATTTCTCATCGGCGATCAGTATTCTGGTTCCGCAACTCGAAAATATCATTCGATATCATTTGAGCAAGCGTGGCGTCGATACCACAACCACCACACCTGAAGGCCTAATCCACTATGTTGGAATGAGCGCCCTCGTTGAAAAAGATTGTATTGAGGAAATCTTTGGCGACAATTTTGTTTTCGAGTTCAAAGCCATGTTCTGCGACCCGCAGGGTTTTAATCTGAGGAACGATCTCGCCCACGGTATACTGGATGACGAGCGGTATTTCTCTGTTGAAGCTGTTTATGCGTGGAACATCGTGTTCAGATTGGTTTTTAACTCCTACTGGATTGCAGCTCGAAAACAGGAAGAGCAAAACGAGAGTAATGGCTCTTTATAGATCTATGTTGCCAAAGCTTTCGAACTGATATTTACGCGATTCAGTAAGGATAATTGGGCTCCACTACATCTATATGTCCTAAGACAGTACGCTAGTCCCAGCTCTTGAGAACCCGATTTTATTACTTAATTCTCTTGCAGCCTGATCTATACGGCTATCCAGGCGCACAGGTACGAGAAACAGTGTCGTCTGTTGCAAATCCTTTAGCTGGAGCATTCTAACTTCATTAAAATTATCATGTGACGGATATATCAAGCCTACGGTTGTGCTCTGATATCTGCTTGCGTAGCTTTGTATTTGGTATAGGTCTGCGGTGGTGATGTTGCCGCCGGATTCTCTGTTATCCAGAAGTTTCCATTTTGCATCCGCAATTAATGTGATCTGACTTGGTCTTTGGTGTATAGATAGGCTGAAGTCAGGTTTCA
>MDLA01000051.1 GCA_001730015.1 Chromatiales bacterium (ex Bugula neritina AB1) | reverse complement strand
GAAGAGGTTATAATCAAGCGAGATGCATTTCACGGTGAATGGAACTATCGAATTCAGCCGTATATATAGTAAATTCGGTAGTTTATTGTTTTGCAAAGACTAACCATAGCTCGGCGTACTGCAGGTAAAATTTTTGTTAGCGATAGAGGCTGTTTTCCTGACGCTGGCAGCAAGCTTGGTCGCCCAGTAACCTTTATCGCGTATACCGTGCACAATAAACACATGGTCGCTAACATCAAGTTCAGGAGCCGACGACAGATTGTCATCCAGAAAATGCCGCTGTACGACGTGCTCGTGCACCTGATCCAGCCCGTCGCTCAGCACGGCAGCCAGAATTTGCTTTCTCTGGCTGCATGCCCCCTGAGTCATCTCTGGATCTTCCGGCTCTTCTAAAAACCTGATAACCGATCGGTGGCCCGTGACGGGGATTTGAATCTGGGTAAAGTACTCGTCGGTTGGATCTACCGCAAAATCGATCATGTCATTGGGCGGTACTACCTGATCAACCGTACCAAGGAGTTGCAGTACTTTCGGCCTTGCCAGCGAGCAGGCTCCAAGGTACTGAATATATTCCAGCCACCTCAATCGGGTTTGGGTAATGAACGGGCCTCCTTTTCGAAAATCGAATATCGTGGGTTTCAGATCACCATACATAGCGTGGCCAGCAATAGACCCCAGTTGCCACCCCAGTCTTTGAAAGCCGCTTTTTGCATCGTCAACAGACCAGCCATTGCCAACACTGGCAATCAGAATCAACCGGCTGACCTTTCTACCCCATGCAACATTTCTAAGCTGACCAATTTCCGCTTCAACTTTCAGGTTACCCGGAGATTGCGATGCATCAAATTCAGTCCAGTGAATTGGCAGACCCGATGCCTCTATCAAAGCACGCCTGGCCAGAACTGCACCAATGCTGTGCCCGATAAGCACGATATTGTCGAAGTGATAGCGTTGGTCCAGCGTCTCAATTTCTCGAACAATATCGCTGGTGATCTTCGCCGCTGTTACATTGGACAAAAACGACGAGTGAGGCAATGTCGGTGTAACGACCCTGGCATTCTCTATTGAATTCCGCGCCAGATTGGCTAACTGCGAGACCGACTGCCCGCTGCCTTTCATTCCGTGAACGATATAGACCAGCGTTTCCGGTTTTGACTCTTTCATAGACTTCATTCTAGGCTAGCTCATCTTCACCCGAAGCCTGCCGCAACCACATTCCGGCATAGCGCCCATCGCTTGCCAGCAGCTCCTCATGCGTGCCCTGCTCTATAATCTGCCCGGCATCCAGCACAACAATTTTATCGGCATCAACCACCGTAGAAAGCCGGTGCGCAATGGTGATCACGGTTCGGCCCTCACTCATCTGCCGAAGACTCTCCTGTATATCTCTTTCTGTATCGGTATCGAGCGCCGAGGTTGCTTCATCGAGCAACAGTACCGGCGGGTTTTTGAGCAGTGTGCGGGCAATGCCGACCCGCTGCTTTTCACCGCCGGACAGCTTCAGGCCGCGCTCACCCACGGCGGTATCGTATCCAGCGGGCAGACTGTCTATAAACTCATGGATTCTGGCAGCCTTTGCCGCGGTTACTACGTCATCGAATGTGGCATCCGGTCGCCCGTAGGCGATGTTATAGCCGATGGTATCGTTAAACAACACGGTATCCTGCGGCACAATGCCAATGCTCTGGTGCAGGCTTTTCTGGGTTACCTCGCGTACATCCTGCCCGTCTATACAGAGCGAGCCACGGGTGACATCGTAAAAGCGAAACAGCAGCCGGCCAATGGTTGACTTCCCGGAACCGGAAGAACCAACTACAGCCACGGTTTGACCGGCTGCAACGGTCAAATCCAGCCCCTGAAGAATAGTCCGATCAGTGTCGTAGCCAAAATCTACCGCATTAAACTGAATCGACCCGCCGGATATTTTCAATTCTTTGGCGCCGGGTTTATCTTCTACTCCACGTTGAAACTGCAGCAGATCGAACATCTCTCCCATATCAATCAGCGACTGACGTATCTCGCGGTACACGGTACCGAGAAAATTCAACGGCATAGTAATCTGAATCATATAGGCATTGACGAGTACAAAATCACCAACGGTTAAATCTCCCTGTGTCACGCCAATTGCCGCCATGACCATCACAACAACCAGCCCGGCGGTAATCAAAAAAGACTGCCCGAAATTCAGAAACGCCAGTGAATAACTTGTGGTCAACGCGGCACGCTGATAACCCTTCATCGATTCATCGTAGCGCTCGGCTTCCCTGTCCTCTGCATTGAAATACTTTACCGTTTCATAGTTCAACAGGCTGTCTATGGCTTTTTGATTGGCGTCGGTGTCTTTATCATTCATTTGCTTTCGAACCTGTACGCGCCACTCGGTCACCTTGAAGGTAAACCAGATATAAATGGCAATAGTCACCACAATGACCGCCAGGTACCAGACATCAAAAACGAAAAACAGAATCGCGCCAATCATCACCAATTCAAGCACCAATGGTCCGACTGAAAACAACATAAACCGCAGGAGGAAATCAACGCCTTTAACACCACGCTCAATAACCCGGCTCAAGCCACCGGTTTTGCGCGTCAGGTGGTATCGCAAGGATAACGCGTGCATGTGCCTGAACGTTTCCAGCGCCAGCTTGCGCAACGCCCGCTGCCCTACTTTGGCAAAGATCACGTCGCGCAGCTGATTAAAGCCAACCGTCATTAGTCTCGCCACCCCATAGGCCACCGTCAGCCCGACCGCCCCGGCAATCAGCATAAATGTAGCCGCCGATTCCGATCCGCCCGGAGCCATCGCATCGACGGCACCCTTGTACAAAAACGGCGTTAATACGGCAACAACACGCGCCAGCACCAGCGACAACAGCGCCAGCACCACGCGGATCTTGATTTCGCGGTTATCTGCCGGCCACAGATAGGGCAACACCCGGCGGATCGTCCGCAGTCCGCTGCGCCGCGCTTGCGCCTGATTGGCTTGCTCCTGACTGGTCTTTGCCTGGTTGCTTTCTGCCTGATTGTCGAGATCGGTCGCGTCGACGGTCATGTATTTCCTGTGGGTGGAATGCGGCGTGAGCCATGGTAGATAGGACTAGTATAGAGCCTGCTATGCTATCGCGTTTCCGCATTATTGGCGCGAAGCTGCGGATTTCAGGGGTCTGCAATCGAAAGCAAAGCAAACGACTAAAGATATGGGCGACGAGATAGTCTTGCAACCTGGCCTTCGCCTGTGCGTCCAAAAACCACACCTTCAACTTAAATCCCTGATAGTGCAATAACAATCTACTGTGGCACTCGATACCCCGCGCCAGCGACGCCATGGCCCTGCTTCGGCTCCGCCGGGGCCGTGGCGACGCCTGCGCTCAGTGCTTGTTGCTTGTTGCTTGTTGCTTGTTGCTTTTAAATAAAACCGGCCTGGGACAAGCGAAAGCCAACGCGGTCGTCGCGCCCATCGGGCACGTAGTGGGCGCGAGAAGCCGAGCGGCAGCGGCGGCCACCGTTAATCCAGCAGCCGCCGCGCAGCACGCGCCTCGCTCCGTCTTCCGGTCCCACGGGATCAATCTGCTTACCAGCGGGGTAGTCGTGTTCAAACCAGTCGGAGCACCATTCCCTAACATTGCCATGCATCTGATACAGCCCCCAGGGGTTCGGTGTGAAGGATTTCACGGGCACGGTTTTTCCGCGATATTTACTTTCTGGCTCATTGTTATAGGGCGCATTGCCATCAAAATTCACCTGCTCTGAGGTAATATTTTCACCGAGATAAAATGCGCTTGTAGTACCGGCCCGACACGCATACTCCCACTGAGCTTCACTCGGTAATTGAAACAATCCGTCGGCTGTGTGGTTGTTCAACTTCTCAAGAAATTCCATCGCATCGTGCCAGCTCACATTCTCAACTGGATTTTCTGCATCAGTGAACTCCGAAGGGTTCTCACCCATTACCGCCTGCCAAAGCGCTTGCGTACAGGCGGTATCCGCCAGCCAGAACCCACTGGTTAATTCGACCTCATGTTGCTGTTCGTCATCATCGCGCTCGGGCTCTTCTTCGGGCGAACCCATTAAAAAATCGCCGCGTGGAATCCAGCGCATTGTCTGCTCAACGCCGTACAACAACAGGGTTTTCCACAGCCCATGATAGTCGTAGCCCCAGGCAGCAGCATCAGTCGGGGGGAACTGCTCTGGCGGGTTCTGCTGCCAGTTACGATTAGAAAGTAAGGTGCTCATTATGCGATGAAGGAATTAAAAGGACCGCCGCGAGCGTTCGGGTGGGCTTCTGCTCCAATACCTACTAGCACACGGCGGTTTACCGCTTTTTGCCACAGTAGATTACGGTGGACTGGAAGTTGCGCTGGCCGGCTTCTTTTTTCTGGCGACGGGTGCATCCACACCGGTCTTCTGCCTTCGGATTCCGGGTCTGGAGCTTGCGTGGTAGAAGTCTGCGTAGCGAGAGCGTGGCACGGCGAGGACGTTTTGACGATCACTTGAGGCACATAGCTATTCATACGTAACGATAGGGATCGATCAAAACGGTCCGTCGTGGCACGCTCGCAGTAGCAGAGGTTCTGCTGCGCAAGCTCCCTGGACAAGCGAAAGCCAACGTTGTTGTTGCGCCTATCGGGCTCGTTGTGGTTGCGATAAGCCGAGCGGCAGTTGCGGCCATTGTTGATCCAGCTGCCGCCGCGCAGCACGCGCCTCGCTTCGTTATTCGCGCTACCCCCGTTAACAGCATACGTTGTTAATACCACTGGTTGCAATAATATGGTTCATTACACTGCTATGGCTGCCAGGGCTTGCCAGCGAAGTAACACTCGTGAGCCTATGCTTCGCCTTTGATTCACCAATAACACCGGCGCTGTAGTCTCGGCCAATTTGCTGATAGTGCTTTTTTATAGCACGTATTCGTCTTCGTCCCATTCGAAGCCCTTTACTGCTAACGCGAAAGCCACAAAACGGCAAGCCTATAGCACTACGTTGAATCTGCACCGGTTTCACCGATAGCTTCCGGTGTTGCTGTAGCCATTCATTAGTAAAACTGACAGTATCCCGGGCCGCCTGCTTAGATGCACAGCCCACCCAGTGATCATCCATATAACGTAACTCATCAATCACACCATGCTGCCTTCGCAGCGCCCGCTGAAATTCATCGAGATAATAATTAGCGAAATACTGTGATGTCAGAGCACCGATGGGCAGGCCGCGACCGGGTAATGTATGAAAACTGGCCAACACGTTGTTTAGAAGTTTAAACAACCCCTGCCCCTTGAACAGACGCTGCAACAACGATAATAAAATTTCGTGATCCACAAATGCGAAATAGCTGTGAACATCCATCTTTAACAGATAAGGACTTCGTGCTGCAATTTTCTGCGCCGCTATAATAGACGCATGACAACCCTTGCCCGGTCGGCAGGCATAGCTACTCTCTACCTGGCTGCGCTCGAAGCGATCTGCCATCCGGCCTATCAAGGCATGGTGTGCAACTCGATCCGCAAACGGCGCCGCATGAATTACACGCGGCTTTGGATCATTTATAGAAAATGGGCGATAGCTTCCATAGGGCAGGCAGCCATTGCGTAAGGCGGCGGCCACCTGACTTGTGGAACGTTCAAACTGGTTCAGGTAGCGTTGCACGGATTCTCGACTGCGCTTGCCGCGCGCGGCGAGCCGCGTACAACGAGCCAGCCAGTGCCAATCGGCAATATCCTGCAGTGGTATCGCCAAGCGATCAGGCATCGTCTGAGTCAGCTGTTTTTCCACGCCGCTCTTGCAACAGATCAAACACGCGCTGGCTGTATCGCTCCATCTTTATCTCGCCCACTCCATCAACTGAACCGATTTCAGCGACGGTTTCTAATGGTAGTTGGACAATCGCCGCGAGTTCGGCATTCGTGAACACACCATACAAGGTGGTGTTCTCCGTTTCAGATACATTCTTACGCCACTCACGCAAGGCTGAATACTCCCGAAAGTGCGTCGGAGATAATACCTTGCGGTAGTCAATCCTGCCTGAATTAGCGTTGTCTTTTTTTGCCTGCGCCTGGTCATAACCGACACAGATACTCCAATAGCTTGAGGTTCCACTTTGTATAAGCTGCCGGTCCATGTGTACCACTGATTCTGCCGCCATAAATTCGTTCAAAGCTTCTTCAGCCTGCTCATCGCCGTACGCAGGTAGCGAGAATATTTTAAGTTTCATCATTTTCTTCCGTGCTATCAAATCATAAATTGTTATTCGTGAACAACCAGGTTTCGATTGCCGTGTTGTGGCAACCGTAAACCCCGCGCCAGCGACGCCATGGCCCTGCTTCGGCTCCGCCGGGGCCGTGGCGACGCCTGCGCTCATTGCTTGCTGTTGCTGCTAACGAAGCCGGCCTGGGACAAGCGAAAGCCAACGTCGTCGCTGCGCCTAACGGGCTCGAGGGGGGTGCGAAAAGCCGAGCGGCAGCCGCGGCCACCGTAAAACCAGCTGCCGCCGCGCAGCACGCGCCCCGCCCCGTCTTTTGTGCCTGTAGGGTTTATCACTTCACCTTCCGGGTACTTACCATACCAGTCCTGACACCACTCAAAAACGTTTCCGTGCATTTGCAACATACCCCACGGGTTCGGGGCTAATGCATCCACTGGAATTGTCTTTCTCCGATACTCTCCTTTTTCTGTATTTGCATACGAGCGCTTCCCATTGAAGTTTGCCTGACCGGTGGTAATAGTCGCGCCGGTGCTAAACGGGCCAGTGGTACCGGCGCGGCACGCATACTCCCACTGCGCTTCGGTTGGCAGACTTAACCGCAATTCCGGGTGCTGCTTGTTTATTTTATCTATAAAGTACTGCACATCACCCCAGGAAACCCGTTCCACTGGGTTGCGTGCACCCTCAAAACGGCTTGGGTTCATTCCGGTGACCGCCTTCCACAATTGCTGAGTGCAGGTGGTGTCAGCCAACCAAAAACCTTCTGTCAGTACTACCGGGTGCTGCGTTTCGTTGCTCTCCCTTTCCAGCTCTTCCTCCGGTGATCCCATTACGAATCGACCAGACGGTATCCAGCGCATTCTCTGTTCCAGACCAAACAAAGAAAGCGTTGTGTATAAGCCATAATCATCGACACCGGTGGTAGCAGTGTTCAGCCAGTTATGGTCAGCTGGTTTTTCTATTACAGGCCCACCACCATGTACGCTGTAAATAACCTTTACACCTTCACTGGTCTCAAGCGTCAGCCCCTGCGCTGATTGAGTCAGTGATTCTGCCCAGTAGAAGCGGCTGGTGTCGGTGATATCTATTTGCAGGTTTTCCGTAGCTGCCTTTAATATGAATTGGTCTTGCGGCAGCGGTTGACAGGTCTGGATTGGACGAATAGTAGAGTTATTTTCTATAAATCCACCGCTATCAGCAAGTTTCACTCTAGCCAAAGGAACACCTGAAGCCTCACGCAATTCAAACCCTTTAACTGTTGCTGCGATAACGGCATCCGAAACGACTTCGGACATCGCATTTTGCGCCACACCCGCTTTCGCCGCAGCAACAGGATCGATGTGTACCCAGGCTTTCTGTGATACGGCTACGGCTGTGTTAAGTTTCTCATCTGCTTTACCCACAAGCCTTTCCTTTACGCTCAATACAACTGAATGCTGGGCTCGGGCAAGACGAGAATCATCATGGGCTGTAGTCGCCAGCGCCAGCCCGCAGAAAAAGTCGACAGCCATTTTTCTATCGATATCACTGATCATTTTCACAGGTAGATTCAATGCTGCCTCATGCCGGTATAACGGAGCTAACGCCTGTCGATGCTTTTCAAGCAATTGGTGTAGCTCATTGACCTTCTCAGGGGCTTGATGCCACCACGTTCGCAGGTTTTCGGCATGGAGTTCACGGTTGTAATGAACACAAGCTCTCTCACACTCAATACCCGAAACTCGAACGTCTTCATGATCCCAGAACTCTGATTCCACGACCGCTGGAGCACCTAATGCATGCCGGAGATCCCTTACCATAGCGCGAGTTATATTCGAGTACGGATACAGCAGAGACAACAGTTTTTGAAGCACAGAGTCATCACGAACAATCACCGGACTCCTGTAATCCCAGTATATATCCGCACCAACCGGGTTAGGATCGAGCCAGATAAGTTGCGTGAACCGGCAGCGCCATTGATGTAGCACCCTCTTCAAAAACGCAGTAGGTGCTGTCCTGTTGGCTACAACGATCACCCGCATCCCCGGTGGCGGCGCCTGTGGAGTGGAGGGATGTAGCGGCCCATCTGTGCCAAACCATCCATCACACAAAGTAGTTGACAATCGCATACTCTTTGCCGGTTGCATTGGCTGTGGCAATCGTGCGAACGCCTCTATCAACTGCCGCACATCTGGAAGCATACCGGCTATATCGTCACACAAAAGCCAGTAGCCACCACAAAGCTGCATTTTATTCTCTCGTGGTAGAGGTAGCAGGCTTTTTCGTTGTGCAACCCTGCGTGTCAGTTCACGGGTATCCAGCCGGGATGTTGCTTGTAGCCTCTGCAGCTTGCGAAGTAATAACGCCTGCAACTCGGTTGGCGGCAAGAGTGCTTCGCAAACGGGTGCCGCTGGTGTTACCTGATCCGGGTTTTCACTTTCTAACCCACTCCCATGCAACTGTGCTAACAATGACGCTTTATCAGCGACGTCTATCGGCTCACGTCGATTAACGATCAATACTGGAAAACCCCAAGGTGCCTCCGGCTGATCTGATACGACAGCAGCTGCATCGGTTTTTCTAACCACTGCAACGTGATCAGGAGTTATAGGTTTATTGTTACTTCGCTCATCAACGGGCAGTTTTTTATACGGATCACGCTCAAAACCTAAAGCACGATGTATTATTTCTTCATCAGTTTTGTTTGCCAGCGCTTGAAAAAGGTCTTTCAGCATTAGACCGGGGCGTCCGACCGGAATTCCTTTTTAATTAGAAAGGTACTCATTTCGTCGAGTGTATTGTTAACCTCTGACTCGCTCATCTTCCCGGTAGCCAGTTTTTGATCAACTACACGCAACAAATCGAGAAATTCCGAGGTACCTGGCCTGTACTGAGGTGGCCTAATGTTATCCCGATAGTCTACAGTGATCCTCGCTGCCCGTTTGCACAGGTCTTCGTCCTTGATGTGTTTCAACAAACCTTCCTTGCGATGCGCCTGCGCTACCGTTATCAACTGCTCAACGGCTTGCGAGCCTGTACCTAGAGTCAACGACAATACAGCACATCGCCGCAAAAACGCTGAAGGTAACGGGCGTTCATTATTTGCTGTAATTACAACAAACAGCCGATCGCGCCGTCCGGCTATTGTCTCGCCGGTTTGAGGAACCCTGAACGACATAGAATTGAGTACTTCGAGCAGCGCATTGGGTACATCCGGGTGCGCTTTGTCTATTTCATCAACCAACAAAACCGTACCTTTTGCGGGGTCGCCTGGCTTATTGTCGCTAGTTTCGAGGCCAGGGGCTAGCGCATCCCAAACAGGGCCTCGCTCAATATAGCGGTCTAACGCCAGCAGTTTTGCTCTCTTGTTAGCATCGGTTCTTTTATTCGCACAGTCATCCGGATCATCGGGTTCCTTTGCTTGATCCGCGGCATTAGAACCGACGGTATTTACAACAATCTGGTTAGCGTCGCTCAGGCGACTCACATGATCAACGCTATACAATAGATCGTCGATCTCGGTGCGCGCATTGACCACAGCGGTGACCAAGCGCCAATCCCGTAGCGCGGCTACCGCTCTCGCAATCTGGCTCTTACCCAGACCCGGCTCACCACACACCAGCAAGGGCCGGCCAGAGAGGTGGGAAGCCTCTATTGCGAGTACCTGCGAATGATCGAAGCGATGTGCGCTTTCACGCCAGCTATCGATTTCCGGGAGCCCGATTATCTTGTTTTTACTTATTTTCATTTGCCGGCCAGAGTTAGCATCCGTTTAAGGTACACCGCCCTCTCAGAAACCGGCTCATTCCATGGCGGTTCCGCTTTTTCATGAGTTCTGACAATTATGCAGGGGACTACAATGTCCTCTTCTGCAGGCAGTTCTGCATTAATTGAGGCGATAGTATTCATTAATATTACTGACCAGTTGCTCACTTTTGAATAGGTCAACGTATCAACAATGATATAAGGGCTCAGTTTGACCCCTTCCCGCGCGAAACTCAACAAACTGCCCACTAGCTCTCTTTTGGAATTTTTGCTTATATAGCCGGGTTCGTTTTCAACAAATTCAGGTTCGGGCGATGAATTCACCACTTTCCAGATTTCACTAATAAGTTTTTTGGCAATCGCAGCTTCAGTTTCTTCAGATGATAGGTCTTCCTCTATCATCTCCGGAAATGTAATGCTGCCTTTACTACTGATTCCACTCAAAAATCCTCTGGCCTCATGCTCCACATAGAGTCTGGGTACAGAGCTATCTGCAATTCCTATAGCAATTGCGGTATACAACCCTAATTTATCCTGATCACCTGCCGGCAGCGTAAAATCCATAACGAGATGCTTGTGGGATGTACTGGCAAGGCACGTCACAAAGCCCTGATCAAACAGCGTTAACGCGTAAAATCCGGAGAAGGACATAATAGCTTCGGCCTCATCACTTCCAGCAACAGGGTTTGATTCCTCGTATAACTCACCTAGAGCCTTCATAATTACTCGCATGCAATCGTGCGATTGTTCCCGAAACACAGATGCAACTAGATCGTCTACACCTTTCTTACCATCACAATGCTGAAGTAACCTTTTTCCGAGAATAGCTCCGCCACTGGATTGCAACCACTCCTTTACCATCCTCGGCAGATCAATTATCTGAAGATTGTTACGGACAAAAGTCGTCAGGTATTTATCGATCTCCTCCACAATCTTCTCAGCACTGCCATCTGCCAGTGAGATTTTATCGCGAGCGCGTTGTTTCAACTTATCAGCCAGATCTTCCACGGCGGACAGCTCACTATAGGCAAGACTCTCGAATGACAGCAATGGGCTCATTTTCTGGTGAGACAGATGTAATGCCCTGGCCATGTCCAGCCAGTAGTCTTCCCTGCTGCTTGCGGCTGAATCTGTGACTAACAGAAAGTACTCGGTATTTACCCTGCGACGCGTAACTGCACCAAGTTCACAGCAACAGTGCTCAGAATGCATAAATCCTTCACTGATAATAAAAACCACAGCACGGCTACGAGCAATGGAGTCGGTTAATGTCTCGATTTTTTGCCCATTGCAAAGCATATGTTCCAGACTCTCATCGCCCTTCATGCTGGCATAGGTATTTAAAGCAATTTTCTTCTTTTTATCGTAACTATTCAGCCGATTGTTCAATTGTAAGTGTTGGGATTTGGCCGACCAATGCCATTCTGATCGCATCAGTGGCAGACAAGCCTTGTTTACGGCAGGTTGAAATGTAGCTACGATTGCGGCAGAAAATCTCAGCACCACTAAAGGAGCGAAAGCAACCAGAGATTTTTTGTTGCACTTTAAACATGCGCAAATCATTTTCAGCTTGATTGTTCGTATAGGGGATATCCCAACGAGTCATGAAGCGCAGGGTATCCTCTTCAAAAGCCCGTAAACGCTCTAGGAGATTTCTGGATTTCGATCGTGCGAGCCTACCACGTTGCCCGGGCTTTCTCGTCCTTTCATCTGGTGGAGGACATTCGATATCGCCTCGCTCTAGGATTTTTCGATAACCTAATCTGACTTCATTTTG
>MDLA01000050.1 GCA_001730015.1 Chromatiales bacterium (ex Bugula neritina AB1) | reverse complement strand
ATGTGGATCTTGGACAATCAACATTTTAACAGGCGCAAGGCCTCTCATCTATATATTCTCAATGGCATAGCGCTCCCCTATGCCAAGTTTGAACTCCGAAACTTGAGATGATAATTGTGGGCAGAATAGATGGAATGGTGATTTTCCACATCATCTGCCAACGGCTTGCTCCATCGACAACAGCACTTTCATAGAGTGACGGGTTAACCCCGGCAATGGCCGCAAGAAAAACAATGGAGCCGAAGCCTGCTTCCTGCCAGATGCCAGTACCGACGAATATCGGGCGGAACCACTCCGGCTTGGTCAGGAAGTAGATGGGCTCTATATCGAACCAACCGAGCACGGTGTTTACAATGCCGGCCGTCGGTGAAAAAGCCTGGATAACAATACCGGCGATAATAACCGTTGAAATAAAATGCGGTAGATAAACAATAGTTTGGGCTGTACGTTTATAGGTTGCATGTAATACTTCATTGAACATCAGGGCGAGAATAATCGGGGCCGGGAAGCCGAACAATAGATTCAATGCGCTTATTTTTACGGTATTCCATACCGCTCTTATAAACTGGTCGTTGGAAAACAGGTTTTCGAAATGCTCCCATCCGACCCAGGGGCTGGCTGCAACGCCACGGAATATTGAATAGTCTTTAAAGGCGATCTGCAGCCCGTACATGGGCTTGTACAGGAAGACGATCATCCAGATAACAGTTGGCAGCAGCATCAGGTAGATCTGCCACTCGTTGCGGATGTGATCGGCAAGCCATATCAGCTTATGTTTTAGTGATCGCCTCGGGCGGACGGTCGTGACCGTAGTGCCGCGCTGTTTGTCTGCAGTGGAGGTCACGAGCCGCTCTGCCCGGTAATGGCCAGGCCGGTTTCAGCATCGAACAGCTTGACCAGATTTGCCGGTGCATACACCTGGGTAACGTTCTGCAGGTGGTCTATATCGCTGAGCGTTTCGGTTTTGATGATCATCGGGTGCTCACCGACTGTTGCGTGCAACAACGCTTCGGACCCGAGAGTTTCGACCAGTTCGAGGGAGATTGGAATAGCAGATGAAAATTCGCCGGGTGTGAGCGATAAATGCTCCGGCCGGACACCGACAATAACCTTTCGGCCTTCGTCAGCGGTAAGGGAGTCGGGCAGGGTGAATAGAACATCGCCTACCTTCACCTGTGAACCTGCATCGGTATTGCGTATTTCTCCCTGCAGCTGATTCATGGGTGGTGACCCGATAAAGCCTGCCACAAAGGTGTTAGCCGGGTTCATGAATAAATCCATGGGTGATCCGATCTGCTCGATGATGCCGCCATTCATCACCACAATCCGATCAGCGAGAGTCATGGCTTCGACCTGATCGTGCGTTACATAAACACTGGTTGCCCCTAAGCGTTTGTGCAGGCGTTTTATCTCCGCGCGCATCTGCGTGCGTAGCTTGGCATCGAGGTTGGAAAGCGGTTCATCAAATAGAAAAACTTTGGGCCGTCGTACAATGGCACGCCCCATCGCCACGCGCTGACGCTGACCGCCAGACAAATTTGCCGGGCGACGATCCAGATAGGGTGTCAGGCCTAGAATTTCAGCAACTTCTTTGACGGATTCGGCAATGTGCTCTTTTGATTCCTTGCGGATCCGCAACCCGAATGCGATATTTTCGGCGACGTTCAGGTGCGGATAAAGTGCGTAATTCTGAAATACCATAGCGACGTCGCGATCTTTTGGTGCGACTCTGTTTACCACGCGATCGTCGATTTTTATATCGCCGGCTGTGATTTCTTCAAGCCCGGCTATCATGCGCAGAGTAGTGGACTTACCGCAGCCGGACGGGCCTACCAGCACCACGAATTCTTTAGGCGCTATTTCGAGATCGATGCCGTGTACTACCTCAAGATCACCGTAGCATTTGACAATTTTCTGCAAAATAACATTGGATATAGTAGTTAGGCTAGCTGGCTTGCTGTGAGTGAGTCGACCGGGCGTTGCGTCTGCCTGGAAGTTTCCGGATTAACGTGGTGTTTTGATTTTCTATAAACGCCAGTAGCTCTGGGTAATCGGTTAGTTGCTCTATTTCGGATTCAAGCGAGCCGATATGCGCCACCAATGCATCGCCCGCCGCTTGCGGATCGCCGGCTTTGATGGCATCGACAATTGCACTATGCTGCTGTATGACCTGCTTTCCGCGACGGATGCCACTTATTCGCTTCAGGTGCCTGATGCGATTGACATCTGCCTGTGTTTTTTTCAAAAAATGCCAGACCCCGTGCAACCCTGCCACAACAAAAAAGGTTTCGTGCAGGGCTTCATCGAGGGATGCATACAGAACGTAATCTTTTGTCTTCAGTGCGCTCGACTGTTTTTGCAGCAGGGTGTCTAGCTGAGTCATGTACTGCTCGACTCCATTGCGCTCCGCTGCACGGCGTACAGCGCCGGTTTCGAGTTGCAACCGTATAAAGCAGCCCTCGATGTAGGCATCGATTCGAATGGACGTTACATACGTGCCGCTTTTTGGAATAACCGTGACCAACCCTGAATCTTCAAGGCGGATGAGTGCCTCGCGTACCGGCGTTTTGCTGGCACTGAGTGCGGTTGCTATTTCTTTTTCAGAGACCAGCTGGCCCGGTAGTATTTTAAGGGTGACGATTGAGTCCCACAGAATCCGGTAAATCTGCGACACCAGCGATTCTTCGGGATCAAGGTTGATGCCGGCGAGTACGCTGGTTAGCGATTGCGGCTGTTCCGTCAGTGATTGTATTGCTGAGGGTTGTGCGGGCATTTGCCATTAATATATCAGATTCCAAAACTAATATGTCAGATGTGAATTAACGGAGTCAACGGGCTTGGAGAATTCAGGCGCGGACACACTGCCATGTTTAGGCAGCGTTACCATCGCCATTAGTCTATGGTTGACCCGCCAGCTCGCCAGTGTCCTGTTTTGACTGATTAATTTATTGTATCGTTCATAGATTTACCCACTGTTCTGGCCCTGGGGAGTCACGTTATGAAAATCACAGATGCAAAGGTATTTGTTGGAGGCCCGGGTAAAAACTACGTCACCTTGAAAATAATGACCGATCAAGGTGTGTACGGGCTAGGCGATGCCACACTGAATAATCGCGAGACTTTACCGGCCGCGTATTTAAAAGATTACCTCATACCGGTACTAATTGGTCGAGACCCGCGCAACAGTGAAGACATCTGGCAGTTTTTATATCGTGGTGCGTATTTCAGAGGGGGGCCCATCGCGATGGCGGCATATGGTGCTATTGATATGGCGCTGTGGGATATAAAAGCCAAACTTGCCGGAATGCCTCTTTACCAGCTGTTCGGTGGCAAGAGCCGTGAGGGAGCGCTGGTGCATGCGCACGCGACCGGCTCTGATCTGGAAGCACTGACCGATTCTGTCGCTGCCTACTACGAGCAGGGTTATAAGGCTGTGCGTGTGCAATGTGGCATTCCCGGTATGCCAACGGCAAGCTATGGTGTTTCTGAAAAAGGACAGAGCAACGAAAATTTCATCGCCGATTTCAGTGGCATTGTTCCAAAGGAGGAAATCTGGGATACCGATTGTTACCTGCGTTATATGCCTGAGGCGTTGGCTCGAATTCGCGAACAGTTCGGTCCGGAATTAAAAATACTGCACGACGTGCATCACCGGTTACTGCCGCGTGAGGCCGCAGGCTTTGCTAAATCTGTAGAATCGGTTCGATTGTTCTGGCTGGAAGATCCAACCCCCGCTGAGGATCAAAATGCGCTAGAGCTAATACGACAGCATTCGACCGTGCCAATAGCTCTGGGAGAGGTGTTTAATTCTATATGGGACTGCAAGCAGCTTATAGAAAAGGAGCTAATCGATTTTATTCGTGTTGCGGTTACCTATGCAGGCGGTATTACTCATGTAAAACGAATTGTCGATTTCGCCGCAATGCACCATGTGAAAACCGGATTCCACGGTGCGCCGAGTCACTCGCCTTTGTGTATGGCGGCCCAGGCACACTTGAACGCCTGGGCTCCGAATTTTGGAATTCAGGAGTACCTTACGTTAAATTCAGCGGAATGTGATGCGTTGTTTCCATCGAACCATCGTATGGAGCAGGGTATGATGTACGTTAGTGATGAGCCTGGTCTTGGCGTCGATTTTGATGAAAGCGAGGCTGCTCGATACCATTATAAGCCAGGGAGCCATCCGGTGGTTCGCCTGCAGGATGGCACGCTCTGGAACTATTGATCAGATCGATAGATCAGGCAATAGTGAACCCTGGAGTTGCATAAAATTCCGGCTCAGAACCGCTGCTCTGCTTCTATAGCAGCATCTAAGGCGCTGTACTCATTTTTCCTGAATATCACTTATATTTTACTCGGCACCAGGGTGAATAATGGTGGATTTCGCTATGCTGCCTTGCTGTTCAGGAAATTTACCGGACAAGAGTCGCTTCTATATTCGCCGCAAGTGTTTTACGCGAACCGTCGCTTCCATCGGTCACAACGCTCAGCATCGCGTGCTTCATGGATATCAATTGCTGCTTCCGGGCTAAGATTAAACTGGCTTTCAGTGCCGTCGCCAAGGGCGGTAAGGCGCATTGAATACCAGGCTGTGACACCGCCGCTGGATGGTGCATCGAATACCGGGAATTGCGGATCGCCACCGGCCTCGCTCAGCCAGGTATTGGCAAGCGACGGATCTATAACCATTGCGCGGGCGAGACTGATTGCATCAGTGATACCGCCATTTATTGCAGCCGTTGCCTGTTCCCGGGTTTTAAACCCGCCGGTTAGCGTAATTGGTGTAGAAGTTAATTGTTTAGCCCGCCTAGCGAAATCGCTAAAGTATGGCCCACTGGCGGATGTGCCGTCTGAACTTGACGCGGCACCAGGAAAATAGGTGCCGCCGCTTATATCGATTAGGTCTATTGAAGTCTGGTCAAGCAGTTTCACCACGTGCAAGGCATCGTCGTTTGACAAACCACCTTCAAGTTTATCGGTAGAATTAATTCTTATGGAAACAGGAAAGTTTGCCCCGACGGCTAGCCTTACGGAGTCGATTACCTCTGCAACAATGCGAAAGCGCGCATCGACGGTGCCGCCGTAGTGGTCGCTGCGGTGGTTGAACAAAGGTGACAGGAATTGACTGAGCAGGAAACCATGGCCCGCGTGGATCATCACACCGCCGAAGCCGACATCCCTGGCGATGGTTGCGGCATTTGCAAAGGTTTCAGGTAGATCGTGTATTTCCTCTATAGACATGCCATCGCATTTAAGCCCTTCAATATCTAGTGCTGAGGGTCCCTTCGGGGTACTGATCGGTGCGTGTGAAAGTGCGCCTGCATGACCCAGCTGAGGCCAGATGTGCGCGCCGTTGGTGGATCCGCGTTGTGCCAGCATTTCCAGAGCGCGCTTATCGGATTCTGGTGTTAGAACCAGGTTGCCGGGTTTTTCCGGGTAGTGCGGACTCGCTTGTACTTCACCGATCAGAGAGAGCGCGGTGCCGCCTTTGGCCCATCGTTCGTACAGGTTGATCTGGGTTTCGGTGGGGTTCCCGGTTCCATCGCCAAGGGAATCGGACATTGCCGATTTTATTATTCGATTCTTCAACTGAACGCCACAGGGCAAGTGCTACGGCTGGCCTAGAGTGGATGCGGCAGGCTGCTGATTCTGACTCATCGGATTTTTCCGTCGCTAGAGTTTCGGGGTTATAATTATAAGCCCAAGTCAGAGTATTTCACAGGTATTGGATAAATATTAACACGTATTATTCACGGGATTCACGGGATTCACGGGATTCACGGGATCTCACTTGATCTTTGATTCCACAGCGAACTTTTTCTCTTGCAGATATCAGTAAGTATTCGACGCGAGAAGAAATTCCACTATGAAAACTCTTGCCGTGAATAAGCCGTGAATAAGCCGTGAATAAGCCGTGAATAAGGCCATGAATAAATAAGGTTTAAGCGATATCCTCGCCACCCCATGATTAATTCGGGTTAAAAGTTTGTCCGGAATTAAGGGTTGAGTAGATGGATCAGCGGTGGTTCATTTCGGGGGAACCGGTTTCGCGAATAAAGCGGGAGAACGGCAAGTCTGGTCATACGCATCAATCCTTGCCCATGAAGCAGTGGGTTGTTAGGATCATTAGCGACTCGAGAGGATAAAAGGACCAACATGATGAACAAACTGCTATGCCGCGTTCTTTCTGCAGCCGCAATTGCCCTTGGTGTCAGCGCCGGAGCTGCCAGCGCTGCAGAATGGAAGTTTAACAACGGCCTGCCGGAAGGAAGAGGCGAATCAAAGCAACTCGATCAATTCGCGGCGGATGTTGCCGAGTTATCAGGTGGCAGCCTTTCAGTAAAGGTTTTTCACGGTGGTTCCCTCAACTTAAAAAATAATGATGTTGCGCGCTGGCTACCGCAAGGGGCTGTGGAGATGGGGCTGGTCTGGGCAAATTACCTGGGGCGTGACGCGCCGGCACTTAATGCGGTACTGATTCAAGGGTCAGTTGGCAGTTCTGATGAATTAATTAAAGTATTGCCTGAAATCCAGCAGATATACACAGAAGAACTGGCGGAATGGGGCATTGTACCTACCGGTTTTATGGCGCTGCCCTTATTAAAAGCTTCGATTTTTTGTCGCGAGCAACCCGTGCGGTCGCTTGAAGATTTAAGAACCCGAAAGCTTAGAGTCTGGAGCAACGATCAGGTAGAAACTTTCACAAAGCTCGGTGTGTCGGCACAGATAGTCGGGCAGAACGACCTCTATGTTGCGTTGCAAACCGGCGTAGTAGACTGCGCTGTCTATCCGGCCCTGTTCGCTCACACCATATCCTTGCAGGAAGTAACCAAATACGCATCGTACCTGTATCCGGTGGCTGGTGTCCCTTATGTGCTTGGCGCGAATCAGGGAGCATGGGACAGGCTAACCGATAAAGAACGCGAAGCCGTGTCCACTGCAGCCGCGCGGGTCTGGAAACGTACCAATCAGTATGACGAGGCAGAAGAAAAAGAAGCAGTGGCACGTGAAAAACTTACCGGGCAAGGTATTGAATTTCTGGAACAATTCTCCGACGAAGATCGCAGTGCGTTTCTAAATGCTGCCTCTGAAACCTGGGCCACGCTTGCGGAAGAGGCGGGCGGCAATGCATTGGCTCATCGGCAGCGAATACTCGATGTGCTGGGTCGATAAGCTCTGATATTCCGGTTAAACCCGACAATAGAACAGGTGCTATGCTGCATCGCATAGAAGCATGGCTGCGGTATGTATTCACGGCGCTTGCTATAGCAGCTACCGTTGCAGGTGTTCTCATTGTTGTGCTCGTTGGCGCGAGCGTTACCATGAGGCATCTGGCACATGCGCCGTTTCGCTTTACAGAAGAACTGGTCGGGCTGCTAATGACCACTGCTTTTTTTCTAGCGTTGCCACTGGTTACACTAAATGCCGATCATGTGCGAGTCCGTATTCTGGTCTCAGCTATGCCAGCCCGGATCGCACGACTGGTTGCAATTGTTGCGGCATTGTTCGGAATAGCGTTTGCGATCTGGTTTTTCTGGCTATGTATTCCCTGGTTCGAGTTTGCTTACCTGCGCAATATAAAAACTGAAGTAGGGCGGTTGCTGATGTACCCGTGGATGGCCGTGCTGCCAGTGTCGATGGTGCTGACATCGGTAGCGTTTGCAGTGCGCCTGTCTGCTGAGGCAGATTGTTCAGATGTTTAGTTGGCCTGAGCGTAACGCAAACGAATAATGACAGCATTCTGGGGGCTACTATTAAGCAGTTTGGCAATCCTTGCCGGATCGGGGCTGGCGCTCGGTGCGGCTCTTGGTCTTACGGGTCTGCTGATTCTGAAATTTATTGCCAATGGCTCGACATTTGTCGCCGTTGATGCTGTCTGGAATGTGCTGAATTCTTTTACTTTAAGCGCGATACCGCTGTTTATCATGCTGGGTGAAATTATGCTGCGCAGTGGTCTGAGCGATAGAATCTATACAGCCTTGGCGCCGGTTTTCAAAGGAGTATCCGGTGGTTTACTGCATACGAATATCGCTGTCTGTACATTGTTCGGGGCGGTTAGCGGATCGAGCCTGTCTACCGCTGCGGCAGTCGGTTCGGTTGCCTACCCCGAGATGGCAGAGCGTGGGTACGATCGCCGCATGGTGGTGGGTTCGCTGGCAGGGGGAGGAACACTCGGTTTGCTGATTCCACCGAGTTTGTCTTTGCTGATCTATGGTGCATTAACCGAAACATCAATTGGCAGGTTGTTTCTCGCCGGTATTTTACCGGGGTTGCTGTTTGCCTTTCTATTTATGGTTTATATATTTATTCGGTGCCGCACGCGGCCGGAGCTAGCGCCAGCGGATACACAGGCAATCCGCCCGATGCAGATACTGCTTGGTGTGCTCAGCTTGTGGCCTTTCATTTTGTTAATTGCAACAATAATGTGCGCCATAGCCTTTGGTATAGCAACGCCAACCGAGGCAGCCGCTGTCGGGGTGATTGCCACCATTGTGCTCGGGTTTGTGTGGGGGACTCTCAGCATGGCAACGCTGGCGCAAAGTCTATTCGCTGCCATTTTGTTGTATGCATCTATAGCTTTTGTAGTAATGGGCGCAACTATACTGGCGCAGGCAGTAAGCCTGCTCGGTGTGCCACAGGAAATTCTTGAGTCAGTGCGGGCTGCTAATCTGGGGCCGTTAACGGTGCTTACTGCAGTGGTAGTGATCTATCTGGTGCTCGGTTGCTTCTTCGATGGTCTGTCCCTGATGATCATGACACTACCCATTGTTGTACCGCTGATGTCCGGCCTGGGTTACGACGTTATCTGGCTTGGTGTGATCATTACCGTGATGATTGAAATCGGTCAGGTCACACCACCGGTTGGTCTGAATTTGTCGGTGCTGGTTTCGGTAACCAAGGAAGATGTTTCCCTCGGAGATGCCGCTCTCGCCACGGTACCGTACTGGTTGATTCTTTTGCTTGGGGTAGCCATATTAACCGCGCTGCCACAGATTGCGCTGTTCCTTCCTGAAGCGTTGATGTGAGGCGTTGAATTAACTTCAGGCGATCAACTTCAGGCGATCGGGCGGCATTGTATAGCGCTATATGGATTTAATTCAGAAGGTCTGTCAGAACAAGTTGTTCAGCAATCGATTGGGCTGCTGATACTATAGATCCGCTAACTGTTGCGACAGGTTTATTTGCACAAGAGGCAAGAGTAAGGAGTAACGCCAATAGGAAAGCGGCTGTAAATATTCTACATAAAAAAGATAATTACTGCTCTGGGTTTACTATTTTCCTATACCGGACGAAGATTGTACGGAGTGCTTAAGCCGCATTATTCACGGGATCGACGGGATCTCACTTGACCTTTGATTCCACAAAGAATATTTTCTCTTGCTAACAACAGTAAGTATTCGACGTGAGAAGAAAATCCACTGTGAAAACCCTTGCCGTGAACATGGCCGTGAACATGGCCGTGAATAAGGCCGTGAACAAATATGGTCTACGCGATATCCTCGTTACCCCATGAATAATGTGGGTTAATGCGTGTATCGATATTTAACGTGTAGAAAATACTAACGCGAATTCACGGCAGGTAGCCAGGCCACCAGAGCACTGGATTTGACTTGCAGCGTGGTGTATTTGTGCGTTTCCCGCTGTACACTGTACCTTTGTCTAAAAAATCAAGCTACATAGCTCGGGAATAGGAAGATTCGATTGGATGAAACAAAGAGGTTTAATTGGTATAACAGGCGCATTGGATTAAAAAAGCGAGAGGCAGGCTTTTTTGTTTTTAGCGATTTTTCTCGCACCGTTGTTGCCCGTGGCGTTTGTTGACGGGTTCGGCTTTGTGATCGCTTCTGATTCTTCATCGGAATAGGAGATTCCTACAACTGGGGCCTGTTCCAGGTCGCCGGTTAACTGGAATCGCTAGAATAAGAAACCGGTAATTGGCCCGCCTACCAGGCTGGCGACAACAAACCCTGGTGTGGTGGAGGCAATGCCTATCTCAATAGCATTTTCGAGGCCCGCGAGTTTTGCATCAGGTGCCCACGCGATAGCGGTACCATGCCCGCCAATAAGTGAAGCTGATCCTGCCATTACTCCTGCTGAGGCCGGCGATCCTGCGAGTGCTGCCCCTGTCATACACACAACATTCTGTACAGCAATAAACACGAGTGTAAGACCGACTAGAATCAGTAGTGGTTTTCCTCCATTGACGAGATCAGAGAATCTGGCATTAATACCAATGGAAGTGAAACAGTACACAAGCAGTATGTCACGTGTTTGCAGATCGAAGTTTCAGTAAAGTAGTAGGTCAAAAATATTAAGATCGCTGCTACCAGCTCGCCTGTCACTGGTTCAGGAATGCGTCACATTCGAAGAACAGCGATTCCGCGATTCAATATCACCCCCACAAAAAATACCAGTATACCGACTGTGTAACTTAAGAGGGCGCCAGCGTTTAATTCATTTATTATATAAGAAGGTTACTGGTTGAAAAAATAGTCTTAGGATAAATAGAATAACTGTGGTTTATATCAAGAATGTGGGGTGAATCTTAGTGTGTTTTGGCGTTTTAGCTGAGTGTGACTGGATGTAGTCAGTCTACTATTATCAATTCAAGCGGCAGAGTGTTCATCATCTCGTGGCCGTCTTCGGTGATGAGCAATTGATTTTCTATAATCATTCCACCCAGTCCGTTGATATACCAGGGGCACTCAAAAGCCACTACCATACCGGGCTCGAATGCAACCGTTGTATCGGCTGATATAAACGGCCATTGCTCGCTACCCACACTCGCCCCCAGCCCATGTCCGAAATGCCCGCGTGTATAACCCGGAAATCCGGCCGAGCGAATGGCGGCGGTCGTTGCCTGGTGTACATCAGAGAGTGCTACACCTGGTTGCAGCAGTTGTGAACCCGCGCTAAAGCCTGCCAGTAGTGCATTGTATAGATCCGTTTGAAGCGGCGAGGGCTGTTCGAATACAAAGGTGCGCGCCGAATCAGATGTGTAGCCATCAACGAGACAACCGACGTCGACTTTAATCAGGTCGCCTTTCTGCACCGCCCGGTTGCCTCCCCAGGGATCGGGGCCAACTGATATATACTCCCAGGAGCCGGTGAGCTTGATTTCGTCTTGTTGTTCAATAGCAGACTGCCAGCTGCCGGCCAGTTCGTTTCGTGTGACACCCGCACCGATTGCCGCCCGAATACCGAGAATCCCGGTTTCCGCCACTTGAACGGCTTGACGAAGGTTGATGATTTCCTCTTTCGACTTAACCATCTTTAATCGCGCGATCAGGCTTGAAGCATCGATCAGCTTCACATCAGGAAGCGCGCGGCGGAACACGTCGTAGTCATTCACAGTGAGTGCAGTGCCTTCAAAACCAATACGTGCGCCAGAGTGGCCGCGTTCTGCCAGTGCATCGGCCAGATGGCGGTAGCAAATCACCGGGTCAAAGGTAGTTGGTCTGTTGAATGTTGAAGCGCGGCCTGCAGCGTCCCAGGCGGTCTGTATCAGCGCCGAGGCAGGTGTATCTTCAGGGATAGAGGGCGTAGTGGAGGTAGTGTCGAGTGTCGTAGTCTCTACCCAGATGGGGCTTTCCCGAACATCTGTTATATGGCTGGAACGACGAAACATGTCAGCAAACAAATCACTTACAACAGCCGATTCGGGCTCGCTGGCACTGGAGGGAATTAGAGCGGCTACCGCACCAGCGGTACGCCACATGGTCGCAACACCGGGGGCTGCGCCGGTTGCATAATAGAAGCTTTCGGGAGAGAGCAGAATCAATGCGTCGAGATTCGCTTCATCCAATAGTTTTTCCGCACGACTGCGATCAAGATAAGCCACTGGTATTTAGTCCTGACTGAGAGTTGTGCCATCGTAGCATTATTGGGCTTTTGCAGAAGCCTCCGGTATTCGAGCCAATCTGGTTACAGAGTTTAAATGAAAGAGTTACCGGAATCGGGAGCCATTGTAGTCGCAGTGGCCTGAGTGTAATGATGTAGTATCCTAGGTGTACAATTGAGAGACCGGCTGCTAGGAGCTTGTCTGAGAATGAGAATCTACTGCGTACGCGGTCTTTTAGCCAGATATTCCGATCAATTACAGTCTGTCTGTGTGTGCCGGACAGCAGCTTAACATCGTGGTAATATGGGTTCGGGCCTTTATCGGTGGTAATCAACAGAGATGAATGTACACCGGTGAACTGGTGCTTCCCGAGAGTGGTGAATTGTTAAATACAGTTTTAACTGTGATATTGTACAGATATATTAGTACGGTTTGTCTTTCCCGTAAACCTAGCCAGAAAAATGCAGTATATCTCTTGAATGGAAGATTCGGTATAACATAAGTTGAACTAAACCGCTTCGCGGTAGCTTTGAATCGCACGCTTCGAGAAGTAGAGCGAGTAAAGATAGGTCATCAAGTTATTTACTTATAGCTAGCCAATGTTGGCTGGTTACGAGTAAAGAAAATGACTCCACTTAGAAGCAAAATGATACGTGCAATGCGCCAGCGACGCTTTGCCGCCAAAACATGTAAGAACTACTTGTACGGTCTGACCAGCTTAACCAGATACACTGGTAAATCCCCAGACAAACTCACGATTTCAGAACTGCAACGCTATTTCGAATTTATCGTTCAGGAAAAACAGCTTTCAGCATCGACCTGCAAACAACAGCTCCATGCAGTGAAGTTTTTTTACTTGCATGTACTGAATTGGCCTGATGTTGATTTCAATATCGTGGTTCCGAAAAAGCCACAGTACATTCCCGAGCTATTAACCCGTAAACAAGTCAGTTAGATCATCGCACAGTGCAAGAACGAAAAGCATAGGATGATGATGAAAGTCTGTTATGGATGCGGCTTGCGTGTCAGTGAGGTGGTGTCGTTACGGGTCGCCCATATTGATGGAGAGAGACATCTATTAAAGGTGGTGCAAGGCAAAGGGCAAAAAGATCGTATGGTGATCATCGGATCGACACTGCTTGATCAGTTGCGCATCTACTGGCAAGGCAACCGACCAAAGAATTGGCTTTTTCCGAGTGGAAGCCGAAACCATCACCTGTGTGTTTCGACATTGCAGCGGGTTTATCGATTAGCCAAGAAAAACGCGTTGATAGACAAGGACGGCGGTATCCATGGATTGCGCCACGCCTACGCGACGCATCAGCTAGCGGCAGGAATGCCAATCGTGGATCTGCAACACCAGATGGGCCACAGCCATATCATGACCACGATGCGCTATCTGCACTGGGTGCCGAACTACAGAACCCAGGACAAGCGTGGCGGTGATCTTCTCGCCGGGCTGGGTGATGAGTAAGTGTATGCAGTAAGCGGGCACGCCACATTGCAAACCATCATGAGTACTCACCTGCCCGGGTACAGCGGGCAAAACCAACTGAACCCGAGGCAGCGACTGGAACCTAAAAGGGGTCAATCGTATTACACTATTTACTAATAAATGCTATTCTACTTAGATGCCACGGCCCACTCGAATTCATTACGAAGATGCGTTCTACCATGTAATGAACCGTGGCAGGGGGCGTCAAACAATCTATCATGGTCCAGAGTACCACAATTTAACCGGACACCCATTTTAAATTCCAAAAAATGCGAATGCCATTCAGTAAATCCGGGATGTAAAAACTGTACGCGACCAACAGCAATATGGAACCTAGCTGAAACGGAGTATTTTCAACACAACCTATACCAATTCATTGCGAACTGAGTACCTGTTACTATATTTTCTTTTCTGCCAGTGGATAAGCTGGTGCGCTTTACCTTATTGGTAAGCCCATTTTTTGGTTCTAATAACTGCTTGTCTCAATTTCCTTGATCAAAACAACCATTCACATGCCGCCCTGCCTGGCATTCTTTTATAACCAAGTGCCTCACAGGCCTTCCTGAGTTTATGCACTGATCCCACCAGGGTTTTAAAACTACTCTCAAAATTCTGCGTCATGTAAAGCCAGTCGTCCTCGTCTATTTCTAAACGAGTCAATATCTCCGGCAGATCCTTATCGATTGAACCACGCTTGTCTTCACGGATTTGCCTGCCTGTCCAATCCACCAACTCCAGATAATCCGTTAACCTGTACGCCAACCCTTCCGGCATTGGCTCTCTTGGATTTCCTGTAAATCGCTCGAGACCGATCGGCTGCTTACCTATTACCTCCGGAGTGCGACCGGCACTTGTTGCAGCCTCACAACGCCTCTTCACTGATGTATGTGCTGACGTCTCTGGAGTAGCCGCCATCTTTGCTCTGATTGGATTGAGATCCACATACACCATACACGCCA
>MDLA01000049.1 GCA_001730015.1 Chromatiales bacterium (ex Bugula neritina AB1) | reverse complement strand
CCTGGGCGTGAGCAATATACAGGACCCGGCAAAATTCATGGAAACCGTCAATGCGGGAAAAAAAGTACTGGCCGAAAACGCCGTAACCGGCGAAGGGTTGCCGGCACTGGGAACCCAGGTGCTGATGAACGTCATCAACGAAGTAGGCGCCATGCCGACCCGGAACATGCGGGAATCGCAGTTTGAAGGCGCACACAAGATATCGGGAGAAGCGATGCTCGAACCCCGTGCAAGCGACGGCAAACCGAACCTGACGCGAAATGGAGGGTGCTTCGCCTGCACAATCGCCTGTGGTCGAATCTCAACGATAGACCGGGAGCACTTTTCGGTAAAAGAAAAGCCACAGTACTGGGGGAACTCAGGCGGGCTGGAATACGAAGCAGCCTGGGCACTGGGATCAGATACAGGAGTAGATGATCTGGATGCCCTGACGTACGTCAACTTCATCTGCAACGAGGATGGAATGGACCCGATTTCATTCGGCGCAACGGTAGCCGCGGCAATGGAGATGTACGAAGAAGGAGCAATCACAAACGAACACACCGGAGGGGTAGAGCTGAAGTTCGGCAATGCTCAGGCCCTGTGCTGGGCGGTAGAGCAAAGTGCCACAGGTGAAGGGTTCGGAGCGGATCTGAATCTGGGCTCAAGAAAACTATGTGAGAAGTACGGTCGTCCGGAACTGTCGATGACAGTGAAGGGGCAGGAGTTTCCGGCGTACGATCCACGAGGAATCCAGGGGATGGGATTAACGTACGCCACCTCGAACCGGGGAGCGTGTCACCTGCGAAGCTATACGGTATCGTCAGAGATACTGGGTGTACCGGAGAAGACAGACCCGCTGCAGTCGGAAGGCAAAGCCGGGTTGGTGAAAGCGTTTCAGGATGCGACAGCAGCAGTAGATTCGGCAGGGTTGTGCGTATTTACCACGTTTGCGTGGACACTGGATGACATCGCCCCGCAGATAGATGCCGCGTGTGACGGAGACTGGTCCCCGGAGCGGTTAGTGGAAGTGGGAGAGCGAATCTGGCAGCTGGAGCGGGACTTCAACATGAAAGCCGGCATAACAGGAGCGGACGATACGTTACCGGATCGGCTGTTGAAGGATGCGGCGAAATCAGGACCAGCGAAAGGGATGGTGTGCGAGCTGGGCAATATGTTGCCGGAATACTATCAGCTGCGAGGCTGGACAGCGGATGGTCAGCTGACTGACGAGACGCGCAGCAAGTTTGGTCTCCCTTCCTAGAGTCTGCATTCCGGGAGCGAGCCTTATGTAGTGCGACGGGGCGGTACGGTGTTACCGCCCCTTTTCATTTGTAAAGGCAATAACATTGAAAGCAATTATCTGGTTGTTGTTGACAAATCTTACAATAGCTGTGTTTGCGAATTTTAATTCTCTAATAATTTGAACGGTAGCAAACTGATTCGAGTAATACTCATTCGTTGTGATTGTATTGCTATTTTCATCTGACAGGATTAGATGTGACAACAGATTCACAGGAACTTGCGACACGGAGTTTACGCGCCGTGCTGGTTTTGGAAGCATTGGTAAAGGTGGCTGCCCCGGTTACAGCGCAGGAACTTGGTCGTATTGTCGGTCTTCCGAAGCAAACGTTGCATCGCATACTGATAACGCTGACCGAAGCCGGATTCCTGCAGCGTGAAGTCGACAGCATCTCTTATGTACCGGGTCCGCGATTGAGGCGCTTGTCCCCCGGTCTACTCGCATCCGGGCGTGGGCGCGAGGTTCGGCTGGCTATTCTGAGCAGCCTTGCCAATGATCTCGGTGAGACCTGCAATCTTTCCATTCCGGATGACGAGGGCATGATCTATCTGGAGAGAGTAGAAACTGATTGGCCATTGCGTGTTCAGCTGCCAATAGGAAGCAAAGTTCCCTTCCACTGCACCGCCAGTGGCAAACTTTACCTGAGCACGCTGCCATCCACCCAGTTAAACCTTATGTTGAAAGCCGGGCGATTTACCGAAAGTACTGAAAGCACCATGACAAATCCGGCCGAGCTCAAAATGGAAGTCGAGCGAATCCGGAGGACGGGCTATGCGGAGGACAATGGTGAGTTTATCCAGGGCATGGTAGCGGTGTCGGTACCTGTCTTTGACTTCGATAAAAATCTGATGGCTTGCCTGGCGGTTCACGGTCCATCCGCGCGTCTTTCGATTGAACGGGCCAGAACTCATGTAGAACGGCTGCAGCTAGCCGCGTCTGACCTAACCGCAGCACTGTGCGACTGGACATGAAATACCGATCTGTAATTATCTGACAGCGCCGACCCTTGATGTTCTGGTAATGAAGCGCGGTCAACCGGACGCAGTAAACTGAGCAGTTCCCCGCAGCCCGATTTAGACGGTTCATTGGTTGCATCAGTATCTACGGTCCCTGATTCATGCATATCCATATTACCGGTATTTGCGGCACCTTCATGGGCGGGCTGGCCCAGCTGGCTCGTGGCCTCGGGTTCGAGGTTACCGGTTCCGACTCCAATGTGTATCCACCTATGGATGCTCAGCTCAGGGCTGCGGGTATCAACCTGATAGAGGGGTACAGCGCAGATAATCTGAAAAGCTCCCCTGATCTGTTGATTATCGGCAATGCCATGTCCCGTGGTAACGAGGAAGTTGAATACGCGCTTGATCGCGGTTTGAAATACACCTCCGGCGCGCAGTGGCTGAGTGATTATTTTCTACACAATCGCTGGGTGATCGCCGTTGCAGGGACGCATGGTAAAACCACGACATCCAGCATGGTCGCGTGGATTCTCGAATATGCGGGCTTGCGGCCCGGATTCCTTATCGGAGGGGTGCCGGGTAATTTTGGAGTTTCAGCGCGATTCGGTGAGTTGCCGTTTTTTGTTGTAGAGGCGGATGAATACGACACCGCTTTTTTTGACAAACGATCGAAGTTTGTCCACTACCGGCCGCGAACCGCAATACTGAATAATCTTGAATTCGATCATGCAGATATATTTGACGATCTGGCGTCGATAAAACGCCAGTTTCATCACCTGGTGCGGACAATCCCAGGCAATGGCTTGATTGTTAGCAATGGAGCCGATCAGAATCTCGCGGAAGTCCTGCAGATGGGGCTCTGGAGTGATCTGGAAGTTTTTTGTGGATCGGCAACTGAGTTTGCACCAGCGTACTCCAGCCAAACGCTAAAAGGTACCTGGCGCTATAAAAATCGGCCTAACAACCTTGTTGATCCGAGCGGGGCGGATTTTGATCTTGCACCACAATTGTGTGGAGTTCATAACGTATCCAACGCCTGTGCTGCGATTGCAGCGGCGCGTCATGCAGGAGTCCCGGTGGCGGTCGGGGTTCAGGCCCTGTCTGAATTCAGCGGAGTTAAAAGGCGGCTTGAGCTACTCGATGTAGTCGGTGGTGTCTCGGTCTATGATGATTTTGCCCATCATCCGACGGAGGTAGCAGCTACCCTTCTGGCCTTGCGTTCAGATTTGCCGGATGGCAGCAGATTGTTCGCGTTACTTGATTTTCGATCCAATAGCATGATAGCTGGCACACATATTGATGGCTTGGCATCCGCGTTGATATCTGCCGATGGTTCACTGCTGTTTAATGCCAAGCCAGACAGGCTTGATCTGACTGATCTTTGCCGTGCAGTTGAACCAAAAGCTCAAGCGTTCTTCTCTACCGTGGAGATGGTCGAACACTTGAAAACGTTGTGTAAACCGGGTGACGTTGTCGTTTGTATGTCAAATGGTTCATTTGAGGGTATACATGCTCAAATATTGTCTATGCTTATCAGTAAGAGTAGCTGAATCGCTCACAAATCCGGCGTCGAAAGACGAATCTCCCAGTTTTATAGAGAACGAAAGAAAAAATGGGGAAACAACAAACCTCTAATACGCAACTGGAATTCCAGGTTCCTGCGAAAGTTGGCAAATATCAATTGTTGGAACGTATTGGCAGGGGCACCTGCGGTATTGTCTACCGGGCCTATGATGCAATACTGTCCAGAGATGTTGCGCTGAAAGTATCGCAGGTTGGCGTTCTGGATCAGGAGACCGGAAAGGTTCCGGGTTCCCAGAAAGCATTTATTACAGAGACTCTGTCCGCAGGCAGGCTGTGTCACCCGAATATCGTGACCGTCTTTGATGCAGGTGTTGACGGTACGCTGAATTACCTTGCAATGGAATATGTCGAAGGTGCGTCTCTGAAGCGCTATGGACGCGGTCAAAAGCAGTTGCCTCCGTATCGAGTCGTGAATGTGATTGCGGAAGTCTGCGAAGCTATCGATTTCTCGCACAAAATGGGTATTGTTCATCGCGATATTAAACCAGCCAATATTATGCTTGCGACCGATGGCTCAGTGAAGTTGCTGGACTTCGGTATTGCTGTGAGTACATCTGCTGGTGAAGGTATCGGGGCAGGTCGTCCGGCGCTGGGGACACCGAATTACATGTCGCCGGAGCAAGTAACCGGGAAAGAGCTGGGTCCTCGAAGCGATATCTATTCGTTGGGTGCGGTCATGTTTGAAATGCTTACCGGACAGCAGTTGTTCAAAGCAACCAAAGTGAAAGAATTGTTCCGCGCTGTATTAAGAGAGAATGCGCCGCCACTTCGATCATTGCGACCGGATCTGCCGGTGGAGCTGGAGCGAATAATCTCGCGTTGTCTTGCCAAAAACCCACGTCTTCGTTATGCCAGCGGCACCGAGATGGCTAAAGCGTTGCGAGCGGTTGCTGATAAAATGGCTCCCCCTGATTTATTGACCCCTGAACTGGAAAGCTGGATGCCGCTAATACCGCAGCTGAAGTTTTTTGCGGGTTTTAGTGCGCGTAAGATTGCGAGATTTACCTCGGTAAGCAATCTGGTACGTTTTAGTTCCGGCACGAATGCTTTAAGCCGGAATACGATAGATAATCATCTATATGTAATTATTGAAGGTGTAGCGAGCACTCGTGATGGCAGTGGGTTGAGTGCAGTGCTGGGTCCGGGCGAGTGCTTTGGAGAGCTAGGATTTGTACGCGGTGATAAAAGTGTTGCAGACATCGAAGTGATGACCGACATGGTCGCTTTGAAAGTACACTCATCAGACGTACATGCTCTTCCGGATGCTGATCAGCTCGCGCATTACCAGATGATATCCAACAGCATCGCGCAACGCACATCGAATTCAGATGAATTGTTGCTGGATCTGGCGCTTTAGTCAGCGAACAAATGGCATTGCTGGCAATGCCCTCTAATGATTGAGCGCCGTAAATGAATGCGGGGTGCTGATTCAGCACCCCGTTTTTTTATATATTCGAAATAGTCTGGTTGCTTGCTGGCAATCCAGAGCATTAGTTTGTTGCAGCAGGATCAGGGCGACGCGCAGTTCCTGCAAGTTGATGCTGGCTAGGCAGCTTTGCGTTTTTCCAGCAGTTTTTTCTCCCAGGCGATAGCGGTAGCGCAAATCACTTTAAGGTCGTCGAACTGTGGTTTCCAGGTCAGGGTTCGATGAATTTTATCGACATTGGCAATTAGCTCAGGCGGGTCGCCGGCGCGTCTCGGATGCTCTATGATTTTAATTGGAGCATTGTTGACACTCTGAACTGTATCGAGAACTTCGCGAACACTGTAACCGTGGCCATAGCCGCAATTTAATCGGGTTGATTCACCGCCTTTGCGCAGATAGTCCAGTGCATGCAGATGAGCTGAAGCGAGATCTGCAACATGTATGTAGTCGCGGACACCGGTGCCGTCTTCAGTCGGGTAATCAGTACCATAGATATAAATTTCCGGGCGCTTGCCAACAGCCACTTCGGCGGCCACTTTCACCAGTAGCGTTGCTTTTTCAGTCGATTGCCCGATCTGGCCATCCGGATCGCAACCGGCGACATTGAAATAGCGCAGGATGACGTGCTTCATGTCACAGGCTTTGCCGAGATCTTCCAGCATATACTCCGACATGAGTTTAGACATACCGTAGGGGTTGATCGGTGCAGTGGGCGACTCTTCAGTGCACGGAGTACCGTCACCTATTCCGTAGGTCGCAGCCGTTGATGAGAAAATAAAGTTACTGACATTATTATTCTGGCAGCATTCCAGCAGGCTACGAGTACTGGCCGTGTTGTTGTCATAGTACTTGAGTGGATTTTCCACAGATTCAGGGACGATGGTATGGGCAGCAAAGTGCATGACGGTATCGACGTCATGTGTTTTTATTATTCGGTCAACCAGTTCCTGGTCACCGGTCTTGCCCACAATTAACTCGCCGAATAGTACGTTATCGGCAAATCCTGTAGACAGATCGTCCAGAACAATTATTTTCTCGCCTTGCTGGCCAAGCTGCTTAACGGTATGGCTGCCAATGTAACCGGCACCTCCGGTTACCATTATTGCTTTTGACATTTCACACCTCGGTAAACTTATAAGTTAATCTGGACAACGCAGCTCTAATCGAGTCTGTATTGTTCAGTACTGATTATAGTGAATTCTAGATAGTATACATGCCAGCATATTGCCGGCATCGATTTGCTGCGTTAAAACCGGCCCGGGGCTGGCGCCCCGGGCGATTGCGTATGCTATTACGCTCTAACGTTTGCTGCAGCTGTCTGCAAGGCGCGAACTGCCATATTGATGGCGCCACTGGTCGCTTGTATTTCCGCTGCCTGCTGGCCGACCTGAGCCTGAAATTCCATCAATCTCATTGTCTGCGACTGAACATTGTTGAAAAGAGACAGATCAATGCCGTTTGTTGATGTTACTCCGCCGATTCCGCTGGTTCCGTTCATTCCAAGTCACCTTTATTGTAATATTTGTTGGCTTAACCGTGGGCACTGCGAAGTCCTGCACTGCACGACGGGTACTGCATAGTTGCCCAAGGTATCGGCACCTCGTCAGAACCTCTTGAGTAGTATTGCTGCTAAAGCTGTGTCAGAGTCGGGTTCTGTGCGTTGGACCCATCGAGTAAGAAACTATCGCGCTATTGACTCAGTATCGACAACTGACAGTAAAGGTGAGCCGGTTTTGCTCCCGAATGCTCTTTCATCAGCGCTGCGAACCAGAACTCCCGGGTACCTGCTTTACGCCGATTAGTGGCAGGAGAAATTTATGGATCATTCATTTTGGCATAATGCCTGGGCCAGAAATGACCAACCGGGCTGGCAGCAGAATTCCGCTAACCAGATGCTGCAGGATTATTGGTCGAAATTCGGTGCCAGGCCGGAAGAGACCGTTTTTGTGCCTCTGTGCGGACGCAGCCCCGATCTAAACTGGCTTAATCAATTCGGACACCATGTGATTGGTGTCGATTTGAGCGTCACAGCGATACAGGATTTTTGCGATCAGTCCGGATTCGAGTACAGCAAAACCGTTACTGCAGACTTTACAATTTTCAGTGCATCCGGCTACACGCTCTATGGTGGTGATTTTTTCTCATTAAGTGCTGATCAGCTCGCAGCGGTAACGCGGGTTTACGATCGAGCTGCGCTGGTGGCGCTTGCACCTGAGATGCGGTGTAAATATGTTGACCATTTGCAGACAATACTTCCGCCCAAAGCTGCAATATTCACAATTGCTATGCATTACGATCAAGCGGCTATGGAGGGGCCGCCGTTTTCGGTGCCCGAAACCGAAGTTCGCCAGCACTATGAAAACAATTATGAAATACATGTTATGTACAGTGAAAGATCGAGCATGGAACGCCGGGGTCTGTCAACGCTAGCGGAATCTGTTTACCGGGTTTTACCTATAGGGGAGAAGTAAATCTGTTAAAGTTGTCGGGTCTGGCTGGTGGACACTAATCGCTCGTGAGCCAGGTTCTTTCTTGCAAATGCTTGAAAAATGGATATTTAGCCTTAATCAGTTGAGGTTTGATCAAAGAAGATACCGATGCCTGGAAAATTGAAAAAAATGATTGGACTGGTGATTCTGGTTTATACCATTTGTGGAGTGTCGTGTGTCGGCGTCATTAATACGATACAGGGAGACAGCACCCTGGAGAAAACCCGGTGAGTAACCTCCCACGCGGGGGTGCCAGGAAGCTCGGTCCGGAGCCGACTGCAAAGCTGCGGCGATCGCGTGCTTTTTTGCTGTTTCTACTGCCGATGCCAATGCTCATTCTCGCCTGTGTGAATGCGTTTGGTGATGTTGTCAGTGCATTGGGGTATGCGGCCGGTTTTGCGTTATCAATGATTGCAGCAACCCTGGTGCGTAAAGGGCTGGACATAGAGTTTGAAGCCCGCCGACGTAAAATTGTTCGGCGCAGCAGCGCAATACCCTACAAGGCACTGGGCGCTGTAGTGCTCGGTGCGGGTATTCTGATCGGTGCAAATCTGGGTGCAGAAATCAAATTGGTCAACAGCTTTCTGCTCGCTTTAGGCGCGCTGGCAGGTGTTGTCATGGTTTATGGTACCGATCCGTCACGAAGTGCTCCCGAAATGCCGGCAATAGGAGTTTCCGCGGAAGAGGTTCTGGAAATTCTGGAAGAGGCTGAAGCTAAAATTCTGGCTATTGAGGCAGCGCGTTCACGTATACATAACGTCGAGTTGAAAGATCGATTGCGCTCTATAGTTTCTGGCGTGCGTGAAATCATGGCAA
Source organism: Chromatiales bacterium (ex Bugula neritina AB1) (assembly GCA_001730015.1). Taxonomy (GTDB): domain Bacteria; phylum Pseudomonadota; class Gammaproteobacteria; order Granulosicoccales; family Granulosicoccaceae. The sequence goes on along the minus strand of MDLA01000049.1, from coordinate 44,749 downwards.
TTGTAGAGGAAGATCCCCGTGATCTTCGCCGTGCGCGAAAATTTTTAAAGGTCTATCTCGACGGTGCGCAGCGGGTTACCGAAGGTTATGCGGATACTCACACACAGGGTGATACCGAAGAGCTGGATAAAAGTTTTCGTAGTGTGCTGACAACAATTGAAACGGTTATTGGTGAGCAGAAGCAAAAGCTTCTGGAAAATAACCTGACCGAGCTCGACGTGCAGATTGAAGTGCTGCAGTTACAGTTGGAAAAAGAGGGTGTTTGAACCCGTGAACCACGCTGCGTATGCAGCCAATGACCTCCTGGGGAGAGTTGAATAATGTCGGATGTAAAAGTCGATACAGTAGACGCATCATTAAAAGAAGAGGTAGAGAAGCTTGATGCCATGCTGGCACCAGATCTCAAGCATGAGTTGGTAACAATGGAAACAGCAAGCACGGATGATCAGGCTCGAATTGCCGAGTTGATGAACGACATCAACCTCAGCGACACAAATAGTATATTGTTTTATGGCAGTAAGGCGCAGGAACGACTGACAACAATCAGTGACAATATGCTTGAGGGCGTGCGCAATAAAGATGTTGGCCCTGCAGGTCAGGATCTGAATAACATGGTAACAGTGTTGCGCGGTTTTGATGTAGCGGGTCTGGACCCTACAAAAAAACGTGGTTTCTGGGCAAGGCTTTTCGGAAGAGCGCGCCCGGTTGTGCAGTTTATCCAGGAATACGAGGGTGTTCGCCGTCAAATTGATACCATTACCGATAACCTCGAAGATCATAAGACAAAGTTGCTGACGGACATTGCCGGTCTTGACCGTCTGTACGATGCGAATCTAGATTACTATCATTCACTGGAACTCTATATTGCAGCGGGTGAGGAAAAACTAAAAGGTCTCGATCAGACACTGCTGCCCGCGTTAGCGGAAGAGGTGCAGCAAACCGATGACGTATTAAAAGCGCAGGAACTGCGGGATATGCGCAGTGCCCGTGATGATCTGGAACGCAGAATTCACGATTTAATGCTCACCCGACAGGTCGCAATGCAGAGTCTGCCCAGTATCCGGATGGTTCAGGAAAACGATAAAGGACTGGTGTCTAAAATCAGCTCCACGCTGGTGAATACCGTTCCCTTATGGCGACAGCAACTGGCACAGGCAGTTACTGTGTTCCGCTCTCAGGAAGCTGCGAAAAGCGTTAAGGCCGCAACTGACCTGACGAATGATCTACTCGAAAAAAATGCCGAGACTCTGCGTACCGCCAATCGCGAAGTACGCGAACAGGTGGAGCGTGGCGTGTTTGATATAGAAGCGGTAAAGCGAGCCAATGAAAATCTTATCGCAACGATTGAAGAAAGTCTGCAGATTGCTGATGAAGGCAAGCGCAAGCGACGCGACGCGGAGCGCACACTCGAAGAACTGGAGTCTGAATTGAAATCAAAACTTGCGTCGGCAAGTTCTCACCAGCGCGACGTTGCCGCAGGAGCCTAAGATGGGATTGTTTGACAAGCTGTTCGGGGAATTCGTTGATGTCATTGAATGGACAGATGATACCAACGATACAATGGTGTATCGCTTCGAGCGCTACGGCAATGAAATAAAGTATGGAGCCAAGCTGACGGTGCGGGAGGGGCAGGCGGCTGTGTTTGTAAATGAAGGCGAGGTCGCCGATGTACTGAGCCCTGGGATGTATGAGCTCGAAACGCGTAATCTGCCGATTTTATCCACGGCGCTAAGTTGGGATCATGCCTTTAGCAGCCCGTTCAAGGCTGAGGTGTACTTCATCAGTACACGTCGCTTTGTTGATTTGAAGTGGGGAACCAAAAACCCGCTGATGATGCGCGATCCGGAATTCGGGGCAGCCAGAGTACGTGCGTTTGGAACTTATGCAGTAAAAGTGGCGGATCCGTTGAAATTCATGCGTGAAATTGTAGGAACCGACGGTAATTTTCAGGTCGATGAAATCAGTAACCAGTTGCGAAACCTGATTACCTCACGATTTTCTTCTGCCGTAGGTGCTTCCGGAATACCTGTTCTTGATATGGCGGCAAACTATGAGCAATTGGGTGATGTGATCATTGATCGTATTTCTCCGGAGTTCGGGGAATACGGTCTGGAGCTAACACGCCTGCTCGTAGAGAACATATCGGTACCACCGGCGGTAGAGGAAGCGCTGGATAAGCGAACCAGTGCGGGTATGGTTGGTAATCTTGACAAATACATGCAGTATCAGACTGGTGTTGCGCTGGAAGCGGGCGCTGAGAACCCGGGAGGCGCAGCCGGTGCTGGTATCGGTATGGGGGCCGGCCTGGCGATGGGTCACCAAATGGCAAATAGTATGCAGCCGGGGTCCAGTAGTCCCTCGGCGGAAGTGACAAGCGCAAATGCATCGGCAGCATTGCCACCGCCACTTCCGGCATCAAAGAAATACCATCTTGCGGTTGATGGAGAGGCAATTGGTCCCTTTGAAATAGATGGACTCGAACAGTACCTTGCTAATGGTACGCTGACTCGAGACTCGCTGGTCTGGGCTTCCGGCATGGATGACTGGGCGCCCGCTGGAGAGCAGGCCGCTCTTGCAGAGCTTTTCAGCAGGAGTACGCCACCGCCGTTGCCGCGCGGTTAGTACTACTATCTGTACCAGAATAATTGATCTGCCGCTGTTGCGATCTTCTGGCTGGTTGTTTGGATCGATTTGGGCGAACAGGAGTATCTGTTCACCTCAATCGATCGAAATAGTTGAGTTAAAATCGCACACATTCGAGACAATCCCGTTCCCGGACGGGCTCCAGGTTTCCAGGCTGTAGAAGATCTGTTGAATAGCAATTTACATAGTAATCTGTTTAAACCGGATCAGACTGTCTCACCCGTGGCAGCACCGACGGCGGTAAACGAAACTCGTTTTCCGTGCGGAAACTGTGGTGGTGTACTGACTTATGCGGTCGGCACAGATGCAATGCAATGCGGCCATTGCGGACAACGTAATGAAATTGAACTCCCTGATGCTGAAATCCTGGAGATCGATTTACCACGTGGGCTGGAGCAGCTGGAAAAAACGCGTAAGAGAGGAACGACGGAAAGCGTTCTCAAGTGCCCCAATTGTGCGGCTCAGTTCGATCTTGATGCTCATTTGCATTCCAGTGATTGTCCGTTTTGCGGCACGAGTGTTGTCACCAGTACCGGAGATGTGCATGAATTTTCACCGCAAGCTTTACTGCCGTTTTCTATAACTGCCAGGGAAGCTCAGGAATCCTATAAGAAATGGATTGCAGGTCGCTGGTTTGCACCGTCGAAATTAAAGCACTACGCGCGTGAAGAGCACGGTCTTAACGGTGTCTATATTCCGTACTGGACGTACGATAGCGATACCTACACCGGTTACTCCGGCCAACGCGGCGATATCTACTACGTTCAGCAGAAATATTCTGCGGTCGTAAACGGCCGTCGCACGACGCGCACAAGGATGGTGCCGAAAGTAAAGTGGACTAATGTGCAAGGTCATACCGATCGACATTTCGACGATTTGCTGATCGGTGCCACGCGAACTTTACCTCGCAAAATAACGGATTGGCTGGAACCGTGGGATCTGGAGAATCTGGTTCCTTACACTGAAGATTACTTGAGTGGATTCCAGAGTGAAGTTTATCAGGTAGCGCTGGATGAGGGTTTTGGCCACGCGCAGAATATCATGCGCAAGATCATTCGCTCTGATGTCTGCCGCTCAATCGGCGGCGATCATCAGCGTATCCAGCGTTTGCATACAAAACACAGTGATACGACGTTTAAGCACGTATTGCTGCCGTTGTGGACTGCAGCGTTTAGTTTTCGCGGCAAAACCTACCGTTTTGTGGTGAACGGTCGCAACGGTAAGACACGTGGAGAACGGCCATATAGTGTTGTAAAAATTGCTATTGCCGGTCTTTGCGCAGCGGCGGCTATTGGTGCCGCTGCTGTCACCGTGGATTATACCCGGGTTGGCGACTATATTTCTGATCGCCCCATTTTTTATCCCGGCGAACCATTTGGTGAATTGAGGCCGCAGTTGCCGCGGTACTAGCTGGTTAGAGTAGTGACAATGAGGCTGCGCGTGGCTGGATTAGTGTGTCGTGCCAATAGGAGGTGATATTCCGGCATACAGGTTAGAATTGCGCATAGCCCTTCAATTTAATATCTGGAGCATTCATCGTAATGGCAGCCCCCGTAACCGTCGTTGATCACCCGCTTATTCAACATAAATTAACGTTAATGAGGCGCACAGAGGCGTCTTCCTCAACTTTCCGGTCATTGCTAAAAGAAATAAGTCATCTTCTAGCGTACGAAGTAACTCGCGATCTACCAGTGGAAGACATTGAAATTGAAACTCCGCTGACCAGGATGATGGCGCCGGCACTGGCGGGCAAAAAGCTTTGTCTCGTGTCAATTCTCAGGGCGGGTAATGGTTTGCTGGAAGGGATACTGGAACTGATTCCCTCAGCTCGAGTAGGGCATATCGGGTTGTATCGTCATCCTGAAACCCTTGAAGCCGTCGAATATTATTACAAAATGCCCTCAGAGTTGGATCAACGGCTCATTATTGCAGTAGACCCCATGCTGGCAACAGCTAATTCATCAATCGCAGCCATAACCCGCCTCAAGCAAGGCGGAGCGAAGAATATTCGATTTCTGTGCCTGCTTGCAGCACCGGAAGGAATTGAAGCATTTCATATGGCTCATCCTGATGTTCCTATATTTACAGCTGCCATTGATGAATACCTGAACGACCACAGCTATATAGTTCCCGGCCTCGGCGACGCCGGTGATCGAATTTACGGTACGCGCTGAGCGTTGCTGTGACGGCTGTGTCGGGCGATTATTTTATGTTCGCAGGTTCGAATGTAAGGGCAGTGAGGTGGCTGATTCTTCGTGTTTACCGGTATCTTCCCTCATGCTGGCAGTTCGGTGCAGATGCTCATCCATAGTGAAAATAGTCCGTTCTCTGCTGTTGGGCGCGTTTACGGTGAGGTAGGCGCTCAGCGTCTGCGCGACGCCCGTGTCTGTGTGGTGGGAATCGGTGGTGTCGGCTCGTGGATTGTTGAAGCACTCGCTCGTACCGGCATCGGTAGCATCACATTAATTGATCACGACGATATCGCTCTGACCAACATCAATCGACAGATTCATGCTGATGCGACAACTTTGGAACATTCCAAGGTTGAAGTAATGGCGGAGCGGGTACGGCGGATACACCCCGATTGCAAGTGCACAGCGATTGACGATATGCTGGTTCCGAACAACATTCAGAAATACATCAATCAGCAGTTTGACTACGTTATCGATGCGATAGACGTTGTCACTGCCAAGGCCGCTCTTATCTGCCACTGCAAACGTAATAGTCTGCCGGTGATAACCGTCGGTGGGGCGGGTGGCCGGACTGATCCGACAATGGTCATGATTTCCGACCTTAACAAAACCTGGAACGATCCTCTGGCAGCGAACGTCAGGCGTAAACTGCGCCGGGACTATGGATGGACCAGAAATTCTGCCAGGCGGTTCGGCGTCGAGTGTGTTTTTTCTTCGCAGCAGTCACGATACCCTCAGCCCAATGGAGAGACTTCCTACCAGAAACCCGGCGTAGCATCAGTGACACTTGATTGTGATTCCGGCTATGGCTCACTGGTCAGCGTCACTGCCGTATTCGGATTTGTTGCGGCTTCACGCGTTATGGATCGGCTGGCTGGAATTTAGCAGGGCCGACCTGATGGTGACTTTTAAACCGGTGCAACAGACCCTCGACAGCGGTCTTACCCTGCGCGGTTGGTGCACAGAAAACCGTGGCCTGCCGGTAATTACTTTTTTGCATGGCAACGGTTTTAGCGCCGGCACTTATTTTCCGCTGTTACGGCTTCTGGCCGGCGAATATGATCTGCTAATGCTCGATCTGCCCGGGCATGGCAGCAGTGATGCGACAAGCCCGTATCCGGGGTGGAATACCACCGCTGAAATGATGTATGAGGGAATGCAAAAGCTATTGGGCGGTTGCAGCTCACCAGTATATTTAGTCGGGCACAGTCTCGGTGGTGTTTTGGCATTGCTGACTGCGTGTCGGCATCCCAGAGCGTTTAGTGGTCTGGTATTGCTGGATCCGGTGCTTTTTCCCCAAAGGATGCTGCTAGGTATGCGCCTGCTATCGTGGTTTGGGCTAACGGCGCGAGTTCATCCGTTTGTCACCCCGACATTAAAACGAAAATGTGTGTGGGATAGCCGAGAGGCAGCTTTTGCCTACTTGCACGGTCGTAAGATCTATAAAGGCTGGAGTGACGAAGCATTAAAGAGCTTTACCAGCTATGCGCTGACAGACCGGCAGCAAGCTGGCGTGACACTATCCTGCTCACCACAGTTAGAAGCGCATTATTTTTCATCGTTGCCGGATGGACTCTGGTCTGCAATAACGTCTTTTTCCGGTAGCGCGCATCTGCTCATGGGTGAGGACAGTTACCCATTCGCGAAAAAGGCTGCGCGGATTGCGGCTATAAAAAACAATCGTATAAAGCATTCTATTGTGCCGGGGGGACATTGCTTTATGCAGGAATTCCCCGATTCCACCAGTAATAGAATATTTGCAGCGATTAGAGAATTCTGACTGGTTTCTGCAGCTAATCTATAGGGTCTGTTCCTGCCGCCATCTGATGCTGAGTTCTGTCGCTTTCAACTGCGCTTTTTCATCGAGTTGTGCACGACACAGATCCCGTGCTCCCAGGTTATCGGTGTAGCCGTTGGCAATTGCTGTTTCCGCCCACGCCGCACACTGTAAGTAGTCAGTGGCTGTTCCAAGACCATCGTGATACAAAGTTGCAAGTGTGTACTGAGCGTGTGCGTGGCCCTGTTGTGCTGCCATGGAATACCACTTGATCGCTTCCGGGTAGTTTGTTGGAAGGCGATTGCCTTCGTGATGAAGTGATCCCAGCAGGGTTTGCGCTTCAGCGTGGCCCAGGCCGGCAGCCTTTATATACCAGTTTTTTGCTTTTCTGAAGTCTTGTTTAACGCCAAGTCCTTCGCTGTAGAGGTAGCCCAGTTTTTGTTGTGCGTCCGGATTGCCGTTCACAGCGGACTCAAGCCACCATTCCCTTGCGTTTGAATAGTCCCGCTTAACGCCGTTGCCGGTGAAATAAAGATTGCCAAGTGCGAATTGCGCTTTGTTACTACCTTGTTCTGCGGCGAGCTCGAACCACAGTTTGGCCGCTTCAGCGTCTCTTTCTACCCGGTCGCCTTTTGCAAAAGCGTGGCCCAATTGCAACTGAGAATCTATATGTCCCTGTTCTGCGCGCGCAATTATTGCACTGATCGGGTCGATTGGTTTAGCCGGTTGTCTGATATTGTCAGCTGTTGAATCTGCTGGTGGCGTTTGGTTGTAATCCTGTGCTGTAGTTACCGGAGAGTCTCTGGTACTAGCTTGCGGCTTCTCTATTTTCGTTGATGTTACCTTGGGAGGAACGCTGGTTGGTACAGCTTCAGGAGGCGTATTTTTTGTGGCGCAGGCAAATAGAGAAGTGCTTATCAGCAGATATAAACTACGCCTGAATAGATTGCGGCCAGTAGTTTGTGGGGTGCCGGCCAATACAATAAACAAATGGTTTACATTGGACAAGGCAGTGTGGCAGGCGGGAAAATTTTTCATGACAGGCTCAATTGTCGATAACGGATTTAATTATTTAATACTGAACTGAATTCTTACGCAGAAGTTACAATGTTTGAAGTGTTGCGTGGTACTAATTTTAGCCGGTAGCAACGTTTCTCAGATGATGCCGGCTTCCAGACTGGCGGCCATCGTCAGGCCAAGATCCTCGCATTGGGTAACGAATTTCTCGGTGAACTCTCCTCTACATATTAAAGGCTCCTGGACTAAACGCCAGTTTAGGCCAGTAGTGATACTCTCTATTGCTCGTCGTGTACCCGTGCCATCATTACCGGCACGCACATAAAAGGCAAAGGGCAGGCCCTGGGTGCTCTCTAGACACGGATAGTAGCAACGATCAAATACGTCTTTGATTAATCCAGCCATGTAGCCGAGGTTCTCTGTGGTTCCGATTATTATTGCCTGCGAATCTCTAATGTCATCCGGGCTGGTGTCCAAAGGCGAGATAGATCTGACGTTTACATTGCTTACCTCATGATTATTAGCCCCTTTGATTACAGCGTCGAGCATACGTTTGGTATTCGCGGATGGGGCATGTGAAATAATGATTAAATTCTTTGCATTGTCCATATTGTTAAAAATCTGTTGTGGAACGGTTTTTCAAAGCTGAATTGGTTAGTAGTCTTTCCTGAGTGATTGGGTATCTGCCTTGAGTTATTTTCAAACACAATGATTTGAGCGACGAGACTATAATATGACGCTACTTTCAACCAGTGAAGAACTTGGTTCAGAAACAGCTTAAAGATCATTTTCAGTTTGATATTAAAACTAAAATCTAATTCATCTTTTCGGGGCAGAGAAATTCTTCTCGAGTACTTTGATTTAAGCTCAGAGTCTGGTTGGTCTCTGGTGCGATGCACTTGTTTCACTTGCTGTCTTCTGCCACCCGGGTCAATCCCTGAAACGTGCATATCCTGTTTACCTTTGTATTGAGAAATGGATTGCCGAAGTATGGCCGTTTCGGAACGGGTCGATCATGGGTATTTCTATACGTCGAACCGGTCTTGCATTTAGCCTGCGCTTCCAAAGCTGGCCTTGATCTCCGTGGATCGCGAGCGAGGCATTTACGGGTTCCTTCAGGCTAATGTAGAAGCGATTCATGCCGTCCATTCCGTTCGCGTGAGTAAGGCGTTGCGGGACAACATACCTGATCGCAGGGTCGGCGACATGCACAGAGACGGATAGAGTGCCGAATTCGCTGCCATTTAAATCAGCTGCAATGCGCCGGGCGGTTTCGACTCCCTCTCTCCAGCAATAGCCAGACGTTTCTGCAGGGCGCAACAGGTTACCGGTGGCATAATAAACAGGGTCAGTGCAGCGGCCAAACTGGTCAATGTCCGGCCCGCCGGTTCCAGCGTCAACAGCCAGATGGCTGGCTTTCAGAAGCGCAGCTTCCGGGCGGAAACGACCCGAAATGATAATACCATCCGTCTCGATCAACTGCCGCGAGCCGTCTTTGTTGGTGTACTCCAGGGCTTCGACTTTTTCTTGCCCCAGGATACGAGGATTAGTGGCTGAGAGATGTAGCGGAATGCTTTTCAGGGTCAGATAAGGACGCAGGATGCTCCGTGCTATCAGGTGGTTTTCTTCCTCTACAATTGCCACCGGTTTGATGCCAAGGTGCGCCGCTGTCTGGATGGCTGAGAGTGACACCAGCTCAGACCCCAAAATTACCGGTCGCTCAAAGGGCTTGATGCCTTTGAGATACACCATGGATTGCAAAGCACCTGTAGTAACGACCCCGCGTGGCCTGTCGCCACCTATAAAGCGCTGCGCACGCGAGCTTTCGCGAACACCGGTGCACAGCACTACGCGGTCAGCCCTTAAGATCGACCTTCCTTTCCCGTTTAGTATCTCCAATACTCCATCTGGTTGCAGTGCTGTGACAGTGGTATCTGTGCGAACCTCAACGCCGCGAAGTATTGCCGATTCCAGGTTCCTCCGGGCATAATCAGGCCCCTTGAGCAGACGCATATATTCGTAGAGACCAAAAGGATAATGGCCGCAATGGCGGGGGGTACCGCCGGCGCGGCTTTCGCGTTCCAGTACGATCACTTTGCCGATCGAGAGCCTGCGAAGTTCTGCCGCAAGAGCAAGCCCTGCAGGCCCCCCGCCTACTATGGCCACTCGACAGTGTTCTTCTTGCAATCCTGGTTCAACCATTGCTGCAGTCGATCGGGATTTTCAGTTTCCCGGCAGTCATCTCAGCTAGTTCAGCGGTGCAGTAGAATCCCTGGCAGCGTCCCATCGTAACGCGAGTCCGTCGTTTCAACCCCTGCAATGATCCAGGTGACATAGGGCCGTTCAATACCCGGTTTATCTCGCGCCGCGTGACCAGTTCGCAGTGGCAGACAATACCTTCGCCGCCGGTGTTCTGCCAGTCCCTGCCGTGGTACTCCGAGAGCCGATCCGGTGACGGGATAAACGGATTTTCCAGCGGTTTAAATTTGATTCCGGTCTCTTGCAGCTGATTTGAAACATAGCGCGCAATCCCAAGGGCTGCGCTCAATCCGGTGGAGCGAATGCCCCCAACGGTCATATAGGCCTTGTCGGCATAGTGGCGGATTTGATAGTCGGAGAATTCAGTCGCCGGTCTGAGCCCTGCATAGGCAGCGGTGACTTCGCAATGTTCCAGCCCCGGAATCATCTCAATCCCCCGGGCGCGTAGATCGAGAAGCGCAGAGCGCCCGGTTGAACTATTTGTGCGGCTTGTCTGATCCTCGGCTGTCGGACCCACAAGAACGTTTCCGAAAATCGTTCGACAGACCACAATTCCCTTGGTCGTTTTAGTCGGCACCGGCAGGATAATTGACGAGACCAAAGCTGATGCCGCTTTGTCGAACACCACGAATTGTCCCTTTCGTGGCGACACGGTAAAGTCGTTAGCGCCGAGAAGCCGCGCATCGACAACATCCCCATACAGACCTGCGCAGTTGATCACCTGTCGCGCGTTCACTTGCCCAATTGATGTGTTGAGTGTCCAGCCCATCGGACCGAATTCACCATTGAGCACTTCAGCTTCGCGTCTCAGTTCTGCGCCGTTGCCAAGGGCCTGTAAAATATAGGCGTGGGCCGAGCACCATGGATCGATCAGAAATTCTCCGGGAATCTCGAACCCACCCAGAAGATCTTCTGATAGCTGTGGTTCGCGCTTCAGAATTTCTGCACGGTCAAGTGCCTTTACATTCGAGATACCGTTCTGATGAGCTTTTTTGATCAAGTCGGGCAGCGCGCCAAGCTGGTCTTCGGTCCAGGCAATAACCATCGCTCCACTTTTCAGGATCGGTAATGAAAGGCTGTCAGCGATCTTTAAATATTCAGCGTAGCCTGCAGAAATGCAGGCTTGCTCCAGCGAACCCGGGGGAGCATCAAAGCCGGTGTGTAAAATAGCGCTGTTTCCCTTAGAAGCGCCATCCAACACGTCAAGTGCCTTTTCCAACACCAGAACACGGGCACCATCCAGGGTAAAGCGACGCGCCATTGCACAGCCGACAACACCGGCTCCGATTACGACAATATCGTACGGGTCAGATTGCAACTGGTTAACCCCTTTACGTCGCGTTCAAGTTGATCGACCCTGTCCAGTGAAGGTGCGGTATTGCAAAAGCCAGGCTTTATTCGGCGTCTTCTGGTGATGTATTTTCTGACCCTTCTTCTTTCAGGCCTCCGAACAGCTCGATTACACGGGGGAACAGCGTGGCAAATTCAAGTGCCATTAGAGTGAAGTTGCCATCAAAGACTGCGCGTGGATCCAGATCGGCGGTGTCTGAGCCATCGTCCGGGGCAGTATCGAGAAATTTTATTTTACTGAATCCGAAAGCCTCATCGAGCAGGAAGGAAACAGTTTCATTGGATTCCAGGGCCATTTTGATAACCTGCTTGCCGGAAGTTGACAGAGCGCGAATCTCATCACTGGTTAGATCCTGCTTGTTGCACTTAACCGTGCCTGCCACATTGTCTTCGTCCTGCAGCACACACTCGTCACCCATCTGGAAATCTTTTGGCAGTTTTCGTGTGCCTTTGAGCCAGCGGGTAAACAGAGCGGACTGGCCGATTTCGGTTGCAATCGGCGCTATTGGCAGATTACCCATGGCTTCACGTAACAACGTGGTGCACTGGTCGATTTTTTTATCGCTGGTGTTGTCAACTACCAGCAGATTCTGTTGCGGCATAATCAGAATTTGCTCGTAGGTTGATTTTGTGAATGCCTGTGGCGTTAGCTCCATCACGACATTATCGCGGATATCGAGTTTCTCCTTGCCTCGGATTTTCCGATCGAGTTTTTCCTCCAGTTGCTGTATGCGCTCCGCCATGTGTTCGGCAATTACACTCGATGGCAGGATGCGTTCTTCCCGGCGGGCTTTCAGCAGTAAAAAACCGCTGCTGGTGTGTACCAGCTGCTCACTGTCGCCACCGAGCGGCGGTACCCAGCCATAGCTGTGGAGCTGCCGATTGTTGACGTGAGAAAATGTGTGCTCCTGCAGCATTTCCTCAAGTTCCTCGGGTTTGGTTTTAAACTGAATGAGGAATTGAAAGAGGCTTGCTGATTTAAACCACATGCTGAATGCTACATTTTAAACGGGACCGATAGTGTAACGGATACTGATGTTCGAGTGCGGGTTGCGGCATGTCCAATCTGTCTGTGAATCCATTTGCCGGATCGCGTATTCTGCGTCTATCAAATTCGTAAGCCATACCGGTCGGGGGCACCGTGTCAAAAACTGCATTAATTTCTCATCAGGATTGCGTCAGACATGAAATGTCGGCAGGGCATCCTGAGCGGCCGGCGAGAATTGCCGCTGTTCTGGACGAGCTCGCTGCACAAGGGTTGTCTCAGAAACTAGAGCACTTCAAGGCACCGGAAGCGACCCGCGATCAACTGCTGCTGGCCCATCCGTCGGGCTATATTGATGACCTGATGGCAAAGTCGCCTGCCGAGGGTAGCGTACAACTCGATGCTGACACTGCGATGAATGAATATTCCATACGCGCAGCACTACTGGCGGCAGGATCTGGAATCAAGGCGGTTGATCTGGTTATCGATGATTCGATTGATAATGCGTTTTGCTGTGTGCGGCCGCCCGGGCACCATGCGGAACGTGCTGAAGCGATGGGCTTTTGCTTTTTTGCAAGCGTTGCGATTGCGGCGCTGTACGCTCTGCAGAAAGAGGGAATAGAAAAGGTCGCGATTATTGATTTTGACGTTCACCATGGAAATGGCACTGAAGATATTCTGGGTGATCGAGCAGACGTATTTTTCTGCTCGACATTTCAGCATCCGCTTTACCCTGGAAAATTTGGTGCCAATGATGGGGGGCGGAAGATCAACTTGCCATTACCCGGGGGCGCCGATGGAAGTGTATTCAAACGAGAGATGGAACAGCATTGCTTCCCCGCTTTGCGAGCGTTTTCTCCTGATTTGATTATTCTTTCCGCCGGGTTCGATGCGCACAGAGACGACATGCTGGGTGGCTTGAATTTTCTTGAGGCAGATTATGATTGGGTAACCCGTGAACTGAAGAGTATGGCTGCCGAGTGCTGCCAGGGTCGTGTGGTATCGATGCTGGAAGGTGGCTATGATCTCCCGGCTCTTGGGCGAAGTGCGGCAGCCCATGTGAAAGTGCTACTGGATTAATCATTTGCAGCTCTATTCGTTAAAATAGAGCCAGTGGAGCTGAAAGAACTATTTTTATTGCTATGAGTGTTCGGATTTAAGCCGTGGATCATGCCGTTGTTCGAAACTGCGCAGTGAACTCTTGCTGAAAAAGATCAATGTCAGCGTGGGGCAGTACGTTTATACCTGCTGCGGCTTTGCGTCCGCCTCCGGTTGCAAATTTTCTACATAATTCGTCAGCGCCTTCGCGGCGATTAAGCGGTGCTCTTACGCTGACCTGATAAGTATCAGCGGAGATGGCACTTAACAGTGCGTGAGCTCTGTCCGGGTATTCCCGGGCGAGTTCATTGCCATATACGCCGCCAACTCGCCGCGACCAGCTCGCCTGAGGGAAAACAAACATTGCACAGTCAGTGGTGGCAGTTTGCGCCTGTATGGCTCTGGCATTTTGCATATCGCTGGCGAAGCCGTTTTTCAGTTTGGAAAATGCCGTGTTTTCCCTGATAAAATCAAATGGGCTGGCATAGGGCAGAAGTGTTCTGAACAATTCATCGGGCGCAAAAAAGAGATCATCAACCGTCGCGCCGTAGCCGTTATAGTTTAATAACGTGCCCAGCTCTTCGAGTTGCAAAAGTTGGTTGTCGGACAACTTCAGTGGCAGCGCTGCGTGTCTGGCGGTGTTGTGGAGGTTATCGCCGAATGCGGCGGTTACAGCCCAGGCCAGGTAGGCACTATTCAGGTAGTTATTGACCAGTAACCCTGTACAGGTCTCGGCAGATGTATCTATTATGGCATTGAGATTTTCATGTGCTGGAATCTCACCCGGATGATGATGATCGAAATAAATTACCTGAGCGCCAATGTCCAGTGCCTGCGTTAGTGCAGTGCGATTCTTCTCCATGGAGATATCCAGTACTGACAGGCTGTCGCCCGTGGCTGGGCTGATTTTAGCGAGCAGATTGATATCGCGTTTGACTCCGGTTACCAGAGTGGCTTCGCGGGGCTCGGCAAGTCGCAGCTGCAATAGAGAGCAAATACCGTCGGCGTCGCCGTTGAAAATATCGAAGTCAGCCATGTTTTTCTTCACTCAATTTAATAGCGTGTCGTGCTTCATTGATCAGTTCAGGTCCGCGATAAATAAACCCGGTGTAGATCTGTATCAGGTCGGCCCCAGCTTTAAGGTGAGCCACAGCGTCTTCGCCTGAGCTTATTCCGCCGCAACCGATAATTGGTATCTCACCCTGCAACCGCTGAGCCAGATGGCTGATAGTCTGACGCGCCTTTTCGGTAAGTGGTCGTCCGCTCAGACCACCGGCTTCAGAATGATGTTGTGATTTTTCAACGCCGTTGCGGCTGGATGTTGTGTTGCCGGCAATTACGCCATCGATATTGAATTTGCGGGCGGCATCACAAAATGTACTGATGTCATCGGAGCTCATGTCAGGTGCGATTTTTACCGCAACCGGAACCAGACGGCCATGCTCCTGTGCCAGATCGCGCTGGCAGTTTTTTATACTGGCGAGCAACTGCTGTAATTGCTCACCGAGTTGCAGGTTACGCAAGCCGGGGGTATTCGGCGATGAGATGTTGACGGTAATATAGTCGGCATAAGGATAAGCACCGGCCAGGCCGGCAGCGTAGTCCTGATCAGCCTGGGCGATTGGTGTTGTGAGGTTCTTGCCGATATTGATTCCCAACACGCCATTGAACCGACGGTTTTTAACCTGATCAATGAGGTGCTGAAGTCCCTTGTTGTTAAATCCCATTCGATTGATGATTGCCTGGTGTCCGGTCAGTCTGAATAGTCGTGGTTTGTCATTGCCGGGCTGGGCTTTCGGGGTGACCGAGCCGACCTCGATAAAACCGAAACCGAACTGTGCAAGGCTGTTGAAAAAATCAGCGTTTTTATCGAGACCAGCCGCCAGCCCCACCGCGTTAGGGAAATGCAGGCCCATGACATGCCTGGGTGTATCGATCAGATGCTTAACCTGAAATTGACGGAGTGCCGAATCAGGCAGGTGCTCTATGGCCTTTAGTGCGACATTATGAGAGGACTCGGGTGGAAGACAAAACAGCAGTTTTTGTGCGATAGAATAAATCAAGGAAAAACCAGCCAGATGGGGTGAGGTGAAGTTTACGACATTTGCGCAAAGGCTGGCTCGATGGTGGTCGATTGCTGGCTGGCAATGCGCCTGTTGCAGTTTTTTATCCTGCTGTTTCGCCGCTTGTTATGCGAATGCGATCTCTGAATTCAGGGTAAACTGTACGGATGAATGTGTATCCGGATAATTTGACCCTGGCGCTTGAACGCAAACTGCTGCCTGTTTACCTGATCACAGGTGATGAGCCATTGCAGATGATGGAAGCTGCAGATGAGATTCGCGCGGCATGTCGTCAGGCTGGCTATACCGATAGTGAACGCTACCAGGTTGATAATGCGCGTTCGTTTGACTGGCAGGCCCTTGCAATGGCCGGGCAGACAATGTCTTTATTCGGCGATAAAAAAGTAATCAACCTGCATATACCATCGGGAAAGCCCGGGACCGAAGGCGCTGCTTCGCTGAAAAAGTGGTGTGAGGCCGCGAACGACGACACCATACTGATTATCACTGGAGGTCGACCGGAAGGCCGGTTTCAAAACAGTGCCTGGTTCAAGGCGATTGATAAAATTGGCGTTACTATGCAGGTATGGCCTTTATCCCCGCAAAAGACCAGTCAGTGGATACAAGCGCGCCTGAAAGCAATCGGCATCAGTGCAGATGCAGCAGCGGTTGAGCTGTTAACGGAGCGAGTCGAGGGAAATTTACTTGCAGCACGTCAGGAAATAGAAAAACTGGCAATACTGTATTCAGGGCAGTCGCTGGGAGCACGTGAGTTGCTGGCAAGTGTCACCGATAGTTCGCGCTACACCATCCTCGATCTGATAGAAGCGGCACTTAGCAGTGATGCTCCGCGAGCGGTTAAAGTGCTGGAGAGTCTGAAAGCCGGTGGCGAACCTGCGGTTTTGATCTGCTGGCATTTGTCTAGTGAGGTGCGCAAAATAACGGCGGCCCAAGCGCGGATGGATAAAGGCGAAAGTCAGGGGCAGGCGATGCTAAAATCCGGTATATGGAAAAATCGCCAGTCATTGGTAGCCCGTGTTTTGCGTGAGCGTCCAAGAGTGTTCTGGTTACGAGCCTCTGCTGATTGCAGTTATCTGGATAGGCTGTCCAAAGGTATGGCTAGCGGTGATTTGTGGATAGAAATCGGTGCGTTTGTAACCAGGCTCAGTGGTACACGGTGGCCGCTTATTCGCAGCGCAGATATCGCCTGATCGCACAGAGCTGTTTTGCTCTGGTTTAAGAATCAGATAAATTTTCAGGAATATGACAAAAGTAATGAACAGCGATTTAGATATCGACAGCAGTGTTTCTACCTATATGCAACGTCTGGGTGAAGCTGCCCGGCGAGCGAGTCGTGATATAGCAACTGCAGACAGCGCGACCAAGGCTAAGGCTTTGATTAACATAGCCACTGCTATTCGTGATTCCAGGTCTGGCCTTATTGAGCAGAATAGTCGTGATATGCATGCAGCACATGCATCGTCGTTGAATTCGGCATTACTTGATCGATTGGAACTGACTGGTGCTCGTATAGACGCAATGGCATCCGGTATAGAACAGGTGGCGCAGCTACCGGATCCGGTCGGTGAGATCACCGATATGAAATATCAGCCGTCCGGTCTGCAGATTGGCAAAATGCGCGTGCCGCTTGGTGTCATCGGGATAATCTATGAATCCCGACCTAACGTGACCGCAGATGCTGCAGCTATTTGTATCAAAGCGGGTAACGCTGCAATATTGCGTGGTGGATCAGAGGCTTTGTATTCCAATCAGGCGATCGCCGCGTGCATTGCTGAGGGTTTAAAGGATGCCGGCTTGCCAGAGAAAATAGTGCAGGTAGTCGATACCACCGACCGGCAGGCGGTGCTGGAATTAATACAGATGGATCGGTTTGTGGATGTGATTATTCCGCGTGGTGGAAAAGGGCTGGTTGAGAGAATCAGCAACGATGCACGAGTCCCCGTAATAAAGCATCTTGAGGGACTTTGTCATGTCTACGTTGATAGCGAAGCAGATGCACAAAAAGCGATTGACGTGGCCTATAATTCAAAAACCTATCGCTACGGAATTTGCGGTGCGATGGAAACACTGCTGGTCGCGAAAGAATCTGCGATTGATGTATTGCCACCACTGGCCAGGCGCTTTGCAGAAAAAGGGGTTGAGCTCAGAGGGTGTGAGAGAACGCGCAGATTAATTCCTGATGCAGTGGCTGCTACTGACGAAGACTGGGTTACAGAGTATTTGTCGCCGGTGTTGTCGATCCGCGTGGTCGATGGAATCGATGACGCAATAGACCATATTGAAAAATACGGTTCTCAACATACCGATGCTATTGTCACCGAGAGCCTTGCTAATTCCCGTCGATTTGTCCGTGAGGTTGATTCGAGCTCGGTATTGGTTAATGCGGCTACTTGCTTCGCTGACGGTTTTGAATATGGCCTCGGCGCCGAGATTGGGATCAGTACGGATAGATTGCATGTCAGAGGTCCGGTTGGCGTTGAAGGGCTGACCACACAGAAATTTATTGTCTATGGTGATGGGACAACCCGATGATATGATCAAAAACAGCTGCTTTTATGCTGGATGGTTTGTTTGAACCCGGATGCAAAAAAAATAGGGGTGTACGGAGGATCATTTGATCCGGTACACAATGGCCATTTGCGCAGTGCGCAGGAGGTTATGCAACTATGCAATCTTGATGAACTGCGATTCGTTCCTTCGGGTAACCCGCCTCATCGTTCACGGGCGCTTGTTAGTGCCGTGCATCGAAGAGCAATGCTTAAGCTTGCGGTGGCAGATGTACCCGGAATGGTGATTGATACCCGTGAGCTTGAGCGAACTCAACCCTCTTATTCGATCGATACTCTGGAATCGATTCGGGCCGAGGTGCCTCACGCCTCGCTTGTATTGATCATTGGTATGGACCAATTCAGTGCGTTTGATACCTGGCACCGGTGGCAGGAACTTCTGCAGCGTGTAGATCTAGCCGTGCTGGAGCGTCCCGGGGAAACGATATCGGCCCATGCCCGGGAGTTACTTAAAGGGGCTCTTGCCGAGAGAATCTCTGTATTAAAGGTTACTCAACTTGAAATTTCTTCAAGCAGAATACGCCATGATCTGTCGCAGGGATTGGAAATCCGCTTTCTTGTTCCCTATGCTGTGCGCAATTACATCAGAGAAAACCGCCTCTACGCGAGTAATGTCTCTATGATTTCAACCCATTCGAAAAATACCGGGAATACACAATGACTCCAGCAGAGCTGCAGCAACTCTCTATTGCAGCACTTGAAGATCTCAAAGGGGTGGATGTTCTGTCCATTGATGTTTCTGATCGAACTACAGTAACTGACTGGATGGTCGTGGCAACGGGAACCTCGCAACGCCATGTAAAGTCATTGGCCAATGAAGTCTCGGAGAAAGCCAAAGCAGCTGGGGTGCGCCCGCTAGGTGTTGAGGGTGACGGTGATGCAGACTGGGTTCTGGTTGATCTCGGCGACGTCATCGTGCATATAATGACTAGAGAATCGAGGGACTTTTATTCTCTTGAGAAGCTGTGGAGTGTGACTGCTGCTGAGCGTGAAAATGACGATACCACCCCCACAGATGACGCAGCGGCAAATTGAATTACGTAGTGTCGTTAGCTGATCCCGGCCAGAATTAACGCAATTCTATTGCAATGGAGATCCATCTGCTCGCGATTGGTACGAGAATGCCTAAGTGGATTGATGACGGCTTTGCTGAATATTCCCGCCGCCCGGGGCGTGACTGCAAGCTGGTGCTAAAAGAGATACCTTCGCCGCGAAAAAGCAAATCTGAGGAAGCAAGCCGAATAAAGCGTCTGGAAGGTGATCTGTTGATGGCTGCAGTGCCAGATGGTGCATATAGAGTCGCGCTTGATGAAAAAGGCAAGATGCATTCAACAAAGAGCGTCGCTGAAAAGCTTTCTGGATGGTTCGATTCCCATCGACGCGTAGCGATTATCATAGGGGGGGCTGACGGGTTGTCTGATGCGGCTCTTGATAGCTGCAACGAGCGCTGGTCTCTGTCGAGGATGACATTCCCGCACTCGCTGGTTCGAGTTATTCTGGCAGAGCAGATATATCGAGCCTACAGTTTGCTGAATAATCACCCGTACCATCGCGAATAAGCGATTCAGTATCACTTCGATCCCACTGTGACGCCTTCGGAGGCCCGGAAAACAGTGCCTCACGTTTCTCCCTCGATTGTACTTGCATCAGTGTCGCCCAGACGAAAGGACCTTTTGGCTGCGATGGGGGTGCAGGTAGATGTGCATCCAGCAGATATTGATGAAACGCCCATGGAAGGAGAAACCCCGGCACAGTATGTACGCCGATTGGCTTTTGACAAAGCAATGGCTGTGGCGAGGCTTGGATTTAGTGACCGGTTGGTGGTCGGAGCTGATACGATAATTGAACATGAAGGTGAAATACTCGGAAAACCACGTGATTCTAACCATTGCACAGAGATGCTGACTCGCCTTTCAGGAGCTCGGCACAAAGTGCTCTCGGGTGTTGCCATGGTTTTAGCTGCACGCAAAGAATCGGTTGTGTGTGAAACCACGGTAGAATTCGCCGTTCTGTCTGAATCGCAAATTGAAGCTTACTGGGCTACCGGTGAGCCTGTGGACAAAGCTGGCAGTTATGCCATTCAGGGTGCCGGTGCGTTATTTGTGCAGCGTATGGAGGGCTCCTACAGCAACGTCGTCGGTCTGCCAGTGTATGAAACTGCCGCCCTGTTTGCGAAATTCGGTATCACTACACAACAATTGCTGCTGGCGATAGCGAGTGGCAGAGAATGAGAGTTCAATAAATCAGTATGCTGGAAGAGATCCTCATAAATGTAACTCCTCAGGAGACGCGTGTTGCCACCGTTGAAAACGGGGTGCTTAATGAAATGTGTATTGAGCGACGCGCAAAGAAAACGTTGGTTGGTAATATATTTATGGGGCGTGTTGCGCGTGTGCTGCCCGGGATGGAAGCAGCGTTTATAGATATTGGTCTAGATCGCGCCGCATTTCTTCATGCGTCGGATATTGCCGGTAGTACCAGTATTGATGAAAATGGTGAGAAGCAGCAGCGGCACATTCGAGAGCTCCTGCGTGAAGAGCAGAATATTCTTGTGCAGGTGCTGAAAAACCCGCTTGGCAGTAAAGGTGCGAGGCTTACCACCAGTCTCACCGCTCCGTCGCGTTACCTGGTCTATATGCCGGGAGAAACCTCGCTCGGGGTTTCGGCAAAAATAGAAGACGAAGAAGAACGTGAACGTCTTCGTGAAATTGTTCGAAAGTTCCAGCAGGATGATGATGCCAATAGTGGCTATATTGTTCGTACTGCTGCAGAGGGAGTGAAGGAAGAGGAGATCGCCGATGAAATGGTATTTCTTCGAAAGCTCTGGCTTTCTATTGAGGCGGCGATTTCAAGCGCACAACCAGGTGATCGGGTGCATGCCGATCTACCGCTGGTAAAAAGAACATTGCGGGATTTAGTGGGCGAGTCAGTGGAGAGAATTCGAATCGACTCCCGTGAGTCCTATCAGTCCGCTTGTGAGTTTGCTGAAAAGTATCTACCAGAAATATTACCGCGAATTGAACACTATCCGGGCGAGCGACCGATTTTTGATCTTTATGGAGTTGAGGATGAAATCCAGAAAGCGCTTGAGCGAAAGGTTCAACTCAAATCCGGTGGCCATCTGGTTTTTGATCAAACCGAATCCATGACTACAGTTGATGTAAATACCGGCGCATTCGTCGGCCACCGTAACCTCGAAGAAACGATATTTAAAACCAACCTTGAAGCCGCGCAGGCGATTTGCAGGCAATTGAGATTGCGCAATCTGGGTGGAATAATAATTATTGATTTCATCGATATGTCAATCGAAGAGCATAAACGTCAGGTTATGCGGGCCATGGAAAAAGCGCTTGATCGCGATCGAGCGAAAACACAGGTGTGCGAAGTCTCATCGCTGGGGCTGGTGGAGATGACTCGAAAACGTACACGTGAAAGTCTTGAACAAACCTTGTGTTCTGAGTGTCCTACCTGTTCGGGACGCGGTTTGTTGCGCACGGCGGAAACCGTGTGTTACGAAATTTCACGCGAAATTATCCGCCAGGTGCGACAATTTGATGTTAAATCACTTACGGTTGTGGCGTCACCCGATGTCGTTGATATGTTCCTTGATGAGCAATCAGACTACTTTGCCGAACTTGAATCATTTGTTGAGGTTCCAATCCGACTGCAGCCGGAATCAATGTACAACCGTGATCAATATGATGTGGTTATTGTTTAGTGGTTCTTCCAGTTGATAATTACGGATTCAGAGTCAAAGAGACTGTGCGGGTTCATGTGAAATAGAATGGTTTTAACCGCTCTTACAAAAACCGGTAAGTGGCTTTTCTACCTGGTCGCAGCATTGGTTATTCTGGTTGCCCTGCTGGCGGCCTTTGTGCGTCTGGCTGTATTTTATGGCGATGACTACAGCGAGCAGCTTGCATCGCTTGTAAGTGGCTTTGTTGGAAGCCCGGTGCAGATAGGTGAGACAGAGCTCCTCTGGAACGGCTTTGATGCGAGTGCCAGACTCGATGACGTCCGCATCCTGTCTGAAGGTGGAATGGAAACGTTGCTTGTGCTGCCATCGCTGGAACTGGAGCTGAACGTTCGCGATATGCTGATCAGGCAAAAGCTCTCAGCGCGAAGTGTTCAATTGAAGAACCTGTCGCTGGTTGTGGCCTATGAAGGGCAGGGTAAGTTGAAGGTGCGTGGCTACGGCATATCGCAAAAATCGGCAGGGTTACGTGGTCGACAGCCGGACGCAGACATCCCCTCTGAAAATAAAGATAACCAGTCGCAAGAACAGACAGAAGCAGCAGCGCCGACGTTAGCGCAGCGTGGTCATAGTGCGCTTAGCTGGCTGTTTAACGCAGATCGTATTGCAATTCTTGATAGCGATATCACGCTCACTGATGTGACGCGTGGAAAAGAGTACAAGGCTGACCGGGTAAATATCAGAGCATTTAATAAAGGTGACCGACATCAGATACGTGTTACCAGTGCCTTGCCTGACGCAAATGGTCAGATAAGTACAGCCTCTTTTGACTTTACCGGCAATGCCAATAATATCAATCAGTGGAAGGGGGAGTTTTATATAGATGCGCGCAGCATTAATCTAGATGAGATTTCCGATATCTGGCTGGAGCAGAGCCAGACATACAGTGGGCGGGCAAATCTACAAAGCTGGGGTCAGTGGCAGGGTACACGTGTTAATAGTGTCCGGACGATTCTGGATGCCAGCAATTTAGCGATAGAGCTGCCTGCAACTGCGACACGTAGCCCGGTGGCCTTGAAGGCGGACACCGTGGGATTAGATCTCGACTGGAATAGAACTGACTCTGGCTGGTCTTCTCTATTTAACCGCTTTGATGTAGGTGTTGGTGAAGATACTCTGCCGCTTGGCGGCCTTAATCTCAACGGCAGGCGGGATGGCGATGGTGTTCGCGAGATCCGTGTTGCAGGTCCTGATTTATCGTATCAGGGGTTGCGTGTTTTATCTGCGTTTGCTGCTCCGTTCACCGCTCAGGATTCGTTGTCGGGCATTGAGGGGCTGAGTGATGGATATTTGCGGAACTGGCTGTTTGGAGTACGGCTCGGTGGTGAAAAAAGTGGCGTAAGCGTCGTGAAAGCAGATGTTGAACAATTGTATCTGAAATCATTCGGCAAATTTCCGGGCGTAAGGAATTTGTCGGCAAATATTGAATATCTCGATGGCTTCGGCTCAGTAACACTGCCAAAACAGACCATCGATTTTCTGGCACCGATGGCTTTTGACGAACCATTGCCTTCACTTGATATTGGTGGAGAGATTCTGTTTCAGGGCGGTGAAGAAAAATGGACAATAGCGACCAATAACTTTGCGCTTGGCACGCTCGATTTGGCCACTATCCTGGACTTGAGTCTGGTCTTGAAGAGTACCGGGCAAAAGCTGCTCAACCTCAATTCGACAATTCAGCATGTTAATTTAGCGAAACTAAGGCATTACTACCCAACCAGCCTGATTAAACCGCAGCTTTTACGATGGTTAAAGGTGGCAATTGTCGATGGTGATGTAGTCCGCGGCAAGATATCCGTTAGTGGAGATCTTAGCGATTTTTCACCGGCAAATGGCAAAGGACGTATTGATGGTGATCTGGACCTGGTCAACAGCACACTTAAATTTAGAACCGACTGGCCAGCCGCGACACAAATGGATGGCAATCTGAGCTTTAATGCCAGATCAAT
This sequence comes from Chromatiales bacterium (ex Bugula neritina AB1), assembly GCA_001730015.1. GTDB lineage: Bacteria > Pseudomonadota > Gammaproteobacteria > Granulosicoccales > Granulosicoccaceae. The sequence continues at coordinate 21,074 of MDLA01000049.1, read as the reverse complement.
GCGCGGGAGGGTCTATCGAGGGAAGTTGCGTGAGGCCAGTTTTAGCGATGCCCGATTGCATATCGCAAACTTCCGAATACCGGTTCTGGATTTCCAGACTAATGCTATTGGTCCACTGGCTGATATGCTCGAATTTGTTCAAAGCGGACCGCTTGCGAAAAAAGTTGGCGTTTTTCTAGGAGACTCGCGCGGTTCCGGTACATCGCGGCTCGCTCTGGATTTACAGATCCCGTTGAGGAAGGGCACGGGCAGTAGCTTTCTGGTTGATGGTTCTATCGGATTGAAGAATGCACAGATAAGTGCAAAGGAATTCGGCCTTGATCTAGAGTTTGTCACCGGCGAACTCAATTTCAACAATACTGGCGTTCAGACCGAACGTTTAAGGGCAAGGTATCTGGGGGTACCGATTGAAATTCAGGCGACGCAAAAGAGAGGCCGGCAAGGCGAAATTAATTCTATAGTTGTGGAAGGCCCGGTTGCTGTTGCCAGCGTGTTGAATTCTTACAATATTCCGCTTACCGACTCGTTTGAAGGGTTGTCTGACTGGGAGGTCAGGCTCAATATCGGCCGGGCTACACCGAAAGCGAAACTAAAAGTAGAGCTTATCGCGACTAGCGATCTTGACGGCACAGCAATTAAGTTACCCTTGCCATTGAGAAAATCCGCTAAAACCCTGCTGCAGGCGCGGGTGTATCGGGATTTCAGTCATCGGGACAAAGATTGGTGGATTGAGATTCCCGGATTGGCGAAAGCGAGAGTTCGGGTGAGCGACGACCAGAAACTGGAGGCGATGGCGGTAGCGCTTGGAGGTTCAGATAATACCGTTTTACCCTGGCGTGGTATTGCTGTTCATGGCGACGCAGGGCAGGTTGACGCACTGGGGTGGATAAGATTCGGCCTGGAACTAGGCGAGTCAGACAGAGACGAGTCGTCTTCAGAGGCATTCCCTCTGTTTGCCAAGGTAAATATGCGTGCACTGAAGGTGGGTACTCGCAATATGGGGGAGGCGGTTTACATAGCCTATCGAGATGGTACGCATCAGGTTCACCGGCTTGAAAACAGTTTTGCAAACGGTGAAATGCTGCTGCGTAAAGATCCACTGTCAAATGAGCCGATTATTGTAAATCTTGATGTGCTGGATCGGGAGATTCTTGCAGCGATCGGTACCGCCTCCGAGGCAGAGCCGGATGTGACAAATCGTCCACTTGACCCCAGAAAGTTGCCTCCACTCGATATGTCCGTTAAGGAATTGAAATGGGATAATTGGCGTTTTGCACGGGTAGCAGTGAGAACGCAGCCGGCAGAGAGTGGGATGTCGATCACAGCGCTAACCGCACGCCAGAAGGAATTGCGCGTCAGCGGAAGTGGGAGATGGGAGATAAATGATCAAGGGGGAGCCGTCTCACATACAACCACAATTGATCTAAATGCAACTTTTGATGATGTTGGTAATAGTATCAGTGCGATGGGGGGAGGTAGTACCTTCGCAGATGGTGAGGGTGAAGCGGCCCTGTCTCTTAGCTGGCCGTCTGCCGCTTATAAACCTGATTTACCTGACATGACCGGTCAGCTGTTCTTTTCTGTGCGTGATGGCCGGATATTGTCCGTCGAGCCGGGCGCCGGCAGAATTCTCGGGTTGTTTGCCCTGCAGGCATTGCCGAGACGTTTGACACTGGATTTTCGCGACCTCGTCAGCACTGGGCTGGAGTATCGTTTGTTAAGTGGCAATTTCGCCATCGCTAATGGTCTTGCCTCATCGCAGAATCTTTTGTTAACCGGGCCAGTCGCAGAAATCCTGGTATTGGGTGATACTGATTTTGTTAACCAGACCTATAACCAGAGCGTTGATGTGCTGCCCAGAGTTAGCGGTGCACTACCGATTATCGGTGTTTTGTCCGGTGGGCCGGCCGCAGGTGTCACCGCACTGGTAGCTGATGGATTGCTGAAAGGGCTCGGTGTAAACCTCGACGAGATTGGCAGGCGACGATTTACCCTGCAGGGTTCATGGGATGAACCAATATGGGAGACGGTGAACTTACACGTACCAGGGCCTGAAGCAAGTCGATGAATTGGCGGGCTATTGCTTGCTATCGTGATTTAACAGCATTTTCAACAGCGCTTTTGACGGCTTTGTATTTCTGATTGTGCTGGCGCTGGCGCTTTCAGTGCTGTTTTTGACCGGGCTGTTCTGTTGATTTTCCTGCTGCAGTTTTACTTCCTTTGTTGCGCTTCTAACTAGCTGGCGGGCCTGCTGCAGATTTATTTCAGGATAGTGCCGCAATAGCTCATCGGCGTGATCAGTAAATGACTCCAGTAGATTGTTGCGCATTGCTTCATGGTGGGCCGCCGCCGACGCATGCTGCGGGTGTTCAAGCAAATGTCGCAGCTCTTCTATTGATTCTGTTTTGCGAAGAAGCTTACCGATAAATTGGAGCTGGCGCTTGCGTGCACCTCGGGTGGCAGGTGGTGGGCAATGGCTCACTGCATAATGGATCTGGTCGGTTAATGGTAATTGATCAAGCCTGGCGGGCTGCAAATTCACCAGAGTCTCAGCTAAAGCCTGTACGCTGCGGGCTTCACGCTTACGCTGTGATTTACTGGGTTCGAGATACTCAGAGGGCTCCTCAGGTTCGTCATTTTGCGTAGTAACGCTGTTCATCAATTTTGTTACCTGTAACGGAAGTTGCTGTTGTTGCAAATAACTAACATTCTACTTGACACCGTTTGTGGATAAAAGTTAACGTTGTAGGGGAACAGAGACTGGGTAATCACTGGTAAGCTGTGTCAAAGTAGTGAAAATACAACAAGGATGCAGTTGGCAGAGGATAGCCGCGTATCAGGTTAATGCAAAAAACCATTGGCCATTAATAAACCTACCCGGGTGCCGGAGATTCCCGGTGCAGTTGTAAGGGACCGCAAATAAGATGAACAGCCGAACACAGAAAAGGTGCCTGGCTCTTTTACTGAGTACCGTTAGCTCTGTGTGCTGGGGCCAGTCGGGCGACGATCACAGCTACAAAATTCCATTGCCTGACACAGCGCCGTCATATGGCTGGCATGGCGATGATCTGGCTGCTGGCGCGTTAAGTGATCGCAACTCGGGGTTTCGGTCAGACCGGTTGTTCAAGTTGACCGCATCCCTGGCGGAAGACTTACGCGGGGTGAGCACACCACAACTCAACGGGCAAAGTATTAGTACACTTGATCGGATAGATTTCCTGCGGCCTGGCGAAGCGCGTATGCAGGATATTAATCATGGGTTCGGGTACACAGCTGAGGTTGAAGTTGCTGATATCGATACATATACCGGTAAATCAGAATTTATCAGCAGCAGGCAACTTGGCGTGCATTACGGTAAGTTGGGTTCTGTTCACTACAACGGTGTCGATTTAAGCTTTCGGCAGTTCCGGCTGGATTCAGACGATACCGACGATAAAGAACTGTGGTCGCTTGGTGTCACAACTGGACGGCGTTTTGCGTTGACAGGGCTCGATACAACGGATCCAATGTGGACGGTATCCCTGCGCGGTCAATTTAACGCCGTTGAGGTTCACAGTGATAACATCAGTGTCGATAATCAGCAGTGGTTCTTCTCGCCCGGGTTGCACTGGCAGCGGGAGAGTTTTCGTCTGAGTGCCGATGTTCTGATGCCGTTTATGCAAAGCGGCAATGATATTGAAGAAGCTGACTATCGAGTGCGGGCCAGGATTCAAAAGCGATTTTAACAGCCTTTTGCGTTTAGCCTGGGTGGTATTAGCCTTTAGGCATTGCCACAAGCCACTAAAAAGAAATTACCTGCCATTCGGGTGGCTCAAGAGAACCGTCACTTAAGAGATAGCGTAAGTCAGATTTTATTTGGCTGTAGATTCTGGTTAGGTTGTCAGAATCCAGTTTTCCAAATGAAGTTCTAAAAATAATATCTTTGGATTTCAATTCGGCCAGTTCACCCAGGAACGCCTTGTCCGTTCCTATATGTATTGTTTTGTAACGGTCTATAGATTCAAAATCTTCTATCCACTTTTTAACGGCGGGAAAATTTTGTTTCATCGAGTATGATGTATCAACAACAACCAGAATAGCTGATTTATTTTGCTGAAAATAAAAGTGGCTGCCTGTCCAGACAAGTAAATGCAGAACAAGCAACGCGCCGAAGATCTTAACGTGTTTCATTGCCGCTACATCTCGGAATTAAGCAAGTTACCGATACGATAAGAGGCCGATTCGGCGCTAGATTCAATATATGCTCCTTCAGCTAGTGCCGCCATAGCTTTCAGGTGATCGGAAGACAACTCGTAAGCGATTGAATGAATCGGTATTCCTGTCCACTCCAATACGGCAGAAACGTCAGTAAATTCCATCCCTTTATTGGTTTCCCCGTCGGACAGTACAAAAATTACCAGTTTATGATCGGGATTGCTTCTGGCGTGTTCGGCCAGTTCATTGGCTGCCACCAGTACGGCGTTATTGGTAGCGGTCCCTCCCCCCGTCTGCAGTTGCTCGACAGCTCCGATAAATAATGATTTTTGCTGGATGTTGAAGGGTCTTATGGAAAGATCTATGTTGACTCGTTCGTTGTAGCTGACCAGGCCGATCGAATTGATCGAGCTGATTAAATCTGATGATTCAATGAGTGCACGCTTTAAATTTTTTATACGAGTGCCGTCCATCGAGCCGGATGTATCCGCTACAAACACCGCGGCAATCGGTCGGCCTCCCGACTTTTTCTCTTTCCATATTTTCTGTGCGCCCAGAATCATTGCGCCGTTTTCGATGGCATAGCTGCTCTGGAAGTCACTGTTGCGACCGAACCCGTATTCGTTAACCTTATTTTGGTTTTGCTTAAGGAAGTTGGCAAACAGTGTTAGAACCTCACGTTCAGCCGCGTCCGCTTGCTCGGTTGCATAGAGAGGGCTGTCGTGCCTGACGCCAAACGGAATAAATTCATAGCCACCCATGCCGGTGACATTTACCCAGGATTGATGCTCCATCACCAGCGCATCCAGTACACCACTTTCTACTGCGGCGTCGCGCATCTGCAGAGTGGTTTGGGCAACAAACGGTACGCCGGCTTGAAAGGCCTCAAAAGCGCTTGCTACATCCGGTGCCAGAAATTGTGATTCTTCTCCTTTTGCGAATGCGTTTAATATGGTCAGAAGGAAATTCAAGCCAGTGCTCGACTGGTACGGGTTAGTGTATCCCATTGCAAACGACCCGCTGGTAACAGCAGTCAGTAGTTTCTGGATATCGAGTTGGTTGTTGCTGGTAATAAGCTCTTTTTTTGATGATCGAACAATCACACCGGCGGTATTTGGAGCTGTGACATCAGCGATTTTTTGCAGAGGAATACCCTGTGCGAGAAGCATATCCCCCCAGAGATGATTGCTCGGTGAAAATGCGTCCGGTGTATTGCTGTGTGCGAGTATAAATTGAGCGCCGAGGCCTGAGGCGATCTTTCGGATACTGATCTGGGCGATCTTGCCATTGTTAATTTTGATTTGCTGCTGGTTGAAGAGTGCAGCCATTTCATTATAGAAACCGTCACGACCTTTTCCGGCCTTCTCGGAGGATGTGAAAATTTCCACCGCTTCAGTGCGATTACCGTCTTGCGCTTCTGTAGTTAGCGGGTACTCATCAATACTTGGCAGCATTGACAGCAGATTGGTTTTACTCAATTTTATATTTGCGCGATAATTATTTTCTCTGCGGCTGGGCTGAATCGTATCGGTGACTAACTCGTTGAGCTTTTCAAGGGCCGCTTCCTGTGTATCGATTTTACCTGGTGAACAGGCCAGGAGCATGATGGCGATGGCCGAAACAGCCAACACTGTTTTTTTTCCTGTTTTGATGTTGCGGTACATGAACTGGTTTCCCGTTAGCGACTCTGCTGTCGCGCGATAACAGCAAGATCATTTAAGCGTGCGAGAGTTTCGGTACGCTCGAACGCGCCGATCTCCTGAATATTTGCCACTTCGACAGATGTTTCAGATAGTGCTGCGAACAATTTGCGGTTTTCCCGTATAAGAGAGTCGAGTCGTTTTTGCTGTGAATCCAGTTGGTGTTCGCTGTCAGCTGCCTGATGGCGCTTGAGGCTCGCAATACTATGGCCAATGCCGATCATGTCAGAGAGGTTTTGAAGCGTTTGATTTTGTACGTCCCGGGCGGTGTTTAAATAAGTACTTGAGCTGAGTTGCTTTCCGCGGAATCGGTTGGCGATAACTTCGTGAAAGTCATTCAGCAGCTCCGTTAGTGTTTGGATTTGTGCTGCGCCTTCCTCAATATCCAGACCATCCAGGTCCTGCTGCATGGTATCCAGGCGGGCGAGCATCTGGTTGTGCTCTTGTTGTTCCCGTCGGACCAGTGCTTCGATGATATCGTTGTCCTGAAAGCCAAACAGGCGGTAGCAAATTGGAATGGTAGTAAGGCACAGCACGGAAAATAAAGCGTAGGCGAGTGACAGTGGCCAGCTGGTTTGAAACCACCAAGTATAAGCTCCAATGAAAATTACGGAGACGATTGCGGCACCAATTATCGCTGCTTTCAAATATATCTTCCTTTAAGGGTATCTTAGCCTGGATTATTCACGGGGATTCGATGAGCAAAGTGCGTTCGAAAAAGTTGTCGTAGTATACGACAGCAGCAATTGCCTGAGAGTGCTTAACATTGCGCTTCCTCGTGATGATTTAGAAGCCTGTCCGAGAATGAATGATCTGCTGCGGAAGTGATCTTTTGGCCGGTTATTGCGATCAATGTAATTTAATATGCAGTTGTTGTTCAATTAATCAACCGTTGAAAACTCAAGTAACTCAAGCCGTAGCGTGAGTTTGCCATTTTTGAATTGCTCAATCCTCACTGGTGCCAGGGCTGCCTTGTCCGGTAGTGCGGCAAACCAGCTCACTGTTTCTCGATTACTGTTAGGGCTGCCACGGTGAATGCGTACTGCCTGGAAGCGTCCTGCAGCCGTTTTGATTGTTTCTTTTCCCCGGTTGGTGAAAGTCATGGTGCGCATTTTTGCGTGCTCTAAAACTTGCACGTCGATTGCTGAAAATGAATTGTTTTGCTGAAGCTCGTTCATTACCACAAGCATGGTTGACAGACGATCAGTTACTGGTTCGTCGATTGTGATCGTTTGCGTTTTCCCTGCCTTTAAGAGTTTTGCCTTTTTTGTATCTCGTAGGAATATTGTTGTGTAGTCTCGCTTCCTGTTGCCTTTATCTTGATAACTGTAGCTAAACGAATTGTAAGGTTCATTGTACGAAGGCATTTTTGCCTGTTCGCGCAGACTTCCTTTGCTCGACAACTTAAATACTCCTTTCGGTTTTGTACGCAAGGTGAGGTCGAAGTTGTTGTTGGTGTCCGGTAGCAGGCTCAGGTAGGCGACGCCTGCCGTAATGTAGTCATTTTCAACTGAATATTTTGCGGTAAACGGCCTTATTCTACCTGCCTCGTTTGCGCTTGCAGATGTGAAAATCAAGCAGAGAGACGTTGCTAGCGCACCTAACCATTTTGTTTGACTATTCATACAAATTGTATCGATTGGCCAATATATTAATAGAGTAATAGCATGTTGTTTCAAAAGGATCTGTTATTGGATAGACAATGTCTAGAAGGCAAGTGGATATTGAAGCGGGATACCCGCATGAAGAATGTGACCATCTTTCCATTCGATTCTGCCGGTCAGGCACAGCTGGATAACATGCGGGTATAACATGTGTTCCTTCGCTAACACTCTGGCTGCCAGCAATTGCGGAGTATCCTGTTTATATAACGGCACTACAGCACGCGCAATTACCGGTCCGCCGTCCAATTTTTCTGTCACATAATGGACACTACACCCGTGCCATCGATCACCGTGCTCAATTGCGGCCCTGTGGGTGTCGAGACCGGGATGCAGTGGAAGCAGGGAGGGGTGGATGTTAATTAGTCTGGAGGTATACCGCCGGGTAAATGATCCGGTTAAGCGGCGCATGAAGCCGGCAAGGATAACAAATGGTTGTTCGATCGTATCTATAACGCTGGACAGTGCCAGGTCGTATTGATTTCTACTGGTGTAGTCACTGTGATTTAGCACGCGCGTGCGTATTTTTTGTTCGCGCGCGTAGACGAGACCGGCGGCGTCGGGGCGATTCGATATGACTAATGCTATGTCCGCATTGATCGCACCAAGTAGACAAGCTTGATGAATCGTCTGAAAGTTGGAACCCCGGCCTGAGATCAGTATCACCAGGGAGCGGGCTGGAGCAGCTGTATCAGGGCATTTGCTCATTAATGGTGGGTGAAGATTACCTGTGGGTCGGTGTTGCTCTCGGCCTCTGTTACCGTGCCGATAACAGTGACTGTTTCTCCGTGTTGCCGCAGTATATCGACAGCTTGCTGTTCATTTTCCGGCGATACAATGGCGATCATTCCAATGCCGCAATTGAAGGTGCGCAACATTTCTTCTTCAGCGATTTTACCCTGATTCTGCAGCCAATCGAATATTGCCGGCCGATCGAAATCTGATATCTGAATAGTAGCATTGGTGCCAGGCGGTAAAGACCTTGGAATGTTCTCGGTAATTCCGCCGCCGGTAATGTGCGCCAGCGCAGCCACCGGAAGGTTGTCAAGTAGTGCCAGAACTGATTTGACGTATATTCGGGTTGGCGTCATAAGCTGTGCCCCTAAAGGCTTGCCTCCCACCAGTGTGTCAGTGGAATTGCCGCTGGCAGCGAGCACTTTTCGCACCAGAGAATAGCCGTTTGAGTGGCAGCCACTCGATGCCAAACCCAGAATGAGGTCGTCAGGTTTTACAGTGGTGTTGTCGAGTATTTTTTGTTTTTCTACAATACCGACTGCAAAGCCCCCAAGATCGTAGTCGCCGCTGGAATACATGCCAGGCATTTCTGCCGATTCACCGCCAATCAGGGCAGCACCGGCCAACACGCAGCCATCGGCGATTCCGGCAATAATTTTCTCTGATTTTTCAATATCGAGCTTGCCACAGGCGTAGTAGTCGAGAAAATATAATGGTTCGGCACCGCTTACCAGGATGTCATTAACACACATGGCGACCAGATCTATCCCGATGGTGTCATGCAGATTCAGATGGTTTGCCAGTATTAATTTTGTGCCCACACCGTCTGCACCTGATACCAGTACGGGTTGCTTGTATTGGCCAACTGGCAGCTCAAACAGCCCGCCAAACCCGCCAATCGAGCCAAGGACACCGTCACGGCGGGTGCGAGCAATATCGGGTTTTATTCGCCTGACCAGTTCAGCGCCGGCGTCGATATTTACTCCTGCTGTTCGGTAGCTAAATCCTTCCTTTTCGCTCATAGGGTGTAATTATGCGGTTAAGATGGGGTGATTTTACCCTGTTGCCGGTGACTGGGTTACAATTCTGCATCAACACTTATTGAAGCCTGCATATGAAGCCTTCGTATTTTCACTTGAGACGCAAACTACCAATCACCAGCAATTTGTCGGTAGCTGTTATGTGGATCGCTGCTTTGCTTATCAGTTCAACGGGTTTGCGTGCGCAACTTGTTAATGGACAGCAGGCGGAAGTATTGGTTTCTGATCAGGGAGCCAGCCAGCGCAGTAGTGCCTATTGGCTTGCGCTTGATGAAATTTTACAACGGGATTTACCTGGGTTTGAAGCAAATCCACAGCGTAAGGAAGTACTGAATGAGGCGACAAAATATGTGCAGAGTTTTCGCTACAAGCGTGTTGACCCGCTTATGTCAGAGTCGCTGTTAGCGACTCGTAAAGTGAGAGAGGGCGCAGAAGCGACCAGTGTAATACAGATTACTTTTCCTGATAATGTTGCAGCTCTGGTTCAGCAGCGGTTGGCACCTCAGCCTCTGGTCGAGGAAACGATTGAAGAGGTGGAAAGTAATGTACTGGCGCTGGTCGCGGTGGATCAGGATGGCGCGCAGTTTATTATTGGTGGAGAACGTGGAAAAAAGTTCCAGTCGCGTATGGTGCAGCTCGGGGTAGCCAATTCTCTCGATTTTGAATTTCCAGTGCTTGATGATGCGGATCTGGCTGTTATTCAACCTACCGACATTCTTTATAATCAGGTTGATCGGCTGGAAGCGGTGATGGCGCGTTATGACACAACGAGGCGTATGACCGGAGCGTTGTTTCGGCTGTCGGCAGATGCCTGGCAATCTGAGTGGCGCTTTTCAGTACCAGGTTACCCGGAGCGAATGGCAACACTGACAACAGCGACACTCGATGAAGCGCTGATCACGGCAATAAGTGAATTGGCGAATAAAGAAGCAGACAATTTTGCCGCCGGATCGATTTATCAAAATGGTGATCAGCCGTTCCAGCGCAGCGGGGTCGGCGTGCGCATCGAAAACATCAGTAATTTAGCAGATTACAAAAATGTATTGAGTATGCTGCGCACAATCGACAGCTCAGTAGTTACTGAATCGCTGGAATCGGGGGCAACAGTGTTTCGAGCTAAAATTGATTCCTCAGTACTGCGGGACGCGTTGTCGAGGCAGCAGCAGCTGAGCCCCTTGCCATTTGCCCCGGATGGCAGTGGCGAGCTTGGTTTTCGATTTCAAACTCGTTAGCGATTGCGATGATTCATCCGCAGATTCCATTGCCATTTAATCCGTCCGAACCGCCGGGTTTTAATAATTTTTCGGTAGGTGAGAATGGTCTCGCAGCCAATTTAATGGTAAGCCTGCGTGATTCCCGTAGTGTACGGCAAATATATCTCTGGGGTGGTGGGCATTGTGGCAAAAGCCATCTGCTGCTTGCGACTCATCGGCAATGGCTGGCGGCAGGGCAGCGATCCTTTTACGCTTCGCTTGCGGACAATTCGCTTCCTGTTTCCCTGATCGATGAGCTGGATTTCCATGATTTAGTCGTATTAGACGATATCCACTATGTCGCTCATAAACCCGACTGGGAAATGGCGTTGTTTAACCTGATAAATTTCAGTCGGGAGGGAGCTACCAAGCTGATATTCGGATCCCGGATGGCGCCTTCACCAGAGAACTGGGGCTTACCTGATCTAGCGTCTCGGCTTGCCTGGGGTCCGGTACTGAAGCTTCAGGAACTTGCCGACGAAGATATACGGGAAGCCATGCTGGCCGCGGCTCGACAACGCGGGATGCAGTTTGATGTTGAAGCAGCAAATTATTTACTCACGCATTACCCCAGGGACCTGATGAGCTTGCTACAGGCCGTAGCTACACTGGATACGGAATCCATTGCGGCTGGCAGGGCGCGTATCACGATTCCTTTTTTGAAGCGCTGTCTGACGTTTGATTGATTACACGATTGTAGCGTGCAAAATATATACAGCCAAAAAACCACAGCAGACTGGAAGCCATCAGCACCAGGCCTAGCCAGTTATTTTCGGCTTTATGAATGAGTGCATCCACACCGTATGCAAAATAGGGCAATGATAAAAAACTAGCCCATGAATGAGTGTAGTTTTTACCATGAAGGATTCCGCGCAACGGGGCGAGCATTGGGATCAAGGCAATCGCGAGGGCTATACTTTTTGGCGATCTGGGAGGCGATATCCAGGTAATCCATAGCAGTAAAATTGCCATAGTACCGAAAAAGCCAATCAGTGCGACCCAGCGCCAGAGTTTTGGATGATCCATATTCACTGAATTTCCACAATATTTCTCTATTTTAATTTGCGAGTTTCGCTGCAAGTGTAGCAACCCGGTTGCCGAGTAGTGTGCACAGTTTTTTTTCGTCTGTTGTGAGGATCGGATTGTTGCCTGTGCCCGATACATGACCGGCGCCATAGGGGGATCCGCCGCTCTCTGTGAGAGAAAGAGCGGGTTCGGTATAAGGTAAACCAACCATCAGCATGCCATGATGAATAAGTGGCAGCATCATGGTAAGCAACGTGCTTTCCTGACCACCATGCATACTCCCGCTGGAGGTAAACACCGCAGCGGGCTTATCACACAAGGCTCCACTCAACCAGATTTCTGTCGTGGAGTCGAAAAATGCCTTTAAGGGTGCGGCCATATTGCCGAACCGGGTCGGACTACCGACAATTAGAGCATCGGCATCTCGCAGTTCATTGTGTGTTAGGTACGGAGCGCTGGATTCTTTGTGCTCGCTGATGCGGAAGGCTTCAGCGTTGACTGCGGTTATTTCTGGCACGGTGCGTACAATCGCCTGGCATTTTGTTGTGGATTCAACGCCCCGCGCTATCTGATTGGCCATGCGTCTGGTGGTTCCTTCCCGGCTATAGTAAAGCACGACCACTTTAATCACTTTCATCCTCCAGCAGTTCGATAATATTCGTCAGTGGACGGCCTATGGCCGCGCCATGCCGGGTAACAACAATGGGACGTTCCATCAGAATCGGGTTGTGATGAATAAGATCGATCAATTCAGCCTCGCTGTGGGGTTTATCCAGCTGAAGAGACTTGTATTGAGATTCGCCGGTTCTGAGAATTTCCCGTGCAGACAGATTTAGTTTTTTTAATATTGCCTCGATACTTTTTTCAGCGGGAGCATCCTTGAGGTATTCAACAACCGTGATGTCAAGGTCCAGCTGCTGTAAATACGCCATTGCAGCACGGCTTTTTGAGCACTGCGGGTTGTGGTAGATGGTCACTTTTTTTGGCATTAGGCTTGGTTCTGCAATGAGTACCTGTGTGTGAATGCAGCTACCGATTGTATCAATGCCGGCCGGCACCGGTCAGTAATTCGCAGTTATGGGGACGAGCGGGCAAGAATACTGTCTCTATGCCGACTCTTGGTAATAGGGCTGGCAACCGGCGATCCTGTTGTTGCTGTCAGTCGCACATCTGTTGATGTTATTGCAAATTACCTGAGAGACCACGATGAGTGCCAATTTTGCACAATCCCTCAATGATGATTCTGTGGAATTCGCGGATCCATTAACCGGTCGCCTGGATCTGTTCGCAATTCTGACGCAACTCAGAGCAGAGAGTATGATTTCAGAAGAAAATCATACGGTTCTGCGGTCGGTGCGGAGCAATGTTTCCGGTGATGATAGAAGTGCTCTAAAAATAATTGCCGAGTGCGGTTGGCAGAATCAAAAGCAACCGGGCAGTCTCATCACACTCGATGTCTTACTCCGATGGTTTTCAGAAAAAATCAATGTGCCGATCGGTAAAATTGATCCGCTCAACATAGATGTAGCCTCGATTACCGGCGTAATGTCGCTGGCCTACGCAAGGCGGTTTAATATTATTGCGCTGGAGGTTACAGCGACATCAGTAACTATAGGCACAGCAGAACCCTTTGATAACAGATGGCAGCAAGAACTTTCGGCGGTGCTTCGAAAGAGCATTGTTTGCGTACTGGTAAACCCTGACGACATTCAGCGTTTTTTACACGAATTTTACAATGTCTCGAAGTCGGTGCTGGGTGCGAAACGTGAGCAGTCAGGGGGGGCGCCCAGCAACGTTCAAAATCTTGAGCAGTTAATGGAGCTTGGCCGTAAAGGTAAGCTCGATGCCAATGATCAGCACGTCGTAAATATTGTTGACTGGTTGCTGCAGTATGCCTATGAACAGCGTGCCAGTGATATTCATCTGGAACCCGGACGAACCGACGGGGTTGTCCGTTTTCGCATAGATGGTGTGCTCCACCAGGTCTATGAAGTGCCGGCAACTGTAATGGCAGCTATCACCAGCCGGATAAAAATACTCGGGCGTATGGATGTTGCGGAAAAACGGCGTCCTCAGGATGGTCGCTTGAAAACACGTAATGAGGCGGGTCGTGAAGTTGAACTGCGACTATCAACTATGCCGACAGCGTTTGGCGAAAAGCTCGTAATGCGCGTATTTGATCCTGATGTATTGCTAAAAGACGCAGCTGCACTGGGTTTTACAGGGCGGGAGCAGACCTTGTGGAATGGAATGCTCAAAGCGCCCCATGGGATTATCCTGGTTACCGGGCCGACTGGATCGGGTAAGACGACAACGCTCTACACAAGCCTGAGACAGCTGGCTACACCGGAAGTAAATCTGTGTACCGTTGAAGACCCGATAGAGTTGATTGTACCGGCGTTTAATCAAATGCAGGTGCAATCGAACATTGATCTGGACTTTGCCTCTGGCGTTCGAACATTATTACGCCAGGATCCGGACATCATAATGATCGGTGAAATCCGCGATCATGAAACAGCTCAAATGGCTATCCAGGCTGCGCTCACAGGGCACCTGGTGATCAGCACGTTGCATACTAACGATGCTCCATCTGCAATTACCCGCTTGCTGGAGCTCGGAGTGCCATATTACCTGTTGAGAAATACCATTGTCGGGGTACTGGCACAAAGGCTGGTCCGGACACTGTGCCAAAGTTGCGCAACGACTATCGATATAGAAACCGATGCCTGGGCATCATTAATTGAGCCGTGCAAGATAGAACCACCGACAGAAATCAAGGTCAATACGGGTTGCGATGTTTGTAGGAATACTGGATATGCTGGAAGAATAGGGATCTATGAAATTATGGAAATGACTGGCGATCTCAAGAGCGCGATTAAATCCGAAGTTGATGTCAATGTTCTTCGTATGCAAGCGATCCGCGACGGTATGGAGCCCTTACGGATCAGTGGTGCTCGCAAGGTGGGTAAGGGGCTTACATCTATTGCCGAGATTCAGCGTGTAGCGCCACCGATTCTCGACTAGTCCTGCAAGCGAGTCTGCCAGACTCTGTATTGGTGCTTATCGAGGAGGCTTACGGATATAATGGGCGGCTTGAAGCCGACCTGAGACCTGTCACCAATGAGTGAAGACGTATCAATTTTACTGGTTAACCCGATTTATGCTCCGACGCAGCAAGCACTGGAGACGCAGTATCAGGTGCATCGGCTCTGGGAAGCCGAAGATAAAAACGAGTTCTTGGCGTCTGTGGCTGATCGTGTAACCGGAGTGGTTACGGACGGAGGCTCGGGGGCCAGTGCTGAATTATTAGCCCGGCTGCCCAGGGTAAAAGTGGTTTCTGTTTTCGGTGTCGGCGTTGACTCCGTTGATCTTGACTACTGTAAAGCAAAAGGTGTGCGGGTAGGTAATACCCCGGATGTATTAACTGACGATGTAGCTGATCTGGCAGTCGCCCTGGCTTTGGCGAGTTATCGTCGGCTGGCGAGCACACAGGACTATCTGCGTGCCGGTCGATGGGTGAGTGAAGGGCCTGCGGCATTAACCACTAAATTCAGCGGTAGTATGGTAGGTATATTCGGTCTGGGGCGTATCGGAATGGCGATAGCGAAGCGACTGGAGGGCTTCGATTGTCAGATCAGTTACTGCAACAGAAGCAAGCGCACTGATGTTGATTATCACTATTTTCCTACAGTAGACGCGTTGGCTGAAGCGGTAGATTGTCTGATCCTGGCGGTAGCGCCAACTCCATCAATGTCCGGTATGATTGGATCAGATGTGTTGCGGGCTTTAGGGCCTGATGGTCACCTGGTAAACATATCCAGAGGCTTACTGATTGATGAAGCGGCATTGGTTAAGGCTTTGCAGGAGCAACAGATTGCCGGCGCTGGGCTCGATGTGTATGTGGCTGAACCTAACGTCCCGCCAGAATTGATGGCAATGGACAATGTAGTACTCCAGCCGCACGTTGCCAGTGGTACAGTGGCAACGAGAACTGCTATGGGTCAGTTGATGCTGGATAATCTATCTAATTATTTCGCTGGTAAAGAGTTAGCTGCTTTTGTAGCGTGAGTAGTCTTGATAACTGGTAAATCCCGATAAAATCAGGGATGTTAGTACTTGCCGGGTGAATGAAAGTGCTCACCCGTTGTGTCATCAGTGTTTTTTTCTTCGGGTTGTAATCGCGCTGTATAGGTGAGGGGTGCTGTGTGAAGATTTTGTTAGTTGATGATCACAATCTTTTTGCGGAAGGTTTAAAGACTTTATTGTGCGATTTTGATCCGGCGCCTGAGGTGATTCTATGCCCGTCTTGTGAGCAAGCGCTGGATACACCGGATCTGGCGGCAGTGGATCTGGTTTTGCTCGACTACTATCTGTCGGGTGTTAGCGGTATTGAAGCGCTCAGAAGTCTCAGGGCGGCGTGTGTCAATTCACTGATTGCTGTAGTCTCCGCACTTGAGGATCCGGAGGTGATCCATGATCTTATCGAAGCAGGTGCAGCCGGATTTATACCTAAAACAACAACGTACGCTTCATTGTCGTCCGCTCTGCGTACTGTACTATCCGGGACAATCTATTTGCCCCCGGCATTGCTGGCGATCCAGGATAACAACAAGAGCACTAATGCCCCATCTGGGTTGAATCTGCTGTCACCCCGGCAAAGAGAAGTTCTGGATCAGGTTGTGATGGGCAAACCGAATAAGGTTATTGCAAGTAATCTGGGTATTTCGGAAAACACAGTGAAGGCTCACGTGTCGGCGTCTTTTCGACTACTCCAGGTAAAGAACCGAACTGAAGCAGTATTTGCTGCGGCTAAGCTGCAGAATTCCCGAATTGAGGCTTCTGTTTAGCGTTAATGTTCTATACCGGGAAATTCAATTGAGGCAGGCTCGGGGTAGCAACCCAACCGAAGATAATCTCCGGTTGGGTTGAAATGCCTTTATTTTGCAGCAGGCAAAGAGCTGTAGTAAGCAGCCAGATTTGCCATATCTGCGTCGCTGAGGCCAGCGGCCATAGGTGCCATAATCGCAGATGAAGCGCCTTTGCGAGCGCCGGATTTGAATGCCTTAAGCTGAGCCACCAGATACGCAGATTTCTGGCCCGCCAGATTTGGGTAATTGGGGATCAGGCTTACTCCGTTTGCACCGTGGCATGCGGCGCAAATACTGCTCTTGGATTTGCCCGCGGCAGCATCGCCAGCAGCGTATGAAGTGGTGCTGAGTAAAGCGAAGGATACGGCTACGAGTAATTTCATCAGGGTTTTCCTTGGTTTGTACAACATTAGTTTAGTTATTTTGCCACAAGGTTAACATTCAGGACATACTTCGTCCTGCAATTAGAAAACTTAAGAAGCTTTCTTCAGTTCTGCGGCCTGTGCAATAACAACTTCCGCAACGTTCGCTGGGCAAGGGGCGTAATGCGAGAACTCCATCGAGAATTGCCCGCGCCCTGAAGTCATGGTGCGCAAATCTCCAATGTAGCCAAACATTTCACTTAGCGGAGCGTCTGCTTTTACCCGCACACCTGTTACGCCGGCTTCCTGGCCCTGGATCATGCCGCGGCGGCGGTTGAGATCTCCAATGACGTCACCAACGTGATCTTCCGGTGTGAAAACATCCACCTTCATAATTGGCTCAAGCAATTGAGGTCCTGCTTTTGGCATAGACTGGCGATAAGCTGCTCGTGCGGCAATTTCATACGCCACAGCAGATGAATCGACTGCGTGGAACGCACCATCGAGTAGTGTTACCTGAAAGTCGAGGCATGGGTAGCCCGCTAGTACGCCGGTTTCGATACTCTGTTTGAAGCCTTTTTCCACAGCCGGCCAGAATTCACGGGGAACGTTGCCGCCTGTGACTTTGGATTCGAAGGTAAAACCGCTGCCAACTTCTGCAGGTGCAATTGCGTAGTCGATTTTAGCGAACTGGCCTGAACCACCAGTTTGCTTTTTGTGAACGTAACTGTCTTCGATGGCCTTTGTGATGGTTTCGCGATAGGCCACCTGTGGTTTGCCCACCTCGACATCAACAGCGTGCGTGCGTCGCAGGATGTCGACTTTGATATCCAGATGCAATTCACCCATTCCTTTGATGATTGTCTCTCCGCTCTCTTCGTCGGTTTCAACGTGGAACGACGGATCTTCCTGAACCATTTTACTGAGTGCAAGCCCCATTTTTTCAGAGGCTGCTTTGTCTTTCGGAGATACAGCTATCGAGATAACCGGATCAGGGAATACCATGGGTTCAAGGGTGGCTGGATTTTTTGGGTCACACAGAGTATGGCCTGTCTGTACGTTTTTCATGCCTACAATGGCGACGATATCTCCGGCTTGTGCTGAATCGAGCTCTTCTCGAGAGTCTGCATGCATTTCAACGATACGGCCGATCCTCTCTGTCTTGCCTGTGAAGGTATTCAGAACATTTGTGCCTTTGGCCAGTGTACCCGTATAAATTCGAGTGAAGGTTAATGCCCCATAGCGGTCGTCCATGATCTTGAACGCTAGTGCGCGCAAGGGCTTTTCCGGATCAACGTGAGCTAATTCGCCGGTCTCGTTACCTTCTAGGTCTACTTCAGGCTGAGGTTTAACTTCGGTGGGATTAGGCAGGTAGTCAACGACGGCATTCAGAACATTTTGTACGCCCTTGTTTTTGAATGCGCTACCGCACAATGTAGGGAAGAAATCCAGATTAATTGTACCCTTGCGAATGCAACGCTTTAGTGTGTCCATATCAGGTTCATCGCCATCCAGGTACTTTTCCATGGCATCGTCATCTTGCTCCACGGCCGTTTCCACCAGTTTTTCCCGGTATTCTTCAACCAGGTCAACCATATCTTCCGGCACGTCCTTGATCTCATAGCTCGTGGGATCGCCGCTGTTGTCCCATACCCAGGCTTTGCGAGTAAGCAGGTCGACAATACCGATGAAGTCGTCTTCGATACCGATAGGCAGAGTCATCACTAGTGGGCGAGCGCCCAGAACGTCTTCGACCTGCTTAACTACACGATAAAAATCGGCGCCCATGCGGTCAAGTTTGTTCACGTAAATAACACGCGCAACACCGGATTCGTTGGCGTAACGCCAGTTTGTTTCTGACTGAGGCTCTACACCACCTGAACCACAGAAAACACCAACACCACCGTCGAGCACTTTCAGTGATCGATACACTTCGATTGTGAAGTCGACGTGTCCGGGTGTGTCGATAATATTCAGACGATGATCATCCCAGAAGCAGGTAGTCGCTGCCGATTGGATAGTAATTCCACGTTCCTGTTCCTGATCCATAAAGTCGGTGGTGGCCGCGCCATCGTGCACCTCTCCGATTTTGTGGATTTTTCCGGTCAGTTTCAGAATACGTTCGGTGGTAGTTGTCTTACCAGCATCTACGTGCGCGAAAATCCCTATGTTTCGGTAACGAGTTAAGTCAGTCATTTCTGTTTCTCAAATATAAAAGCACCGGTGTTAACCGGTGTGCTTGCCGACGCTGTGTCGGAGTGCTCCAGATAAAGCTTTGGGACAAACCCCCAAATATAGGGATGCGGCCCGTTTATTCAAACGCGCATTACGCTGTTACCTGTTTGGTAGGTTTCTCAACGATTGTAAGAAGTCCGTGCCGAGGTGCACTGCCAGACAGATTTTTATTCTTAACCGCGTGATGCGGAATCGGCACCAGAAACGGTAGAGGCCTGGTTAGTTGTCGAGACAACTAATCGGGTAAGTTGCAGGTTTGCGTGAGCTGCGGAATATAGGCGAACCGCTGCACCATTTCAAGGCAAACGACTGATAAACGGTGAACTGGTAAGGCAAATGAGCGCGATTACTGTGCCAATACGGTTAAAGTAGTTTTTATCGTGGCCGTAAACCTGCCGTGGAAGATTCAGTGACTGACAGCAGGACGCAGATACAGTCGCATAAACCGTGTGTAGATCGAGCGCAAAGGATGAAAGGGCCATAGATGAACAGATCATTTTTAGCGATCCTGTCAGGGGCAATTCTTGTCAGTGCGCAGGCATATGGTGGTGCGTTTGACTGCCGCATTGCCTACACACCAACTGAGCAGGCAATTTGCTCGAATTCCGAACTTCAGAGTCTTGATCGGGAGTTGAGGCTGATTTCTTCTCGCGCCGTAGAGCAGAACCTGTCTACCACTGCGGATATCTTATCCATGCGGAATCAGCTTGTTCGCCGATGTAGAAATTCTGAGCAACTGGCTGATTGTCTTATTAACGAAGAGAAAGAGGAAATTATCAACCTGGCGAGACAGCTCGGTGAAATTGCAGAAATTCCAGCAAGTACTAAAGGCGAAACCTTAACTGAGAGATGGGGTTTGCTGATTGAAAACGCCGAGGCTGAGCTGGTTACAGCCGAACAGCGGATACAGTACGATGGAGATGCCGAGCCCATGATTGGCGCAGCGGTCCGATTGCTAAACTTATATCGCAGCGCGTTTGCCAGATCACCGGCTGATAGCCAGCTGGCACATCGGATTCGCGAGTTGGAGGCAAAACTCATTCGCGGATTTACTCATGGGGAAACGGGCACGCAGCGGCGGTAACTCCACAGCGACGATTGCCAATGTGCGTCAAAAGCCGCGCGAACCCGACTGGTGTAAACTGACAACGTACCGGATTTTAAGGGGTTGTCGTGGGCTGTTTGATATTCGATAGTGATGGCACGCTGGTGGATAGTGAGCTGATGAACAATGAAGTCTTGTGCCTTGAGTTACGGGAATCGGGTATAAACGAAGATCCCGCTGAGTTGGTTCTACGCTATCGAGGCTGGAAGCTCGCGGCGGTACTTGAAGAGCTGCAGGAACTGCACTGTAAAAGCTTACCGGCCGGTTTTACGTCGACATTTCGCGAGCACGCCAAAATACGGTTGGAACAGAGCCTGAATGCAATCCCTGATGTTACTGAGGCGCTTGCTGCATTGGATTATCCCAAGTGTGTCGCTTCCAACGCACCGGTAGAGAAAATCCACACAGCGCTTACTGCTACTGGCCTGGCTGGATTCTTTGATTCCAATATATTCAGTGCATACGAAGTCGGCTCGTGGAAGCCCGAGCCGGGATTATTTCTGCATGCTGCAGACTCTATGGGTTTTGATGTGACTGACTGTATTGTTGTGGAAGATAGCGATATCGGGGTTCAGGCTGCAGTGGCTGCAGGGATTCCTGTTGTGTTATATGACCCGACACAGCGGGTCGAGCAGTCTGAAGAGGCGATTGTTATACACTCAATGAGCCAGCTTCCCGACATAGTTGGCGGGTTGTTTGCCAGCTAGAATGAGCGACGCAGCTATAGTTGAGTTGCTACAAGGCACATTCCCTGCACTCGGAAAGTCTGGCTTTTAATTTGAATCCGGTGGTAGTTTACTACTTAGCCCGCATTATTCATGGGGTGGCGAGGATATCGGGTAGACCTTACCTATTCACGTCAAGGGTTTTCAAAGTGGATTTTCTTCTCGCGTCG